>NZ_JBYFBS010000003.1:0-566084 GCF_057652315.1 Prosthecobacter sp. Pr1 | reverse complement strand
AATTAATTGCGTTAACCTATATCACAACCACTTCACTTCGTGCGACAGCATGGTGTCGTCATCAAAGGTGAACCGCCCCATGAAACGCCGGCGTTCGATCAAGGTCTGCGCCAGCCAGTGGATGTCATCCGCCCACATTTCATCAAAGGGCAGCGCATCCAGCGAGGTCCAGAGCGGAACCGCCTCGGGTGTTTCCACCGCCTCACCCTCATGCTGTGTGGCCACGAACACATCCACATGCATGCACAGACCATCCACGAACCGAAACCAAAGCTCACCGTGATGCACCGGATTCAGCGCGGTCACTCCAAGTTCCTCCTGCGTTTCACGCACCGCGCATTGCAGCGAGGTTTCACCAGGATCCATTTTGCCTCCGGGACCGTTGATCTTGCCGGCACCCAGGCCACGCTTTTTACGAATGAGCAAAACTTCGCGCTTTGCCTCATCGATGACGAACATCAGTGTCGCACGAACGCCCGGCTCCCAAGTTTTCCAGTCGGTGATCACCATGGACTCAGCGTTTCTTCCATGGCAGGGCACGCAGCCAGCGTTTTCCACTCTTGATGTCCATGGATTGCGCCAGGATCTCCGTGTCTCCCGCATCAAAATCCTCCGCACGCGGCAGGCCGGCAGGCAGCTCGAACTCAGGTTCAGGCACCGGCAGCTGCTCAGGCAGGGGGGCCGCCGGTGGTTTTTGATTCAGCGGTGCCACGGCATTCAGCGGCGAAACCAGTCCGCCGGAAATGATCATCTTCATCGCCTCTTCAATCGTGATCGGCGCATCCGTGATCTTCTCGGAATCCACCACCAGCAGAATGCCCGTCATCGGACTCGGCGCCGTGGGCAGCAGGACGCAGGTCATCGCCTTTCCTGTCTGCGGATCACAATACTGTCCGGTGGCAAAACCGATCATGCGCATGCCGGGGACCGGATAGTCAATGTACACGACCCGCTTGAAATTCTGCTTCGTGCCGCCCAGGCTGCGAAAGGCGTCGATCACCTGCTTGAGCGGCCGGTAGATCACCGCCACCAGCGGAATGCGCAGCAGCAGCTTGTCCACGGCGGTGACAATGTGAACGCCGATCACGTTGGTGGCCATGAAGCCAAGACCCAGAATGGCCAGCACCGAAAACAGGAAACCAATAAAATTGGTGAGGCTTTCCAGCTTCGGGTCCTCAATGTTCAGGATCGGCTCGTCACTGAACTCATTGACGAGGCTCACCGCCTGCCCCAGCACCGGCTTGCTCCACGCGTGCAGCAGGTCATAGACAAAGGACAAAATCCAGAACGTGATGATCAGCGGCAGCGCCAGCGCCAGCCCCGCCAGAAACTTGTTCCGCAACCACACGCCCCAGCCTTTCGGCGCAGGCGCTTCGGTCATCGGAATCGTACTGGGGGTCTCAAATGCCATTTAAAACAGCTTCACTGTGAAGATGAGAACGTATGGCAGCAGCTTTGTTCAGCAATAATATCTGCACTCGTGCAGATATTACGCGCCCACCAGCATTCTGGCCGGGTTTTCGATGCAATCCTTGATGCGAATCAAGAACGACACGGCTTCCTTGCCATCCACCACACGGTGGTCGTAGCTGAGCGCGAGGTACATCATCGGGCGGATCACCACCTGGCCATCGACCGCCACCGGGCGCTGCTGGATGCTGTGCATGCCGAGGATCGCGCTCTGCGGAGGATTGATGATCGGGGTGCTGAGCAGGGACCCGTAAACACCGCCGTTGGAAATGGTGAAAACACCGCCGGTCAGATCGCTGACCTGGATCTTGCCTTCCTTGGCCTTGGCTGCGTAGCCGAGAATGTCTTTTTCAAGGTCCGCAAAACTCTTCTGGTCCGCGTCACGCAGCACCGGCACGATCAGGCCGCGCTCCGTACCCACGGCCACGCCGATGTCAAAAAAGTGCTGCTGCACGATTTCTTCTCCTTCAACTCGCACATTGACCTGCGGCACCGCCTTGAGGGCCTCCACCACCGCCTTGATGAAGAAGCTCATGAAGCCGAGCTTCACGCCGTTCTTCGCCACAAAGGCGTCCTGCAGCTTCGAACGCAGCGCCATCACATTGCTCATGTCACATTCATTGAACGTGGTGAGAATGGCGGCCGTGCGCTGCGCACTGACGAGCTGATCCGCAATCTTCTTGCGGAGCGGGCTCATCTTCTTGCGCGTGACACGCCCTTCCGGTGCAGCCTTGGCCACTGGCGCAGGCGCGGGTTCAGGCTTCGGCACCACTTTGAATTCCGTAACGTTCGCAGGCTTTTCCGGCTCGGCCTTGGCGGCAGGCGCAGGAGCAGCGGCGGCTGGGGCTGGCTTCGGAGCTTCGGCCTTCGCAGCAGGAGCGGTCGCATTTTCGTTGATCTGGCCCACCACGCCACCCACCTCGACATCTTCACCGGCTTGCTTGCTGATGTGCAGGGCACCACTGCTTTCAGCGGTGACTTCAGCGGCAACCTTGTCGGTCTCGAGCGTGAGCAGGACATCGCCAGTCTTGACGATGTCACCTTCTTTGAAGTGCCATTTGGCGATCTGACCACCGGCGACGGATTCGCCGAGTGCGGGTATTTTAATGTCTGAGGGCATGACGGGGTAGTGGGAGAAAATCTATGTCTGTACAAATCACACGCTGAATGCCGACTCGACCAGGTTTTCCTGCTCGAGGGTGTGGATGGCTTTGGAACCGGCGGCGGGGCTGGAACTGCGCTCCCGGCCGGAGTAGCGCAGCTTGTGGTTGGAAAGCTCTTCGAGACGCGGGCGGATGTAGTAGAAGGCGCCCATGTTGCGCGGCTCCTCCTGGCACCAGATCCACTTCTTCTGCGCACGCGGATACTTGGCGACGATCTCCTTCAGCATCTCGTAGTTCAGCGGGTAAAGCTGCTCGATGCGGATGATGGCGGCGTTCTTGATTTTGTGCTCCTCGCGGAAGGCGAGCAGGTCATAATAGATCTTGCCGCTGCACAGAATGAGACGCGTGATGCGCTCCGGCGCAGCCAGCAGATTCTCGTCGTCCAGCACTTCCTTGAAGGTCGTGCCTTCGGCCATGTCGCTCAGCTTGGACACGCACCGCGGATGACGCAGCAGGCTCTTCGGCGTCATCACGACCAGCGGCTTGCGCGTGCTGCGCTTGATCTGGCGGCGCAGCGCGTGGAAGTACTGCGCGGGAGTGGTGAAGTTGCACACCTGCATGTTGCCACCGGCGCAAAGTTGCAGGAATCGCTCAAGCCTTGCGCTGGAGTGCTCCGGCCCCTGGCCTTCGTAACCATGCGGCAGCAGCAGCGTGATGTGGCTCGGGCGCTGCCATTTGCTTTCCGCACTCGCGATGAACTGGTCGATGATGACCTGCGCACCGTTCACGAAGTCGCCAAACTGCGCCTCCCAGCACACCAGCAGATTGCTGGTCAGCAGCGAGTAGCCGTAGTCAAATCCAAGCACCGCAGCTTCAGAAAGGAGGCTGTTGTACACACAGTAACGGCCCTGTTCCGCAGCCAGATTGTTCAGCGGAATGTGGCGCTCCCGGGTCTGCGAATCATAAAACACACTGTGACGCTGGCTGAAGGTGCCGCGTCGCACATCCTGCCCGCTCAGGCGCACGCCGTGGCCTTCGGTGAGCAGCGTGCCAAAGGCCAGCGATTCCGCATAGGCCCAGTCAATCCCTTCACCCGCCTCGATGGCCTTCCTGCGCGCTGCGAGGAAGCGTTTCGCAATCGTCGGATGCAGGTTGAACTCCTCCGGCACTTCGAGCAGGCGCTCGCCGATCGTTTTAAGCGTCGTCAGCTCCACCCCGGTTTTCACCGGATTGTAATCATAGGCAGGCTGCGGCATCGCCATGCTGCCTTCAAAGGGATTGCCGCCTTCGGCGTTCTTGTCACGATCCGCCAGGGTCGTGATGCCCTGCTCCAGTTCGTCATCCAGCTCGCGCTGCAGCGCGGCGGCGCCGGCTTCATCCAGCACTCCGGTGGCTGCCAGATCCAGGCGGAACAGCGTCGCCGTGGACGGATGCTCGGCAATCGCACGCGCCATGTTCGGCTGCGTAAATCCGGGCTCGTCAGTTTCGTTGTGGCCGTAACGACGGTAGCACACAATGTCGACGATCACGTCACGACCAAAAGTCTGGCGGAATTCAAACGCGAGTCTCGTCGCATTCATCACTTCCAGCGGGCAGTCCCCGTTCACATGGAACACGGGCGCTTCGATCATTTTCGCCACGTCCGTACAATAGTCGGAGCTGCGGGCATCTTCCGGCATCGTGGTGAAACCAATCTGGTTGTTCACGATGATGTGCACCGTGCCGCCGGTGCGGTAGCCGGGCAGCTGGGAAAGATTCAGCACTTCAGCCACGAGGCCCTGGCCGGCAAAGGCCGCATCACCATGAATGAGCACGGGGATCACCTTTTTGCGGTCCTTGGTGTCATTCAGCGCACGCTGGCGCGCACGCGCCATGCCTTCGACCACAGGATCCACGGCTTCCAGATGGCTCGGATTCGGCGCAAGCATCACCCCGACCGAATCACCGCTGCTGGTCTGCCTCACCGTTTCAAAGCCCAGATGGTACTTCACGTCACCATCCCCGGAAACCATGTTCGGCACATAGTTCTCGCTGAACTCATAGAAGAGATACTCCAGCGGCTTGCGCAGGAAATTGGCCAGCACGCTGAGGCGTCCGCGATGGGCCATGCCCAGAATGATTTCTTTGCCGCCGGCGGCTGGCAGAGCTTCGAGAAGGGTCTCCAGTGCCACCAGCATCGATTCGCCGCCCTCGACGGAGAAACGCTTCTGCCCCACGAAACGACGGTGCAGGAAGCGCTCGAACGATTCAGCCTCCAGCAGCCAGCGCAGCGCGTTGATCTGATCCTGGGCCGCCGGCTTGGCATCCAGATTACGGCCTTCAATCCGGTCCAGCAGCCATGCACGCACCTCAGGGTGGTGAATGTGCATGAACTCAAAGCCCGTCTTGCCGCAATAATTGCGCTGCAGTTCCGCCAGCATCGTTTTCAGCTTCATCGGCTGCCCGTTGCGGAACAGGTGCGTCTGCACATCCTCCTCCAGCTCGTCCGCCGTGAATCCCAGGCCCGCCAGTGTCAGTCCGGGAACTTCAGGCCCTTCCTTGTCCAGCGGATCCAGGTGCGCGGCGGTGTGGCCCAGCGCACGGAAGCTCTGCAGCGCGTTCGAAACTCGCATGCGGAAATTGAGAGTCTTCTCTGAAAGCGGGGCCGCATCACCACCGGCCGTTTCCGTGCCTTTCGTGGGGAGACGGGCCATGCCCAGTTCGAAACCTTCAAAAAACGATGACCAAAGTGGTTCGACGGAACCAGCATCTTTTTTCCAGTCCGCGTATTTGGACTCGAGGAAATCCGCGTTTGCGCGGTACGGCAATGTAGCACTCATGAGGGGGGATGAGCAGAATGCTCCCATTCGTTACGAGTGCAAATGCGGAAAGGAACATTTCCAGCCCTTTTTGCGGGTGCTTCCCCATCCCTTGCCCAGGCTACCCACCTTTTTAAAATAAACCTCCCCCTTTCTTAGCACCACTCCCCTTTCGAAAAACAATCGCAAACCACCGCCAACCACGGCAAACAACCACATGCCCCCGCCGCCGCTCTATAAACACCTCGCCGACACCGTGGCCAAAATGATCCACGACGGCGTCCTGCGGCCCGGCGAGCGCACCCCTTCCCTCCGCGCCATCTGCGATCAGCACGGCGTCAGCATGAGCACCGCCGTCCAGGCCTTTGTCGAGCTCGAATCCGCCGGCCTCGTCGAGCCCCGGCACAAGTCCGGCTTCTTCGTCAAAGCCCCGCCCCATGCCCTCTTCGATCTCCCCGGCCCGCCCCGCGTCCCCATGTCCGGCAGCCTCGGCAACCGCCACGCCAGCCTTTTTGACGCCGTCGCCTCCTCCAATCTGCTCGCCCTCGGCGGTGCCGTCCCCAGCCCGGACATCCTTCCCACCGTCAAACTCAACCGCATTCTCGCCGAAAAAGCCCGCCACGCCGGTGCCCGCGGCGTCATGTACGACCTCCCCCCCGGCTCCGAGCTCCTCCGCCGCCAGATCAGCAAACGCATGCTCAAAGGCGGTGCCGTCGTCGCCCCCGCTGACATCATCACCACCTGCGGCGCCACCGAGGCCCTCATGCTATGCCTCCGCGCCGTCACCAAACCGGGGGACGTCGTTGCTGTCGAGACCCCCACCTACTTCGGCATCCTCCACGTCCTCGAGGCCCTCTCCCTCCGCGCTCTCGAAATCCCCACCGACTCCCATCACGGTCTGCGGCTCGATGTTTTCGAGCGCGTCTTGAAAACCCAGCCCGTCCACGCCTGCATCGCCCTGCCCGCCTGCAGCAACCCCCTCGGCGCCGCCATGCCGGACGAGACCAAGCAGCGCCTCGTCGCCCTCCTCAAACAGCACGACATCCCCCTCATCGAAGACGACGTCTTTGGCGAGCTCCCCTTCGGCCCCAAACACGCCCGCACCTGCAAGTCCTACGACGACTCCGGCCTTGTCCTCTACTGCAGTTCCTTCTCCAAGACCCTCGCCCCCGGCTACCGCGTCGGCTGGGTTGTCCCTGGCCGCTACTACCATGCCGTCCGCATGGCCAAACTCACCCACACCCTCGCCACCGCCACCCTCCCCGAACTCGCCATCGCCGGCTTCCTCGCCGAAGGCGGCTACGACCACTGGCTCCGCAGCGTCCGCACCATTTATAAAGAGAACGTCACCCGCATGCGCCGCGCCATCCTGGAGGAATTCCCCGCCGGCACCACCGTCACCTCCCCTCAGGGCGGTTTCCTCCTCTGGGTCACCCTGCCCCCGCAGGTCGATGCCATCGACCTCTACGACCGCGCCCTCGCCAAAGGCATCAGCATCGCCCCCGGCCACCTCTTCTCCCCCGAACCCCGCTACACCCACTGCATCCGCATCTCCTGCGGCCTCCCCTGGTCCCCCCGCCTCGCCGCCGCCATCCACACCCTCGGCACCCTCGGCACCCTCGCCAAACGCCAGGTTCAATAGGTGAATCCCCACCAAAGTATTTCACTAGGGCCGGGCATCTCCAACACCGCAAACCTCCGGCAACAACCGTAAACCATCGTCAACTCTCCCTCTGTACCGCCCCCCTTTCCCCCCATCTGTATCTACCCACATTGCCAGCCCGTGAGAAGATTCACCCCATGAACCCCCACCTCACGCTCGCTCCCGTGTTCGCCGTCATGTCACCCGAAGGCCTCCTTGGCCTCAAAATCATCGGCATCATTGGCCTCATCATCCTCATCCCTCTCGGCGTGCTCCTTTACCGCAACCAAGACCGCCTGTTTGGCCGCTCCACCGACACCCCCAGCGAAACCAGCGGCTCCCTCACCTACGGCCTCGCCCAGACCTGGCTCGTCTACGTCGGCCTCATCCACCTCACCCTCTGGCTCACCTTCGGACTGTAAAGCAATACCCTTGACACAGCCCGTCAGGATTCCTGCCGGCCTTTGCAAATGGCATGATCATGGCTGCCAGGGATTCACGACAGTGACTCCAGTTCCAATGAAGTCAGATTCGTTGCGAGTAACGAGGGTGAGCCCATGCACGAGCGCAGTGGCGGCGATGAGTGCATCGTGATCAGGATAAGTGCGGATGGCATGCAGCTCGGCTGCCTGACTGGCAACAGCGGCATCCACGGGCAGGAGAGTGAGAGCAAACTTTGGCAGCAGGAAATCATGATACCAGGTCTCCAGCCTGCCAGCAAAGGCGGGGTCACGCCTGGCCACCTGCAGGATGCCACGGCGGACCTCGACCAGAGTGATCACACTGATGAAAACAGGCACCGCTGCTATGCTACGATGCCAGCTGAAGAACCGAGCATCTCCCTTCGGCCCCTTGCGCAGTTCGGACACTGCCACGGTATCCAGCAATAGCCCCTCGCTCATGGAAAAGCGTTAGGTCTGCCAGAGTCCTGCGTGCGCGGCATCAGAGGCAAGTCACCGTCTGCGAGCGCCTCGTCGTAAAGCTCGCCAAGCATGGCCGTGGTCGGCAGCGGCAGTTCAGAAACGCGACCACCGGTCTCCGTGGTGTTAACGGGGGAGGGCTGAGGCTTGCGTAGTTCACGCCTCAATAAGTCGGTGAACCAGGACGAGAGCGTCTTGGACTCCACTCCGGCACGCTGCTCGGCCGCCGTGCACAGGTCGTCGGGGAGTTGCAGGGTCATGTTCATGCGAGTGAACTTAAGCGATTTGAAAACGTCGGCAACTGCTTCCCATGCATCGACGTCTTCGGTGCCACCGCACAAAGTCGAATCACACGCGGCTCAAATTGATCAAATTCAGCTTTCTTCCTTCACTTCGCCCCCACCATGTACCGCAGCACCTTCGCCAGCGTGGCACGCATGTCCTTGCGATCGACAATCATATCGACCAGGCCATGCTGCATCATGAACTCCGCCGTCTGAAACCCGGGCGGCAGATCCGCATGCGTGGTTTCCTTCACCACACGCGGACCGGCAAAGCCGATCATGCATTTGGGTTCGGCAATGATCAGGTCTCCCAGCGTCGCGAAACTGGCGGTGACACCACCCGTCGTCGGATGCGTGAGCACGGAAATGTAGGGCAGGCGCGCCTCGGCATGCCGGGCCAGCGCTCCGCTCGTCTTGGCCATCTGCATCAGGCTCAGAATGCCCTCATGCATGCGCGCACCACCGGAGGCGGAAAACACGATGACCGGCTTGCGCTCCGCCGTGGCGGCTTCGATCGCGCGGGTGATCTTTTCACCCACCACGCTGCCCATGCTCGCGCCCAGGAAACGGAAATCCATGATCGCCACCAGGACGGCAACGCCCTCAATGTTCGCACGACCGGTGACAACCGCCTCGGTCAGTCCCGTCTTGGCCTGGTAGGCCTTCACCTTGTCCAGATAGCCTTTGAAGCCCAGGGCGTTCACGGAGTCCAGGCTCTTGTCCATCTCCACAAAGCTGCCTTCGTCCACCAGACTGGCGATGCGCTCGTCCGAAGCGATGGTGAAGTGGTAGCCGCAGCTCGTGCAGACTCGGAGGTTTTTGGCCAGTGCCTGCTCAAAGAGGCTCTCATTGCACGAAGGGCACTTCGTCCAAAGGCCTTCCGGCATGTCGCGCTTCTTTTCGCCTAAATCGTTAACGTTGCGTTTTTTGAAAAATCCCATGGTAGGTCAGTCGGTATGGGCGTCCGGCATCTCCAGACCTGATGGTGCGCCTCCTCGAATTGCATGTCGCAGGAGTTGCAGGGAGGAAGAACCACCCGGCGTTCACACTGTCAGGCCCGGCCAAAGTCGGACGCGGGGCCGATCCTAGCCGCGTGTTGTCGTGATGACCACCACTTTTTCTGCTCCCCCCACCCGCCGGAGAACCCGCGCACACTCGCTCGTCGTCGCCCCCGTGGTGAAAACATCGTCCACCAGTAGGATGCGCCGCCCCTGCAGTTTGATCGGACGCTGCCACCGCCGCACAGGCCGTACAGCAAACGCCCCGCGCAGGTTTTTCAGCCGCTCCTCACGGCTCAGCCCCGCCTGCTGATCCGTCTCCCGCGTGCGCACTAGCGCCTTCGCCGCCGGGATCCCCGTCAGCCGGGACAGCCGGGTGCACAGCTCCCAGCTCTGATTGAACTCCCGCTCCTTTTCCCGGCTGCGATGCAGCGGCACCGGCACCAGCAGCCACTCCCCCAGATTTTCCCCGGCCAGCCGTGGCTCCTCCAAAACACGCAGCATCAGCGTCGCCAGCGCCCCGCGCAGATGCAGGCGGTGCTCGTACTTAAATTGGTGAATCAGCTCCCGCATCACCCCCTCCGCATGGCAGGCCGCCACGGCAAACTCAAACTCCAGCCGCCGCCCGCTGCAGTTTCCACACCGAAACTCCTGCGTAATCGCTCCCTCATAAACCTCCCCGCACACGTTGCAGTAAGGCGCCTCCACCAGCGGCAGCGCGTCCGCGCAGCCCCCGCAAAACCACCCCTCCCCCACCGGTGCCTTGCACACACAGCACAGCCTCGGATACACCAGATCCACCCACGCCCGCCACACCGGCTGCATCAGCCGCTGCACACGCGATGGATCTGGAGGACCGGGAAAGGACATGTTCCAGACTAAATGCGATTTGAAGCCCGCCAACTGCAAGCCTAAATGCAGCCATGGCACGCATCGGCACACCCCTTTCCTCCTCCGCAACCAAGGTCATGCTTCTCGGCTCAGGCGAGCTCGGCAAAGAAGTCGTCATCGAACTCCAGCGCCTCGGCTGTGAAGTCATCGCCGTGGATCGCTACGCCAACGCCCCCGCCATGCAGGTGGCCCACCGCAGCCACATCATCTCCATGCTTGATGGCGAGGCCCTCCGCCGCCTTGTGGAAGTGGAAAAACCCGACTGCATCGTCCCGGAAATCGAGGCCATCGCCACCGACACCCTCCTCGAACTCGAAAACGAAGGCTTCCGTGTCGTCCCCACCGCCCGCGCCGCAAAGCTCACCATGAACCGCGAAGGCATCCGCCGCCTCGCCGCCGAAGAGCTCGGCCTCAAAACCTCCCCCTACGTCTTTGCCGCCACCGAAGAGGAATTCCGCGCCGCCATTGAGAAAATCGGCATGCCCTGCGTCGTGAAGCCCATCATGAGCAGCTCCGGCAAGGGCCAGAGCGTCGTCAAAACAGCCGACGACATCGCCCACTCCTGGCAGTACGCCCAGGAAGGTGGCCGCGCCGGCAAGGGCAAAGTCATCGTCGAGGGCTTCGTCGAATTCGACTACGAGATCACCATGCTCACCGTCCGCCACGTCGGCGGCACCTCCTTCTGCGCCCCCGTTGGCCACACCCAGATCAAGGGCGACTACCGCGAGTCCTGGCAGCCCCATCCGATGTCCAAGAAAGCCCTCGATGCCGCCGAACACATGGCCGGTGCCATCGTCGAAGCCCTCGGCGGTCGCGGCCTCTTCGGCGTCGAGATGTTCATCAAAGGCGATGACGTCATCTTCAGCGAAGTCTCCCCCCGCCCGCACGACACCGGCCTCGTCACCCTCATCTCCCAGGATCTGAGCGAGTTCGCCCTCCACGTCCGCGCCATCCTCGGCCTGCCCATCCCCAACATCCACCAGCACGGCCCCAGCGCCAGCTGCGCCGTTCTCGTCGAAGGCGAATCCTCCAAAGTCCAGTTCGGCGCGCTCGATCACGTTCTCTCCGAGCCCGACACCCAGGTCCGCCTCTTCGGCAAGCCCAGTGTCAGCGGCCAGCGCCGCATGGCCGTCACCCTCGCCCGCGCCGAAAACATCAACGAAGCCCGCGCCAAAGCCCACCGCGCCGCCAAGGCGATGGAAATCCGATTGTAGTGCAAGTTCATGATTGCGTCCGGCGTTCGGGGTGTGTTATCACCTCCAAATGCCTCCCAGTGCTCACCTGAGCCATCTCATCAAACTGCTCGATGACGACTCCGAAGTCGTGCGTCACGCAGTTCAGGAGGAGCTCAACGGCATGCGCCGCGAGCTGCCAATGCACATTGGAAGCTTGGAGACCCCGCTGTCTGCCGAGGAAGAAAAGCTCGTCGCGCAGTTGCTCGAACCCGCACGGCGCACCGAACTCGAAGAAACCTGGATGCGCTGGCGCTGGATGGAAGGTCCTGACGCGCAGCTTGAGGAAGGCCTCAGCCAGCTCTCCGCCTTTCTGAACGGCTGGAAAACTCAGTCCGCCGATCTGGCGAAACGTCTGGATGCACTGACAGAGGAAGCCTTTGCCGAAAAAGGCCGCATGGATGCGCATGAACTGGCCCAATGGCTCTTTGCCTCGCACAACGGCGTCACCCGTTTCCGTGGCAACAGCAAGGACTACTACTCCCCCGCAAACAGCAATCTCTTCTGGGTGCTCGACACCGGCCTCGGCAATCCAATCAGCCTCTGCTGCCTCTACCGTCTCCTCGGTCATCGCTTCGGCCTCGAAATCGAAGGCTGCAATTTCCCCGGCCATTTCCTCTCCCGCGTCAAATACCGCGACAAGACTTGGCTGGTCGATTGCTTCAATCGCGGGCGCTTCATGCTGGCCGCCGATGTGGCCAAGCACCACCCTGCCGCAAATCCCGGCATGGAAGACCTCATCCACGAGCCCGCCACCGCTGAAGCCACGCTGCTCCGCATCCTGCGCAACCTCGACGAGGCCTACGAACGCCTCGTCATGCTGCCGGAACGCCAGTTCATGCGCCGTCTGGCCGTGAAGCTGATGGAAGACTAGACGGTCTTTTCGCAAATACCATTCTCTGCGGAGAAATGCGGAGTTTGGTGGAAACAGACGAAGGCTCCGGACGCGTTGAAGGAAAGAGAACTTTTGGAAAGGAGGAAGAGTGAACAGGACAGCAGCCCGCGCAGGCACGAAGGACTCCAGGGACGCCCCCTCCCAGCGCTTTGCGCATGCGGAGCTTCAGGGATGGTAGGGATGCGCTGTGCGCGTCCGTGATTTCGGGTCTGCCGCATCGCGGGCGCTCAAAAAGGTTCGCCGTCCTTGGCGCCGTCAACAGCAGGCCTTTCCCCCGACGGCATGAGATTCCCTTGATTTGCAAAGACACCGTCTAGTCCGGTTCAAAGAAACCGCTGCAAAAGTGGCAGCAAGTTCTCCACCGTCTGCTCGGGCCACAATTTGCGGTCGGTCATCAAGGCAGAATCCAGCGCACGATGCTCAGGCCAGTTCGGTTCCGTGGGAATGTTCGGAATGACGTGAGCGAGGATGGCCTTGGAAGCAGCGACGTTCGCATGCAGATGTCCAATAACAGACTCGGCGGTGACAGCCTCCTCCTCGACTTTCCAGCAGTCGTAATCCGTGATCATCGCCAGAGTGGCGAGCGCGATCTCCGCTTCACGCGCCAGTTTCGCCTCCGGCAGGTTCGTCATGCCAATCACATCGAAACCCAGCTGCCGGTGCGCATTCGATTCGGCGCGGGTGGAGAAAGCAGGGCCATCCATGCACACGTAGGTACCGCCATTGTGAACCTTCCGCCCCTGTGCCACGCAGGTCTCATGCAGCAGCGCGCGCAGGCCGTCAGAAATCGGATCGCCAAACGCCACATGCGCCACGATCCCCTTGCCGAAAAAAGTGTGCTGATCGCGGCGGCTGGTTCGATCAAAAAACTGATCCGGCAGGACAATGTCGCGGGGATGGTACTGCTCCTGCAGGCTGCCCACGGCGGTCACGGCGATGATCCAGCGCACGTTCAGGCTGCGCAGCGCCCAAATATTGGCGCGGTGGTTCAGCTCCGTGGGCAGGATGCGGTGCCCCTTGGCGTGGCGGGGCAGAAAATACACCCGGCGCCCGGCCAGTGTGCCGGTCACCAGCACATCCGAGGGGGGGCCAAACGGCGTCTCCACGCGGATCTCCTCACGATTTTCAAAGCCTTCAAGGTCGTACAGGCCGGATCCGCCGATGATACCGATGGCTGGAGGAAGATTTTGACTCATGCAGTCAGGGTAGAAGGCACAAAGTCTGCTTCAACTGACAACATCGTGACGCTTGAAAATGTCTCTCGCCTGAAGGATGAACAAAAACACCGAAAGTCGCGTCTTAACAGTATCGTTATTTCCCTATCCACCGCCATGAATGCCATGCGCCGTCTCCTGCTGCTTCTCCCCGCCTTTTCCTTCGTTTCCTGCTCTGTGCCGGACATGTTTGCCTCTTCGACTCCGCACAAAATCAAGCTCAAGGACGGGCGTGAGGTGCCTTGCGAGGGAGCACCCCAGTATCAGGAAAAGACCGGCTACTACCGCTACCGCACGCCGGACAAGCGTGACGCTGTGATCCGTGCGGATGATGTCGCCACTATTGTGGAGAAGCGGGCGTGAGCGGGCCTTCGCTCGTGCTCGCCTCCGCCTCACCGCGCCGGCTGGAGCTGCTGCGCCAGGCAGGCTTCGAATTTGAAATCGTTTTGTCGCAGGTCGAAGAGGCCCATGATGCCTCTCTGACACCCGAACAGCTCACCTTGGAAAACGCCCGGCGCAAAGCGCTGGCAGTCAGCCTCACCCGGCCCGCAGCTCTCGTCATCGGTGCCGACACCTTGGTGTATGTCGATGGCGACCCACTGGCCAAACCCGCAGACCTGGAGGAGGCGCTCTGCATGGTCCGCCGCCTCTCGGATCGCACCCATGAGGTCTGCACCGGAGTGGCGTTTGCCCGCGATGGCACCGTGGTCCGTGAATTGCATGTCATCACCCATGTCACCTTCAAGCCGCTGACGGACGATCTGATCCGCGCCTATCACGCGAGGGTAACCCCTCTCGACAAAGCAGGAGCCTACGGCATTCAGGAATGCACCGACATGCTTCTCGAACGCATGACAGGATCATTCACCAACGTCGTCGGCCTGCCGGTTGAGGAAGTGACCTCAGCTCTGCGTGATCTGCAGCGCTGAGCCTACTTCATTTTGAAGTACTCTTCACCCTTCATGACCATGCCATCTTCTCTGACCACAGTGAACGAACCGTTGTTGCGCTTGGCCATCGCATCGATCTCAAACGCAGCGTCCACCTGGGCCATCACGCTGGTGTGAATCACACTCATGGGCAGCTTGCGTTTGTTTTCAGCCGTCACGATGTCGATCCATCCCTGTTCATCAGAGTGATTGCCATCGGTCATGAAGAAAATGACATCGGGCTTCGGGTTCGCACTCAATGCCATCAACAATCCAGATCCCCAATTGGTGTATATTCGGGAAGTATTCGACCGTTGAATGACCTCAACACTGTCCTGAAGGGTAAACTGAGTTGCTTGGATGTACTTGAAGACGGGGATTTTCGCCTGCTTATAATTGTCCGGCGTGATTTCCCAGTAGCACTTCGCAAGCCCCTCCTCATCAGTGGTGCCCACTTGGTTGTGCGGCCAGGCGAAGTCGGAGAAGTAGAGCACTTGGTAGGCAGTTCCAAAGGGGATACGCTTCACTGCCTTGATCAGCTCCTTCTTCAGCAGATCAAAGCGGGTCGTTCTCGGGCCGTCAACTTTCAAAGGCTGCGACATGGAACTGGAAAAATCCACCACAAAAACCACGCGCCTCCCAAAGGCGGTCTGACCCAAGAAGTTGAATTTGCCGCCAGTCCCGACACCGGCCCCAAAACCGCCACCCGCACCTCCCAGGCCCATCGGCTGGCTCAACCCCATGCTGGGCGCCTTGCTCAGGTCCATGCGATTGTTGATCTTCGAAAAATCGATCACTTCCATGGCCGGCATCTCCGGCAGCACAATGTTGGAAGACAAGGTCTGCACCGTGATCTTCCGCATCTTCGGCTTCTCCTTCAGCCAGGGATTCTTTTTGGTCTGAATCTTGTGCGTCAGTTCTGCGGCGGCCGCCTGCGACTGCGCCGAACTGCCCCCGGGCAAGAAGTCCACCTGCCGGTCCATCACCTGGCTCACGCCCACAAAAGTGGCTGTCAACAGCAGGAACAGATGCACGCCAAAGCTCATGCCCAGCGTGCGCAGGCCGATCTTGTCCGCCAGTTTTTGCCAGCGCTGCTTTTTAGCCTGCTCCGGATCCAAGGGTTCCTCGGGCGGCGGTTTGGGGGCAATGAACGGCTTCGGCTCTTTGCCAGCCCTGGGTTCCTCTTTCCCCTTTGTTTTGTCTGACGACTCGTCCTCACTGCGCGGCAGTTCACTGCCTGAAACGACCTTGGATGGTTTCTCCTCAGCCGCCGCCTGTGGCGCATGAGAAACGTCATCTACCAGCTTGGGAAGCTCCATTGCTTGCTTCAGCGGCTGAACTGCCGCTGCAGGAGATTCCAGTTCCTTGTGTCGATCCTCGATGAATTCTTCGTCTTCTGCCGATGAATGCTCAGCGTGCAGCTCCATCTCGCTCACGGGCGTCTCAGACATCGCTTCCTGAACAAAAACCGGCGGCTCAGGTGAAACTGCCACCTCCTCATACACCGGCTCCTCCGCAGCCATCGGCTCAGCCACCTCTTCATGAATAGTCTCCGTGCTCTCCGGCTGAGGCGGATGCTTCGCTGCATGCCCCGGCTTCACGGCCTCTTCATCCGTCGAATCGACGGTCGGCAGGAAACTGAAATCGTCGAAGGAGTGCCTGGACATGGCGGCCGGATTCTGGCGGGTAATCCGCCACCGTTCAAGGAAGTTCCTTCATCCTCAGCAAACCATGGATTCCCGTGGACCCCACCACAGTCCTCCGTCTTGTACTCCCGAATAACATGTCAGCAGCTCTTCTGAGTACGTAGTTCGGGCTTTAGCCCGTTCCGGAAGCCCCGCATCGCCCCAAACTTATAACCAGCCAGCGCATGTATTGTAGTCCCGGCTTTAGCCGGAATCTGGAAACGTAGTTCGTGCAAACAGCTCCCGAATAAACTCCCCTGTTACTCTCCGTTCCACAATCCAACTGCCTTGATTTCAGGTGCTCCGCAGCTAGACCTGTCCTCCGAAGCTTTAGCGAAGGGAAACGAGCGAACTCGTATCAGGCCAGTTCCGCCCAAGTCCCCCGCGTCACTCCCAGCTGGCTCTGCGCTTTCAAATCACGCCAGATTTCATCGCCACCACGCTGACCACTCATCAGCTCCTGATAAGTCCGCAATACGATCATCGCCTCGTCAGCATTCTCTTCCAAAAGTTCCACACGGAAGCAGCGCAGCCCGTGCTCCCGCAGTTCGTCAAAAAACTGCGCGCCGGTTTGCGCCACCGCATTGAACAGCGTGTTGCGGCAGCCAACGTCGGCCTTGAGCGGATGCTGCATGCCCACACGATCCTTCAAATGCACACGATGTTTGTCACAAGGACGTCCGCAATTGGTGAAGTCGGTGCCCTTGCTCAGGAACGCGGCAAACACGCAGTGCTCCATGTGAAACATCGGCATGTGCTGGTGCAGCGTCAGCTCAAACCATGACGGCGGTGCCGCAGCCAGCAGATCGACGACCTGTTCAATGTTGAGGTCGTAGCTGATCGTGAGCCGCTCCAGCCCGGACTTCTTCAAAATCTCCGCCGTCAGCGGATTCGCAACGTTGAGCGAAAAGTCTCCCGTCATCGGGATGCCCGCATCCTTGAAAAACGACATCGCCCCCAGATTCCGAATCAGCACCCCATGCGGCTCTGCCCGCTGGATGAGCTTGAAGAAACCCGCTTCACCCGATTTCTGAATGCGCGGCGTCGCCAGCCAGACCTGCGCCGTGTCGCTGCGCTCCTTGATCTGCTTCACCAAATCCGCGTACAGCCGGATGTCTTCAAAATCCAGATACAGCCTCGGCACCCCCAGCACCAACGCCGCATCGATATGCGCCTGCGTGCGGCACAAGGCGTGCAACTGGAGCGGCTGAGAGTCATCGGCGATTCCCCGTGATGGCATCAACGATTCAAGCGTCTCGGTGATCTGCGCGACAGGTGCCGCTGACGAAACACCTTCGCTCCATGCCGCAATCAAATCACGTCGCATGCGGTTCAGTTCGCTGATCGGCAGCATCACCTCGCCCACCACATCAAACTGCACCTCGCCCAGTTCAAACTCCGTGCCACCGAGGCGGTTGAACTGCTCAATGAAGGCCCCCGGCGTGAGCGGTCGCTTCATCGCCGCCTGCAGCGCCATCGTCGAAGTCACCACATTGGTGCCCGATTGCACCCTCAGCGGCTCACCCACGCGGCCCGTCACATGCAGATCCAGTTTGCGCTGCTTGCGGATGGGGATGTCACCTTCAAACGACTGCCGCAGCGCACGATTGAGCGCAGGGTCGCTCGTCTTAAACACACGCATCCCCAGCTGCACATCCTGCATGCGCAGATGCCCGTGGCGGAAGCTCAGCGCACTGCCGCGCATTTCATACACGCTGCCGCCCTGCTCGTAGTTGGTGTCAGACAAGTTTTCAAACACCACACCATCCCCCGGTTTCATGGCGATGTGCAGCTCATCCAGCTCCAGCGTGTCATCATCAATGATCCGCGTCACCTGCCCGACAAATGGACCGCGCTTCTTGCCGTAGTAGGCACCTACCAGCTCCTGATGATTCACACCATGCATCCAGCCCGGATACAGGCCGCGTGAGAATGTCATTTCCAGCGCGTAGCGGTCCGCCTCACTTGCCGGAGCCGGCTGATTCGCCAGCGCACGGTCAATCGCCTTGCGATACACCTGCGTCACACCCGCCACATACTCCGGTGTCTTGAGGCGGCCTTCGATTTTAAAACTGCGAATGCCCAGTTCAATCAGCCGCGGAATTTCATCCACCGCCGCGAGATCCTGCGGCGAGAGCAGGTAACGTTTGTCGCCAAGGTCACGCGGCTCGCCATCCACGATCATTTCATACGGCATGCGGCAGGCCTGCGCGCACTCGCCACGGTTCGCACTGCGCCGCCCCAGCGATTCGCTGGTCAGACACTGACCCGAATAGGCCACGCACAACGCCCCATGCACAAACACCTCCAGCGGCACCGCCGCCGCTTTGAAACGCTCCAGCTCGCGCATGGAAAGCTCCCGCGCCAGCACCGCCTGATCAATGTTCAGCTGCTTCGCAAACTCCAGCCCTTCCGGTGAAGTGATCGTCATCTGCGTGCTCGCATGCAGCCGCAGCTTCGGCGTCAGCGCCTTCACCATCCGCGCCAAGCCCAGATCCTGCACGATCACCGCATCCACCCCGCTGTCTTCCAGCAGGTGCAGCTGCTTCTCCGCATCCGGCAGTTCCTTCGTAAAGATCAGCGTGTTGAAGGCCACATACCCCTTCACCCCATGGTCATGCAGAAACTTCATCAGCTCCGGCAGATCTTCCTCCACAAAATTGTCCGCCCTCAGCCGCGCATTGAACCTCGGCATGCCAAAAAAGATCGCATCCGCCCCGTTCGCCACCGCCGCACGGGCACAGTCCCAGTTACCAGCAGGAGAGAGAAGTTCAGGCTTGGGGAGTGGGGAGGAATAAGTCACGGCAGGGGGGAAAGAGATTACCCCGATTTCCGCATCTTGCAGCCTTTATGCTTCAGCATTTGCCCCCCCTAGGTCTGCGCCGGCGCACCACACCCAGCCCCAGTCCCAACATCAGCAGCATGGCGCGTCCAGGTTCTGGCACCACGTAGATGATGCCATCCGTCAAAAACTGGTCCGTATTCCAAAACCAGCCATTGGCAAGCATGGTGGCGCTGATCTCCAGGCTCAAGTCTCCTCCTGTAGCCGCCGCGTTGAATCCTCCGGCCACGATGGCGGCCGAACCTCCATTCACCGTCCCCCAGTCGATCAGATTGTAGACATCGCCAAAGCCGGGGCTGTAACCGCTGCCAAGCTCCACCTTGATCGTGCTTCCCGCCGCAAGGGTGAACGTGCCCTGGACCACGAGTGCATCATGATTGCCAAAGCTGCCGTTGAGCAGGCCTGCTGTCTGAATGCCATCCGTAGGAGTCGCCTCATTGCCCGTGGCTCCCGCGAGGGTAAAAAGCGCGCGTGGTGCCGCAGCGCTGCCGCCCCCGGTCAGCGTGAGGCTGCCAGTGCTGACATCCGTAAAGGTCAGTTTGCCAATGCCTGCACCGCCATTATCCCCCGCACTCAGCAGTCCATTGACGACCGTGGCCCCCTGCACAACACCCGATCCCGAAAGAGTGGCACCACTGCTGACAACCACCGCACCCGTACCGCTTTGTCCCGCACCCGCCTGTCCCACCTGCAGATTCCCTGCGGCCACCTGCGTCGTTCCCACATACGTATTGTCACCCGTCAGCGTGAATCTGCCCGTTCCCTGTTTCATCAGTCCACCGGCACCTGCCATGGTGCCTGAGTAAGTGCTGTCACCAGTGCTGCCCGTCGTCAGCCGCGTGCCCGGAGTGCCCACGGTATCCGCAGCGGCAATGGTGCCCAGGTTGACGGTGCCACCTCCCGAAAGAGACAGGATCGTCTGCGAAAAATCCGCGAGACCATTCGTCAGCGCCAGCATGGCGGTGGCATCATTGGCGATGGTCACCGCAGAGTTGGCGGACAGCGTGTTGACCCCACCGGCCATGAGGATGCCCTTGTTGATCGTCGTCGCGCCGCTGTAGGTGTTCGCCCCCGTGAATGTCTGCGTTCCTTCACCGATCTTGGTCAGCGCCATGATGCCCGTGCCGGTGTCTTTGATCGAACCGCCGAAGAAGGTCGTGGCGGCTGCGGTGTCGGTGACGAGTGTGCTGGCGTTGTTGTCGCCGATGGTGAGGGTGGAGGTGCTGTTGGCTTTGCCGTTGGTGATGGCCGTGTTGGCGTGCGTTCCGTAGGAGATCAGAGAATTGATGGTCTCGTTGAAGCCGTTGAGGTCAAGAGTGACGGGAGTGGTGCTGCTGCTTCCGCTCAAAATCACGTTGCCTTTGCCCAGGCCATTGGGAATGACCTCCGAAGCTCCAAGGCGGATGGTGACGTTGGCGCTGTTGAAGGCGGTTGGAGTGGCGGCGAAGTTGGTGTTGATGGAAAAGTTGCCGGTGAAGTCGTTGGCGGTGCTGTTGAGCTGAATAATGTTGGTGCCACCCGCGCCGCCAGAGAGATCGAGGGCATAATCACCAGTTATTTTCCCAGCAAAGGTGGTGACGGAGCTGGCGTTCACGGCACCGAGACGGGTGTCTCCCGTGAGGTTGATCTGGCCGGTGAGAGTTTGCCCTCCGCTGAAACGTATCGCGCCGGGGATGCCGCCTTCACCGTACCCGGTGCCTGCGAGGTTGAATGTCTGGGCGTAGGTGCCTCCGGCATTAAGCCAGAGCTGGCCACCAGCAGTGACAGTGACGGCACCGCTGCCCAGACCGCCGACGTTGTCGAAACGGTTGCGCCCCTGGGTGATCACGGTGCCACCAGTGTGGGTGTTGACCCCGCTGAAGACGACTTGATTGCCGGAGCCGGTACGAATGAGCGTCACGGCACCCGTACCGTTGTCCGTGATGGAAGAACGAATGAGAATTTCGCCAGTGCCGGAATTATTGATGATGACTTCGCCAGCCGTGTTGTCGGCTCCGCCGGCAGTGATCGCGCCAACGTTGTTGGCAGATCCAATGGTAAGCGTCGGAACGCCCGAGGTGACTTGGCTGCCTTGGTTCCAGATGGAGCCGGTGGCACCCAGCCGGAGGGTCTCGCCTGCGGCAATGTCAACAAGACGGTTGATGGCGGCGTTGCCGTTGCCTGCATCGTTGCGCACCATGAGGGTGTTGAGGTTCGTGATGCCCGCCCCGGTGGTGATTGTGGCGCTGCTGTCGCTGATCAGCAAATTGGAGGTCGCGGAACTCACGATGTCTCCGCCAGCATAGGTGCTGTATTGCGTGGTGGCGGCGACGACATTGCCAAGCGCCGTTCCTGCGGTGCTTTTGACGGCCCAGTCATTGCCCAGCAGAGCCCATCCGCCCAGGATGCCGCTGGCATCATTGGCTGTCGTGATGACGATGCCATTGGTGCTGCTCTGCGTGCCCGCAGCAGAAGTGAACTCCAAAACACTGCCACGATCACGCGTGATGTTGCCGAGCTTCACAACAGTGTCAGCATTGGCGGTCCCTTGCGTGACAGTGACGTAGCTGCGACCGGCCAGAAGGTAGGTGTTGTTGAAAGTTTGAGAGACGGCTTCGGTCCCCGTGGTGGTGTTGCGACCGGCGACCGTGAGCTTGCCACCCCCGAGAACCAGCCGGCTGGAGGCGCTGATGATATCCGCAATGGGGGCGGTGATGGTGTAAGTATAAGTGTTCGTACCCGAGGTAGCAGAAGAAATGGCGGTGGAGTTGAAGTCGAGCTTGATTCCGCCCGCGTTGGCCTGGGTGACAGAGCCGCTGGTGGGATTGTGTGAACCGCCGAGGATGGTGGTGTCCCCGGTGTAGGTATTGGAGGTGCTGGAGACGTAGGTGGCGGTGACAGCGCCAGTGGCAGTGGTCGTGCGAGTGACGGTGATTTGTTCGCCACTAAGAGTGAGGGTGCCGGTGCCAATCTTGGTGAGACCACCACTGCCGCTGAGAGCTCCACGGTAGGTGGTGGTGCTGTCGTTGTTGCCGGTCTGCAGGATGATGGCTCCACCTCCTGCATCCTGAAGCGTGAGGTTGCTGGTGCCCTGAAGGCCGCCGGTGATGAAGGTGCCAATGCCGTTGGCAAAACTGATGTTCTTGGTGTTCACGTCGAAATTGACGAGATTGATCGTGGCATTCTGAGCCGCACGGGCGTGTCCGAGAAGAAAACCACCGGTCGTGGTGTTGATGTTGTTTGAGGTGAGTGTGCCAGTGAAGGTGTTGGCATTGCTGAGACTGACGAAGCCTGCACCGCCGTTGACTTGCAGTGTGCCGGCACCGGCAATAATGCCGGAGAAGGTGGTGTTCACGCCGCCCTGGGCAAGGTTGAGCGAGGCATTGCGCATGAGGATGAGACCGCCGCCCTCGATGGTGCCAAACTGGTCGTTAGCTTTGGTGTTGAGGACACCGCCGGTGTTGACAGTGATTTTGGCGGCGTCGCTGATGCTGTTAGGGTTAGTATTCCAGAGGAAGGTGCCCCCGCTGTTGATGACAATGCCTGAGGTGGTCAGTTGGTTGGCACTGCCCCCTGTGCCTTTGAGCTCAAAGGTGCCTGCATTGATGGTGATGGGCGCTCCGCCGAGATTGAAGAAGCCGCCGTTGCCGGAGGTGCCGAAATCGAGAGTGATTTTGCCGAGACCGTTTTTGGTCAGCCCGGTGGAATTCATGCGGGCGGTGATGGTGGCGTCCATGTTCTGGACGTTCACGACGGGCGCAGTGCCGGTAAGCGTGAGGATTTCAACCGAGGTGAAGTTGTTCGGAGACGAAACAAAAGCAGTGCCAGGAGCGATCGTGACGTGACCTTCCTGAAAATTGAGACTGCTGGCAGACTGTCCCGGAGAGAGCGTCACCGTGTAAGTGCCCGTGCCGTCAATGCCTGCGGCAAAGACCACATCGCTGCCGGTCGCATACGCTCCGGTGCTGCTCTGCCCCCGCGCATCCGTGCTCCAAAAACTGTCCACGCCCCACGTTCCTCCTGCATTGCCAGAGTACACGCTCGCGCCATTAGTATCCCAGTACAGGGTTGCCGCATGTGCATGGGAAAGGACCAGGATAGAAAACGAGAGCACGGCGTAGCGCAGGCCTCGTGTGAAGAACACAGACATGGTTGGATTGGGGGCTGTTTTTTACGCTCGCGCAGACACGCGAAAAGGGGGGCAGAACGAATAGCCTCTCCCACCAGCCGGACCAGCCAATTCTGATCCGAAAAACCCTCAGAATACGCGGAATTGTCGCGGCAAATGCCACGCATAAACCGCCAGCATCTTTATCCTTTCGAAGTGCCCGCCATCGCACAAACCCCATGCGTCAGCATGAGGTCAATCTCCGACTATCCTCCCCTAAATGGTCGCGCCATGACGTCGTTGACGGGATTAACGAAATTTCAGTCTCATAACAAGCTGACTCTGCAACCACCCCAGGCACTCGCAGAAGCGGTTTTTAAACCATCCAAAGCACATCGGACGCTGAGCCTCCTTTCAGAATAAAAATCCTGAAATTCTGCCATCTTGTCAATCCTGTCTAAAAAGGGGCACCAAATCACCCAACAATAATCCCCTTCGCCTTGCGCTCTTTCTCGCGCTCCAGCAGCGGGATCTTCTCACCGGTTTCAAGCACCTGCACTCCCAGATCACCGATCTTGGAGAAGGTCAGACCATTCAACGCAGTAACCTCAGTGCTAAGACGCTTGAAGACATCCTCCACAGTATGGATGCCGTTCGAGCCACCACAGGCGACGATGAGATCGCGCAGGATTTCCCAGGTGTCATGAGCGTTGCCAGGAACTTTGACCGCCTTGTTCAGGCGCTGCAAACGACCCGTCACATTGATCATGCTGCCGCGTTTTTCCGCATAGGCAGTACCAGGAAGCACCACGTCACTGAGTTCCGCACTCGCATTGGCCAAGATGTGCAGCGAAGCGATGAACGGCACCTTCTCCAAGTCACGCTGGTTGAATCCCACCTTCAGCAGGTTCTCACCCAGAGCGAGCACCACACGCAGGCGGCCACGGCTCATGAGTTCGGTGATCTCGGCCAGTTTGGCACCAGGCTCAATGCCCAGAATCAGCTTCGCACCATTCGTGTTCGGATTGAGGTCGTCAGCACGGAGGTAGTTGTCCGCACCGCCAGTGCGCGGGATGACATCCACATTCGTGGTGCCGAGCTGCGCAGCCAGATGCTTCACAAAGAAGAGCTCTTCATTCGTCATGCGGGCGCTGGCGATGATGGCGATCTCCTCGCCCTTCTTGCCGGCAAGAGCGGTGGCGATGTTGCTCAGAGCCGTCTTCCATGTGGCGATCTGATGTTTGCCTCCCGACTTGATCATCGGATCGGTCAGGCGGAACTCGCTGTTCACGAAGTGGAAGTCGAGACGGCCGCTGTCGCACATCCAAGTGGAGTTGACGTCGTTGTTGTCACGCGGAGTCTGGCGGTAGATCGTGTCCCCACGGGCGCTGATCTCCATGTTGCACCCACGGCCACAGCCCGTGCAGATGCTGTTCGTCTCGTTCAGGAACCAGACGCGCTGCTGGAAGCGGAAATCATTCGAGGTCAGAGCGCCCACCGGACAGATGTCCACTGTGTTGAGCGAGTAGTTGTGCTCCAGGCGTTTGCCAGGATGCACCGCCAGCGTGGTGAAGCTGCCACGCTCGGTGAAGCCAAGCACAGGCTCATCGGCGATCTCGGCAGTGAAACGGATGCAGCGGCTGCACATGATGCAGCGCTCATCATCAAGACGCACGCGCGGGCCGATGTCGACGTTCTTCGGCTTCTTGACCTTGTCCTCACGGAAGCGGCTTTCGCCCTTGCCGTGCTCCACGCTGAACTCCTGCAGGCGGCACTCGCCGGCCTGGTCGCAGATCGGGCAGTCGAGCGGATGATTGATCAGAAGGAACTCCATCACGCCTTTGCGGCACTCCTGCGTGAGGACGGACTCCGTGCGGATGCCCATGCCTTCCGCGACGGTGTTGGCGCAGGCGATCACTGGGCGCGGCATCCAGCCGATCTTCGGCATGCCATGCTCGTCTTTCTCAGGCTCCGTGCCCGGGGCCGGACGCGGCGGCATACCCATCTCCACCAAACACATGCGGCAGTTGCCGGGGGAGGAGAGTTTCGGGTGGTAGCAGTAGTGGGGAACTTCCTTCTTGGCCTGCTTGCACGCCTCAATCATGCGCGTGCCTTTGGGGAACTTGTGCCAGACACCATCGATCTGTACATTCACGAGATCGACAGGCGGTGGAGCGGCAACGGGGGCGGGAGCTTCGGCGGGGGCAGGCATGAGCGAAGGGGAAAGGGGGCTAAGACCGATTATCGGAGCCGCTCGGAGAGGGGCAACCCGATTTTGTGAAAAGTTTCACAAGCGGCAGACCATGAGACTTTGCGAAGTCCCGCGCCACGTGCCATGAATGCCGCCCTCATGCCCATTCCGGTCATTCTGAACCCCGCCGCACGCAGCACGAAGGCTGCCTCTCTTGAGCATGCCCTGCGCAGGCTCTCCCCGGAGCCGGAGCTCCACCTGACCACCGGCCCTGCGGATGCAACGGCGATGGCAGAGCGCCTTGCCACCGAAGGTCACGAACTCATCGTGGCCGCTGGTGGCGACGGCACCATGAACGAGGTGCTGCAGGGCATCTGCCGGGCCAATGCACGCCGCAAACCCGGCGAAAAGCACACCTCCCTCGGCGTTTTGCCGCTGGGAACCATGAACGTCTTTTCCGTGGAACTGAAGCTGCCCGGTCGCGACATCGAAGGCTGCTGGCGGGAAATCACCAGCGGCCAGCGCCGCGAGGTCGATCTATGGATGGCCAATGACATGTACTTCGCCCAGCTCGCTGGGGTCGGTCTCGATGCCCAGATCGTCCAGGAAACCTCCTGGGAAGCGAAGAAAAAATACGGCCCGCTCAGCTACGTCATGAGTGCGGTGAACGTGCTGATGCGGACCCCGCCGGCACTCAGTGTGAAAATCGACGGCAAAGCGCCCATGGTCGGCACCGTGGTCCTGGTGGGCAATGGCAGGCACTACGGCGGGCCGTTCCCCCTGTTCCGCGATGCTTCCAACACCGACGGCAAACTCGATCTCCTCATCTTTCGCGGCCTCGGCGGGATGGAATTCATCCAGCTGCTGCGCGGCATGCTGTTAGACGGCTACCACGAGTGTGATGATCTGGACTACATCCAGACCAGCGAATTCACCGTGACGACGGACCGCGGCGAGGCCCCCGTGGAGCTGGACGGCGAGCTGGCGGACCTGACCGCCCCCGTGGTTTTTCGTCCCGCCCCGTTTCGCTTGAGCGTGAGCGCGGGCTGAAAGTCCTGGACTTGGGCTTGGAATACGAAGGCTTGTCTCCGGAAGACCAGCTTGCAGAGCCGCTCTTTTTGCCACGCCCAGCAGGCTTGTCTTCAGAAAAGCGGGCCGTAGGGCCACTCTTCTTGCCTCGGCTAGTTTTGTCTTCGGAAAAGCGAGCCGTAGGGCCGCTCTTCTTGCCACGGGTGGGCTTGAAACCACGCGGTTCGCGGGCCTCAGCTTCATGCACACGTGGCGTAGCTCGCTTGCGTGCTGCGGGGCGGTGATCTTCGATCCCGTCATCCTTTTCTTCACCAGGCTTGCTGCGTTCCAGCTTCGGCTTGGTCGGCTCTTCCTTGAAGAAGCGTTCGACCTCCGTCGGTGTGAGTTCTTTATAGGCGCCTCGGGCCAGACCGTGCAGTTTCAGCCAGCCGATGCGGATGCGGGTCAGGCGTGTGACCTCGTAGCCGAGGTAGTAGAGCATCATGCGGATCTGACGCTTGAGCCCCATCTTGAGAACGATGTGCGCCCGGTAGTCGCCGTCCATCCAGGTGCGTTCCGCACGGGCGAAACCTTCCTCGGTCATCATGCCCTTGACGAGCTTCGCCATCACGTCCGGATTGAGCGCCTGATCGACGACCACTTCGTATTCTTTTTCAGCACCCTGGCTCGGGTGAATGATCCGGTGGGAGAGATCTCCGCGATTCGTCAGGAGAATCAGGCCTTCGCTGTCTTTATCCAGACGGCCGACATGATGCAGATTCTGGTACTTCAGCGGCAGCAGATCGTAGATCGTCATGCGGTCCTGCTTGTCCCCACGGGAGCACAGGTAGCCTTTCGGCTTGTTCAAAACGAGAACGACAGGCGTCTCGGCACGCACCGGAGAACCATCGACGACCACCTTGTCCTCGGGCTGGACCTTCGTGGCAAGCTCGGTGATGACATGTCCGTTGATGGACACACGACCGCCGAGGATGATTTCCTCCGCGCCACGCCGTGAGGCAATGCCGCACTGGCTCAAATATCGGTTAAGGCGCACAGGAGGAAAGCCTTACTCGGGCTTGGTCTTCGGAAGGTTCGTCGGAAGACGTCCTTCTTTCCATTGGCCACGGGATTTGAGAAGCTTGACGCGCTCACCACGCTTCAAAACGCTGCGCTTGGTGCCGACGGAGCCGGAAGTCTTGAGGCTGCTATGCTGGGACATGATTCTAAAGGGTCTGGGGGTGAAAAAGGGCGCGAAGAATAGCAGCCCCCGACCGGGGTGCAAGGGGTTTGTACGCGCTGGGACGAACAGAGAGCCCCCCTACCCCAGCACCTTCTTCCGCACGATCTCCGTCACCATCTTCGGGTTCGCTTTGCCTTGGCTGGCCTTCATCGCCTGCCCCGTAAACCAGTTCATGGCCTTCTCGTTGCCGCCTTTGACTTCAGCCACCTTGTCAGGATTCGCCGCGAGGATCCGCTCCACAATGGCCTCCAGCGCACCCGTGTCGCTGACCTGCTCGAATCCCTTCGCCTTGATGATTTCCGCCGCAGGCTTGCCGGTTTCAAACATCTCCACAAAGACTTCCTTGCCCTGGTTGTTGGAGATTTTGCCGCCTTCAATGGTGGCCACCAATGAACTCAGCGCCTCCGGCTTCACCGGGCAGTCGGCAAGCGTGATCGAGCGGTCGTTCAGAGCACCCAGCAGATCATTGATCACCCAGTTGGCAATTTTCTTGGCCGGCACCTGCGTGTCGGCGGCCACAGCTGCCTCATACCAGAGAGCCAGCTCCTTTTCGCTCGCCAGCACGCTGGCATCATAGGCGCTGCAGCCATAGTCCTTCTCAAACCGAGCACGTTTTTCATGCGGCAGCTCAGGCACCTGCGACCGCATCTTGGCCACCAGATCCGCCGTGCGCACCGGCAGCAAATCGGGGTCGGGGAAGTAGCGATAATCATGCGCGTCTTCCTTCGAGCGCATGAGCGTGGTCTCCCCGCGGTCATCGTCCCAGCGCAGAGTGCTTTGCTCCAGCTTGCCACCCGCGTCCAAAATGTCGGCCTGACGCTCGGCCTCAAATTTGATCGCACGCCGGATGGCTGACATCGAGTTGATGTTCTTCAGCTCGATCTTGGTGCCCAGCTCCTTCTGGCCTTCGGGTCGCAGGGAGATGTTCACGTCACAGCGCATGTTGCCCTTCTCCATGTCTGCATCGCTCACGCCGCCGTAGATCAGGATCTGCCGCAGGCTCCCGAGGTAGGCCACCACCTCTTCCGCACTGTCGAGGTCCGGCTCGCTGACGATTTCCATCAGCGGCGTGCCTGCACGGTTGAAGTCGAGCGCGCTGAACTTGTCATAGTGCGTGGACTTGCCCACGTCCTCTTCCAAATGAATGCGCGTGAGCTTCACCACCTTCCCCGGATTGACGATGCTCTTCTGCGCATCCTTCGGATACGCATAATCATACAGCGGAACCCCACCGCCCAGGCAGAGCGGGAAGGGCATCTGCGTGATCTGGTAGTTCTTCGGCATGTCCGGGTAGAAGTAATTTTTGCGGTCCCAGTTCACCACCGGCGGCGTCTCGCAGCCCAGCATCAGTCCGGTAAGAATGGTCTTCTCAATCGCAGCCTGGTTCAGCACCGGCAGCGCTCCCGGCAGCCCCATGCAAGTCGGGCAGGTGTGCGTATTCGGCTCCGCACCATACTCGACCGGGCAGGCGCAGAACATCTTGCTGCGCGTCGTGAGCTGCGCGTGAACTTCAAGGCCGATGGTAAGAATGTATTTGGGCATGCGAAAAGGAAAAGGGCGAGTGCCGGAACATCAAAGCGAGAGCCACGCCCGGGGCAACGTGCCGTTGCCGGTTTTTTTGCTCGCCCCTCAGTACAACCTCACCGGCTGCGGCGGCGGTGGCTGCTTGTACACCACCGAGTCCATCGCCTGCTCCAATTGCATGCCTCCAAGAACAGGCTGCAAGTCCGGGTGGTTCGCCACTTTCTCGACCTGGGGCAGTTGCATCAGCCCCGCGAAGTCCTTGTTCTCGATGGCCTTCCGCACTTCCGAATCGTAGCCGAGCTTGGCGATCAGCGGATGGTTGAGCGCATTGGCCGTGGCTGGACTTTGTTCGGCCAGTCGCTGCCACATCGTCCCTTCAGGCCACAGAATCAGCAGTCGTGCCAGATTCGCGGTCGGCTTGATGTCATACGGATCCAGCTTCTTCACCAGCCCGCCAATGGGGCTGTTGTCGATCTTCTGGCTCAGGCTGTAAAAAATGGACTTCGCCTGGCTCTCGATCGAGCCACCTTTTTTGACGATCTCCGCCGCGTTCTCCATGCCATACAGACTCCCCACGATGCGCAGCGCCACGCTGCCCATCCACATCAGCGCGCCGGAAGGAAGGATGCTCACGATCAGTCCCTTCCACCCCGTCAGCCCTCCCAGCATTCGCATCAGGCCAAAGGCCGCCAGAAAATACTTCCCCACTTTGCACACGGCGAACATGATCCCCGCCGCAATCACTGACGCAACGAGCATCCGGTTCGTCGTTATCTGCATCCCCGCCGCGCCAAAAATCACCGTCCGATGCATGAAGACATACCACGCCGCCGCCGCGCACAGCGCCAGCGTTGCCACATTGATGATCTGCTGCACCACCCCCTTCGCAAACGCCAGCCCCGCCGCAAACGCGAAGAACCCCACAATCGCGATGGTGGCCCACATGGTGTGCGGCACCTTCTGGGCGTATTGAAGCACTTCACTGGGGTGAGGCATGGGCAGGAGAAAAGATTATTAGGACATCCTAACATCTTTCCCCTGCCTGTCTTGCGGGAAAATCACCTCAAATCAGATCCTGCATCGCCCGCAGCTTGGCATGCGCCGCGCCCCGCTCCAGCAGTTCCTCGGCCAGTGCTTTCCCCGCCGTCAGATCCGCCACCACGCCGGTGATCACAAAGCCCGCCGCAGCATTCAGCACCGCGATGTCACGCTTCGCTCCCTTGATCGTTCCTGCCAGCACGCCTTCCAGAATCGCCGCGTTCTCCGTGGCATCCCCTCCCACCAGATCTTCCAGCGCCGCTTGGCCAAAGCCCAGCTCCTTGGGGTCAATCCGCGTCTCGCTGAGTTTCCCTTCCGCGACCTGACACACTTCATTCACCCCCAGCGTCGAAAGTTCATCCATCCCCTGCCCATCCGCAGCGCTGCCATGCACCACCCAGGCTCCCTTGCGGCCCAGCTGCACCAAAATCTCGCCAAACGCCCGCGTCAGCTTCGGATCAAACACACCGATGAGTTGGTAGTCCGGCCGCCCCGGATTGAGCAGCGGCCCGAGCACATTGAAAATCGAACGCTGCCCCTCCGCCGCGAGCAGTTTCCGCGCCTCCGCCACCGCCTTGAATGTCGGGTGATACAGCGGCGCAAAAAAGAACCCCAGCCCGATGCTCTCGATGCCCGCCACGACTTTCTCCTTCGGCAAATCGATCTTGATGCCCAGCGCCTCCAGCACATCCGCACCGCCCGCCTTCGAGGTAATTCCCCGGTTGCCATGCTTCGTCACGCACACGCCACCGGCCGCCAGAATGAACATCGCCGTGCTCGACACATTGAACAAATGCAGCTGATCCCCGCCCGTGCCCACCACATCCAGCATCGGCCCCGGCAGCTTCGCACGGTCAATCCCCGGATCGACCGCCAGCTTCAAAAACTCCTTCACAAACATCGCGATCTCCGCCGGCGTCTCGCCCTTGTGGGCCAGCGCCCGCAGAAAATGGGCTTTGTCCGCCGCCGTCACCGCCGCATCGACCAGCTGCGCCGCCGCATCGGCAATTTGGTCTTCGGTGAGGTGCGCCCCGGTCATCAGGCCTGTAGTCAGTAATTCCATGATTTGATTTTGACCAAAGCGCAGTGTTTAGCAAGCCCACCCGTGTGAACCTCTCGAAACGTTGAATCCAAACTCACCCATCCTCGGCATCGATCTCGGCACCACGAACTCCCTCGTCGGTGTCGTTGACAGCGGCTTTCCCATCCTGCTCGCCGATGAAAACGGCAGCCGCAGCACCCCCAGCGCCGTGTGCATGGCCCAGGATGGCAGCATCTCTGTCGGAGCCGTGGCCTTGCGCCAGCGCGCCCTTCACCCTACTCGCACGATCACCTCAGTGAAGCGCCTCATCGGCCGCCGACCCGGCGAAGCCGGATGGACGCCCCCTTATTCGCTCAGCGAATTGAAAACCTCCCCCGTTGAAGTCTCGGCGGAAATACTGAAGCACCTCAAAGCCGTCGCAGAACGCGCTCTGGAACAGCCCGTTTCACAGGCCGTCATCACCGTCCCCGCTTACTTCAACGACGCCCAGCGCAACGCCACCAAGCGCGCCGGTGAACTCGCCGGACTCGAAGTGCTGCGCATCCTCAGCGAGCCCACCGCCGCCGCACTCGCCTACGGTCTCGACAAACTCACCGAGCATCAAAAGATCGCCGTCTATGACCTCGGCGGCGGCACCTTCGACATCTCCGTTCTCGAAATGCGCGACGGCACCTTCCAGGTGCTCTCCACCGCTGGCGACACCCAGCTCGGTGGCGATGACATCGACCGCCTGCTCGCCGAATTCATCGCACAAAAACTCGCGCTGCCCTCCCACGACATCCGCGTCCTCGAAGCAGCCGAGTCCGTCAAAAAACGCCTCTCCACCGATGACAAAGCCTCCTTCAACGGCCTCGACATCACCCGCGCCGATCTCGAAAAAATCGCCCGCCCATGGATCGAGCGCACCCGCATCCACTGCCTGCGCGCCTTGAGCGATGCCGGCGTCAAAGCCGAACAGCTCGATGAAGTTATCCTCGTCGGCGGCAGCACCCGCATGCCCTTGGTGCGCGACTACGTCCGCGAAATCTTCGGCCGCGAACCCAATACCTCGCAGAACCCCGACGAAGCGATTGCCCTCGGTGCCACCATTCAGGCAGGCATCCTCGGCGGCAGCCTGCGCCAGGTCCTCCTCCTCGATGTCACCCCGCTCTCGCTCGGCATCGAAACCTTCGGCGGCTTGATGAACATCATCATCCCGCGCAACACCACCATCCCCGCCAAGGCCGGCGAGATGTTCACCAATGCCGTCGCCAATCAGGACAGCATGCTCATCCGCATCCTCCAGGGCGAACGCGAACTCGCGAAGGACAACTGGGAACTCGGCCGCATCGAAGTCCCCTTCCCCCCCGGCCCCAAAGGCAGCGCCCGCGTCGGCGTGCAGTTCAGCATCGATGCAGACGGCATCCTGCACGTGCTCGCCCGCGACACCGCCACAAACCAGGACACCACCCTGCAAATCAGCGGCACCGCCGTCGATGTCGAGGACGAACGCGTCGAGCAGATGATCTCCGAGAGCGTTGATTTCGCCTTCGAGGACATGAACGAACGCATCTGGACGGAAGCGAAGCTCAAAGCCGAAGAGCTCCTCCCCGCCGTTGATGCCGCACTGGATCAGCTCGGTGATGCCATCAGCACGGAAGAGAAATCTGCCGTGGTCAGTCAGGCCGCCACGGTGCGTGTCCTGCTTGACGCCACGGATCATGACGCCAAGGCTCTCAAAGCCGCCACTCAGTTGCTGGATGACGCCACTCAATCACTGGCCGTGATGCTGATCGACCGTGCCATGGAGGAATCTCTGGTCCGCCGCGGACTCGTTTGATTTTCCAGTTCCCATCCTTGGAGCAGACGGCTACGCTCCGCCGCAAATGATCGTTTTCACAGGGCATGAATGAGAAACCTCAACATGACGGAGCCATGGCATGGACACCGCCATCACCAGAGCATCTGCAGGCCATGCTGCCTCAGTATGATCAGTGGGAGATGATCGGCTGCGGTGGCATGGGCGCCGTCTACAAGGCACGACAGACTTCTCTCGACCGACTCGTGGCCATCAAGGTGCTCCCACCCCAGGTGGCGGAGGACGAGGCCGAGTACATCGAACGCTTCAAGAACGAAGCACGCACGATGGCCAGGATGAATCATCCCGCCATCGTCGCCGTGTACGATTTCGGCGAAACCCGCGATGAACTCCTCTACATCGTCATGGAGTACATCGACGGCACGGACGTGGCCAAGATGATCCAGTCGCAGGGCAAACTGCCGGTTGATCACGCGCTGGCCATCACCGCCCACGTCTGCGACGCGCTTGCTTATGCTCATGAGCACGGCGTCGTTCACCGCGACATCAAGCCGGCGAACATTCTCATCAACATGGAAGGCGCCGTGAAGGTGGCCGACTTCGGTCTGGCACGCATGCACGATCCGGGGCAGTCCGGCAGCCTGACCCAGGAAGGCACCACGATGGGCACCCCGGACTACGTCGCACCAGAGGTTCTGGTCATCGGCATGCAGGTCGATGGCCGCGCTGATCTCTATGCCGTGGGCGTGATGCTCTACAACATGCTCACCGGCAAAATCCCACGCGGCAATTTCCAAATGCCCAGTGAAAAAGTGGGCTGCGACACACGCTATGACGCCATCATACGCAAAGCGATGGAGCAGGATGTCGCCAGACGCTATCAGTCCTCTCGCGAACTGCGCCGTGATCTCGATCAGATCCTCACCGTCCCCGTCGCCAAAGAAAAACCGGCACGTCAAGCACCCGCCGGCGGCATGCTGCCTCGCCAGCCTCTCCCTCCCCCGCCGCCCCCAGGCACCCCATGGGGCATGATCGCCGCCGCCCTCATCGTCGTCGGCGTGGCCGCAGTACTTCTCTTGCGGCGTGGTGAGCCGCCCCCGGCTCCACCTGCACCCGCAGTCGCAGTCGCTCAGACCGGGCCCGCAAAACCGGAGCCTCCTCGACCACCATCCAATCAGACGTCACCGAACGCAACGGCCCCCGCACCGGTCGTCGTGCGCACGGACCCCAATGCCCCCAAGGGCAGCCCGCTGTCCAAGCTTCCTGTGCTGAGTTACAACGGGCACCACTATCAGATCGTGGACGAACGGATGAACCAGCTCGACGCCCAAAAGCACGCGCAAAGTCTCGGCGCCCATCTGGCCACGATCAACAGTCAGGCTGAGCAGGACTGGATGAACCGAGTGCTGCCTCCCTTTTTGAAACAGGTTCCGCAATCGATGGCAACCATCGGCGGCCTGCGCAAAACGGGAGTCTGGCAGTGGGTCACGGGAGAACCTTTTGAATTCACCCGCTGGGAGAATACCACGACCGCCTCATCTGAGCCGGAAAAAAACTTCGTTCTGAAAATCACCGCAACATCCAATACCAAAGCGGAGTGGGGCTTGGGCGGTGTCACTGCCGGACGCGCCTTCATTCTCGAATGGGATGCCGCACCATCAAAAGCGCCCGCGCCCGCCCCCGCGCCCGCCCCTCCGCCACAACCCGTAGTCGAAAGCGCTGGCTCGAAACGCCTGCGCGAACTGGATGCCAGCTTCCGTGCCGCGCTGGAGCGTGACGTGCTGGCAGTTCATCGCACCGCGCTGGACGACTTGAACACCAAATACCTCGCCGCATTGGATCGTGCGCTGTCAGCCGAGACAGCCGCTGCGCGCCTGCCCGAAGCGCTTGCCCTGCGTGAGGAACAGCAGCTCATCAAAAGCCACAGCCCGCTGCCTGCAGAGGATGCTCCAAATCTCCCTGCGCCGCTGAAAACGCTGCGCTCCACCTACCGCACCAGCCTGCGTCCCATCGAGACCACCCTTAACAACGGCATCATCACCCTCTTCTTGAAGTACGAGGAAGTACTGAAGGCCGTGCAGGCGGAATGGACCCAGGCCGCAAAGTTGGATGACGCCAAACTCGCCGATGAACGGATCGCCAGTCTCTCCCGCGAACGGGCCGCGCTTCTCAGTGAGGCCAAGGAACTCCTGCCAGCAGGCAAGGAGATGGTGCTGCAAAAAAACGACCGCTTCATTTCTGCGGAAAAGTTCACGCCGCCCGTGGAGTTCACCCTCGTGCTGAAAACTCACAAGGATGATCTGCGCCTGGCCTACACCGCCAGGCAGGTGATCTTCAACTGGGAAAAAAATCAGGACGAACTCCGCATCGACAAAGATCCCGCCGGTGCCCGGCATGTGCCCGGCATGGGACGCATCCCCGAAGACACCTTTGTCACCATCCAGTGGCGCATCATGCCGCACATGCAGAGCATCAGTGTCGATGGCAAACGTCGTCTCCTGCACTTTGGCGACTACTCCAAAGTGGACAACCCACTGGAAATCTTCCCGCTGAACCACGCCGTCACGATCAAATCCGCCAAGGTGAAAACGCTGGATCTCCAGACCGTCGAAGACCAGATCTCCAGCACTCCCGCAATGCTGGACCCGTTTCTCAACAAAGCCGAATGGACTGGCAAACTCACAATTCCTGCGGGCACCTACCATCCCCTGCGCCGCATCGACATCGGTGCTCCCGGCAAAAAAGACCCCGGAGCCAATTACGACGAGCAGCGCGCTGATGTCACCAGCCTCCCCGGCATGCGCATCGAAAACGTCCGCTTCCATCTGCGTGAAGGCTCCTGGCAGGCCGTCGGCGGCCATTTCCGCGATGTAAAGATCACCGCCGATCTCGGTGGCAGTTTCGATGCACGCGACAGCCTGTTTCAGGACTGCCTGTTCGCCAAGGAAGGCCCTTGGGGAACAGCCTACTTCAGCACCAAATGGCACTTCACCAACTGCGTGCTCCTCGGCTCCTTCATGCAGGGCTGGAGAGTGAGCGACGTGGGCATGAAGCTCGACTCCTGCACCCTGCTCGACCTCGATCTGGGCCCCATCGTGTTTCGGGAGGATGCCAACACCGAGTTGACCAAAGACTGGCTTAGCATCCAAAACTGCCGCTTCATCAACTGCCGTGTCCCCGAAAGCTTTGCCCTCGCCACCCGCAACTGCGTTTTTGAAAAATGCACCTTCGGCGCCCCCGAAGAAAAGCTGCCGGCCAAATCACCGCTCAACGCCACCATCTACGTGCAGGACTGCACCAACCAGCCCCAGACCGGCCCCGGCCGCACCATCGAGGCCAAACCCGCCACCCAGCTCACCACCAAGCCCGGCGCCACCCTCCCCTACCTCTTCAAAAACGGCCAGCTCGACTTCCAAACTCCGCCTCAATAAGTCAGGCATTCGCCGGCGTGTGATGGATATGGTGACAGCCCGTCCCTCCGAATATGGACTGCGGTTGCGAAGTGAGGAACGAACGCAGCTACCGCTTTCGACGGACTCGGTGGCGCACGCGTACCAGAAAAAGCTCGAATGCGGGAGCCGGTAATCCTTCGCCAGCCGTTCTGCTCACCCACACCACGGGCCACTCGAAAGCCACAGCTCCGCAGCCGCCCTCCAAAAGCGCTTCTCATGGCCTCAGGCTAAAAATGCCACTCCTTCCGGAACTCAGTCTCGGAAAATGCCATAGCGTAGGGCAACGCCCATGACGTTCTAAGTCTCGGAGGACAGGGATCGTCCCGATTCCTCACGCATCTCACCGCCCACCGCTTCCGCACATAGCGCATTCAAATAATTTCATAACCTTCTTGGTGCATAACATCGTGAGGACATTGAGCGAATCCGCTCTCCCCACCGACGATATTGCAATGCCCAAGACCTTCTTTGGGGAACCGTAGCGAAGCGGAGATAGACGAAGTCAAAGATAAGGGTGAGGGGATTCGTTTTGTGCCCGTACGATGGCCTGAGTTTCCACTCATCCATCACCCCAAACACTTCGCATCAAAACTCACCGCGCAGCCCCGCTCCCATTCTGCTGGAAGTAAGCGTCACGCATGCGGCGCAGCTCCTCCAGCCGGGAGGAAATTTCCGTGTGCTCACGTGCCTTTTCGACCTTCTGCTGCGTCACGAAATGATTGTTGCTGCCAAGGTTCCGCCACGGACCGGCGGGCACTTCACTCACATCCACAAAACGCCAGTCGCAGCGCCCGCTGCTGGAGATGCCAAGGTAGTCACGCACTCCAGGCGAGATGTCGATCCCCGCACCGCGGTTGCTTGTGTTCTTGGGGCGTGCATTGCCGAAAACGTAATCATGGTCATCCGTCACAAAGGGGCCGCAGTCCTCCCACTGCGCGTAGCAGACGCGGTTGCCGTAGCGAATCGCGATCCACTGCCCTTTCAGCACCGTTTTGCCGGACCGCACAAACTTCTGCTTGAACCACGGGATCACTCGGGAGGCCTCGGGCTTGTGCGAATTGTAATCAATGCAGTCATTGTACGGCAGCGCCACATAAAACGGGTTCTGCTTCGGCGTGAATCCTACGGGCGTGTAATTGTCCGTCCGCTTCGTCGGATCGGGATCATCATAGCCGCCGAAGTTTTGCATCCACTGCGTGTCCCAGGAGCTTTTGTCGTTGGGCGTGGGATTGTTTTCCGTCGGCTGCTCCCCCACCCAGAACACCGTGGCCACGATGTCCAGCTTCCACGGATAGCGCGCGTATCCCAGATGCGGCATCGACGAGCTGAAACTGGGCACCGTCGCGGAAATGTTGCGTGGAGGCGATGATTGAGTCTGCGCAGGCGCGGCGGATTTGCTTTGGGCAGTCGGAGCAGTCCCCGCCTTTTTCAACGCCGCAGCAGCTCCTGTGGCTGAAACCGAGGACGCCCCCTGACCAAACGCCGACACCGCCGCCACGAGTGACGCGACGACGACGAATGAACTGAGTGAGCGTTCAGCGAGCATGGGGGTGGAACCTAATTGCGAGAATTGTAGCAGCTTACCATGGTAAACTGCAATCTGTAATTCACCATGTAAGGCGCAGCTGCCAGGTGGGGAAAGCGAATCTCAATCCACCAAACAACCGCGCTAAATCATGGACAGATCAGGCCCTGCGCTGTTCAAAACCAGCGACTTGCCCGCCATCGGACCAAAGCGGGAGCGGCAGCAATAATTTCAATAACGGCGCAACGTGGAGTCCTGCGGGGCCCGCGTGTCATCCGTCTGCGGATAGTCCAGCGTGTAATGCAGTCCCCGGCTTTCGTGTCGGCGGATGGCGCATTCCACGATGAGGGACGCCGTTTCCACCAGGTTGCGCAGTTCCAAGATTTCGCTGGTGACGTGGTTGTTCCAGTAAAACTCCTGCACCTCCCGCTTGAGGTTGCGCAGACGCGCCGCCGCACGCTGCAGACGCTTGTTCGTGCGCACGATGGAGACGTAATCCCACATCAAACGCCGGATTTCATCCCAGTTGTGGTAGATCACCACGAGTTCGTCATTTTCCACCACCCCGCTGGTCTGCCAGGGGCGGAGTTCGTAGCTTTGCTCGGCGACTTTTCCCTGCGGGATCTTTTTGATCAAATACGCCACGGCACGCTGCGCGGTGACGCAGCACTCCAGCAGCGAATTGCTCGCCAGCCGGTTCGCCCCATGCAGCCCGGTGCAGCCCACCTCGCCCACGGCGCAGAGCCCCCGGATGCTGGTGGCCCCGTTCACGTCCGTCAGCACGCCACCACATTGATAATGAGCGGCAGGCACCACCGGAATCGGCTCCTTGGTGATGTCGATGCCAACATCCATACAGGCCTTCTGAATGTTCGGAAAGTGGCTCGCAATGAATTCAGGCGGCCGATGACTGATGTCGAGATAGACACAGGGGCCGCCGGTCTTCTTGATCTCATGGTCGATCGCACGCGCCACAATGTCACGCGGTGCCAGCGAGCCACGCGGGTCGTAGCGCTGCATGAACTCCTGCCCGTCTTTGCCGATCAAACGCGCTCCTTCACCCCGCATCGCCTCGCTGATGAGGAAAGAACGCTTCTGCGGATGGTACAGGCAGGTCGGATGAAACTGGATGAACTCCATGTCCGAAATCGTGGCCCCGGCGCGCCAGGCCATGGCCACACCATCACCCGTCGCCACCATGGGATTCGTGGTGTACAAATACACACGCCCACACCCGCCGGTGGCAAGGATGACTCGATCCGAGCGGAAGGTGTGTACTTCCCCGCTGGTCTCATCCAGCACATAAAGCCCGAGCACACGGTCCTCAGAGACGAGGCCCAGCTTCGCCGTCGTCAGGATGTCGATGGCGTAATGGTTTTCGTAGATCGTGATGTTCGGATTGACACGCACGGCTGCGAGCAGCTTCTCCGTGATCTCCCGTCCGGTGGCATCCGCCGCATGCAGCACACGGCGCGCGGTATGACCGCCTTCCCGGGTCAGGTCAAACTCCAGATGCCCGTCCACCGCCTCACGCTGGTCAAAATGCACGCCCCACTTCACCAGATCGGCGATGCGCGCCGGCCCTTCGCTCACGATCGTGCGCACAGCGGCCTCTTTGCACAAGCCTGCCCCGGCGATGAGCGTGTCGCTCACATGCTTCTCGATGGAGTCATTCTCCGCCGTCACACAGGCGATGCCGCCCTGCGCCCAGTTCGAGTTCGAGTCCAGCGCACCGCGCTTGGTGATCATGACCACCTTGCCATGCTCGGAGGCATGCAAGGCCGAGACCAGTCCGCCTGCCCCGGTTCCGACGATGATAAAGTCTGCCTCAATCATGAATTGTGGTGACTCTTTCGTCGCGGAACCGCCAACATGCAAACGTACTACCAGCTTGTTCCCAAACTCCAGCGCGTCGCGAGGTCCAGCAGATCCGGGCGCAACGGCCATTCATCGGCACGCGGCTCCTGGCCTTCATGACGGTGGCTGGCTCCCTTGAGCGCCATGCAGCCGGTGTTGTCACCGATCTGACGGATCGTTTCGATCTCCTCAGTGGACAGGCACTGCTCCGGCAATGCGGCAAGATCATCCAGCTTGCTCTCAATCGTGCGGGCACCTTCACCGTGCTCCTGGATCAGGGTCGGCACCACGCTCTTCACCGCCGTGTTGCCCAAGGTCCACAAACAGGCGAGCTGCAGCATGGACAAGCCATGCTTCTCCGCAATCGGACGCACTTTTTCAAGCTTCTCGATCCCATGTTCAATCCAGTCGCCCGGACGGTGCGTACGGTGGTCCCCATCACGGAATTTGTGGCCCGGCTTCACGTCATCGTGAAACAGACCGCCGTAATCCACCACCCGCGCCAAAATATCCACATTGTTCTTCGCTGCAGCTCCCAGCACATGCTGGCCCGGCCAGGGCTCCAAGGGATTCAAAATGATCATCGCCCAGTCCATGCGATCCCCAAAACGCTCAAAGCACTCGATCATGTCCAGCGTGAAACCATTCGCCGGCCCAGGTGCGATGCCCAGGCGGTCCGTCAGGCCGTCCGTTTTGAGCGCCGTAAACGCATCCCACACCTTCTCGCTCGTGTAGCTGATGCTGTCCGGGTTGTGCAGCATGAGCAGGTCAAACTTCGAAGTCTGGCAGCGCTCCAGGCTCTTCTCCGTCGCCATCTTCAGATAATCATAATACTTCTCCGGCCCGCGCAGCGTCGGATCCGTGAAACGCGGGTAGCCACGCGACCCCTGCCGGATGCCCTCATAAATGTCATGACCCACGATGCCCACGAGGCAGTATTCCTCACGCGGGATGCCCTTCAACGCCTCGCCCAGCAATGCATCCGCACGGCCCACGCCATACACATCTGCCGTGACAAACGTGCGCACGCCTTTCTCAAATGAATCGCGCATGAGCTGCATGTAATGCTCCTCGGAGAGCTGTTCTCCGTAGTGCATGAAGCGTCCGCCGCTCCAGGTGCCGTAGGCTGTTCGTGTCAGATTCATAAAGGGTCAGGTTGGGGTTTGAGGGGGAGGATACATAACGATTCCGCCCTCTGTTTCAAACACGGATCATCCCTGAAACCACCAACGCCCATGATTTGACAAAATTAGCCAGCTGCGACACCTCGCCAGAGTCCACCTACTCCGCCTCATGAAAAAGCCGTCCGCCAATCGCAAAACCAGCGCCCCGGCCCAGGCGAAGCCAGCCAGCCTCACCCCTCTCCTCACCGAAGTCCGGCAGCTCATCCAGAGCGCCCGCCGCGGCGTGTCCACCATCGTGGACACCTTCCAGGTGATGACCAACTTCGAAATCGGCCGCCGCATCGTCGAACACGAGCAAAAAGGTGCCAAGCGTGCAGCCTATGGCTCAGAGCTGCTAAAGGAGCTATCCACACGCCTGACGGAGGAGTTTGGGCGTGGCTTCTCGCGGTCAAATCTTCAGAACATGCGCTCATTTTTCCTGATTTGGGAAGACCGTGTCCCAAAGATTTGCCAACAGCCTATTGGCAAATTGGTAGATGCCGAGATTTCGCAGCAGCCAATTGTGATGTTGGATGCCCTACAAATTCCCCAGACAGTGTCTGGGAAATCAGTATCAAAAAAGATTCGCCAGCAGCCTATTGGCAAATTGGCAGACACATCAATTTCCGAGCAGCCCATTCGGAAATCTCCCTTCACCCTGAGCTGGACCCACTATCAAGTCCTCCTCACCGTCAAAGACCCCGACGAACGCAGCTTCTACGAAATCGAGGCCACCAACGCCGGCTGGTCCGTCCCCGAACTCAAGCGCCAGAAAGCCTCCTGCCTTTACGAACGCCTCGCCCTCAGCCGCGACAAGGAAGGCATCCGCAAGCTCTCCCGCGAAGGCCAGGTCATCGTCCGGCCTGAGGATCTCCTGAAGGAACCGCTCGTCCTCGAATTCCTCGGCCTCGATGACAAAGCCAGCTACTCCGAGAACGACCTCGAACAGGCCATCATCGACCGCCTCGAACACTTCCTTCTCGAACTCGGCAAAGGCTTCCTCTTCGAGGCCCGCCAGAAACGCTTCACCTTCGATGAAGACCACTATTTCGTCGATCTCGTCTTCTACAACCGCCTCCTCCGCTGCTACGTCATCATCGACCTCAAGCTCGACAAACTCACGCATCAAGACCTCGGCCAGATGCAGATGTACGTAAACTACTACGACCGCGAGGTGAAGCTCCCCGATGAAAACTCCACCATCGGCCTCCTCCTCTGCAAGTCCGCCAAAAAGACGGTCATCGAACTTACCCTCCCCCAAGGCGCGAACATCCACGCCAAGGAGTACAACCTCTACCTGCCGTCCAAAGAACTGCTGAAGCAAAAGCTCGATGAGTGGAGCGCCGCCGTGACCAAATAACCGTCAGCCCCTCACCCCGCCGCCGTCTTCACCAGCAGATCCGCGATCTTCTCGGCCGAATTCTTCACCGCAAGCTTCAGCGCCGCCTTCTTCATCTCACCCGCCTTGCGCGGGTCATTGATGATGCTGCGCACGGCATCAGCCAAAGTGTCGGCGTTCAACTCACTCTCACGTATCAGTCTGGCTGCCCCCGCCTTGTCAAAAATCTCCGCATTGCGGGTCTGATGATCCTCGGCGGCATGCGGATACGGTACCAGCAGGCTCGGCACGCCGAAGTAGGCCAGCTCAGACATCGATGAGGCCCCCGATCGTGCAATGGCCAAATCCGCCGCGCGATAGGCCAGATCCATGCGATGGCAGAAGGCGGCCACGTGCTGCTTGAGCATCGGAATCTTGGCGTAAACGTCCCTCACCTCTTCGTAATCGGTCGGTCCGGCGATGTGCAGCACCTGGATGCCCATTCTCTCAAACTCTTCCAGCGCCATGCCCACGGCACGGTTCACTCCGCGCGCGCCCTGGCTGCCGCCCATGACAAGCAGCGTGCGCCTGTCCTTGTCCAGCTTGAAGAAGGCTCGCGGGTCGTCGTTGTTCGCCTTGCGCATGCTGCTGCGGATCGGCGTCCCCACCACGCGCACATCCCCAAGCTTCGGGAAGTGCTCCTTGCAGGCTTCGAGGCCGCACAGCACGATGTCGCTGTAGCGTGCATTGAGTCGGTTCGCCTTTCCGGGGATGGCGTTGCTTTCGTGAATCAGCGTGTGGCAGCCCTCTTTGCGCCCGGCATACAGCGGCGCAAAGGACGTGAACCCGCCCATGCCCAGCACCACGTCCACATCATGGTCGCGGATGATCTTCCGGCAGGCCTTCGTCCCCTTCCAGAGCCCCTTGAGGAAGCCAAACATCTTCGGCGACCACGGTTTCGGCATCGCCAGAAACGGCATCTTCTCAAACCGCAGCTCCGGGTGCCCCGAGGCGGCCAGGGTGTCGATCTTCTTTTCGCTGATCAGCAAAGTCACGTCGTGACCTCGGGAGGCAAGCACCTCACCAACGGCTATCCCAGGGAACAAATGCCCCCCGGTGCCACCACACGCGATAAGCACGTGGATGGACTTCGAATTTTTCTGTTTCACTAAGATTCAAAAGGCTAAAGCTGTGGAGTCCAGCGGCGCTTTCTGCGGATCACGGGAAGCTGATCCCAGGTCAGATGAACGCCCTGGCGGTGGATGTTGATCAGGATGCCGACCGCGACCATCGCGGCAACGAGACTGGACCCTCCGTAACTTACGAAAGGCAGCGGCAATCCCTTGTTCGGCAGCAAAGCAGTGGTCACGCCCATGTTCAAGAGCGCTTCCATTCCCAGCAAAAATGTCAGTCCGGCACCTAAAAGCTTGCCAAACCGGTTCGGCGCGTACGCGGAAACGACCATTCCTGCCATCACCAGCACCGCAAAAGCCAGTACCACGGCCGCCGTACCGCGCAGTCCCAGCTCCTCTCCCACCATCGGGAAAATGAAGTCCGTGTGCGCTTCAGGCAAGTAGGAGAGCTTCATGCGCCCCTCTCCCAGGCCGCGCCCTTCCAGCCCGCCGGACCCAAACGCCAGCTTGGACACCCACTGCTGCAAACCCAGGTCCTCCTTGTGGTTTTCGAGGTCAAAGGTGACCATGATTCGCTCAAACCGGTTCGGCAGGAACTTGACCCCCGCCGCGAGGCCGCCGCCGCAAAGAACGACGATGATCGCCAGGTAGCGCATCTTGGTGCCCGCCACGAACATCACGCCAAGGCCCACCGCCGAGGCCAGCAAGGCGCTGCCAAGGTCAAATTCGCAGCCGATCAGGGCCACGATGCCCAGCAAAATCAGGCCCGGCAGCACAAAACCACGCCAAAAAGTGCGCGTCAGCTCCTGATGCATCCCAAACCACCCCGCCAGGGCGATGATCAACGCGATCTTCGCAAATTCAGACGGCTGCACACGAAACCCGCCCACGCCCAGGGCCTGCAGCCCGATCCAGCGCCTCGATCCATTGATTTTCACCCCGATCATCGGCACGTAGCACAGCGCCAGCAGCACCGCAGCGGCGATCAGAATATGCCAGCGCCACCGCATCCACACGTTGTAATCCACCACGGCCATGATCACGCACACCACCGTCGCAGCACCCAGCCAGCCGAGCTGCCGCCACAGGGTCACGTAATCCTCCCCGCCCTCATGCGCGACCTGAAACGTCGTGCTCGCCAGCATGGTGATGCCCAGCGCGATCAATGACAGCGCCGCAAGCAGGAACAGGAGGATGGAATATTTGGCCATGAAGCCGGAAACGAGAATTTACTTCGCAGGGATCACCAGCTTCATCCCGTCACGCATGGAGTTGGGATTCTTGATGTTGTTCGCCTTCTGAATCGCGGCCACCGAGACTCCATACTTCGTGGACAAACGGTAAAGCGTCTCGCCTGACTTGAGCGTGTGCGTGCGGCCAGCGGATGTCTTGGCCACCGTTTTGGGCGGAGCGTCAGCCGCCACTTTCTTGGTCGGCTCGGCCTTCTTCGTTGCCGGAGGTGCCTCGGCGATCTTTTTCAGCATCTGCGTGGGCGGCGGCACGGGGTTTGGCTTCGCCAGCGGCTTGGCTTCTGCTTTCGCCACGGGCTTGGGTTCATCACGATCCCGGTCCCGCGGCCTCACAGCTTCCACCTTCGGTGCGTTTTCCTGCAGCAGTGAAACAACATTCGGCTTGGTAGGCGGTGGCAGCGCGACGGCAGCACTGGCAGGCGGTGCAGATGCCGTGGCCGGTGTGTCTGCTTGTGCCACGAGCGAGACCGTCGCAGGCGGCGCTTCGTTCGGAGCCACCAGCGAAATAGGCGTCATGGTGGCCGCGGACAGACTGGCAGGTGCCTCAGACGGCTTCACGGCCTCGCTGGGGACTTTCGTCGCCGGCGGCTGGTCGCGGACCACAGGGACGGCCTTCGGCACATCTTCCACGATCGCCATCGGCTTCAGCGTCTTCGGATTCACGGGGATCGCGCTCGGTACGGCCTGCTTCGGCACGCGCAGCATCGTTCCCGGGCCAATCTGGATTCCCTTGTCGATCAGGTTCAGCCGTGTGATCTCCGCTTCCGTGGAGCCAAACTTGGCCGCGATGGACTTGATGGAGTCACCCGACCGCATCTCGTAGTTGTCAAACTGCTCCGTGTCCGCCGCCGCCTGCGCCTGCGCAGTGACGACTTCCGGGGAGGCCATGGGCAGTCCGTTGCCAGTGCTCACCGCACGTGCAGCCTGCGTCACCGTCTGCTGCGGCTTCGCGTCATCACCCATGAAATCATAGATGATGATGCCGCCGATGAGCACGACGTGGATCAGCAGCATGACCACAAACATGCGCGCCATGCCTGAGTTCGGCTCATGCTGGTTCCATTCACCCTCTTCCGTCACGAGCGCCACACGGTGGCGGTGCCGCTCGCCGTCCATCAGGTTCAGCAGCAGCTTGGTTTCTTTGGGCTTGGGTTTCATCTTCATAGGACCTTGGGGTCTGGGATTGTCGGGATTCGGGGTCTTTAAATTCAATTCAAGGCGTTCACGGCCTCACGAAAAACATCACCGCGCTGGGCATAGCCGGTGTACATGTCAAAAGAGGAGGTGCCGGGGCTGAGGATGATCGCATCCCCCGCCTGCGAAACTTCCGTGGCCAGACGCACCGCGTCCGCCATGTCGGCGGCGCACTGGCAGGGCAGCAGATCGCCAAAGGTTTGCTTCAGCTGCTCGGCGATCTCGCCGATCAGTACCATCGCACGCACCTGGCCATTCAGCTCCGCGCGCAGGGGCGTGTAGTCCAGTTCCTTGTCCTTGCCGCCGGCGATCAGCACGATCGGGCGCTCCTGCGAACGCAGGCAGGCTTCCAGTGCATGCAGGTTGGTCGCCTTGGAGTCATTGATGTATTCGCGGTCGTGGAGCGTGCGCACCAGTTCGCAGCGGTGCCTTGGCGGCTCGTAGCTCTCCATCGCCTTCAGCATGCTGGAATACTGCAGACCAAACACCCGCCCGGTCATCAGTGCGGCGAGCACGTTCTCCATGTTGTGTTTGCCACGCAGTTTCAATCCGCTGGCGCTGCCGATCTCCTCGCCCAGATGATAAAAGCTTCCGGCACTGTAGGTATAGCCCGCCTCCGCACCATAGGCCGAAAAGGTCCAGCGCTGCGCTGCGCCGGACGACACACTCTCACCCGCGCGTACGATGGCCACATCGTCCGCCGTGACGTTTTCAAACACACGCGCCTTCGCGGCAAAGTATGCCTCCATGTTCGGATAACGATCCAGATGATCCGGTGCAAAGTTGAGCCACAGGCTGGCCTTTGCACGGAAGTCACGGATCGTCTCAAGCTGGAAGCTGCTGATCTCAAGCGCGAGCACATCGTAACGTACGCCGCTGGCGACGACTTCACTCAAGGACACCCCATGATTGCCGCAGGGCAGCGATTTCATGCCACAGCCGTTGAACAGCGTCGCAATCAGCTCCGTGCAGGTGCTCTTGCCGTTCGTGCCGGTGATCGCCACCAGCGGCATGTCGGTCAGGTGAAAGGCAAACTCCGTTTCACCCACCAGCGGCACGCCTGCATCCGTGAACTTTTTCGGCAAAGGCCAGTGTTCATCCAGCCCGGGGCTGATGATGACCTGCTGGAAATCACCGGGCTTGACCACAAGATCACGCGCTGCCTGGCCGAGCACACAGTGGAAATCCTCGACCGGCTTCGCCTTGTCTCCCTCGTCAAAAATCGTCACCTCCGCGCCATGCAGGCGCGCCAGACGTGCGGCTCCGAGGCCGCTGCGTCCAGCACCGAGAATGGCAAAATGTTGTGAGGCGAAGCGCATGAAAATTATCGAAGCTTGAGCGTGGCAAGACCGAGCATGGCGAAGAGAAGCGAGAGCACCCAAAAGCGCACAATGACCTGGTTCTCATGCCAGCCGCCCAGTTCAAAATGATGATGAATCGGAGCCATGCGGAAGATGCGCTTGCCGCGCTTCTTGAAGCTCCAGACCTGCAGAATGACGCTCATCGCCTCCATCACGAACACACCGCCCACGAGTGCCAGCACGATCTCCTGCTTGCACCCGATGGCCAGCGCCGCAATGCAGCCGCCCAACGCCAGCGAACCCGTGTCTCCCATGAACATCTTGGCCGGATGCGCATTGAACCAAAGGAAGCCGAGGCAGGCGCCCGCCATCGCCATCGCCACGATGGGCAGTTCATTGGCCAGGCTGTTGTGCGCCACGCCGAGGTATTCAGAATACTTCGCGTTGCCGCAGATGTAGCCAAACGCGGCATACGCCAGCGAGGTGGTGATCGAGCACCCGGTGGCTAGCCCGTCCAGGCCGTCCGTGAGGTTCACCGCATTCGAAGCCCCAACGATGATGACGGCAAAAAATGCCACGGCAAAAAGGTGCATGTCCGGAATCACCGCATCCTTCACAAACGGAATGTAAAGCGCGCGCAGCGTGATGCCGTTGTCTCCCGGCACCGCATAGGCAAACAGCAGCCCCGCCACCACCGCCACCGAGGTCTGCCAGATGAGCTTGGTCCGGGCGCTGACGCCCTTGGAGTTCTTCTTGCTGATCTTGAGGTAGTCATCCCGGAAGCCCAGGGCACCGAGACCAATGGTGGTGAACAGCACTGTCCACACCATGATGTTGTCCCACTTCGCCCACATCAGCGTCGAAATCACAATCGCCGAGAGAATGAGCAGGCCGCCCATCGTCGGCGTCCCCGCCTTCTTGCCGTGCAGTTCATGCAGCTTGTGCACTTCCTCCGCGGTGCGGATTGGCTGGCCCATCTTCAACGAGATCAATTTCCGGATCAGGCGGTCCCCATACATCAGCGAAAGCGCAAACGCCGTGACTGCAGCGCCACCGGCACGGAACGTGTGGTACTTGAAGAGATTGAGAATCTTGTACAGAGCGGCGTCATCGCTGATCCATTGATGAGCGAAGAGCCATTCCCTGAGTTCGTAAAGCCAGTACATCATGAGGCGGAAAAATGCGTGAGGACCTGTTCCATGCGCGCGGAGCGGCTGCCTTTCAGCAGCACCACGTCTCCTTCGCGCAACCACTCACGCAGACGTGCGGCACAAGAGGCTTGATCGGAAAAATGTTCGGAGGGCACCGCTTTCGAGGCTTCGGTGATCCATGCGGCTTCGTTGCCGCCCACGCTGAACACGGCGTCCAGCTTGAGCGAACCGGCAAACTCGCCCACTCGGCGATGTTCCGCTTCCGCAATCGGCCCCAGCTCACCCATGCGGCCCAGCACCGCCACACGGCGGCTGCCAAAAGAACCCAGCGTGCTCAGCGTGCGCAGCCCGGCGATCATGCTGTCTGGGTTCGCATTGTAGGAATCATCAATGAACTGGATGCCATTCACCACCTTCGGCTCCACACGCCCGCCGGTGAGCTTCGCCTGGTTCAATGCATCCGCGATGTCCGCCGGCGCAATGCCCTGCCTCCAGCCCATGCAGGCGGCCAGCGCGGCATTGCCCACCATGTGCTCGCCGAGAATCGGCAGACGCGTTTCCACCTTCTCACCGCCAAAGTCGAGCGTGAAGGTCGTGCCGGTCGCATCCGCGCGCAGATGGGTGGCCGCCACATCGCCGCATCCCACACCCGCCATCGAGACACTGCCCTGGCAGTGACGCGCGATGACCTCGCTGTACTTGTCATTCGCATTCAGCACCACCACGCCGCCGGCGCGCACATTCGCTGCCAGCGTGCCCTTTTCCCAGGCGATCGCGTCCTGCGTGCCCATGAATTCGATGTGGGCCATGCCGACGTTCGTGATGATCCCCGCATCCGGTTTGGCAATGTCGGTGAGCACTTTGATTTCACCCGCATGGTTCATGCCCATCTCAGTCACGCAGCACTGGTCGCCTTCGCGCAGAGAGAGCAGGGTCAGCGGCAGGCCGATGTGATTGTTCAGATTGCCAAAGGTCGCACGCGTCTGGCATTTGCGCGCCATGATCACGGCCGTTAGGTCCTTGGTCGAAGTTTTGCCGTTGCTGCCTGTCAGGCCGATGATCAACGGAGCATGATGGTCGCGATACGAACGCGCCATGTCCTGCAAGGCCAGCAGGGTGTCACCCACCTCGATCACCGCGCACGGCAGCGTGCCCCAGGCCGGATTGACTTTGCTGACCACCACGGCCGCCGCACCAGCCGCAGCCACCTGCGGAATGAAATCATGCGCATCAAACTTGTCGCCCACCAGCGCCACGAACACCTCGCCGGCGGTGATTTTCCGCGAATCGGTGTTCACATTCGTCACTAGACGCGCACCATCACCACGCAGGGTCCCTGCGGCGAATTGGGCTAGCGTCTGGAGTGAAATGGGAATCATCGATTGAATCTGTCAGGTCGGTCAGGTCCGGGGCGGTCGGGTCGGTCAAACCCGCCACGCATGGCCTCGCGTTCAGCCTCTTTTTCTTCGCGCTCAGCAGCACGTTCAGCTTTGAGCTGGTGAAGGAAGTAGCGGGCGATTTTGCGATCATCGAACGGATGCTTTTTACCCTGAATGTCCTGATAGTCCTCATGCCCCTTGCCGGCGATGAGCACCAGATCTCCGTCCCACGCATTCTTCATCGCCGTCTGGATGGCCTCACGGCGGTCCATGATGATGGCGTGTTTTTGCGGACGGGCGAAGCCAGCCTTGGCATCGTCCAAAATCTGCTGCGGATCTTCGGTGCGCGGATTGTCGGAGGTGAGCACGCAGATGTCGCTGCCAGCTTCTGCAGCGGCGGCCATCTTCGCACGCTTGGAGCGGTCCCGGTCTCCTCCGCAGCCAAACACCGTGATCAGACGGCGCGGACGTAGCGCGCGCGCGGTGCGTAGCGCGTTCTCCAGACCGTCCGGCGTATGCGCATAATCAACGAAGACATGGAAGCGTGAATTTTCAGACACTCGTTCCATGCGTCCCGGCACCTGCGGTGCGTTTTGCAGGCTCTTGATGGCTTCACGCAGGTTCAAGCCGACGCCCTGGGCCGCGGCGAGCGCGCCGAGTGCATTGTAAACGTTGAAGTCGCCAATGAGCGGCAGGCGCACCAGAAAGCTGCGGCCTTTCGCTTCGAGTTCGAACGTCGTGCCGCTCATATCGTAGCGCACATTGATCGCCCGAAACTCACAACCGACCCCGAAGCCGAAACGAACGACGCGGCCGGTGTGCTCAAAACGCTGCACAAGTTTGCGACCCCAGGAGTCGTCACCGTTGATGATCAGGGCCGAGCGCTTCGATGAATCCGCGGTGATCTGAAACAGCTTCACCTTGGCCTCGAAGTACTTCTCCATCGTACCGTGGTAGTCCAGATGGTCCTGCGTCAGGTTGGTGAAAATGGCGGCCGCAAACGGCAGGCCATAGATGCGGTCCTGATCCAGCGCGTGGGAGGACACTTCCATGACGCAGGCGCGGCAGCCGTTGCCACGCATGCCTGCCAGCAATCCCTGAATTTCGAGGGATTCCGGCGTGGTGTGTGAGGCAGGCACGTGCTCACCGTCACCGAGGTCATAAAACACCGTGCCCAGCAATCCGCTGCGCATCTGCGCAGAATTGAACAGATGGTGCAGCAGAAACGCCGTGGTGGTCTTGCCATTCGTGCCAGTGATCCCGGCAATGGTGAGCCCTTTGGCCGGGAAGCCGTTCAGCGTCGCAGCAGCCTGCGCAAGAGCGATGCGCGACTGCCGCACATGCACCCACGGCACCGTGCAGTCATCCGCCGGAGCCTGCTCGGCAATGATCGCCGCAGCACCGAGTTCGATCGCCTTGCCAATGAAGGCGTGACCATCCACATGCGTGCCACGAATGGCGACGAAGGCAATGCCCGGACCAACCAGACGCGAGTCGTACGCGAAGCCGGTGATGTCAGTGTCGAGACTGCCGGAAACCGCCGGCTTGTCGAGATAGGGAATAATGTCGCGAAGTATCATTGAACGCCTCCTTTGGCTGCCACCTTGACGGGGCGTTCGTTGCGGATGGCCAGATGATCCAGCGTCTCCCGCACCACTTCAGCAAAAATGGGCGCCGCGATGCGGCCGCCACGCACCATCGCGGAGCTTTCGGCTTTCGGGTCGTCGAGCATCACGAGACAAACGAGCTTGGGGTTGTCGATCGGGGCCATTCCAACAAAGGAGGTCAAATAGGTTCCGTCGATGTAGCGTTTCTTCTCAGGATCGTAGCGGCGGGTGGTGCCCGTTTTACCACCAACGCGCACCTCAGGCAGCGCCGCGCGCTTGCCGGTGCCTTCAGTGACGACACCTTCGAGGAAATCGCGCAGGGTGGCGGCGGTCTTTGCCGTGCAAACCTGCCAGACAGGCTGCGGCGGCATGATTTCAGTGTCGCCGTTCGGCTTGACGATGCGGTCGATGAGCCGCGGTTTCATGAGCACGCCGCCGTTGGCAATGGCTCCATAGGCCATGCACATCTGCAGCGGGGTGACTGATACTTCATATCCAATAGGCATGCGTGAATAGGTGGTGTTGCTCCACTTGCCGGTATTAAGGCGGCCAGCTTCTTCGCCGACGAGTCCGATTCCGGTGGGAGCACCAAATCCAAACCTTGTGGCATAGTCGAGCATCATGTCCTGTCCAACACGTTTGCTGATTTTGTACATGCCAATGTTGCTGGAATGGACCAGCACCCCCTTGACAGTTTGCATCCCCAAAGGTTCGTCATCACTGAGTTTCACCTTCCTCACCGGGTCTTCAAAGTGCATGTTGCCGCAGTCGATCATCTCCCCCGGGCTGACTTTGCGGTTGTCCAGTGCCGCCGCCAGAGTGACGACCTTGAAAATGGAACCCGGCTCATAAGAACCTGCGATGACGTGGTTGGTCCAGGTGCTGACATCCGGGTTGCTCAGATCACGGTGTGGCCGCGCCGCCATGGCCAGTACGGTGCCCGTGGACGGCTCGGTCACGACGATCACCACCCGGCGGGCTTTGTTGGCCTTCCAGGCCCGCTCACAAATCGCCTCAACGTTGTCCTGTAGCTGCATGTCGATGGTGAGATGCGCATCGCTACCGTTTTGTGGTTCAATGACTTGCGTGCGATAAGAAGGAAGTTCGTGCCCCGACTTGTCACGCTCGATCAACTGCTCGCCGGGAATACCGGTGAGCTTGGCATCCATGAGCTTTTCGACTCCCCAGCGCCCCTTGTTGTTGACGTCGGTGTCGCCCAGCACCAGCGACAGGCGATCCTGGGCCGGGAAACGGCGTGCCACCGTCGGGCGCGTGTAGATGCCGAAAACATGCTCATCCTTGAACAGCTTGCTCCACTGCTTCGCCGTATCTTCATCCACCAGTTTCGCGAGGACAACTTCCGGTTTGTCTGAGTCAATCTGGCTGCGGATTTCCTTCTCGGACTGCGGGAGGATGCCCGCCAGCACCTTGGCCACATGCTCATGGTAGGCGGCAATCGTTTCCGCCTCGCTCAGCTGTGCACGCAGCTCCACGGCCTTCACACCGCGGATTGCCGCCAGCTGATGCCGCACCGTGATCAGCTCACGCAGATGCGTGCGGTCCGTGTACAGCTCACGCACATCTTCATCATGCGCCAGGTATTCACCGCTCAGATCCTTGATGGCACCACGATGCGCAGGCAGCACGATGTGCCGCTGATACTTTCTCGCCGCCAGTCCCACCAGACGCGGCGATTCCTTGATCTGGATGACTGCAAGACGCCACGTCACCAGCGAAAAGCCCGCCAGCAGCACAAACAGCAGCAGCAGCATGCGGCGGCACACCGGACGATCACGGCGGAGCTGAATTTGATTTGGCAGGGGCTGACTCACGGGGCCTTGGGCATGATTTGGGCGACAGATGGATCCGCAGCCGTTGCAGCGGCTTTCGCCGGCGTTTCAGGCAGGGGTTTGAGAAGAAGAATTCCATGCTTCGTGATCGGACGCAGCAGGGTCCCCGCATTGGTGAGGCGCGGCTGCACACGGTCGCGTGTCAGCATCGTCTCAATGCGGTTGTTCAAAGCGAGAATCTCCGCATTCAGCAGGCGCATCTCGGCTTCCACCTTGCGCTGCTCCTCACCGATCGCACGCACCCGGTTCTTGCTCACCACGATGCCCAGGCCCACCAGTGCGAGCGATGCGACAACAATCAAGATCGCCGTGATCGTGGAAAGACCAAGGCTGTTGCGGTAGCGGTTGCGCTGGCGTGGTTTCATTCGGGGAGTCGTTCGGCGACGCGCAGCACCGCGCTGCGCGCACGTGGGTTCAGTTCGATCTCTTGCGGCGTCGCCTGCACAGGCTTCCGCGTGATAAGTTTCAGCACGCAGTCCGGGTTTTTGCGTGCTTCCGGCCACTCAGGCCGGTCAATGAACGGCGCTGAAAGGTGCTGCAGCGTCTGTTTGACGATGCGGTCCTCCAGCGAGTGAAAGGAAATAACAGCCAGCCTGCCACCGGGCTTCAGCCAGCGCGGCGCTGCGGCAAGAAAATCGTGCAGAGCGGCCAGCTCATCATTCACCGCGATGCGCAGTGCCTGAAACACCAGCGTCGCCGGATGCCGCTTCCCACGCTTCGGTGCCGCGATGGAAACAATCTCAGCCAGTTGGAAGGTCGTACGAATGGGCTTCGCCGTGCGCGCTTTGACAATCGCCCGCGCAATGCGCCGGGCGTTGGGCTCCTCGCCATACTCAAAGAAGATGCGCATGAGTTCCGCCTCATCCTCGGTGTTCACCAGGTCTGCAGCCGTGCGTGGCGATTCCGTGTCCATGCGCAGGTCCAGTGGGCCGTCTCTCATGAAAGAGAAGCCGCGTGCCGCATCATCAAGCTGATGGCTGGAAACCCCGATATCGACCAGCATCCCGTCAAAACCCGAGACCCCGGTCTCATCCACGATCTGCGGGAAGTAGCGGAAGTTGCCGCGCAGGGCGCAAAACTGGGCCGCATAAGGCTTCAGCCGTTCCGTCGCGTGTTTCAGCGCATTCTGATCCTGGTCCATCGCCACCACTCGCGCTCCATGCTGGAGCAGCGCCTCGGAATGTCCGCCGCCACCCAAGGTGCCATCGAAAAAAAGCTTACCCGGGGCGGGCTGCAGCATGGCCACCACCTCAGCCAGCAGCACAGGGGCATGGTAAAAAGGCAGATTTCTCACAGCGGCTTCAGATGGAGTCGGTTCTGGTGCATCCCCCCCTCCCCCAGCGCCTTGGCGTGTCACCAGCGTGCCACGCCCCCAAGGCATCAGGTCATCCATGGCGTCCGTGGCACCGAACCAAGCCCATCCGCCCACTTGAGTAAATTCAATCAGTCTGGAAATCCCAGCAAACCATTCCCTCACGAACGACCGCTCCCGTCGGACTGGCCGAGGGAAGAGTCGCGACAAAGGGAAACCTGTTGTTGAGAGCGCGTTCATCAAAGAAGCGGAAGGGCAATGCTGTCGATTGTTCGAAACGTGACAGAAAAGTCGTAAACCTAAAATTCTAACCAGTCCTTATAATCGACAGACCTCATTCTTGGCAATCGTCTATTTTCAGAATTTTCATCTTCTTATAGAATGATGATAATACTGTTCATTCGAGCAACTAGAGGTTTTAGAGATACCCTCAAATGGAAATGGCCAGTGGATCGTTGTGTCTCAACAACAGCCTTCACCCGCCCCACTTGAAAACCACCTCATACTTTTTTCGACGCCTTAATATTTACATCTCCGTCCCAAGAGGAATCTCGACAGAGGGGCGGCGGTATTGCTAGCCTCGCGGAAATTGAAACAATTCTGACCCACGCACCACTATGGCTAAAAAACCTGCTACCAAGAAGGCACCTGCTAAAAAGCCTGCCGCATCCAAAAAGCCGGTCGTGGCAAAAAAGAAGCCTGTACCGATGAAGAAAGCAGCCCCGGCCAAAAAGAAAGCAGAAGTGGTGAAACCCAAGGCCGCCGACAAGCCAGCGCCGGCAGCCCCCGTCAAAAAAGCGGAGCCCGCCCCCGTCTTCAAACCCGTCTTTGAAGCACCCGAACCGAAGCCCGCAGCCCCATCCCCCGCACCCGCTTCCAAGCTGGTCATGAAATCAGGCGCAGGCGGTGCCGTGGCCCTGACCATCGCCGCCCAGGCCTCCGCCGGTGCCGCCGCCAATGGCAACTCCCATCCCGCCAACATCCTCGTCCTCGTCAGCAGCAGCGGCTGGCCCGTTACCGATCTCACCAAAGATCACTTCACCCTGATGGAGTACTTCGAAGTCCCCGGCCAGCAGGCCCCCTTCAGCAACAACATCACCTCCTTCCGCAACGTCGGCACCGGCGCCTACCTCCTCCAGGTCAAGCCCATCAACGGCGCCCCCTGGCGCACCGGCCACCACCTCGCCCAAATCCTCGTCTCCTCCGCCGACGACCGCCAGGGCCAGGGCGCCGTTAAGTTGATCATCCGCTGACACCACCGGCTCCTAAAATCGTCCTCGTTCTCAATCACAGAGCAGAGTTTCAAGTTAGAGCGTTTAGGTGTTTTCGTGTCCGATAAATCGAGGGCAGCTAAAGCGGTTCTCCCTCTCCCCGCCCCTGTCAGACGACGACACCCAATCCTTTTCTTCGGGGAACCGGAGCGCAGCGGAGATAGACGAAGTCAAAGGGCCGGGGTGAGGGGATTAGCTTGGTGTCGGCACGAATAGTTTAAAAATGCTTCACCCCACCTCCGCCCCTGCGCCAGCCTCTCCGTTCGTAGTTCGGGCTTCAGCCCGTTCCGGGGTTCCTCCTGCTCCGCAGTAAAAAGGCCCCCGCACCTCCACGATTCCCCATCGACAGCCCCCACGCCTCCGCTAGCATGCGCCGCATGAACCGCCGCTCCTTCCTCGCGCAATCCCTCGCCGCCACAGCCGCCGCCTCCCTCTCCCAGGCCGCCACCGGCTCCAAACTCGCCCTCGGCCTCGATCACTTCGCTGTCCGCGCCACCGGCTGGAAAGCCGCGCAGTTCATCGACTACGCCGCCTCCTTGAAGCTCGACACCATGTTCATCTCCGAACTCCACGTGTTCGAGAACTTCGAAGAAGCCTACCTCAAAAGCCTCAAAGAACAGGCCGATCGCGCCGGACTGAAACTCTACGTCGGCACCGGCAGCGTCTGCAAAACCTCCAACACCTGGAAGGACATCTACGGCACGCCTGAGGAGCATCTCAGCCTCACCATCCGCATCGCCAAAACCCTCGGCTCCCCCGTCGCACGCTGCTACCTCGGCAATCAAAAAGACCGCAGCACCGACGGCGGCATCCAGAAGCACATCGAGGAAGTCGTCAAAACCATCAAAGCCTGCCAGTCCAAAGCCGAAGGCGAAGGCATCAAAATTGCCGTCGAAAATCACGCCGGCGACATGCAGTCCCACGAACTCAAAGCCCTCATTGAAGCCGCCGGCAAAGGCTATGTCGGCGCCAACATCGACCCCGGCAACGCCGTCTGGGCCCTCGAAGAACCCATGCTCCACCTCGAAGCCCTCGGCCCCCTCACCATCTGCAGCAGCGTGCGCGACAGCATGCTCTGGGAAGACGAAAACGGCGCCGTCGTCCAGTGGACCGCCGTCGGCGAAGGCCTCGTCGATTTCAAAGCCTACGCCAAACGCTTCGCCGAGCTCGCCCCCGGCGTCCCCCTCCAGGTCGAAACCATCTCCGGCTTCGCCCGCCCCTTCTCCTGGAAGAAAGACGAGTTCTGGAACATCTTCCCCAACCACCGCGACACCCCCATGTTCAAAGCCTGGCTCGACATGGCCAAACGCGGCAAAAAAATCGACACCTTCAAAGCCCCCGACGGCCCCGCCAAAAAAGACGCCGAAATCGCCTACCAAAAAGGCGAAGCCGAACGCAGCTTCACCTGGCTCCGCGCCAATGCGTAGCAGCACTATTTGGAGTGCGGTCGCGAAGCGAGGAACGAGCGCAGCTACCGCTTTCCGCAGGCCCCTCAGCTTCGTTGCCGTCACAACCCGTCCAACACACCACGCTTCCTGACCCGGCGCAGAAGGAACACCGTCAAGGCTCCAACTACTTTAATACCAGAACGTGGTATATCTGCTTGCCTGGACAGCCGCGCCCCATCATCAGCCCCATAGGCCCTGTCCGACCAATTTTCCGGAAGCCCTCACCAGCCCCCGTTAGCTCCCCCGTCCTCTTTGCCAGCTACGTCCGCAGTCTAAGCCCCGTCTCCCCATGCTCCGCCGTCAGCTTCCCCTCTCGCGGCGCAAATGCGGCACATCTTTTACGCTGGCGCCCCACGTTGACTGCTTTAACCTCCATCATCCAATGACCGCCCGACGCAATGAACACACCTCATCTCCGTTGACCCGGATGGTGAATGTGTTGTTGCTGCTTGGCTGGCTGCTGTCGTCGAATGGAGTTGTCCCAGCTTTAACCCTCCTTGCCGCAAACTTGGATCGCTGCCACCACGTGAAAGTCGGCAACTCCTCCGAAGGCAAGGTGCGGGTCGTGCTTTCCCATGAGGGCATGGATGCGTCGCAGGCAGTACATGTACACAGCCGCCTGACCACGCTGATGATGGTCTTTGCTCAAGCAGCCACTTCTCAGCAGTCCGACCACATACTCGCCTTCCAGTCGATCGAAGATCTCGGCCGTCCCACAGAGCGCGACATGCTCTCAGCGGTCACGAGCATCCCCGCGCCAGCCTTGCAGTACCTTCGGGTAAATCAGCCCGCCGCACCAAGGCGCGAACGTAGGGTTCCCCGTGAACAGGCCCCAGTGTGGTCTCCGGGCGTACAGCTCAAAGCGGGCAAGACCCTGCTGCAGTGTTGAAGACAGGGCGCTGACCCTTTCTTCCCGCGATGCCACCCGCCTGCGGTGGATCGCGCCCCGGCCATGCCTCTCGGCCGCCAGGCTTCATCTTCCCCTGCACACCTCCGCCCTTGCCCGCCTCTCAAACAGCCCCTCCGCCACCTTCCGCACACCCTCAAACCATCATCCTCATGAAACACCTTTCTCTCGCATTCCTCATCCTTTTCGCCGCATCGCATTTCCCCATCACCGCCTCCGCCATTCAGCCAAGCGGCACCACCATGACAGGCACTGTCACCAGCGTCGATCACTCCACTCGCTCAATCACTTTCGAGCAGAGCGACGGGAAGCAAATTCGCCACTTCGTCTACGCCCACCAGGCAAGATTCTGGCACGGCGCCCCCGACGCCTCCCCTCAGGCTCTGCGCGCTGGAATGCACGTCCAAATCGATCTTCACGACCCCATTTTTGGCCCTGATTTTGTGAGACACATCATCCTCATCGAATCCGCCCCCTACGCCACGGATCAGGGAAACAAATAGCCGCGATAGGTAGTCGCCCTCTCTCCCTCCATCACATCTCCGGCAGTACGACAGACACTCCTGTCTGTCGGCCAGCGCCCCCGCAATCCCCCTTCGCCCCCGCAATCCCACCGCAGTCCGCCCATACCCCACACAATCGAACCCGCGTCTGCATACACCTCGCATGCAGCAGAGTTGGTAGGGCCCCGCTGCGTCGGGGCCGAAGTTTCGGGTCTTCAGCGTCGCGGGCGCTCAAAAAGGTTCGCCGTCCACACAATGCCGAAAGCCAGAAGCGGCGCTCGATGGCTCTCAGGCGCATTTCACCCCACATCTTCCCCTCCACCACACCTCCGGCAGTACGACAGACACTCCTGTCTGTCGACCAGTTCCCCCGCAATCCCCCCTCGCCCCCTCGCCCCCTCGCCCCCGCCCTCTTCCCCTTCACCGCATTCCCCAGCTCCACCAACCGCGCGCTAAACAGCCCCGGCTTCGCCTTCTGCATCACCCCAAAAACCCTCACCACCTCCGCCGCACCCGCCTGCGGCAGATCCGCAGCCTCCTTGCCCGGCTTCTTCAGCGACTCCGCCACCGCCCCCACAATGAAAGCCCGCAGCAGCTCCAGCGAAGCCCCCGGCTGCTCCTTCTCCAAATCCTCCCCCAGAGTGCTGATCGTCTCATCAATCGTCAGCGCGATCAGCGGCGTCGCTTCCGCATAGGCAAGGATCCCACCCGCCAGATCATGCCCCGCCTTGGAAAGCGGATCACGCCGGTACGTCTCAATCTGCGCCGCCACCTGCCCGCGCAGGCCCGGGTCCAGCACACAACGCCGCGCCCCATTCACAAAGTCCATCACCCGCTGCTCCACCTTCTCCTGCTCCTTCGCATCACCATCCGCCGGATACGTCACGCGCACCTTCACCAGAAAATCCTTCAGCATCATCAGCCCCAGAAAACTGCCCACCGCCGTCTCATTGTTCCCCGCATCATCCCGCTCCAGGATCGTGTAGTTCATCCGCAGAGATAGCAAACCACTCACACACGCAGTCTCAGGAATCAGGTCAAACGGCTGGTACTCAGCCTCCCCGATCTTCAGCTTCAGGTAGTGCCCCCGCCGCTGCATCTCCTCCACCTCCCACAGCGCACTCCCCGCACTCTCACGCAGCGCCTGCTTAATCTCCGCCGCCGTCGCCGCCGGTTTCGGAGAAGGGTACACATACACATCCCCGCGCATCCGTGCCTGGCGGTCCGAATACCGCACCGAATATCCCAGCGCCGCCGTCTCATACCGAAACACCTGCTCCGCCGTCAACTTCGCCAGTTCACCCGGCAGCCGCAACCCCGTGTCCCCATGCTCCCACGGCAGATTCGCCACCGGCGGCGGCAGCACCTCCCCCTCGCCAGCAAAAGCAGCCAACACGTTCACCCAAATGAAAAAGGCAGCAGCCCAAACAGCGGTTTTCATCCCTCCACAGTCCCCAAATCAATCCCGATCGCAACAGCACGCTTGCGAAATGCTTCATTGCCTGCAAACATGCCTGCTCACCAGCGCGTGGATAGCTCAGTGGTAGAGCGGCTCGTTTACACCCTTATGCTTCCTGGAGGTCAGACTGATAAGCTCGGAAACCGATACGAAAGTTGGTGGACGGTCCATCAACTCGTTCGCATGATTCTCGGGGAAGCGTTGTCGATCCGAATCGAGGACCCTGGAGTTGAGAAGGCTGAATTCGTTCTTCAAACAACGCACGGCGAGGAACTTCACCAAGCCAAGAGATCTCACCATGACGGCAAATGGTCGCTTTCAGAGTTGGGCAATTCACAGAACCAGCTGCTGCAGGCCATTCACCGCCAACTTGTCGGCAATCAGCGCAAGTTTGTCTTTGTGTCAGGCAGTGACGCACCTGAACTTCGCGAGCTAGCAGATCGGTCAAGGGACGCAGCTTCTTTTGAGGAATTTAGCTCCCTGTTCCTTAACGCAAATGTTCAGCGCACCGCATTCGATAAGCTCCTCCGAATATGGAATGAGAAAGACGAACCCAGAGCGCATGATGTACTAAAAAGAATTCATGTTCGAACCAGCGATGAACAGGTTTTGATTCAATTAGTGTCCTCACAGCTACGCGCAGTATTTTTCACTTCGGTCACTGATATTGTCGCTGAACTGAGAGTTATTACAGCAGACCGAGTGGCCGAGGTGCTTAGCAGAGAGCAATTATTGACAAATCTGGCAGTCAAAGGCTTCAAGCTCCGAACGATCACTGCCGGGCAATCGGCATTGCCAGCAATTGAAACGATCACCACGACTTACCTGACGGGCCTTAGACGTCACCTAATTGGGCAAAAACTCGTGGCACGAAAAGCAGCTGCAGATCTCTTGATCCGAATTACATCCAACGTTCATGGTTCAGATACAGTGCTGACCGGGAAAGCTGGCACAGGCAAAAGCGCCTGCATTTTACAGTTTGTGGAGTTGCTCCAGAATAATAGTTTTCCTGTTCTTGCGATCCGATTGGATCGTCTGGATCCTGTTGCTAATGGTTACGATATTGGTCGCCAGTTAGGTTTGGAGGAATCTCCAGTCCATGTTTTAGCGTCTATTGCAGAGGGGAAGCCTGCGGTTTTAGTCATTGATCAGCTCGATGCTGTATCTACCGCATCAGGGCGTAATGCGGACTTCCTCGATGCTGTGGAGTGCCTCGTCGATGAAGTGCGTGGCTTACGATGCCGTTATCAGATCCATTTGGTGCTGGTGTGTCGGCAATTCGACTGGGAGAACGATCACCGTTTGCGCAAACTCATATCTGAGACAGACCCAAAAATCTCTCTCGGTGATTTCGACAAAATGGAGGTAGAATCCATCCTGCAAACGGCAGGCTTTAGCTCGAAGCAGTTGACCACAAAACAATGGGAACTTCTACAGACTCCGCAAAATCTGGCGCTGTTTGTCCAATGCCCTGCTGCTTGGGATAAGTTAGGTGGCTTTGGATCAACCAAGGATTTGTTTGATGCTTACTGGACAAACAAACGAGAGGCAGTGAATCAAAGAGCCGCACCCGACCCCGATGCCTGGTCACAAATCACCGATCTTCTCGCGGGTCGAATGACCGCGACACAACAATTGTCGGTTCCTCGTGAGTTTTTAGATTCTGTCTCACCCACCTACTTGAATCAGATGGTTTCCGAGGGGGTCCTGTCCTTCGATGGTCTCCGCTACGGCTTCGGTCACGAGAGCTTTTTCGACTACTGTTTTGCCCGTCGTTTTATCAGGGCAGGTGCCGCATTGACTGCAACGCTCATCGCTTCAGAGCAGCATTTGTTTCGCCGTGCACAGGTCAGGCAGGTTTTAGCCTATCTTCGAGATGCCGACATGGAGCGTTACTGCCGGGAATTTGACTCGCTACTGCGCAGTGGGGTGGTTCGCACGCATATCAAAGACCTAGCTTTGTCTTTACTGGCCAATGTGGTCGAAGTGCATCCTGATGAATGGTCCATGTTGGAACCATGGATTCAGGAACACATGGGTAAAATTGCTGACTCTGGCAGAAATTCGGAAAAATTGTCTCTGCTTGTCTGGCGGCACTTCTTTGTTTCACAAGCGTGGTTTCTTGCAACTAACGCCCGCAAGCTCACAGAAGAATGGCTTAAAACGTCCAATGATCTGACAAACAATGTAGCAATTCAATACCTGAGGTTTCATCAGCGTCAAAACGGTGACAAGGTTGCCCTCTTGTTGGGGCCTTATGCAGACACGGACGGAGAATGGCCACAACGACTACGTTTTTGCATGGAGTGGGTCGACCATGAAAACAGCCGTCGTTTCTTCGATCTCTTTCTGCGTCTAATCGACAATGGAGTCTTGGACGAAGCGCGTGATCGCTTTGCTACGAACGGCACCTTTTGGAGCATGCTCTATGGTCTTTGCACGAACAAGCCCGAGTGGACACCGGAGGTCCTTTCTCACTGGCTGCGTCGTCGCCTGAAACTTCTTCAGGATCGCAAGGATGATAACGGTCAGATTCCTTGGAATGAGTTATTTGGGCACGATGATTTTGGTTCCAAACATATCGGTGACGCGGCCAAGCTCCATCCTGGCATCTTTGTGCGGGAGTTTCTTCCTGTGGCGATTGATCTTTCAGAAGCCTCCGCAAAGGAAACCGGCGACCCTCCTCGGTATGATCGCGTATGGCACCACATCTATCCCACAGAACATTTTTCCATGGACCAAGCCTGTCAGGTGGCTCTCCGTGAAGCCTTGGGTGCACTTGCAGCAAAAAAATCCCCAGAAGTTGAAGTCAATATTGAAGACCTTGTTGTGCGAACAACACATTTTTCAAATGTGTTGTTGTTAGGCATTTTTACTGATGGAGCTGTTCATTATGCGAGCAGGGCTGTTTCTTGCGTTTGCACTCAGCCTTGGCGGCTTCATTGCGGCTATAGTGACAGTTCATATTGGATTGCCCGTGAAATGGTTTCTGCCATTGCGCCATTCTGTACCTCGCACGACTTGATCGCTCTGGAGTCTGCCATTCTCAATTACATACCACATTGGGAAAAATCTGAGTCGGGACACCGCTGGATTGGAAGAGCCGCTCATACCATTCTAACAGGATTACCTCAGAATTTGAGAAGCCCTGCTGGAAACAAGCGATTCGCTGAACTAACTCGCAAGTTCGGTGCTTCTGTAGAAAAGCCGAGAGGAATTGTTTTCGGAGCTGTGAGATCTCCGATTAAAAAAGAGGCCGCGGATCGAATGAACGATGATCAGTGGCTACGAGCGATTGCCAAGTATGATACAGAAGAAAGAAAAGATAGATTTCGTGACTTTCTCAAAGGCGGAGCGTGGCAACTAGCCCGCTCACTTGAAGATCATACCAAGGCAGATCCAGAACGATTTGCAAGACTGGCAATGCGCTTTCCGACATCCACTAATTCGTGTTATCTGGACAGAGTGTTGGCAGGAATCAGAACATCGGCATGCCCTACATCCTTGAAATTAGATCTCTGTCGCAAGGCTTTCACGGAAAATCGGATTACCTGTGGTAAAGCCATTGTTGATCTGCTGGGTGACATTGTGGAACCGCTGGACGACGAATTCGTGAAAATGCTGCATTGGATGGCCACTGATCATCCTGATCCTGAGGAGGAATCGTGGTTGGCGGATGCAGGTGGAGGCGTGCCATACTACGGTGGGGACATTTTAATGGCCGGTATCAACACAGTTCGTGGGAGAGCCGCCGAGGCGATTGCCAGCCTGATCTGGCATCATTCCGATTACTTGGAACGATTCTCCGCCACACTGAAAATGCTGGCGCAAGACAACAGCCTGTCTGTCCGTGCATGTGTCGCAAAGGCAGTATTGGCTGCGGCAAATCACGATGAAGAGTTTGCGCTTCAATTGTTCATTAGTTTAAGCGATCACAATCCTCAATTTCTCTCCACCGCTTATGCGGATCAATTTATTTACCAAGGAATCAAAGATTACTTTCCAATACTCAAATCTCAAGTTGAAGCATTGCTGCACTCGGAATTACCTAAAGCAGCCGAAGCGGGAGGACGATTTGCAAGTCTTGCTGCGCTATGGGGACATCCAGTGAACGACTTGATCAAAAAAGCACTCGATGGAACTACCGCACATCGGCTTGGGATTGCCAAAGTTGTTGCAAGCAATTTTACCCATGACGACTGTCGCTCATGGTGCGAGCCTCTGCTCAAGCGATTTTTCAATGATGATGACCCAAATGTGCGTAGATCTGCTGCACATTGCTTCAGTTACCTCAAGGATGGGCCTGTCACTCCTTACGAAGAGCTGATCCAGGCATTCTGTGACAGCAAAGCTTATCAGGAAGACTCATTCTGGATTCTGCATGTGCTGGATGAGTCGAAATATAGGCTTCCGGCAGTGACCTGGAACGTCTGTCAGAAGTTTCTGGCACGTTTTAGCGAGAAAGCGCGAGATATAAGCACTGGCCGCTCGGGCGACTCTAGCACCATGAGCAAATTGGTTTTCCGCGTATACCAACAGTACCAAAGAACCGATTGGGGTGTGAAATGCCTTGATCTGATCGACACCATGATTCTCGAAGGAGTATATGGTGCACAGACCGGCATGAGCGAGTTTGAAAGATAAACGTTGATCCCATCCAGTCGCCTTTTAACGATCCCCCTGCGGGTGTGCCGAGGGATACGAGCATGCCAAAGCAGGATCAACAGGATTTGACAGCGCCAATTTTTCGCCATACACAGCTCTGGATAAGCAGCACCGCGTGGATAGCTCAGTGGTAGAGCGGCTCGTTTACACCGAGTTGGTCGGGGGTTCGAATCCCTCTCCGCGCACCATCTTCCGCCTCAACGAGGCCCAGACAGAAGAAACCGCATCAGACGGGATGCCCATCATAAGCAACACACGGTGATTCATGCACATCTCCTGAGCCCCCAGCTTTGAACCGCAAGGCTTGACCACCCCACAGATCATTTCTGAAAAATCTCTGCGTCGTTCCCATCTCTGCGGTGCGTCAACTCAGGACTCCCCTCAGAATCCATTCCTTTGCCCGCCATTCCTTTGCCGAAACAAAAACCGTCCAAACCTTCCCATCCCTCTCACTTCATCTGCGGCGTCAAATCAGGACATCCTTACAGCGGATAAGGCACCTCTAAAGATCCAGCCTCTGAAATGATTCTACCCCCAATTATTTTACCACAATTCTGTCCTTCGGTGCCCCACCGAGTGCTCTCCCAAGACCGGTTCATTCGTCATTCCCGCTTCACTCGCATCCACTTCCGCGCTTCCATCCCGCTCGCCAGTTCCTTCACCCGCACTTCCCACGTGCCCGGGTCTTCATTCGGCGCCAGGTCCAGTTTGATTTCCACGATGCCATTCTCAGCGGCATAAAACCCGCTCCCTTCCGCAGCTTTCCCGCTCGCATCACGAACATCCACACGCACCGGAATCACCGCCTTGGTCGGTGCCTCCTGCGTGGTGGTGATGCTGACCGCAATCTTCGCGCTGTTGCCCACCACCGCGTTCTCCGGCACCTCCAGCTTCAAACCCAGCAGCGGCTTCGGCAGCACCATGAAGATGCGCCCGTCACAGGGCCCCAGATCGACCGGCCAGCTCATCAAGCCATCGGCCCCACGCTTCGGCACGATGAACTGCGTGCCCGTCAGTTCATACACATTCGCCGATTCCACCTTCAAGCTCACCACCCCGCTCGATGGCACCCCGTTCTCCATCACCAGCCCATGCTGGCCCACGTAGTTGCCGAACTCGCGTTTGTCGTTCACCACAAACACATAGGTCGCATCCCCAAACTTCCGCGTGCGCACAATAATCTCCGGATTGTCGCACATCGCTTTCTGCGGCAGCGCAAAGCCCCCCACGGTCTTCGCCATTTCCAGCACCTTCGCCTTGTCCTCATCCGCCTTCTTCACCCGCTTGAAACTCGGCAATAGGAAATCCGCCTTCAGCGCCGGACACAGAAACTCATCCGCCACAATCTTGCCACCCTTCTTCTGCCAGTCCTGAATCCGCGTCACCACGCCCTTCGTCAGCACATCGCAATAAGGCATGATGAGCACCTTGCGACCACTGAGCCCACTCTTGAGCAGCGTCTCCTCATACAGGATGTCCGTCTGCACATGCGCATGCTGCAGCGCCAGCCACACATCCGCCGCCCAGTCCGTGTTGTTCCCGTAGCTGCCGCGATGCGCAAACATCTGCGACGTAAAACTCTCCAAAAACGCCACCTCACTCCGCTCATCCGGAATCGCCATCAGCGACGGCCCCAGCGGCTCAATCACATCATGCACCAATTGCTTGAGTACCGGCGCCGTGTTTGAATTCGTAAAGCGATACCCCCCCGGACTGTCCGTGGATACCAGCGACTGCCACCCGTGATACATGATGCCCTGAATCGGCCGCGCGATCTTCGTCCACAGCGCCTCCTTCAAATGCATCGGCGCAATGGTGATATACGCCGCCTCCGGATCATGATCCTGCCACGCCACCACATCCCCCGGTGCTTTGCTTCCAATCGGCGCCGTCTGCGACCGATACCAGATCAACTGCGTCATCTTCATCACCCGTTGGTTCCTTCCCGTCGCCGCACTCATCGCAAACAACTGATCCGCACACATCCCGATCTTCAGCGGATCAGGATAAGTATAAGTCCAGTGCGAGATCACATCCACACCACCACCCGCCCCACCGATGCTCGGCTGCCGCACCGCCGGATCAAAGAACGTCCACACCCGGCTGCTCTTCACCCCCTTGTGCAGCGCCGTATGCAGTCCATTCCACCCATCCCCAACCGTCCAGAACCAGCGCAGGTATTTCAAAACAGCATGATCATCCGCGATCACACGATCCACCGGAAAGTCCTTCATCTTCGTCCAGTCCACCCCCCACTTCGCCGACACCTCCGCAGGAATCTCCGCACCCGCAAACTTCCGATACCCCTCCACATCCACCGAATTAAAACTCACCTGCGTGTTGTCCCTCACCTCCGAATCAATCAACGCCGTCGTGAACGCCGGATGATCCCCATAAGCCTTCGCCACACTCATCCCCACCACTTGAAAAAAGGAAGCAAAGTCCGGCAACGACGCACAGATGTCCTGCCGCGCATAAGCCTTCCCATCACGCCCCACCCGCAGATTCTTCTCCTCCTTCTCCAGCGCCGCAGCCGGCGACAAACTCGCAATGACCTCCAGCCCATTCGCCAGCGCCTGATCAAGCATCGCCCGGTTCTTCGCGATCACCTCCGGCTTCGCCGGCGGCACGATCTTCTTCTGGTGCCACATCTCACTGTAGTCCGCGCCCAGTCCAATAAAGTGCGTGAAGCCAAGATCCTTCACCCGCTCCATCTCCTCACCACTGCCCCCCCACATGATCACCGGCATCCGCTCCGGCACTCGCGCCACGATTTTCAAAGCCGTCGATTGTTCAGTCGCATAATCACCCGTCTCAAACCGCGCCCGCAATTCATAGTCATCCACCTTGAGCGCCGTGTTGAACAAATATTTGGCCGTAAAACTCTTTCCCATTGCCAAATCCGACACAAGAAACTCCTCCGTTGTTCCACCCAGACTCACCTTGAGCCGCGCCGCCTTCAGCACCTCTCGTTGCAAATTGGTGCAAACAATCTCCACCGGCTTCGCCGTCTCCATGCGCCTCCACACACTGCGCCCTGCCACAATCTGCATCGAGATGCGTTCAAAACTCAGCACCCCCTCACAAACACGTACCTCGTCGATCAACCCCGGAAACCCGCCATAATTGCTCCCCAGCCGGTCCCCAATGCTCAACGGTTTCATTCCCTGCATCACATTGCCAAAACCTGCCAGCTTCGCGCCCCCCGCAGCCACGCCATTCCGATAAAATTTTCCATCGCCGACACCATCATACGTAAATGCCACATGCTGCCACACGTCCGTCTCCAGCTTGAACGGCAGCGAGTAAATCGTCTTCGACTCCGCCCCAAATCCAAGCGTTACCCACATTCGCCTCAATCCGCCCTTATCTGCATCACCAATCTGCCACTGGTAGTCCGTGTGATCGACATACTTCTTGTCCAGCAGGAAGCAGCGCAGCCTCGGCTCAAACGCCGCCTTCGGCTTGATCCACATCTCCAGCGTAAACGCCCCTTTGACAGGCTTCACCGCCACCACCGCCGCATGTCGTTGATCCTCAACCGGAAAACCCGGGAACGACTCCAAAGCCCCGCCAAACTTTCCTTTGGGATTCAAGACCGCCCCATGCAGCGTCACATCCTTGGACTCTTCATCAAATTTCCAAAATCCCAGCACATGAGGTCCCGTGGCGTCTTCTTTGGCATAACCAGTCTCCCAGGTTTCCTGCAGCGCAGAATGCGCAACCCATGGAAAGCAAAGTCCTAACAGGAGAAGAAAGCGAACGGATTGGAACATGGCTCACTCATACGCATCATGAGTGCACTTCAATTCACGCCTTCACCGCCCACCGCAGCTTTGCAGGGGCTGCACGTGGATTGTCACGGGTCTCCTGCGAAGTGGGACGAATCACTTCATCGTTGGTGGCGCTGAAAATACCACTGCGCAGTCCTTCACGGAAAAGATGCTTCACCCGGCGGTCCTCACCCGAGTGGAAGGTGAGAATGCAAACACGGGCACCACTGCGCAAACAGGTGGGCAATTGACGCAAAAAAGTGTCAAGCGCGGTAAATTCCTCGTTCACGGCAATGCGCAGGGCCTGGAAAACGCGGCGCACAGTGGCGTCACGGTCCTCCTCATTCACCCGGTGCGGCAGCGCACGGCGCACCCCTTCAGCCAGTGACCGCGTGGTGGCGTGATCCGTTTCAGCCAGAGCCTGCGCGATCAGTTTCGCGTGTGGCTCATCCGCATTGTCGCTGAGAATGGCAGTGAACTTTTCAGCGCTGAGTTTTTGCAGAAACTCGCGCGCAGAGACACCGCGTTGCGGATTCATGCGCATGTCGAGCGGGCCGTCGTGCTTGAAGCTGAACCCACGGGCGGGATTGTCGAACTGCATGGAGGAGCAGCCCAGATCGGCGAGCAGCACGTCCGCGCCATCGCTCCAGCCGACTTCGCCAAGAGCGCGGGGCAGCCCGGCGAAGTTCATGCGCTTCACGACAAGGGCCGATTCTTCGCAACCGCTGGCACGCAGGCGCGCCTCAGTGCGTACAATTTCCAAAGGGTCTTGATCGAGCGCGAGCAGGGTGCCACCCGGTTGCACGGCTTTGAGCAAAGCACCGGCATGACCGCCATAGCCCAGCGTGCAGTCCACCGCTCGTTCACCGGGCTGGGGGGCAAGGATGAGCATGATCTCGTTCAGCAAGATGGGCACATGCTGACCTGCAGGCGTTTTCCCGGAGGCGCGCACCTTTGCGATGGTCTCGGCATAGCGCTCAGGATTGAGCTCCTTGTACTTGTCTTCAAAACGTCGCGGATTCTTGCCAGAATAACGCGGGCGACGGCGATGCGGTGTTGGAACTTCGGCTTCGCTCACAGCTCGTTGTACTTGGCGTTCGATCCACGTGCCTTTGCCACGGGATAGCGTGTTTCATTGCGCTCGATCTTGTCGAGCATCGCCTGACCGAGATCCACGCCGAGATTGTGCGCGAGTTCAAAAAGCAGGATGGCCACATCGGCCATTTCGTCCTTCAGTTCCGGCATTTTGTCCTGAACCCTCTGCTCAATCTGCTCCGGCTGCTGCCAGACAAAGTGCTGCAGCAGCTCCCCCGCCTCCGCAGTGATGGCGATGGCTAGCTCTTTTGGGCTGTGAAACTGCATCCAGTCCCGGGCGTCGCGAAACGCACAGATGCGGGCGGTGATTTGTTCGATGCTCATGCAGCATGATGCAGGCACGCGCACGCAGGAGCAACCGGGAAGGCGACAAGATGCGCTCATTCAGTCGCAAGACGTGCTGGACACCGCGACGTAGATTGTAGATGCTCATCCATATGAATATTCACCGCCAACTCGCGCTCGTCGCCTGCCTCGCCGCCTGCACCACCCTTCAAGCCGCCGGAGATGCTCCGGTGGATTTTGTGACACAGATCAAACCAATCCTGGCTGATCGTTGCGTCGAGTGTCACAACTCGGAGACACTGCTGGGAGAGCTCAATTTGCAAACACGTGCACTAGCTTTCAAAAAACGCAAAGCCGGGCCGGTGATTGTGCCGAAGAATGCAGAAAAAAGCATGCTGTATCTCGTGCTGACCCTGCCACCGAAAGACGTAAAGGCCATGCCGGCCACCGGACATCGCATTCCAAAGGATGAAGTGAACCTCATTCGCCAATGGATCACCGAAGGCGCCAACTGGCCGGATGGCAAAGAAGGCGCCATGACGCCGGAGCATAAGAAATCCAAAAAGTAGCAGGTGGGCACGACAGACGGCTCCCGGCTTGAATAGTGCACGATCAGAGCTAGGTGCGCCTCCACCATGAAACGCCTGAGCTTCCTGACGGTCTTCTTTCTCACCACGGTCTGCCGACTGCATGCGCTGGAGATTCCGCCTGGAGGGACGGATGTGCGGGACGAATCTGCTCTGGAGGCATCTGCATCTGCGGCAGTTGGAAAAGTGGAGGATCTGGCGCTCGGAAAGCGCATCGTCATTACGCAGCCGGATGCGTCCAAGGCCTACGCGGCGCAGTTTACGGCGTCCGTGGCCGAGGGAATCGCGAAAGACGAGCGGGTGCTGGCGATCATCAAGGCGCGGGTCGTCGGCAATGCGGTATCAGGGGAGGTTCAGACGAAGTTGCAGTTGCGTAAAGAACCTTACACTTCGTTTGGCGACAGTGTCGGCGTGGACATCCATCGTGAGTGGACGGAGCAGCCGGTGACTTTTGTTTCCAGCGATGCGATTCAGGCTGGCACGGCTGCCGTCGTGCTGCTGTGCGGACACAAGGAGCAGAGCATCGAGGTCGAAAGCATTCGCGTGCTCAAGTATCCGGCCAGCACCGATGTCAGCCGTTTTCCTCGGGCCAAGATGACCAAGCGAAGCTATCCTGGCCGTGAACCGGATGCGCCATGGCGCAAGGCGGCACTGGAACGCATCGAACGGCACCGCAAGGCGGATCTCTCCATGATTGTCACGGGTGATGACGGCAAACCGGCGGCAAACACGGAGGTGAAACTCACGCTGCATCGTCATGCATTTGAGTTTGGAACAGCGGTGGTGGCCAAGCGTTTCAGCGGTGAAAGCGAGGACAACAAGCGCTACCGCGAAATCATTGACCGGCTTTTCAGCATCGTCGTGTTTGAGAATGATTTGAAGGATGGCAACTGGTCGCCGGATTTGGATGAGAAACGCAAAGCTCAACGGAATGCGGAGCTGGACCAGGCCTTTGCGTGGCTGGCAGAGCGCCACATTCCTGTGCGGGGGCATTACCTGATGCAGGTGGCCACGCCGTTCAATCTGCATGACATCAAAGACAGTACGCTCATTCGCGAGCGGACGCTCGCCAGTGTGAAGGAGCGGCTGGAGTTTGTGAAAGACCGCGTCATCGAGTGGGATGTGATCAACCACCCCATCGCCTGGAACGGTGCGGACATGCTGAACAAGCGCCCCGGGCTGGAGCAGCTTGACCGTGACGTCTTCAAGCTGGCAAGATCCCTGACCAAGCTGCCTTTTTGTGTGAATGAGGATCAGGTGTTCCGTCCGGGGCCGCAATGTGATGACACTTTCACTTACATTGAGGCACTGAACAAAGCGGGGCTCACAGTCTATGGACTGGGCAATCAGGCGCATTTTGATGAAAGCTACATGCCTTCGCCTGAGCATTTGCTGGCGGTGACGGATCGCTTTGCCGAGGTGGTGCCGCATCAGTGCATCACCGAATATGACATTGTGACCACGGAGGATGAGGAGCTGGCGGCTGATTACACGCGGGATGTGCTCATCGCGGTGTTCAGCCATCCGGCTTACACCAGTTTTCTGCTCTGGGGTTTTTGGGAAGGCTCACACTGGAAACCTGCGGCCGCGTCCTGGAACAAGGACTGGAGCATCCGCAAGCGCGGCGAAGTGCTGGAGGAATGGATTGGCCGCAAATGGCACACTGAAGTCACCTTGAAAACGAATGCCAAAGGCAAGGTGAAATGGCGCGGCTTCCCCGGCTGGTATGAAGTGCAGGCGACAGGCCGGAAGCCGGTCATTGCCAAGCCGACCTGGTGAAAAAAGCACCGAGAACATCGCGGTGCAGATTCTCGTAGCTGCGGTCAGCACTGATTCGCGCTGAATCTTTTTTCCACGCGCAACCAACACGGGATGGGTGGGTTTGACGGGAAACAAAACCCAGCTCATGAACACCACGATTCGCCCCTTTCACATCCCTCTCAGCCGTCGCAAACTGCTGCACAGCCTGCTGCTGACCACCGGCGGCATCATTACAGGCAGCGTGTATGCCGAGGCGCTCACATTGACGCCGCGCGCGACGGAAGGGCCGTATTATCCTGACCACCTGCCACTGGATCAGGACAATGATCTCACGATGATAATCGGCGGTAAAGCCCCTGCGAGCGGGGTCGTGACAGAGTTCGGTGGACGGCTGCTGAATGTGGATGGCAAGCCGATTGAAGATGCGGTGATCGAACTCTGGCAGTCTGACAACAACGGCTGCTACATTCACAGCCGGGGCACGCAGCAAGGCAAGGAGCGCGATCCGCAGTTTCAGGGCTATGGGAAAATCGAAACGAACACCAAGGGTGAATATCGCTTCCGGACCATTCTGCCCGGCCTGTACACGGGCCGCACGCTGCACTACCACGTCCGCGTGAAGCAGAACGAAAAAAGCATGCTGACCACGCAGCTGTTCATCGCAGGCATTCCGCAGAATGACCGAGACGGCATTCTGCGCAGCATGGGCACGGAGCAGCAGCGTCTCTCCGTCATTCGCGAGTTCAAACCCATGAGCGCCGAGAGCAGGGAACTCGCCGCCACCTGGGACATTGTGATTGGTCACACGCCCGAAGAGCCGGATCAACGAGGTCGTGGTCCCGGAGGTCCGGGAGGGCCACCTCCGCGCCGTCGTGAAAGTGCGGCAATGGGTGATCGGGATATCCAAGATCTGGTCCTGGGCCCATCACCGTTCTAACCAGGCCTGCCTGTGCGTGTCCGACAGAAGCTGGTCAACGAACTTGGGCAGCTCAACAGACACAGGGCCGATGACGCGCTCACGGAACTGGCGTGAGATCTCGGTGCTTTCGATGTTGAATTCCACGAGGCGGCAGGAACGGTTTTGCGCAGCTATCTGTGCAAAGCCAGCGGCGGGATAGACCAAGCCGGATGTGCCGATGCAGAGAAAAATATCTGCGCTCTTCAAGGCGTTCATGATGGTCTCCATCTCGAATGGGAACTCGCCAAACCAGACGATGTGCGGGCGCATGCCGCCGATCTCGCCACAGGCACGGCAGCGTGTGCCGGATGACAAGTCTTTGGTCCAGGACAACACTGCGCCGCAGAGTTCGCAGCGGGCCTTGAGGAGCTCGCCGTGCATGTGGATGAGTTTTTCACTGCCCGCGCGTTCGTGCAGATCGTCCACGTTTTGGGTGACGAGGAGAAACCGGCCCTGCCATTCGCGCTCCAGCCGGGCGAGAGCGAGATGACCTGCATTGGGCTCCACAGTGCTCAACGCGGCACGACGCAGGTTGTAAAAGTGATGAACGAGTTCGGGATCGCGTGCGAAACCTTCGGGGGAGGCAACCTCCTCAATACGATGACCTTCCCAAAGTCCATCTGCTCCGCGAAACGTCGGCACACCGGATTCGGCGGACATGCCCGCGCCGGTGAGCACGACGATGTTTCGCTCCGCACTCATTTTTTCGGCTGACGCTGCCGGACGCATTCAAACAGACACACGCCGGTGGCGACGGAAACATTGAGGCATTCGACTTTGCCGCCCATGGGAATCTTGACGAGGAAGTCGCAGTGTTCGCTGGTGAGGCGGCGCATGCCGGGGCCTTCGGCGCCCATGACGATGCCGATGCCGCCTTTGAGATCGAGATCGTAGAGGCTCTTCGTGGCCTCATCGGCGGTACCGACGAGCCAGATGCCGAGCTCTTTGAGCTTGTCCATGGCGCGGACGAGGTTGGTGACGCGGATGAGGGGGATGTTTTCCGCACCGCCACAGGCCACGCGGACGACGGTCTCGGTGATGGGTGCGGTTTTGTCCTTGGGCATGATCACGGCGCAGACACCTGCGGCATCAGCAGTGCGAAGGCAGGCGCCGAGATTGTGCGGGTCCTGAACGCAGTCGAGGATCAGGACGAGGGGGCTGGTCTTGCCTTCGAGAATGGCGGGAATGTCTCCTTCTTCATAGACACGCACGTGGTTGTCAGAACGGGAGTGGCGGTTCTGGCGGGCGACGGGTTGTTCGGGACGGTTGGGGCGCATGTGTTTCCCGATAGTGTGCCGTGAATGGGGGTTTGGCAAAATGATAGAAGCGGCAGCTTGCAGGCTGTGTGAACTGGCGGGAGGAGTTTGGCATGAAGACAATCCTCAAGCGCTGGTGGGTGTGGCTCGCTGTTTTGGCCGTGGCGGGGCTTGGCTTCGTGTTTGGCTGCGAGTGGTGGGTCGAGGGAAGCGCGGAAGGCCGGTGCTTTGATGCGGTGGAGGGGGTGCCCTCTGCGCCTGTGGCGGTGGTGCTGGGCACGTCAGCAAGACTTGCTGACGGCAGGGCCAATCTCTTCTTTCTCCCACGCATGGAGGCTGCGGCGGCTTTGTTTAAAGCAGGCAGGGTGAAGGCACTGATCGTTAGCGGTGACAACGGTGCACAAGGCTATGATGAGCCCACGGACATGAAGCGAGTGCTGATGCAGATGGGAGTGCCGGCGGAGAAGGTGGTGTGCGACTATGCCGGATTCCGCACGCTGGATTCGGTGGTGCGGGCCAAAGAGGTCTTTGGTCAGCAGCGCGTGATTTTTGTTTCACAGCGATTTCACAATGCGCGGGCCATTTATCTGGCGCAGGCGTTTGGAATCGAAGCTTACGGCATGGATGCCAAGGATGTGCCCGTGACACTTTCTGTGAAGACTTTTTTGCGGGAGAAGCTGGCCTGCGTCAAAGCGGTGCTGGATGTGAATGTGCTCGGCACCCAGCCGAGGTTTCTCGGTGAGAAGGTGAGCGTGCCGTTGGAATAATACCATGACCCAGCAAAGGCTGGTCTGCTGATGGAGGGATGATCATCTTGATCGCCACCCGGTGCGCTTGAGATGTTCGTACACGCTGGACGTTGTGAGAGCGTGAGGGATCGGGACGATCCCTCTCCTCCAGAGCGCTGACGCGTTCGCAGAGCTTCTGCGCAGCGTTTTGTGGCGGCTGCGAAGTGCTGCTGTTTTTCGCGTGTCTCGTGGTGTGAGTGATGCCATCAACAGTTGAAAAGGAGTCTGGGAGCGCTGTGGTGAAATGCGCCTGAACTCCATCGAGGCCCGCCCCCTCTTTCGACATTCCAAGGACGGCGCACCTTTTTCAACGCCTGCGACGCCGCAGACCCGAAACTTCGGTCCCGACACAGCGGGGCCCTACCAGCCCTGCTGCACGCGCCGCGCATGCAGACCCGGTTTCAATGGCTCATGGTATGAGCTGTGGAGCTTGTGAAGGCTCACAGGCTCCCGCATTCGAAGATTTTCCGGCAGGGGTGAGTCACCGAGACCGGCGAAAGCGGTAGCTGCGCTCGTTCCTCGCTACGCAACCGCACTCCAAATGGAGCTGTCTCGGTCGAACGGGAAAAGAGTTTTGCGGAGCGCTAAATCACAACCAGACCGTGAGCGCACGACGCAGATCGGGACTGGGAGTGACGCGGAAGCTTTCATCGAGTTCGAGGCGGGCTTTGTGGCCGTTCTGGGAGATTTCGAGGAAAACAGGCAGTGTGCCGGGATAGGCGAGAAGCACTTCCTGAATGCGTTCGAGGTCGGTGACGTCATGCTGCTTGGTGTTGAGCCTCAAGACATACGGTTTCGGCGGAGCAGGCGGCTTCGGGGGTGGTGGCTCGGAAGGATCGGGGTCACCGGCGTTGCGCGGTTTCGCAGCCTTGGGCTTGAGCGGCGTGGCACTGTTCATGGTGACGCGGTTGCCGTCGGTCTTTTGATCTTTGCTGACACGAATGCGGAGACCGAGCACGGCGCCATTGGCCAGAACATCCTTCGTTTTTTCGTAGTCATCGCTCCAGCACATCATCTCGATCTGGCCGGTGAAGTCTTCAAACTTGAAGGTGGCGAAGGGGCGGTTGTCCTTCTTGGAGTAGCGCACTTCGAGCTGGCTGAGGATGCCGGCGATGGAGTGCGAGCTCGCTTTTTCCTTGGTATCGATGTCCGCAATGGAGGCGATTTTGATGATCTTGGGCGAATCGAAATGGCCGCGGTAGCTGTCCAGCGGATGGCCGCTGACGTAGAAGCCGAGAAGTTCTTTTTCAAAGGCGAGAACCTCATCCGCACTCCACACGATGGAGGGCGCCGAGGCTTCGTTTTTCTTGGATTTGGGCTGCGCGAGTTCGAAGTCATCAAAGAGGCCGCCCTGGCCTGCTTTTTTGTCCTTCTGCATGGAGGCTGCGGAAGCGAGCACCTGCTCGAGCTTGGCGAACATCACGGCGCGCGGCTCTTTGGTGAAGTCAAAAGCGCCCGCTTTGACGAGGGACTCCATGAGCTTCTTGTTCACCGCGCGGTTGTCGAGGCGTGCGGCGAAGTCTTCAAGACTGGTGTAGAGGCCGTTCTTTTCACGCTCGGCAATGGCGGCCTCCATGGCGCCTTCACCGACGTTCTTGATGGCGCTGAGGCCGTAGCGGATGGCATTTGGCTCCGCCTCTTCGGTTTCGAACCGTTCAGGAGCAAACTTGAGGGAGGACTTGTTGACGTCCGGCGGCAGCACCTTGATGCCCATTTCGAAGCACTCGCTGACGAAGTTGGCGATCTTGTCGGGATTGCTGATTTCATAGCTGAGCACCGCCGCCATGAACTCGACGGGGTAGTTTGCCTTCAGGTAGGCGGTGCGGTACGTGACGATTCCGTAGGCGGCGGAGTGCGACTTGTTGAAGCCGTATTGCGCGAATTTTTCGAGCAAGTCGAAGATGGAGTTCGCGAGCTTGGCCTGGATGTCGTTCGTCTTGAGGCAGCCTTCCACGAAGATGAGACGCTGGCGGGCCATCTCGGCGGCGTCCTTTTTACCCATCGCTCGGCGGAGCAAGTCAGCTTGACCGAGGGAGAAGCCGGCGAGCAAGTTCGCGGCCTGCATAACCTGCTCCTGATAGACCAGAATGCCGTAGGTCTCCTTGGAGATTTTTTCCAGCAGCGGATGTGGATAGTCCACCTTCTCCTCACCCTTCTTACGCTTGATGTAGTCTGGAATAAACTGCATCGGGCCGGGGCGATACAGCGCCAGAATAGCGATGATTTCTTCGATGGTGTCAGGACCGAGCTGCTTGCAGGTGTTGACCATGCCACCGGATTCCATCTGGAAGACGGCGACCGTTTCGCCGCGTTTGATGAGATCGAAGGTCTTGGTGTCTTCGAGGGGTGCATTGGCCACTCTGAAGCCGGGAACGCGCTTGTGGATCCAGTACTCGGCTTCGTGGATCACCGTCAGCGTTTTGAGGCCGAGGAAGTCCATCTTGAGCATGCCGAGCTCAGTGAGCGGCTTCATCGCGTACTGCGAGAGGATGGCGTCTTCCTTGTCGCGCGTGAGGGCGATGAAATTGTCGAGACGGCGATCACCGATGACGACACCGGCGGCGTGAACGCCTGTGCCGCGCGTGAGACCTTCGAGGAAGGTGGCATGCCGCCAGAGTTCCTGCGCATTGCCGTCGGCCTCGAGCTTCGCGGCGAGATCGGGGTTTTTCTTCACCGACTCCTCCAGGTCGATGTTCAACTCATTCGGAATCATCTTCGACAGCGCGTCGCTGTCGCCGTAGCTCCAGCCCATGACACGACCGACGTCACGAATGACCGACTTGGCCCCCATGGTGCCGAAGGTGATGATATGGCAGACGCTGAGGTCGCCGTATTTTTCGCGGACGTACTGAATGACCTCAGGACGACGCGTCTGGCAGAAGTCGATATCGATATCGGGAGGGCTGACACGCTCGGGATTGAGGAATCGTTCGAACACGAGTTCGAAGCGGAGCGGATCGATGTCCGTAATGCCGAGGCAGAAGGCGACGAGCGAACCAGCGGCGGAACCACGACCGGGGCCGACGGGGATGTCGTGCTCGCGAGCCCAGTTGATGAAGTCCCAGACAATGAGGAAGTAGCTGGTGAAGTTTTTCTCCTTCAGCAGGGCGAGCTCCACCTCCATACGATGGTGGAGCACCTCGTCATTGAGCGCGCGGTCGCGGCCATAGCGGTCCTCCAGGCCATCCATGGTCAGCTTGCGCAGGTATTCATTGCGATCCCCGCCGTCGGGCATGGGGTACTGCGGGTAGCGCTCGATGCTGGTGGAATCGAGGTGGATCTTGAGATCGCAGCGCTCGGCGATTTCGAGCGTGGCATCGCAGGCCTCGGGCACCTCGGAGAACAGGGCGCGCATTTCCTCGGCGGTCTTGAAATAGACCTCCGGGGAGTAGGTCATGCGGTTCTGATCGTAGATGCTCGCGCCCGTGCCGATGCAGATCATGATGTCGTGGGACTCGTGATCGCTGCGATTGAGGAAGTGGACGTCGTTGGTGGCGACGGTCTTCAGATCGTACTGCTTGCCCCACTCGATCATCTGCCGGGCGCTTTTGCGCTGGGCCTCCATGTTGTGGTCCTGGATTTCGAGGTAGAAGTTTTCGGGGCCGAAGATGTCGCGGAACTCCAGCAGGCTTTTTTCCGCCTCGTCCTTGCGGTCGGAGAGGAGGAGTTCGTTGATTTCGCCGTTGATGCAGCCGCTGAGGCAGATGAGGCCCTTGGCGTGCTCACGCAGGGCGTCTTTGTCCACGCGGGGTTTGTACCACTGGCCGTCGAGGTGGCCCTTGGTGATCAGCTTGGAGAGATTTTCGAAGCCTTCATTGCTGGAGGCGAGCAGGGTGAGATGCGAGGAGCGCTTGCGGCCTGGCACTTCGTTTTTGTCCATCATGGAGCCGGGAGCGAGGTAGGCTTCGCAGCCGATGATGCTCTTCACCTTGGCCTTCTTGGCGGCCATGTAAAAGTCGATGGCGCCATAGAGGTTGCCGTGGTCGGTCATGGCCACGGCAGGCATGTTCAACTCCTTCACGCGTTTCATGAGCGCATCGATGCGCACAGCGCCGTCTAGCAGCGAGTATTCGGTGTGGAGATGGAGATGGACGAAGGAATCTGACATGCGGCGGGGGACAGGATTAACCCCGCTTCGAAGGCTTGAAAGAGGTAGTTTTTCACATTTTTCCAGCTCCGGGCTTTCGATGCGCGCGGTGGTGGTGGCGGTAGTGGCTGAGCAGCAGCCAGCCGGTGATGATCACGATGCAAGCCACGGAGATCGCGATGATCAGATAGATGTTATTGCCCTTGGATGCCGGGGCGCCGGGTGGGCTGTCAGGAGCTGCAGCCAAATGAAGCTGGAAGGGACGGCTTGTCTCTCCGGGGAATATCACCTGGGGGCGAAGTTCGGTCTTTCCTGACATGGAGTGCAGCAGGATCAGGCTGGTATTGGCATCTTTGGCAAAATCGACCTGGAAGGTGGTGGAATTCGCCGGCAATCGCCTGCTGGCGGTGGCGAGGATGTGAACTTCCTGGGTGTCTGCCTTGAGGGGGGTGTTGTCAGCACCGTCCATGGCCCGAATTTTGCAGGCGGGCAGGACGGCTTTTTTTCCATCAAACAGCAACCCCAGTGAACGGGTGAGGTATTCCCGCGCTTTTTCATGGGTCGCGGCCACCTGATCGGGCGTCTGCTCCAGGTACCATGAGGCCGGAACGGGTGGCAGGGAGGTGGGATCGGAGGCGAGAAAGGTGCGTGGATCGACATTGATGCGCAGCGTGCAGCCGCCTGCGGAGTCGAATTCCGCCTCGACTGTCATATTAGGCACCACGTGGGCACGTACGATGCTGGCGACCGCCCAAAAAGTCAGGAAGACGACGCCCATGATTCGCCTGCTAAAAAACCGATGCATCAGCCATGGTGGAGGTGCCTGCGGCAATGGCAAATATATCGTCGCGCCAAGGCATAAACCCGGCCGAAATTAAGAGTTGATTTTCAAGATGCCGCAACGCTTTCGAAAGAACCTGCGAAAAACCTTGTGGCAGGAAGACGACCGCGCTTGACTTGCGGCGTGTAAATTGCTTCAAAAGAGCATTTCCTTTAACCACTCACATGGGCGCCACACTCAAATCACTGGAGAAAGAACTCGAGATCACTCTCGAGGACTTCAATCTGGTCGGGCGCAGCCCTGACGCCAGCATCAGGCTGGTGGACGGTGGTGTCTCGCGCCAGCACGCCACGATCCGGCGGGACGGGCAGCTTTTTTGGGTTTCCGATCTTGGCAGCGCCAATGGCAGTTTCGTCAACGACGTGGCCGTGACCACGGCGAGGGCTCTGCGGCATGGGGATCGGGTGCAGTTTGGCACCAGCACCTTTATTTTTGACAGCCAGGACGAAGAACGGCCGCCGAGCGAGTCTGGCAACGTTAGTACGCAGTCGTTGCATACCATCGCGCTGCCGGTCAAGACGGTGCGCGCCACTCTACTCGTGGGCGATTTGCGCAATTTCACCACCATTTCCTCCCAGCTCAGCGCTGAGGAAGTGGCTGCGATGCTGCGTGAGTGGTATGCGCAGTGCGAAAAAGTTCTAAAAACCCGCGATGCCATCATCGACAAGTTCATCGGTGACGGTGTCTTTGCCTACTGGCCGGGAGATGACATCAGCTCCCGCATCAAGGCCACCGAGGCCGCCAAAATCCTGAGCAGCCCGGATTCCAGTGAATCTCCCAAGCGCAAGTGGCTGAAGGAGAACATGAACCTGGAAGTTCATTGTCACATCGGCCTGAACATTGGTGATGTGGCTCTGGGCGCCATGGGCCGTGGAGTGAACACTGCCGTGGGTGAAGCCGTGAATGTGACTTTTCGTATCGAGAGCCTGACGCGCAAGCTGCAGGTGCCTGTGCTCGCTGGTGCGCCGTTTCTCAATGGCTGGCCGGAAGGTCTGCAGCTATACCAAAACGCCGGCATTCATCCGGTGAAGGGGCAGCCTGATCCTGTGGAGGTTTATTCGCTGATCGACGTGCCGACGATGTCGTTCTAGGACGCGTCGCGGTCGATGAGGCGCTGCATGTCTGCGCGCGTCATGCGGTAGAGCAGCCACTCGCTCATGCGTTTGGCGCCAATGCGCTGCTCATAGACTTGTTGGGCGTTCACGTTCCAGTCGAGCGCCGTCCACTCCACGCGGCCGCAGCCGCGCTCATGCGCGAGGCTCACCACCTTTTTGAGCAAGGCGCCGCCCACGCCGGCTTTGCGATGCTCGGGGAGGACAAAGAGGTCTTCGAGATAGAGGGTCGGCAGCGCGAGAAAGCTTGAATAGGTCTCCACGAGAATCATGTAGCCGCAGGGAGCCGCGTTTTCGTTCACAAACGCGAGCCAGACTTCGATGCGCGGCTTTGCGCCCAGAGCATCCTCGACAAGGCGCGCCTGCGCGGACTCGTCGGGAGGTGGGAGCTTTTCGAACTCCGCCAAAGCTATGACCAACTGGCAAAACGCGGGCGCATGCTCACGAGTGAGCGGGCGCAGCGCGATTTGCAGCGCTGAGCTCATGCATGCAGCACGGGATCGCCAAACAAGGTGAAGTGTCCGGCTTCAGCGATGCGGACCTTGAAGATTTCGCCCGTGTGGCGTTCGGGATTGCCGTCGAAAACCACGATGCGGTTGGAGCCCGTGCGGCCGGTGAGGCGCTGATCGTTTGTCTTGCTGGGGCCTTCGCAGAGGATTTCGACCTCTTTGCCCACGAGCTTGTCATACATCGGCAAGGCGATGCGATTTACCAGACCGAGCAGATCCTGATTGCGCTCCTCTTTGATGCGTTCTGGCACCTGAATGGCTTCCTCCATCTCTGCGGCGGGTGTGCCACGGCGTTTGGAATAACGAAACACGAAGGCGTTGTCGAAGCCGATGGTTTCAAACATCTGCCGCGTTTCCAAGTAGTTCTCTTCGGTTTCGCCGGGGAAGCCTACGATCACATCCGTTGTCACGGCGATGTCTGAGCGCGCTTCGCGAATGCGCTGAACGAGTTCGGTGAATTTGGCTGCGGTGTAAGGGCGGTGCATGCGCTTCAGGATGGCATCGCTGCCGCTTTGCACGGGCAGATGCACGTGCTCGGCGAGTTTCGGCAGGTAGGTGAAGGCTTCGATGAGATCCTTTTTGTAGCCAATCGGATGCGGGCTGGTGAAACGGATGCGTTTGATGCCAGGGACCTCATGCACCGCTTCCAAAAGCTGCACGAAGGGGCTTTTGCCGTCCACCGCAGGAAATTCATGCCTGCCGTAGAGGTTCACGATCTGGCCGAGGAGGGTGACTTCTTTCACGCCACGATCCGCGAGGCGTTTCACTTCTTCAACGATGTCTGCGATGGGCCGGCCACGTTCGCCACCGCGGGTGTAGGGCACGATGCAGAAGGTGCACTTCATGTTGCAGCCCTGCATGATGCTGACGAAGGCGCTGGCCTGCTTTTCCTTCAGCGTGTGATCACGGATGGTGTTCTGAGAGGCGGCTTCCTCCTCCACGTCGACGATGGAGAAACGCTCGTCGTCCATCTGCTTCGCTTCTTTGGCGCGGATGATCTCGTCCACGTAGTCCACCACGCGATGGTACTTCTGCGTGCCGACGACGAGGTCCACGTTCGCTTTGTTCACCAACTCGCTGCCACGGCTCTGCGCCATGCAGCCCATGAATCCGGTGACGAGGGGGGTGCGCCGCCGCCGCACCATGCCCATTTTGCCAAGCGCTTTCTGCTCCGCCTGATCGCGCACGGAGCAGGTGTTGATGAGCACCACGTCCGCGTCCTCATCGCGCGCTGTCATGGTGTAACCGCGCTCGACGAACATCTGCGACACCTGTTCGGTGTCGCGTTCGTTCATCTGGCAGCCGTAGGTTTTGATGTGGACGCGTGGCATTGGGGGTTGGGAGAATACCCAACCCCGGCCAAAAGACAACCTCAAGGCGCTTTGGCCCTGCCGGGTCAGGCCTTGATCTCAAAGATCGCCTCGACCTCCACGGCCGCGCCGGTGGGGAGCTGGGCGAAGCCCAAGGCGCTGCGGGCGTGGTAGCCGTCGCCTTCCTTGCCGAAGATCTCATGCAGCAGGTCGGAGCAGCCGTTGATGACGAGGTGCTGGTCGGTGTATTCCAGGGTAGAGTTCACGCAGCCGAGCACCTTGAGGACTTTGAGGCCATCGAGCGTGCCGTGGGTGTCCCACACGGAGCGCAGCACCTTTTCGGCGCAGTTCTTGGCGGCCTTGTAGCCGTCTTCGGTCGAGACCCCGGCGCCGAGCTTGCCTTTGAGATCGCTCACATGGCCGGAGGTGAGGAGTTGATTGCCGCTGCGGATGCAGAGGTTCAGGTAGGCGGGTGGCTGCTTAGTGAAAACGAGACCGAGGGATTCTGCTTTTTGCTGGGGTGTCATGATGGAGGTGAGAAGTGAACGCAAAATACGAACTGGGAAAATGAAAACTGGCAAACAGTTGCAATCACAGCCGTCATGCCCTCACCAATCCGCCCATCTGCCACATCAGCCTGTCCAAAGCGAGGCCCAGGCCTTCGCCGCGACCATTGAGCAAACCGGCCCAGCAGAAGCCCTTGGCGGTGTGGACCATGATGGTGGTGGTGCCGGGAAGCGATCCGGTGTGCCACCAGTTGGGAACCTTGTTCACATTCCAGCCGCGCGCGTAGCCTTCGCTGATTCCATGCGTTGTCATGGCACGAATTGAATCCTGTTTGAGCAACGTCGGGAGCTGGGAGGCGAAGCGGACCAGATCGCTGGCGGTGGCGATCCAGCCGCCGTGCGAATCCATGCGGGTGACATTCATGCTGTAGGCCGCGCCCGGTTTGGGCGTGAGGTACATCACCTCCTGTGGCTGACGCTCCGCCAAGGTGTTGCCGGCGATCTGCATGCTGGTGATGCTACATTTTGTCAGCAGTTCTTGCGTGATCAGTTTGTCGTACGGCAGCTTCAGTACTTTTTCCAGCACGCGGCCCAGGACGCAGTAGCCGAAGTTTGAATAAGCGAAGTGTTCTCCCGGCCTGTGGGTTTGTTTCTGGTTCGCCAGCGTCCAGGCGATGAGCTCCGAGTGCTTCATCTGCGGATTTTTAAACATGGGGTCATTCTTGTCGTTCGTCCAACCGCCGCTGGTGTGGGTGAGCAGGTGATCCACGGTGACCGCTGCCACGTCTCCGCTGTAATCTCCACCCAGGGTGCCCTGAGGACCGAAGACCTTGCTGTCGGGCTGCAGCATTCCTTTTTCGATGCACATCATCACTGCGGTGGCCGTGATCGGTTTGGAGATGCTGGCGATGCGGAAGCGATGCTGCGGGGTGACGACCTCGGTGCCATCCGTATCGGCAAAGCCATAGCCTGCCTCGAAGTCGATTTTTCCTTCTTTGCCATAGGCGATGCTCATGCCTTGGATGCCGTGCTCGCGCAGAAATGCTTCGGCGATGGCGCGGATCTTTGACTCTTCGGACGTGGGGGCCGCCGCAGCAGCCATCGGCCATGCGGCCAGCGAAGTCACAAAGGCGCGTCGTTTCATGCGGCCTACATCACACCTTGACGCCCAGCTGACGTCAATGAAAACATCCCGCATGCTCCGGTTTCTCATTCTGCCCGCCCTCCTCGCCCTCAGCGCCCATGCCCAGACCGTGGATACGAGCACGCTCACGGGCAAAGTCGTCTGCGGCTATCAGGGCTGGTTCCGGTGTGAGAGTGATGGCAGCAACAATGGCTGGCACCATTACGCCGCAGGCAAAACCTTCGAGCCGGGGCACTCGCACATCGAGCTGTGGCCGGATGTGAGTGAACTGCCAAAGGAGGCCCGTGTGACGACGCCGTTCAAGCATGCCGATGGCAGCACCGCCGAGGTCTTCAGCTCGGTCACTCCAGCCGTCGTTCAGCTTCATTTCAAATGGATGCGCGACTACGGCATTGATGGGGCCTTTGTGCAGCGCTTTGCCGCGACCACACGCGACAAACGCTTCCGTGAGCCGATGGATCAGGTGCTCGCGCACTGTCAGTCTGCGGCACAGGCCAACGGGCGCGGCCTGACACTGATGTATGACCTCAGCGGCATCAAGGAGGATGGCATTCAACTGGTGATCGACGACTGGAAGCGCCTCATCACCGAGAAGCGTCTGGACTCCAAGGGCTCCAGCTATTTCAAACACCATGGCAAGCCCCTCGTGGCACTGTGGGGCCTTGGGTTTAATGACCGTGCGCCGATGCTCGAAGAGTGGGCACGCCTGATCTCCTTCCTGCGTGATGATCCTGAATTCGGCGGCTGCGCCATCATGCTGGGCGTGCCCTACTACTGGCGCACGCTGGATCATGACTGCATCAAAGCCCCTCAGCTGCATGCACTCATCGCCCGTGCCGACATCGTCAGTCCCTGGGCGGTGGGACGCTACGGCACGCCGCAGGACGCCACCAGCCGTGAGGACAAAATTCTAAAGCCGGACATCGCATGGTGTGCCGAGCACAAGGTTGATTTCCTGCCGGTCCTCTTCCCGGGCTTTAGCTGGACCAACCTCTCGAAGTCACGCAATCAGGAAGCCAAGTTTGACGCGATCCCACGTCTTGGCGGTCAGTTCCTTTGGTCACAGGCGACTGCGGCCAAGCGGGCCGGGGCGCAGATGCTCTACGTGGCCATGTTTGACGAACTGGATGAAGGAACGGCCATTTTCAAAACCGACAATCATCCGCCTGTGGGTGAAAGCCGCTTCCTCGCGGAGCCTCAGCTGCCGAACGATCACTATCTGTGGCTCACGGGCATGCTGGGCAAACTGCTGCGTGGTGAGACAACGGATGCGATGCCCAAGCGCTGAGCCGGATTTACGACAAATCCGAGGCCAGCACCGAATTCGCGGCACGCAGCGCGAGCTCCTTGGCCTGCGCAATCACGCGCACGGAGGTGGCGTCAAAGAGGTAGGCGTGGCAGCTCGGGCAGGTGATGGCGCGCGTGACCACGATGGATCCACAGCCTTCGCAGACTTTGTACTGCTCCGGATGGGTGGCGATCTTCTCGGCCTGCTTCAGACGTGAGTCTGGTTTGTGCTCATGCGCGCTCATTAAATAACTCTACGATGCTACGACGACATTGGCCGAGTGCAACGCCGCTGATAAACAACTTACACTCTTTTTTGTGCTTGCTTTGAGGATGTTCAGACACCCTCAGCCCAGTCCGGCGACGCTCCAGCCATCGCGGTATTTGCGCGTGAGCTGGGCATTGAGTGCGGGCTGGTTTGTCACCTGGCCAGCGGCGGCGTCCCATTCGATCCAGCCGCCGGGATTGCGCTCAGCGAGGACGCCGAGGAGCACCGCCTCCGTCACGGGGCAGCCGTAGGTGGGCAGATCGGCGGCGGCTTTTTCGCCTTTGATGCAGGCATCCACCCAATCGGTGTAATGGTTGGCGATGCGGGTTTTCGGATAAGCGAAGCCGGTGAATTTTTCCTCTGGCAACAGCCAAGGGCGCTGGCTGTGCGGCTTGAAGATGCTGCCGTTTTCGCCGATGAAGAAGATGCCGCTGGGGGTGTCTTTGGTGAGCACGCTGGGCTTGATGACGCGGGGGTCATACGGATAGCCACCGTCGGTCCAGGTCATCTTGATCTTGTCGCCCGCCGTGAGGGGTGTGCCGGGGAACTCGAGTTCCAGATGGCGCTTCTGCGCATAGAGATCGCCCTTGCTGCCTGCATCGAGACAACGGACGCGGGTGGGTGCGGCGAGGCCAAGGCAGGCAAAGACGACATCGAAATAATGGCAGCCCATGTCGCCCATCATGCCGACGCCGAAATCGACCCATGAGCGCCACATGGAGGGATGATAGGCGCCGTCAAGAAATGGCACTTCATCGGCCACGCCAAGCCACAGGTTCCAATCAAGATTCGTCGGCACCGGATCGGCCTGCGCTTTGCGTTCGGTGACTTTGGGCCACCAATTGGCTTTTTTGTTCTCCCAGCAGATGATTTCCTTCACCTTGCCGATGGCACCGCTCTTGATGAGATCGACGGCGAGCGAGGTTTCGATGCTGGAATGGCCCTGCGTGCCCATCTGGGTGGTGACTCCAGCCTTTGTGGCCTCGGCACCGAGAATCCGCGCCTCGTGGATGTGATGGGTGAGCGGCTTCTGGAGGTAGACGTGTTTTTTGGCCCGCAGCGCCGTCACTGCCATGGCCGCATGCATGTGGTCCGGCGTGCCGATCGTCACCGCGTCGATGCTGTCGCCCAGCTTGGCGATCATCTCGCGGTAATCACGAAAGGGTGCCGCGCCTTCCAGTCGCTTGGCGGCATCTGGGTCTTGGAGTTCTTTCCGCCGGGTTGCATTGCCGCCGCGAGCGAGTTCGAGTGTCTTCGCATCCACATCGCACATGCCCACCAGCCGCACTTTGGAGTGCTGCAGCACGCTCATCATTGTCACTGCTCCCATCCCGCCGACGCCGATCGAGGCCACCTGGAACATGGAGTTCGGGGACCGTGCGCTCAGGATGGCGGGCGCGGATAGGGACGCGGTGGCGGCGAGGGATTGCTGGAGGAAATGGCGGCGGTTCATGAGTCTTTAGAAACGAGGAGTTTTGACCTCATCTCGCATCCAGAACACAGACCCGCTAACGATCACGCCAGGCATCGGGGCGGCGGCGCTCATGAAACACGGCGTAAATGGTCACCAGATCATCCGCATGGTGATAGATGATCTTGAATGGAAATCGACGCAGACGAAACACCTGAAAGCCTCCACGAACCTGCTGGTATCGCTGGGGATCTTTGCAAATGTCACCAACTGCAACCTCGACCTCTCCAATAAACCGGTCGGCGGCAAACAAACTCCTTTCGCGATACCATTCTGCGGCTTCATGATACTCCGTCAGAGCCGCCAAGGTAAAAACGTATTTCATGCCCTTCCAAGAACGGCTCCACGAACCTGCCGGAGCGCATCCTCACCGTCAATCACAGCCATCCGACCTGCATTAACCTCCTCCATACGCCAATGCACCTCATCAAGCTGAGCGGATTCAATCTCGGCATCGGCCGGGACGCTGGCCACGAGACGTTCGGCTAGTTCAAGACGGCTGTCGGGACCGAATTGCATGGCTTCGGCAATGAAGGAATCAAGGGTGAGTGTCGTGACCATGGCTTGCTGAACGGTACTTTTAAAAGTGCTCCATTTAACCCCGCATGCAACAGGCCTCTTTCCAATCAACAGCCTCAATGATATTGTTCATGGAGCTAGTCACCTCCCCGCCACACCCACGGGCTTCCGGATCTTCATCAGGATCGGAAAGCTCGTCTGCAATCCGGCGCTGTCGTGTTCGTTGCGGGCGGAGCTGAGGGCGGCGTGGATGAGTTTGTCCTGGTCTTTGACCCAGTTGGCGGCGCGGAAGAAGATGGGGCGCTCGTTTTCTTTTTCGCGGATCTGCACGCCGTTGAGGCCGATGTCATCGACGATGACGCCGTGAGGCAGGCCATGCACGTCAAGGCTGAGGATGCCATCGTTGCCCATGCGCACGGCGCGAATCCAGGCTTTCACGGTTTGACCGGGGGCGAGGGTGATTTCGAGGGGCTTGGTTTCGTCTTTGAGTTCGCGCATGACGGGCTTGCCGCCTGCATCGGGCTCCATGACGATGATGAACTTCGGTGCGGCACCGAGTGTGACTTTGCCCAAGGTGCCGGCGTCATGTGTGAGGGCTTTGGATTTCGCGGTGATCTTGAGTTTGCTCCAGTCGGAGTTTGCAGCGGCATCTGGCGCGGCGTGGAGGCTGCCGCTGATCAGATCGTGCCCGGCTTCGATCAGAAGCGGTGAGGAGGCATAATAACCGGCGGGCAGGCCGGTGACTTCGATCTGGATGGGATCATCGTGACCATCCGTGCGATCTGCGCGGAAGGAGAAACCGACGGAGGCACCGGGCATGACGGTGGGGTTCATGCCGGCGAGCTTTACGCTGAAGTCCGGCATCGGCTGGCGGATGGAAAGAGCATAGACATAGCGCTCACCACCCCAGGCGCGGGTGTCAGAGACTTTGATGATGTAACGACCATCCGCAGGTGCGGTGAAGGTAAGGCAGGAGTCGCTGCCGAGCTTGCGGTCACCGCTGTCGTCGTTGGTGTAGTTGAGAGTGAAGACAGGCAGGCCGTTCGGCACGATTTGGCTGCCGATGGGCTTGGGCTCGACGATGTAGCAGGGCTCGTCGAGCGAGTGTGAATTCGCCGTGGTGTCAAAGTAGGCGCGGCGTTTGCCACCCGTGGTGTAGAAGAAACAGCCGCCATCCGGGCCGCGCGGCATGCGGATGATCTTCATCACGTCGCCATTGAAATAGGCGAACTCGTTCAGCTCCATCTCCTCCCAGTTTTGCAAACGAATGTCGGGGTTGTTGGCATCGACACTGCGGAAGTTGTTGTAGCTGTCGCGCACGGCTTGGAGCAGGATGCGCTGCACGGGTTTGCCGTCGGCATGCAGGACTTCCAGTTTCGTATCGGCTGGCGAACCCGCCAGATCGGCCAGAGTCTCGATGATCCACTCCTGGCCTTTTTTTGCTTCGAAGGCGAAGCAATCGCTGTCTTGCGCCTGAGCAAGGCGCGCATTCACTGTGATGGGCGCGGTGACGTTTTGTGCCTTGGAGATGTCATCATTGCTTTCCACTTCTTCGATTTGCGCCAGAGCGGTCACACGCAGCGCGGGCATGGAGCGGAAGCGCAAGGCCTTGGCATCGAGCGGCACATTCATCTGGCCTTCCTTGTCGGGCTTCATCATCACGGTGGCTTTGTCAGCGAGGTGATGACCGATGAGGGTGACTTTTGTCGCTTTACCAATCTGGGCAAAGAGCGGCGACCAAGCGGTCACGTAAGGTACTGCGCCGAGGGTGAGGCGGTAGGCGTGATCAGCGCTGCCATCCATGGTGGTGTTGCTCACGAGCACGATGTAATCACCATCCGCAGGCGCTTTCCATGCGAGGAAGGGATCGCTGCCGCTGTCGAGACCGCGATTCACAGCGAGCACGGTGCGGTTATCATCAATGATTTCGATCGCCGGTGATTTCGCCATGCTGCCGATCTGTGCGACGGCGAGATCAAAGACGAGCTCTTCGCCTGCTTTGGCTTTGAAACGATAAGCGTCATGCTGGCCGATCTCGGTGAGTGTGCCCCAGAGGCTGGTGGGCAGTGAGAGGACGCTAACGGGTGCCGCTTTGAAATCAGCCGCCTGCGTGATGGTGGGGGCAAGATCATCGGCAGAGATTTTCATCCGTGCGGATTCTCCGGCTGTGCTCTTGAGCCAGACTTCGTATGCGCCGCGTGGCACTTCGGTGCTGGCGGTGATTTTGACGCGGGCCGTGGTGGGTTTGACCGAGGTTTTGATGAGCTGCACTTTCAGTCCGGGATGCGAAGCCATGACCTGCGTATCTTGAGTGAAGCCTTTGCCAGCAAAGGTCAGCAACAGTTCGCCACCAATGTGTGCGGCGCGTGGGGTGACGCGAGTGAGTTCGGGCTTTGCGACCATGGCAGGCTTCGTAGGCGCAGGGGCCATCACCGTCTTGCCGGTGGTGGATTCATAGACGCTGAGGCTGCCATCCACGCGACCGGCCACGAGTTGTGCTTTGTCGGTGAAGGCGAGTGCGGATGACCAGTCAGGCTGTTTCTCCAAAGGGATCTTTTCCGTGAGATCGGCGGTATTCCAAATCTTGAGCGACTTGTCGGTGGAGGTGGAGGCGAGCAACTGGCCGTCGATGGACAGCGCGAGATTCAGGATGCCACCTTCATGGGCAAACCGGCTGGTGATGATCTTGTTGGTGCCCTCCTTGGCATCGGCGCTGATCTGCCATTGGCGGATGCGGTTGTCACCGCCTGCGGCGAAGAGGTGCTTGCCATCGGCGCTGAAGACGACGCTGGTCTGCTCCTTCGTAGGCTGCGAGAGCGTGTCGAGACGCTGGCCACCCGGAATGCTCCAAAGCTTCACCGTGCGGTCGGCGCTGGCGCTCGCGAGCACTTTGCCATCCGGGCGGAATGAGAGGCCATTGACTGCGCCGTTGTGGCCTTTGAGCAGGGCGAGTTCCTTGCCCGTCACAACATCCCACAGGCGGATCTTTTGATCGTAGGCTCCTGTGGCGATCATCTTACCATCGGGCGAAACAGCGAGAGCATAAGCAGCATCGAGATGACCTTCGAATGACTGCAAGGGAGTGCCATCGCTGGTCTTCCAGCTCTTCACGATGCCCACAATGCCCGCCTCGCCACCAGCGGCATAGACTGTTGCGCCATCTGGTGAAAATGCGACCGCATTGGCCTTGCCCTTGAAGCCTGTGAGCTTTCGCACCACGGCCCGAGTGACAGGATTGAGCAGCTCGACCTCGCCGTATCGGCCCACTGCTATAAGCTGTACTTTCGGCGAAAATGCCACGGCTTGGATCGCGTGTTTCAGCGGCACCGTTGGCATGATTTGCGGGGTGATGACCTCCCTCGGCATCGGCTTCGCATCGGCGATCACCGGACCCTTGGCACCGGTATCGATCCAAGTTTTGATCAGGGCGATCTCCTCGGGTTTCAGTTTTTCGCGCTTGCCGGGTGGCATGAATTCATTCTTGCCACCGCGGCCCGAATGACCTTCGAGAAACTTGACCAGCATGCTGTCATTGGCTTTGCCCGCAACGATGGCCACGCCCTCCTTGCCGCCCTTCATCAAGTTCGCGAAGGTGTCCAGGCGGAACTCGCCATCTGCATCGGTGTCGTCATGGCAGTCGATGCAGTAGGTGTCCCAGAGCGGGACGATCTGCTTGGTGTAGTCCACGGTCTGGGCGTGGGCGGTGATAATGAAAGCCATCAGAAAAAGAGTCTGCCGAATCATGCTCATAGCGCGGTATCAATGGGGTGAGAGAGGGGTTGCAAAATAGCGGCCGGCCGGGATACTTCCGCCATGAGTGAGAGTGAACTCCGCAAACTCCAGGCACTTCCAGTTGGAGAGAAGCTGCTGCTGGTGGACGCACTATGGCAGTCCATCGGTGAATCCATGAATGAGCCACAAGTCAGTGAGCCTGAAAAGCGCGAACTCGATTCCCGCTGGGCCCGGTTTGAGCGTGATCCTTCCCGGGCTCTGACACTGGAGCAGTTTGACGCACTCGTTAAAGCCAGACATGGATGAAACAGATCCGCATTCTTCCAGAAGTCTGGGATGATATCGACGATGCTGCTGCCTGGCATGATCGAGTAGGTGGGCGTGATCTGAGCCGTCGTTTTGTGGCTGCTTTCAGATCGCAGCTGCCTGAAATCCTCCGTTTCACAGGAACCCATCGGCTGATTTACAAACAGTTCAGCCGAGTTTTCGCCAAACCATTCCCGTATGCGATCTACTTTCGCATTCAGGATGACTGGGTGGTGGTGACGTTGCTTTGGCATACAGCTAAAAATCCCGAGGATTTGAGGAGCACGCTCAGCGAGCGTGATCCAGGCAATCAGTGATTGAACAAAAACTCCTTCGAGCCCATCAGGCTCCAGAAGATGTCTTCCAGGGTGGTACGGCGGTCTTCGGGTTTGGCGGTGGCAAGCATCGCGGTGGTCTTGGTGATTTCGCGCTCAGTGGGGAGACGGGCGAGGGAGATGAGGTAGGCTTCTTCGACGATCTTCTCGTTGCTGAGCTTGCTGGCGAGCAGCGCATCGAGGCGGTTGTCTTTTTGGGCGAGCTTTTGGTTGAGGGTGTCGCCGTTGGAGATGTGCAGGGCCTGGGCCATGCTGGGTTCATTGGTGCGTTCGCATTCGCAGGTGTTGACGCGGTCGGCGCGACCAAAGCTCTTCAAGAAGTAGCTGGCGATGTTGCTGTCTGGCAGCTGCAGGGCGCGGAAGCCCATGGGATAGCTTTCGCTGGTGCCTTTGTTGGCGTTGCGTTTGTCGATCTTGAAGGTGGTGGGCGCAGCGGTGACCTGGGACACGGTGTCCAGCAGGACTTCGGCTTTGAGACGGCGTGGGACGTAGTGCGAGCCGTAGCGGAGATCGGTGATGTTTTCGGGCAGGGTGATGCTGCTGCGCTGATAGGTCTCGCTCTGCAGGATGGTGCGCATGAGGGCCTTTAGATCGAATTTCTGCTTCACTAGATGCTCACATGCGGCGGCAAAGAGCGGCTCGTTGCTGGCGGGATTGGTCACGCGCAGATCATCCACGGCTTCGACGAGGCCAGAGCCGAAGAAATTGGCCCACACGCGGTTCACGATGGCGCGCTGGAAGAGTTTGTTGTCGGCGCTGGTGAGCCATTTTGCGAGCGGCACGCGGCGGTCCTCGGTGGAAGTCATGGAGACAGCCGTCGTGACATCCAGCGGGTGCGGAGCCTGCGGCTTACCGGTGAGCGGCTGCACGAGTTCGCCATCGGCGGCGGAGAAAAGGACGCGTTCATCGGCCTGCGCGCCGTTTTTCGTGCGAACGCGGGAGAGCATGTTGGCAAAGGCGAAGTACTCGTTGTTCGTCCACTTCTCCATGGGATGGTTGTGGCACTTGGCGCAGGCGATGGAGGTACCGAGGAAAGCGACGCTGATGGTCTCGGCGCATTTGGTGGGCTCGTCGTTAAGGATGAAAAAATTGCCTGCGCCGTTTTCCAGCGTGCTGCCGGTGGCGGTGAGGAGATCGCGCACCATGACATCCCAAGGGGTGTTCGCAGCGACGTTGCGGCGGATCCAGTTGTAGTAGGCCCACATGGACTGCGGCATGAGCTTGTCGCCATTGACGAGCAGCAGATCGCTCCAGCGATGCGACCAGTAATCGACGAACTCAGGCCGCTGCAGCAGCGCTTCGATCAGGCGGTCGCGTTTGTCCGTGGCTTTGTCCGCGAGGAATGCGCGGGTTTCCTCCAGGGAGGGCAAAATGCCGATGGTATCGAGAAAGGCACGGCGCAGGAATTCGTGATCTTCCGCGCGGCCGGAAGGTGGGATATTCAAGGCGCGCAGTTTTGTCAGCACCTGCTCGTCGATGAAATTGCGCGGCTTCATCTGAGCAAACGCCGCCTGATCAACTGCAGCATCGCTCGGTACCACCAGAGTGGAGACGGCGAGGCGGCTGAGATACCAAGCGCTGATGACTGTTTCACCCCGACCGGTGGTTTTGACGACACCATGCTCGTCCACGGTGGCGACGCTGGCGTTGACGCCGTTGTATTTGGCCCAGCGCGTCACGTCCTCGCTATGGCCGTCGCTGAACTTCGCGGTGACTTTGAGCGGCAGCGTGACACCGGGTTTCGTCACCAGCTGCTTCGGCTCCACATCGAGGGCGACGATGAGCGGATCACTGGCCTTGGGCCCCGGCGCACCGGCGGCGATCCAGTCGGCGATGGCTTTGTATTCCGGTGAGTTTACCTCGAAGCGCTTGTCACCTTTGTGAGGCACCGCTTTGACAGCCTTGAGCAAAAACAGGCTGCGTGCCGGATCTTCCATGGTAAGGCGGCGACCGTTTGCGCTGCGCGTGACGGAGATCCAATCCCCTTCGTCATCGAACCCGCGCAAGGAAAGACGAAAGCCGCCCTGCCCTGCGGCGGCACCGTGACACGCGCCCATGGCGCAGCCGTAGCGCGTGAGGATGGGCTGGATGGTGTTGCGGAAGGACTGGGCTTCGGCGGCAGCAGCCGATGCGAGAGCCGCGAAGGCGATGAAGGAACGAAACGTCATGGATAACACGCGATGAGGGTTGGCAGGATGCGGACGTTCGTTCTACGCAAACAGCTCTTTGATGGCCTGCGTGCCGAAATCGACGACGGGATAGGGCCTGCCTTGTGGTCCGGGAAGCTCGGTGGTGAGATCGATGCCGAGGGCCTGGTAGATGGTCGCGACGATTTCTTTCGGGGCGACGGGGCGCTCGGTGGGGTAGCCGCCGATGTCATCGGATTTGCCGATGACTTCGCCGCCTTTGATGCCGCCGCCGGCAAAATTGACGGTCCAGCAGTTCGGCCAGTGGTCGCGGCCACCGGCGGGATTGATCTTGGGCGTGCGGCCGAATTCGGCGAGGCAGGTGACCATGGTGTCGTCGAGCATGCCGCGCTGGAACAGATCTTCGATAAGGGCGCTGTAGCCCTGGTCATACATGGGGGCGACGATGTCGCGCATGCCTTCGATGCTGGTGAAGGGCTTGGAGCCGTGGATGTCCCAGGTGATCTCGCCAAAGACGGTGATGAAGGTGTTCACGGTGACGAAGCGAACGCCGCGCTCGACGAGGCGGCGGGCCAGCAGGCAGCTCTGGCCGAAGCGGTTCATGCCGTAACGCTCGCGGACTTTGAGCGGCTCCTTGGTAAGGTCGAAGGCCTCGCGGGCCTGCGTGCTGGTCATGATGCGGTAGGCGGATTCGAAATTGGAATCCATGAGTTTGGCCTGCTCGCTGTATTCAAAATTGCGCACGCTGCTGTCCACCAGCTCACGCAGTTCGCGGCGGCGTTCGAGGCGCACCTCGCCGATTTCCTTCGGTGGCAGGAGATCGGGCACTTTGAAATCTTTGACCGCAGGGTCAGCGTTCAGCACGAAGGGATCGTAGGCTTTGCCGAGGAATCCGGCGTCCTGGCCGTGCGGCATGTTGCCACCGGTAGGCCCCATGGATTCCGGCAGAATGACATGCGCGGGCAGATCGCTGCGGCGGCCTTGCAGGAACTCGAGGGCGCTGCCGACGTGCGGAGTATTGACCCCGCCTGTGAAAAGCCGGCCCGTCTGCATCATCTGGTGCCCGGTGTCATGCACTGCGGCCGCGGTGTGGTAGCAGGAGCGGACGAGGCTGAACTTGTCCGCGATCTTGGCGTGCAGAGGCAGGATCTCGGAAATTTCGAAGGCGTTGCTCTTGGTGCGGATGGGTTTGAACGGGCCGCGAATCTCGCTTGGCGCATCGGGCTTCATGTCCCAGAGATCCTGCTGGCTCGGGGCACCGAGATTGAAGATCATGATGCAGGCCTTGTTGCTCTTTTTGGAGTCCACCTTGCCCTCGGCCTTCAATTTGGCGAAACCGGGCATGGTCAGCCCGATGGCGCCGAGGGCGCCTGCCTGCAGGAAATCTCGACGCGAAATGCCGTCGCAATTGGTGATGGAGCCTTGGCCGGAGAACTTGAACATGGTGCGCGTGGGGGGTGAACTGCTTACTAATACGCAGTCCGAGGCTGAAACTGAATGGATGATGCCGCTTTCGAAGATGGGCCTTTCCGGCCCCCTAGCCACGTTCGGAAGAAACATTCGAGCAAAGAAAGGGTTGTTCTTTCATGCGGCACTCGTGCTAGTCTTCCCCCCTCCCATTCTCATGAAAGCACTCTTCATCCTCCTTTCGTTGCTTCTGACGATTCCTCTGCAAGCGCAAACCACCACTCCCAGCGGCCAGACACCTCAGCAGGACACCACGACGCAGGATGGTCTGTGGCAGGGGAAGTTCAAGGGGGGCAACTACATCGTGCGTGCCAATCAAATCATCGCCCTTTCCAAACACGAGTACATCTCCGACGGCGTGGCCCGCGTGGTGGAGATCAACCTGACGCTCAACTCCGCCCAAATCGTGCGCTTTTACTTTCTGGAGCCTTACAAGCCGGATACCGGCAGCAGCACCCTGGGTGCCGGGACTCAAGCCTTGGAAAAGGCGAAGGGACTATTTGAGCAGGCGGCCGGCCGCGTCTCACCCGATCTGGTCACCCCGAAAGTGGTGAAGAACTACCCAGTGTCCACCCACGCTCATACTGTCGAGTTTGTACTCAAGGATGAAGCCCGATTGAATACGCTCTATGGCAGTCTGGAACGCTCCTTCCGAACAGGCCAGGGGCGCTCTTGGACAGAGTAAGGCAGAAAACTGGGCTGCGGGCTGCACGCCAACAGCGCTTCAGACGTTGAAGCGCCATTCGACGACGTCGCCGTCGCGCATGACGTATTCTTTGCCTTCGATGCGCCACTTGCCCTTTTCCTTTGCCTTCGCATTGGAGCCGAGTTCGACGAGGTCGTTGAAATGGACGATCTCGCCGGCGATGAAGCCGCGTTCGAAGTCGCCATGGATGACGCCGGCGGCCTGGGGAGCCTTCATGCCTTTGACGATGGTCCAGGCGCGAGTTTCCTTCTCGCCGGTGGTCAGGTAGGTCTGCAGGCCAAGGAGGTCATAGACGCCTTTGATCAGGCGAGAGACGCCGCTGTCCGTCACGCCGATGTCGGAGAGGTAGGCTTTGGCTTCTTCGTCGCTGAGGTCGATCAACTCGCTTTCGATGGCAGCGCTGACGACGACGGCGCTGGCCTCGTGAGCATGCTTTACGTATTCACGCACCTTGCCAACGAAGGGATGGTTGTCAGGATCGTTTGAAGCGGTCGCGAGATCGTTCTCGGCGACGTTGCAGGCGAAGATGCATGGCTTGGAGCTGAGCAGAAAGAAGGATTTCACCAGCTTGCGCTCCTCCTCGGTCATTTCGAGCGTCACGGCGGGTTTGCCGGCGTCGAAATGCGGGATCAGCCTTTCGCAGATGGCGAGTTCGGCTTTCGCGTCTTTTTCGCCTCTTTTCGCATTCTTTTCGGCCTTGTCCTTGCGACGCTGGATGGCGTCCATGTCGGCGAGGATGAGTTCGGTATTGATGACTTCAATGTCACGCACGGGGTCAATCGTGCCGCTGACGTGGGTGATGTCGCCATTTTCAAAGCAGCGCACCACATGGACGATGGCGTCCACTTCGCGGATGTGGCTGAGGAATTTGTTGCCCAGGCCTTCGCCCTGGCTCGCGCCTTTGACGAGACCGGCAATGTCCACGAACTCAATGGCGGCAGGCACCAGTTTCGAGGACCCGGAGATCTTCGAGAGCACGGCGAGGCGCTCATCCGGCACGGTGACGACGCCGGTGTTCGGCTCGATGGTGCAGAATGGATAGTTGGCTGCCTCCGCCTTGCGGGTGCGGGTGACAGCGTTAAAAAGGGTGGATTTGCCAACGTTAGGAAGGCCTACAATACCGGCTCTGAGCATAAGGGCGGCGAGATTAGCGGTATGCGGGTAGGAGCGCAAGCTCGCGCTGCAAACCCAGTAGAACTAATCGGGGCGGGGACGCGCCTGCGGTGCTGGAGGTATTTTGAATCTGCAGGTTACCGGCGCTGATGTTTGTGATAGCTCCTGCGTTGCTGCTGGCTGCAGGAGAGTTGAGCCGCCTGCCCCTGGCCGGAACGCGTGCCGAGGCGCATCGCCTCACGGATCGTCTGCTCCACAGCGGGGGCCATCTGCTGGGCCCATGCGGAAGAGCCAAAAACAACCAGACACAGACCAAAAACGAAATTTCGGTAAAATCTAAGTTTGTGCGTCAATACTGATGGGGATCCTCCTGAAGTTTTTGGCGAACAACGCACCATGCTTGCTCTTTCCGCCACATCGACGAGTGTCCGCGCCCTTTTTGTGGTCCCACCATGTCTTTTGAGCTTCTTGCCACCGATCCTTCGTCCCACGCCCGCCGCGGGCGGCTGACGACGCCCCATGGCGTGGTGGAGACGCCGGTGTTCATGCCTGTGGGGACTCAGGGCACGGTAAAGGCCATGCACCCGGAAGAGCTGAAGGCGCTGAACTCGCAGATCATCCTGGGGAACACCTACCACCTCTTTGTACGCCCCGGCATGGAGATCATGCAGGCGGCCGGCGGGCTGCATAAGTTCGCGAACTGGGACCGGCCGATTTTGACGGACAGCGGCGGATTCCAAGTGTTCTCGCTGGCGAAGCTGCGGAAAATCAAAGAGGAGGGCTGCCACTTCCAAAACCACCTCGACGGCACGCCGATGTTCATCGGCCCGGAGACCTCGATGGAGATTCAGGCGACGCTGGGCTCGGACGTGGCGATGTTGTTTGATGAATGCACGCCGTATCCCTGTGAGGCCAAGGAGGCTGAAAAAAGCCTCGATCTGACCCTGCGCTGGGCCAAACGCTGCCGGACCTGGATTGATGAACACCGGCCGCAGACTGGTGGAGGGGCACAGCAGCACTTCGGGATCGTGCAGGGGAGTGTCTACAAAGAACTGCGCGAAAAATCTGCCCGGGAGCTGGTGGCGATGGGTTTTGACGGCTACGCCATAGGCGGACTGAGCGTGGGCGAGCCGGAGGAGGACATGATGCGCATCGCCGAGTGGGTGACGCCGCATCTTCCCGCGAATCAGGCCCGCTATGCGATGGGCCTGGGCACGCCGCCGCAGGTGATCGAGCTGATCGCACGCGGGATCGACATGTTTGACTGTGTGCTGCCTACGCGGCTGGCGCGAAATGGCGCCGCCTTCACCCATGAGGGGCTGATGAACCTTCGGAATGCCTGCTACGCCAAGGACTTCCGCCCCATTTCCGAAGACACTCATCCGCTGTGCCAGGGCTTTTCAAGGGCGTACATCCGCCATTTGGTGCAGGCACAGGAGATTCTGGGTTTGCGGTTGATTTCTCTGCATAACCTGCATTTCTACGCGTCCCTCACGTCCAGGGCACGTCAAGCGATCGATCAGGGTTGTTTCGCCGAGTTCCGGGCTGAGGTCGTCGCGAAATATAAGTCCACCACCGCAGCTCCCGAATCATGATCTCCATCCCTCTCGAAAACACCCTTCTTCTGGCCCAGGCCGCACCTGCTGGGGCCCAAGGCGGCCTCCTTGGCAGCCCGATGATGCTGCCGATCCTCATGATCGTGGTGATGTATTTCGTCATCTTCCGTCCGCAGCAGAAGCGCATGAAGGAGCACCAGAAGCTGATCGCCAGCGTGGGCGTGAGCGACCACGTCATCATGGAAAGCGGCGTGCACGGCATTATCACCAGCGTGAAAGACCGCACTGTGATGGTCAAGATCGCCGACAATGTCAAAGTCGAGTTTGAGCGCGTCAAGATCGCCGCCGTGACGAAAAAGTCCGACGTCGTTGAAGCGACCGAAGCGTAAGCGGCCCTTTTGATTTTCCCAACCCACCTGCCAACCTGTCCATGAATCCCTTCGCCACCTTTTTTGTCGGTGCTTCCCTGTTAATGATGCTGCTCGTCTATGTCGGCACCGCCGTGCATACGACCAAGCGGCGCGTGGGCACGCTCCTCATCATCCTCACCGCCTTCTCGGCCATCTATACGATCGAGGCGATGAAACTCCAGCTGGGCATCGACCTTCAGGGCGGCAGCGAGTTCATCGTTCAGCTTGCTCCAGGCAAGAATGATGACGGCAGCCCCAAGGCAGTGACCAGCAGCGATGTGCAGCAGGCGATCGCGATTCTTGAAAAACGTCTGAATGCTGACGCCTCGAAGGATCTCACCATGCAGCCTGAAGGAGCTGACCGGATCGTGATTCAGATGCCCGGCATCACCGAAGTGGAGATCAAGGAAGTGCGCGAAAAGATTCAGACCGTGGCGCACCTCGAGTTCCGCCGGGTTCACCCAGACAGCCAGGCCAAGCTGGAACAGATCAAGGCGCGCGGCGGCATCAAGGAGCCGGGCTGGATCGAAATGTTCTACAGCACTCCTATCACGGGTAAAGATGGCACGGTGATCAACCGGTCTGAACTTGTCCGCGATTCGGCTGATATCGAAGGAAAATATGTTTCCAAGGCCTTCCGCACCGTCGATGCCGAAGGCAACAAGGTGTCACTCCAGTTCGACAGTGCTGGAGCCAAGATGTTTGATGAACTGGCGGCAGTGCATTATCAGAAAGAAATGGCCATCATCGTGGACGGCCAAATCCACTCCGCACCCCGGCTGCAAGCCAAACAGTTTGGTGGCAGGGCGGAAATCTCTGGTGGCGGCGGCAAGGGCTTTTCCCAACAGGAGGCTGACACGTTGGCCACGCTGCTGAGCAACCCGCTGCAGAACCCGATGAAGATCCTGTCTGAGAGCTCGGTGTCCTCTGCTTACGGCCAGTCTTCCATTGATCAGGGCAAGTGGATCGGCGTCGCCGCTCTGATCATCACCACCTGCTTCATGATGTTCATCTACCGTCTCGCCGGTCTCGTGGCGATTGTCGGTCTGGTCATCAACATCGCGATCCTGTTCGGCGCGATGGCGTTGTTTGGCTTTACGCTCACCATGCCTGGTATTGCCGGTGTCGTGCTGACGATCGGCATGGCGGTGGATGCTAACGTGCTGATCTATGAACGACTTCGTGAGGAAATGGAGGCGGGCAAGACTTTCGCCGCCGCGCTGGAAGCCGCCTATGACAAGGCTTTTTCCGCCATTGCCGACTCCAACATCACCACGCTCATCTCAGCACTGATTTTGTTCCTCATTTCCGGCGGTCTGGTCAAAGGCTTCGCTGTCACGCTGATGATCGGTCTGATCTCCTCGATGATCGGCGCGCTGATCGTCACCCGCGTGATCTTCATGTGGGTGGTGGACAAGAACATCCTGAAGAAGATTCACACGACCAAAATCATCCCGGACAAGGTTTTCGACATCCTGTCCTCGGCTCCCAAATTCATCATTGCCTCACTCGTCGTCACCGCGATCTCGTTTGGCACTCTCGCTTACAAGGGTGGCGCAAGCTTCGGCATTGACTTCCGCGGTGGCAGCCGTGTCGACGTGACGCTGGCCAAGGGCAAGGACATCCCCGACACCGATTTCGACGCCCTTTTCAAAGGACTCAAGCAGGACGACGGCAAACCCCTCGGCAGCTACTATATCCAGCGCAAGAGCGCAGGCGGCACAGAAAACCTGAGCATCCGCTGCGAAGAGAACAGCGGAGCGGTGATCCAGCATGCGATCACCGGCAAATGGAACAAAGACACCGTCGCCGGCACCAGCATCGCAACGGTGGGCTCCGTGATCGGCTCCGAACTCGCCAAGCAATCCATGTGGGCCATGTTCGCTGCTCTGATCGCGATTTTCCTGTATCTGCTCATGCGGTACGAGTTTGCCTTCGCCGTCGGCGCCATCGTCGCTCTCTTCCATGACGTGCTCATGGTGCCCGGTCTGTGTGTACTGTTTGGCCAAGAGCTCAGCATCATCCACGTGGGCGCGCTGCTCACCATCGCCGGTTACTCCATCAATGACACCATCGTGGTGTTTGACCGCATCCGAGAAACCATTCAGAAGGGCACCGGCGGCAGCATGCGCGACATGATGAACGAGGCCATCTGCAAGACCCTCTCCCGTACGCTCCTCACCGGCCCAACCGCCCTGGCGCCGATGATCGTGCTGCTCTTCCTCGGCAATCCTGCCATGCTTGAGTTCGCCATGCCGATCACCATCGGCGTGCTGCTCGGCACCTACTCCTCCATCTTCATCGCCTCCCCGCTGGTGCTGTGGTATGCGAAGAAAACCGGCACCAGCCTCAAGCACCAAGTGCTGGATGCACAGATCGAGCAGCTCAAAGCCCAGCAGGCCATCGCCGCTGCGACCGTGGCTGCCGGCAAGAAGTAATCGGAATTCGAAAGGTTTTCGTTTCGGTTCCCATCATCAATCTCCATGGCAAGGCAGGCGTTTTGCGCCTGCCTTGCTGAAGGAGGTGAATCGAGACCAGCAGGTTTTCATTGGTCCGGAATAAGAAATCAGGGAGCAAACGCTGCCTGAAGGCTGGGGAGAAATGTACTCCCATTCAATGCTCGCCTGCGTCCGGCATGGCCTTATTCTTGGACTCAAGCCATTGTTCAAGATGACGCTCTTCTCGGTGCTTGAAGTGGCGGCATCATGATCCCTTCAGGCTGGCCCTTGTTTATTCATGCCAAAGGGGGATCAGGATGATCCCCTCCTCCTTGCGAGCCATGCTCTGGCATCCACTCGAGTAAGTTTTTCGATGGACAGTTAAGCACAAAAAAGAGGGCGGCATTCCTGCCGCCCCCTCTTGTTTGTTGAGCTTGTCGTTCGCTTAGTTGTTCGCTGACGGCGCTGGGTTGGCCGGTTCCGCAGGTTTCACTTCGAGCGGTGGTGGAGCGGGGGTGCCGGGAGGGGCTCCAAGCGGAGGAGTTGTGCCAGGAGGCGTCGTTTCCGCAGGTGGTGTCACTCCACCCTTGGGACCGTTGGGATCATCAGGAGCCAGCGTCGTGACGGCCGTAGCTGCGGCGGCGGCTTCAGCGGCTTTCTTCTTCGAAGCTGCGAGCTTTGCGGCATTTGCCTTCGCCTTTTCAGCGGATTGTTTGAGATAGGTCTGATAGTCAGGTCCGTTGCCCGTGATCGTCACTGGTGTGCCGACTGCGGTGTGTTCGAACAGAATCGGTGCCATCTTGGAAGGAAGGCGGATGCAACCATGCGAGGCCCGGCGTCCGGGCTTTGGAATCGGCCCGATGTGCATGCCGACACCGTCGCCGGTGAGGCGCATGAAGTAGGTCATCTTGGCGGCTTCAAAGTGGCCACCCTCCGGTAGCAAATCCCGGCCCTGCTTGAAGTCCGAGTTCACCACCTTGCCGTTCTTGTCGAAGCCCTTGCCGTAGAGATTCGAGACCTTGTCCTTAATTTTCTCCAAGATCTTGAACTCGCCGGTGGGTGTTGGGAAGCTGGGGATACCGCTGGCACAATAAGTCCAGCCAACAACGTCCCTGCCGTTGTACAGGGTCACACGTTGCACATCCACATTCATGACCATGCTAGTGATGGGCTTGCTGCCACCGGTCCATTCACCCGGATACTTCCATTCGGCTTTCACCGGTTCCGGTGGGGGGGCGGGCTTTTTACGGGAAGACTGGCAGGAAGCAGCCAGCAGCAGCATGCCAAGCACCCATGTGGCGCGCAGCGGAGGAAGGGAGTTTTTCAATTTCACGATGTTTCACCCTAAGGGAACTGCTTCCCGCGCTCAAGTACCAGCGGAAACAATATTTTCAGGAAAGATCGAACAATTCTGCAGGACGTGAAATGAGCAGGTCCGCGCCGCACTCGATCAACTCCACCTCGCTGCGAAAGCCCCAGCGAACTCCCACGGCGCGCATGCCGCTGTTCTTCGCAAACTGCATGTCGATGCCCGAATCTCCGACATAGGCCATTTCAGTGGTCTGCAAGCCAAGGAAGGACGCCATCTCATGTGCGCCGGCGGCATCCGGCTTGCGCGGGACTTCGGCGCGCTGCCCCAAGATGTGGTCAAACACTCCCGTGCCAAAGAAATGCTCGGTCATTGGCACGGTGAAGCGATGCGCCTTGTTTGAAATCACGCCCAGTTTCAGGCCACGGCGCTGCAATTCCGCGAGCATCTCCACGATGCCTTCATAGGGCCGGGTCTGGGCCTGCCAGAGCAGATCGTACTGCGCCCGATATTCCTCGACGCAGACTTTGATCAGCTCTTCGCTGCGCACCGCCTGGGGCAATGCGCGCTCGACGAGCTTTTCCATGCCGTCCCCCACCATCTGCTTGAACACTTCTTTTTCGCAGCGCGGATACCCTCGGGCATCCAGCATCCGGTTGATCGATTCGGCAATGTCTGCGAGCGAGTCAATCAAGGTGCCGTCGAGGTCGAAAATGAAGGCTTTGAGGGTGGGCATGAATCCTTCATGCCGCGAAATGTCGCTGCGATCAACTTGCCAGAGCGCCCAATGCAGCGAAAAACTCTAATGCTCACTGATTACCACACGCACACGCCGCTTTGCCTGCATGCCGAGGGAAATCCCGTCGATTACGCGCGGCATGCGCAGAGCATCGGCCTTGGGGAGATCGGCCTGTCTGACCACAACCCGATGCCGGAGAAGTATGACGACTGGCGCATGCTGCGCTCCGACCTGCCGCGCTACTTTGAGCTGGTGGAAGAGGCGCGTGCGGCGCTGCCGGGGTACCCGATCCGGCTCGCGCTGGAATGCGACCACATCGAAGGGTATCAGAAGTGGATCGATGAGACGGCGGGCATCGCCGACTGGGACTACCTCATCGGCAGTGTGCATTACATCCATGACGGCATCGCCGTGGATGATCCGAAGCATGTCTCACGGTGGAAGACGGCGTCTGACATCGAGCACATGTGGGGCATGTACTGGAAGCTCTATGAGCAGATGATCCGCACCAAGCAGTTCGATTTCCATGCGCACCCCGACCTGGCCAAACGCTTCGGACTGCGGCCTGAGGGTGATCTGCGGCCCTATTACGAGCCGGTGATCCAGGCGCTCGTGGACACCAGCGGCATCCTCGAAGTCAGCACCGCCGGCCTGCGCAAGGACGTGCGCGAGATCTATCCTGCGCGTGAGATGCTGGAGATGGCCTTCGCGGCGAAGGTGCCCATCGTGATCAATTCAGACGCGCATCTGCCCACGGATGTCGGTGTGGATTTCAACAAGGCGCTCGATCTGGTGCGGAGCGTGGGGTACACGGCGACCGTTCGGTTTGAGAAACGTCAGAGAAAGGTGGTCCCCCTGCCGGAGGCATGGGCGCCATGATCTGGCAGGCACGACTGCACCGCATTGAATTTCCCCGCCGTCCGCTGGTGATGGGGATCGTGAACATCAATGACGACTCCTTCTGCGGCGACGGCACGCTGGATCCCGGCCAGGCGCTGGCGCAGGCAAAGCAGCAGCTTCAGGATGGTGCGGACATCATCGACATCGGTGCGGAGAGCGCACGGACCAACCGCGAAGCGATCAGCGTGTCCGAGGAGATCGACCGGCTGCTGCCTTTCCTCGAAAAGTGGCCGGAGCTCAGCTCGCGCTTTCATGCGCCGCTGCTTTCCATCAACACCTGGCGCAGCGACGTCATCGCCGAAGTGCTGCCGCATGGGGGCGACCTCATCAATGACATCAGCGGACTGCCGGATGCGTTCAACGCCAAGCTCTGTGCGGAGCACAACGCCGGGCTGCTCATCATGCACAGCGTCGGTCAGCCGAAGGTGCCGCACACGCATGTGAAGTATGACAGCATCATGGACACGCTGGACCACTTCTTTGAGCAGCGTCTGGTGCTGGCGGAGAGCGTGGGGCTGCCGCGTGAAAACATCGTGCTTGATCCCGGGATCGACTTTGCCAAACAGAAGGACGACAATCTCGTGATCTATCGAGAACTGAAGCGACTCCACCGCTTCGAGCGGCCCATTCTGCTGCCGGTGTCACGCAAGACGGTCATCGGCGAAGTGCTCGGCATTCCCGCTTTGGAACGCGATGCGGGCACTCAGGCCTGCATCGCCGCAGGCATGCAGCGTGGCGCGCAGATTTTTCGGGTTCATCACGTCAAAGCCGCGGTGCAGACGGTGAAGATGCTGTGGGCGGTTGAAGGGAGCCGCTGAGTGGAAGGTTGGGAGGTTTGGCGTGCTGGAAGGCGCCGAGCTACACGGCGTCTCCACACGCTCATGGACGGGCGGGCTTTCGCCACACCCATCCTGCAAGCACGCGTGATCCTTGGCCGATGGAGGAATCAGGCAGCGCCTTCTTCCTTGGCAGGCTCTTCCACCGAGGATTCTGCGAGGGCGGTTTCAGCCTGCTCTGCGAGCTCTGCTTCGGCCATGGATTCTTCGACCGGGGCTTCTGTCAGTTCTGGTTCAGCAGGCTGGGAAGTTTCCTCAGCAGGAGCATCTTCAACAGGTGCTGCTGCCGCAGGTGCTTCCTCTGGGGAACCCGCCAGGGCAGCTTCAGCCTGCTCTGCCAATTCTGCTTCCGCCATCGACTCTTCGACCGGGGCTTCTGTCAGCGAAGGTTCAGATGCTTCCTGCTCGGATTCAGCAGTTGTTTCGACCGCAGTTTCTGCGTCAGGGGCAGCGGCTTTCGCAGATGCCTTGGCAGCAGGAGCTTCCTTCTTTGCAGCGGCAGGTTCACCCTGCACACCGAGGAAGACCATGCCGTCGCTGTATTCGATGACGTAGCCTTCGTTCGCGAGCCAGCGGATGTCCTTGATGACGGCAATCTGCTCTTCCGTGGGATGCTTCGGCGCATCCGGGGCGGTGCCTTCGGGGGCTTCTGGTGAGGGCACGATCGACTCCACCAGCTTCTGCATGGGCATGCCGTTGTTGGCTTTGAGCTTTTCCACGACCTGCGCAAGGCGGTCTGAGAAGACCATGCTGGGCTCGATGGCGCGAGGCTTCACGCGGCAGACGAACTGCTTGCCCGCGCGGCGCTTGAACAATTTCATGCCACGGCGTTCCAGGCCAGCGCCGAGCTTCTGCGAGATTTCAAAGAGGTGCTTGCGCGCCGCATCCACAGACTGGCGCATCATGATGAAGAAAATATGAGCAAGCTTCTGCTTGTCGATGTTGCCCGGCACGGTGGCGTCACGGACTTCGATGACGGCATCGTTGGCAAAGGTGCGGCGGAAGTGCGCCTCCATGTCGGCGCGTGAGCTGAGTGCGAGCGGCTCGCCGCCCTCGGGCACTTCGCCCTTCAGGCACACCCAGCGGCGGCCCTTGCTCATGTTTTCCTTCCACTTCGCGACGAGCTCCGGATTGGACTCCACACGGATGCGACGCTTGAAATCTTCGAGCGGCATGTTCGAGAAGCGCTCACGGTGCAGCCTGATGACACCGGTTTGATAGCTGTGATGGCTCGGCGGAGCGATGAGTTCGCCGCTCATGCCGCAGACGGCCACGGAGGCAAACTCGCCCTTTGGCGCTTCGAGTTCGATCTCTTCCACACGATAAAACTCATCCAGTGCGGCGCTGCGCAGCACATGATTGAGAGCTTCATCACGGGAGAGGAAGAGGCTGCCGTCCGCAGGCACATGGTAGAAGCCCGTGGGACGTTCTTCGGCGCAGCGGAAACGCACCATGAAGCGGTCCCCCCCTGCGAGCACGAGGCGTGCGGCATCAAACATGCTGAATGCGTGGCCCGTCTGGCGGACGTGTGCGGCGAGTGCATCCACCGCCTTGTCTTCTGGGAAAATGATGACCTGCACATCCTTCGGGATCTCGACCCACTCACGCTGTGGCGGGCCTGCGCGATCACGATCACCAAAACGACGCGGTGGACCACGGCGGTCATCACCAGGGCCATCACGACGTGGCGGGCCGCCCTGACCACCGGGACGGAATCCGCCACCGGCACCTGCTGGACGCGGGCCTGCGCCGCCAGGACCATCACGGCGCGGAGGCGGGCCGCGACGATCATCACGACCGCCAAATCCGCCGCCACCGCCACGGCGGTCATCACGACCACCGCGCTGCGGACGGTCTTCTGCATCGGCATAGCGTTGTTTGATTTTATCTTCTTTGCCGAATTCGCCGACCCATGCGGGCATCAGTTTCAAATCGGAAAGGTCAACCAGGCCGCTTGGCTTTGGCGTCTGGTTGTCGGTGCTGGCTTCTGGTTCGGTCATACTTTTCAGGCTGGAAGGGGCCGCGACTATGCCTCGAATCGTGTTTGTCGCCAGTTTTGTTCGTGTGGCGTTTTCTTGGCATGGCATTATGTGAACAAGTCCCATGCCAGCCGAACCCATCACTTTTTACAATCGCCTCACCGGCCAACTCGAAACGGAGGCCGTGTATGGGGAGGGTTTTCTGCGCTTTACCTACGAGAGCCCTCTGGGTGCCCTGCCGCTGCATGCGCTGGTGAAACGGGCGGCTTTTTCCCGCTGGTACGGCAGCCGCATGGACGCCCCGGCCAGCCGGGCAAAAATCTCCCCTTTCCTGGCCACCTATGGCCTGGACGTCAGCGAATTCGCCGATGCCCCGGAGTCCTTCCGCACCTTCAACGACTTTTTTTACCGCAAGCTCAAGCCGCAGGCACGGCCGGTTGCTCCGGGCGACGATGTCATCACTTTCCCTGCGGACGGCCGCCATTTGGTCCTGCCAGACATCGCCCGTTGCACCGATTTTTTCATCAAAGGCACCCGCTTTGACCTCCCTGCCCTGCTGCGCGATGCCGCGCTCTCCGAGCGCTTTGCCCGCGGCAGCATGCTGATTTCCCGCCTGTGCCCGGTGGACTACCACCGCTTTCATTTTCCCTGCGCCGGCACTCCTGGAGCCGCCCGCCTGATCAATGGCCCGCTGTATTCGGTGAGTCCCATCGCCCTGCGCAGCCGGGCCAGCATCCACTGGGAAAACAAGCGGGAGATTACGGTGCTGCGGACTCCCGCCCTCGGGGATGTGCTGCTACTGGAAGTCGGCGCCACCTGCGTGGGCTCCATCGTGCAAACTTATACGCCGGGTGCCGCCGTCGAAAAAGGGGCTGAAAAAGGCTACTTCCGCTTCGGAGGCTCCTGCTTCATCACGATCTTTGAGCCGGGTAAAATCCAGTTTTCGGACGATTTGATCAAGCACAGCCAAGCTGGGCGCGAAGTCTATGCCCGCATGGGCGATGTGGTGGCTCACGCCCGCGGGTGAAAGCGCCGGTGCACGTCCTTGAGCCGTGCCTGATCCACGTGGGTGTAAATCTGCGTGGTGGAGATGTCCGCATGGCCGAGCATTTCCTGGATCACGCGCAGGTCGGCACCGTTGTTCAGCAAATGCGTGGCAAAGCTGTGGCGCAGCAGATGCGGATGCACACGGGCAGGATCCATGCCGCAGAGCGCGGCGCGTTCCTTCACGATCTGCTGGATGCGTGCGGTGGTCAGTCGAGTGCCGTTGCGTGAGATGAAGATGTGGCTCTGGGATTTTGGCCCCACCAGCTCAGGGCGTGCATGCTCCACGTAGGCAGCAATGGCCTCGCGCGCTGCACCGCCCACGGGTGAGAGACGGGTCTTGGAGCCCTTCCCCGTGACGCGAATCCAGCCCTCTTCGAGGCTGAGGTTTTCCAGCCGGGCATCGGCCAGCTCCGACAACCGCACACCGCTGGCATAAAACAGCTCCAGGATGGCCCGATCCCGCCGGTCCAGCGGGGCTGTGCCGTTCACAGACTCGACGAGCTTGCGCACGTCCTGCTCGTTCAAGGAGTCCGGCAGGTGCTTTTCCTGGCGCGGAGGCAGAATCGGGTCCGCAGGGTCAGAGGGGATGTGTTTGCGCGCGGTGAGCCAGCGGAAGAAGATTTTGACGGCGATGAGTTCGACCCGGGCCGAGGACGCTGCGATGCCGTCTTTTTTTCTTTGGGCCAGAAAGCCGCTCACGTGCTCCGTTGTCACGGCAGCCGCGCTGGCGGAGTCGTGCCTGGCCTTGAACCACGAGGCAAAGGCCTCCAGCACCCGGCGCACCAGGAGCTGATAGTTCGTGGACAGACCCCGCTCGGTCGCCAGGTGGAGGATGAAGCCATCGATAAGTTCCAGCATCGGCGTCTAGAGTGGCACGGAATTGCACGTCACGAGAATGACAAAATTCTTGCCCTCAGGGGCGGCGGGCGGCAAAGATGCCCCATTATGGCCTCCTACAACAAAGTCATGCTCATCGGCAATCTGACCCGCGACCCCGAAGTGCGCTACACGCCCAAAGGCAGCGCGGTGTGCGACATCGGGCTCGCCGTGAACCGTGTGTACACCTCCGACAGTGGTGAGAAGGTGGAGGAAGTCACTTTTGTGGACGTCGTCCTCTGGGCCAAGATGGCCGAGCTGGCCGGCAAGTATCTGAAGAAAGGCCGCCCGGTCTTCATCGAAGGCCGCCTGCAGATGGATTCCTGGGAAGACAAGCAAACCGGCCAGAAGCGCACCCGCATGCGCGTCGTGGGCGAGCAGATGCAATTCCTCGGCAGCCCTGGTGGTGACCGTGCTCCAGCCGGCGGTGGTGGCGATGACGAAGGCGGCTACTCCGGCGGTGGCGGAGGAGGAGGTGGTGGCGGCGGTTACAACCGTCCCGCAGCCCGTCCGGCCCAGCGCCCAGCACCTGCCCAGCAGCAACGCCCGGCCCAGCGCCCAGCTCCGCCGCCGCAGAACGATGACTTCGGTGAAGGCCCGATCACCGACGGCATGGAAGACGACGACATTCCGTTTTGAGAAATGAAGCCGGCGTTTTGCCCTGCTTGATTGGAAGAGAACCTGCTCCTGAGCCGTTATTTGCGGCCCTGTGAATTGCTCTGTCTCCAGCTTGGTTTTTGCGCTCAGCGCCGTCGCTTTGTCGGCGGCGTCTGCCGCCGAGACTGTGTCCTTTCGCAATGAGGTGATGGCCGCCATTTCCAAAGCGGGCTGCAACCTGGGCACCTGCCATGGCAATGCGACGGGCAAAGGCGGCTTCAAGCTTTCGCTGCGCGGACAGGATCCTGATCTCGATTTCAAAGCGCTCGCCCGAGACGCCTCCGGCCGCCGCGTGGATGTCTTCGCGCCGGAGCGCAGCCTGATCCTGGTCAAAGGTGCGAATCAGATCGCCCACGAAGGCGGCAAGAAACTGGATCCCAAGGCCTGGGAATACCAGGTGCTGCGAAGCTGGATCGCCGCGGGTCTGCCGCGTGATGACAGCACGGCACCGAAAGTCACCAAGCTCACCGTCACGCCGACCGAGCTCGTTTTGGACGAGCCGCAAGACAAGGTGCAGATCAAAGTGCAGGCGACCTTTGCTGACGGCACGCAGCGCGACATCACTGACCGTGCGATCTATGAGCCGCTGCAAAACGGACTCGTGGATGTGAGCAAGAGCGGGCTGGTGAAGCGCCTGCAGTTTGGCGAACCGGGAGTGCTGGTGCGCTTCCTGAATCAATCGGTGCCCGTGCGGCTGACGTTTGTGAAAGCGAATCCGGCCTTTGTGTGGAGCAAGCCGCGCCGTGACAACTACATCGACTCGCACGTCTTCAACAAGCTCAAGACCCTGCGCATGAACCCCAGCGCGGTATGCAGTGACGAGGTCTTCATTCGCCGTGCCTGGCTTGATCTTTGCGGCATGATCCCGCCTGCGGATGAAGCGCGCGCCTTTGAGGCCGACACGCACCGCGACAAGCGAGCGCGCTTGATTGACCGCCTGATGGTGCGGCCGGAGTTCGCCGATTACTGGACGCTCAAGTGGTCCGATGTCCTCAAGGTCGAATCCCGCACGCTGGACAAAACCGGGGTGCAGGCCTTTCACGACTGGATTCGAGATGGCATCACTCGAAACCGCCCGATCAATGAAATGGTCCGCGCCATGCTTGCCTCCCGTGGCAGCACCTATCACGAGCCCGAGACGAATTTTTACCGAGCCAACCGTACGCCGGAGCTGCGTGCCACCACGGCGGCGCAGGTGTTTCTCGGCACCCGCCTTCAGTGTGCGCAGTGCCACAACCACCCCTTTGACCGCTGGACGCAGGACGACTACTACAACTGGTCCGCCGTCTTTGCGCAGGTGGACTACAAGATCATCGGCGACATCAAACCTCGTGATAAAAACGACAAACATGAGTTCAACGGAGAGCAGGTGGTCTTTCTCAATGCCAAGCTGAACATCGAAAACCCGCGCACCGGAGACAAGGCCAAGGCCCGGTTCCTAGGTGCGGACATGCCCAAGCTCGCCGAAAAGGAGGACGAGCTGCAGGCCGCAGCCAACTGGCTCACGAGCGCGCAGCATCCTCTGTTTGCCAAAGCACAGGCCAACCGCATCTGGTATCATCTGATGGGTCGTGGTCTGGTCGATCCCGTGGATGACATGCGCCTCACGAATCCCGCCAGCCATCCGCAGCTGCTCGAAGAACTCGCCCAGGATTTCATCCGCAGCGGTTTTGATCTGCGGCACCTCATTCGCACCATCATGCTGAGCCGCACCTACCAGCTGGACAGCACGCCGAACGAGACGAACGCCGTCGATCTCATCAACTACTCGCACCACCTGCCCCGCCGCCTCAGCGCCGAGCAGCTGATTGATTCGCTCTACTCTTCGATGCGTGTCACGCCAGATTTCAATGGCTGGGGCCGCGGCACACGTGCCAGCCAGATTCCCGGCCCCGACAATGGCCGTGGGAGTCCCAATCCCACGTCTCCAGAGGCCTTCCTCGCCCAATTTGGCCGCCCCAAACGCGAACTGAGCTGCGAATGCGAACGCGCTGCGGACACCTCCATCGGTCAGATTTTCCAGTTCATCAGCGGCCCCATCGTCAGCAACGTCGTCTCGCAGAAATACAACCGCCTTTATTCGCTGCTCAAGAATCCCGACAACGGCGCCGTCACCCGCGATCTCTACTGGGCCCTCCTGACCCGTGCGCCCACCGCCGACGAAGCCAAGGTCATGGAAGCCCTTCTCGCCTCCGCCAAAGACCGGCGACTCGCGCTGGAGGACATCACCTGGAGTCTGGTGAATGCGAAAGAGTTTCTTCTCGCCCGATAAGCACGCCGCTTCGTGTCTGGATGACGACTTGAGCTGGACCGTTACCGCATGACAAAGCAGGGGCTTCGTGGCATAACGCCTCATGTCTTTCATCCGTCAACGCGTCGCCCTCCTCCTCGCCAGTCTGCTCGCCGCAGCAGCTCTGTCTTCCTGCACGGAAGGCAATCTCGGCCGTCTTCAAAATGTGCGCACGGGGGCCATCGGCATCGGGCCCACCGGGAGTCATCCGGGCGATCGTCCGCTGACCCATTTCAAATCTGAAACTCCCGAGGAACTGCGCGTGCATCAAGCGGTGCGTCGCGGAGTGGAGCGTGCGTTGGATGACAGCCGTGCCTTCAGCTATGTGCCCTTTGCCCAGATGAAGCAGACCCCGAAGAGCCTGAACATTGCGAACCAGCGCAGCGAGGTCCGAAAATTCGCCGCTGCCAATCATCTCAAGGCCGTCATACGCGTCTGGGCCACCCCAGACTTCAAGCAGCAGAGTGTCAGCGTCGGTTTCCTGGCCCATGCGCGCAGCGGCAAGGCCATCGCCAGCAGTCTTGCCATGGCACCGGGGCCGGTGCCTCCGCTGAAAAACCCTACCGCCCGTGCCTCCCTCCCGACCTGGGAAAAGACCGCCTACGAGGCCACCAAAAAGGCGCTCGCCAAAGTGCGCGGCTAGATGCGCCTGGGGATTTTGCATTTGTTGGTTCCAGCAGAGTCTCGCGATTGAAGTGAGAACGAGCCGCTGCGCAACGTACTGATGCGCCTCATGAAACCAGCCATTCTCCTCTCCCTACTAGTCAGCACTTCGCTGCTCGCCCAAACTGCCGCACCCAAAGCGCCCGCACCTGCGCCAGCGGCCAAAGCCAAAGGCCCGACCATTCCTGCGGATGCGCAGTGGCATGATGTGACGAGCTGGGGTGTGGAAGGACGCGGCTGGGGAGATCAGGAGAGGAAGCGCTGGTTTGACCGTCTGCCAGCGAAGGCGGAAAAAACCGTCACACCTGCGGTTTGGGGTCTCAGCCGCGACAGTGCAGGCATGATGGTGCGCTTCAAGACGAACGCGAACACGATTTACTGCCGCTACGATCTCCTCAAAGCAAATCTGGCCATGCCAGCCATGCCTGCCACGGGTGTGAGCGGCCTCGATCTTTATGCGCGTGATGCCGAGGGCAAATGGCGCTGGGTGGCATGCCCGAAACCTGACAAGCAGCATGTCGAAGCTGTGCTGATCAGCGGCCTGGCCCCCGGCGAGCATGAATTCGCCGCCTACCTGCCGCTCTACAACGGTATTGAAAAACTGGAAATCGGCGTGCCTGCGGGCGCGAAGTTTGAAGGATTGAAGCCGCGTGAAAAGCCCATCGTTTTCTACGGCACGTCCATCACCCACGGTGCCAATGCCTCGCGTCCCGGCATGGTTCACACCGCCATCCTGGGTCGTCATCTGGACCGCCCTGTCATCAACATCGGCTTCTCCGGCAATGGTCGCATGGACGCCGCAGTGGGCGATCTTATCAATGAACTCGATCCTGCCGTCATCGTCATCGACTGCCTGCCCAATATGCAACCCGCCGACGTCACGGCCAAATGCGTGCCACTGGTGAAGCAGCTGCGCTCCAAGCATGCCACCACGCCGATCATCCTCGTCGAAGACCGCCGCTTCACGAACTCCTGGATCACCCCTGCCAAGGCCAAGTTCCATGACGACAACCACGCCGCCCTCAAAGCCGCCTACGAGCAGCTCAAGAAAGAGAAAGTCGCCAACCTCCACTACATCAGCGGTGATGCGCTCTACGGCACCGACGCCGAAGGCTCCAACGATGCCTCCCACGGCACCGACCTCGGATTCCTGCGTCAGGCTGAAATCTTTGAGCCGGTGCTGCGCAAGGCTCTGAAGTAACCCGCCTCACTCGGTCCCCGGCGGTTCCAGCAATCGCCGGGGCAGGTCACGCATGCCTTGCAGCACGCGGAAGACAACAAGCATGTCGTCCTCGATGCGGTAAAAAATGAGGTGCTTGTGAAATGAGCCTTGAATCTGGAAGGACCGCAGCCGCGCAAGACGTCGATTTCGGAACTTACGGACGCGACCAAGATCCGGCTGTGCAGCCAGGTCTTTGAGAGTTTCGACCAAAGACATCAGATACCTTTCAGAGATGTCTGCACCCGCATGCACATCATACCAGTCCGACTGAAGACGTATATCAAGTGAGGCGTCTTCAGTGCGTTGAATTGTCAGACCTGGCATGGTGCAGATTCCATGACGGCTTTATTGGAAGGTCTGTTGGAAGGTCTGCCTTTTCGGATTGAATCAAGAAAGGCTTCATCCAGCGGATAGCGCGGACTATCCAATGCCTTGAGCATCGCTGCTTCGAGCTCTGGCGACTCATAGCCGTCCTCCCCAAGAACCTCATCATGGCGACGTTCCATCCAGTCCAGCAATTCCAAAAAGCCGTCCGCTGGGAGAGCAGCAATCGCGTCCTCAATCTGGGCAACAGTCGTCATACCTTAAAACTATTCACCACCAGGCGTAACGCAAGCCCTGCATGACCGCTCACTTACCGATCTTGTACAGCGCCTTGTCCGTGCGGATGAACAGGGCGCTGCCATCGGCGATGGGGCTGGCCATGATCGGGCCGTCGAGGGTGTTCTGGGCGAGGATTTTGAATTCTTTGGCGGCGTTGATGATCGTGACGACGCCTTCGCGGCTGCAGAAGTAGAGTTTGCCATCTGCGATGATCGGCGAGGCGCTGAACTTGCCGCCGATGCGCTCGCGGTAAAAGGCCTCGCCGTTTTTCGTGTCCACGCAGCTGACGATGCCACCGTCATCGACGTAAAACAGCAGACCGTTGTGCAGCACGGGCGAGCACATCTTGGGAGCGTTCTTATTGTTGCGCCAGGCGACTTCGGGCGTTTTCAAACCGGCGTATTTGAGAGCGATGACCGCCGATTTGCCGAAGGCGGTGCTGAAATAGATCTGCTGATCGTCGGCCACGGGAACGGTGGACATGGAGAAGCCGAGTTCGCCGTAATGAATTTTCCAGAGCTCCTGACCCGTGACGGGATCATAGCCATAGATGTTGTTGGCGGCGGAACTGATAACCTGCGGCTGGCCGTTGATCGTCACGACCAGCGGTGTGCCGTAGGCTTTGCGCTGCTGCGGGCGTGGATCCATGTCGCCACTACGGGGTGTCTTCCATGCGACCTTGCCGGTCTTCGTGTCAAAGGCGGCGATGAACTGCTGATCGCTGCCGTCAAAATGTGCGATCAGTCTGTCTCCATGCAGCACGGCGGTGGAGCCGGGGCCGTTTTCGTGCATGACGTGGAGTTCCTCGTTTTTCCACAGCACCTTCAAGGTTTTTGTGTCAAGGGCGACGGTGCCAAAGGAACCGAAGTGCGCGTAGAGCCGGCTCTCCGCCAGCACGGGCGAGGGTGAGGCATAGCTGTTGAGCTGATGCGCCCACTGCGGGTCCTTCACATTGAGCAGCTCGATGTCATGGAGGACTTTGCCGCTGGTGCGATCCACACAGAGGGCGTGCAGGCTCACGGAACCCAGCACGGTGAGAGGCTGGTCACCAGTGTTGGATTCCAGGCGGCGTTTGGCTTCCTCGGGAGTGGCTGCTTTTTCGAGGGCGGTGGTGAGCCAGATCTGATCGCCCCACATGACGGGTGTTGAATGGCCACGGCCCGGAAGCTCTGTCTTCCAGGCGACATTGCTCGTCTCGCTCCACGTTTCCGGCAGGCCGGAGGCGATGGCGTGACCTTGGGCCGAAGGGCCGCGCCATTCGGGCCAGTTGCCGGCGTGGGAGGCGGAAGCGAGAACGAGAAGCGGGAGTAGAATGCGGTGAATCATGAGCGAGAAAAAACGTGGCATGCAGCCGGGAACTGTCTTTCACTGGGATTGATCATGCGCATCCCGTTTTTTCTATTTGTTTTCGCCGCCGCATTGCAGGCCCAGACTACGGAGCTCGAAACGTACATCGAGGTGCGCTCCGGGACACTGCCCCTCATTCTCACGGTTCCTCACGGCGGCACCTTGAAGCCGGACAACGTGCTGGCGCGGCGCTACGGTGTGACGGGCATTGATTCCAACACCATACCGCTGGCTGGAATGATCATTCAAGAACTGGAGACGCGTTACGGCGGCAAGCCGCACGCAATCATCTCCCGCTTGAGCCGCACGAAAATGGATCCGAACCGCGAGCTCGAAGAAGCCGCGCAGGGTGATCCAACCGCCATCGCCGCCTGGCACCGCTTTCATGACAGCGCCCAAAAAGCCTGTGAGAGTGTGATGAAGAAAAGCGGCATGGGTCTGCTGCTGGACATTCACGGACACCGCCATCTGGATCAACGAGTCGAACTGGGTTATCTGGTGAAAGGAGACATCCTGAAGCACTCCGACGCGGAACTGAACGCGGATGCGGCGCTGATCGCCTCCACGAGCATCCGTGATCTGGACAAGCGCTCGCCGCAGAGCTTTGCAGAATTGCTGCGTGGGCCGCAGAGCCTGGGCGGTTTGCTGGAGTTTAATGGCTTTCGCTGCCTGCCCAGTCCTTCAAAAGCGAATCCGGCCTTCATGGCGGGCTACTTCAGCGGTGTTTATGACGTGGCTGCGCACGGTTCACGCAGTGGCGGCACGGTGAGCGCCATCCAGGTGGAGTGTCCTTGGACCAATGTGCGTGAGACGCCGGAAACTCAGCGCCGCTTTGCCAGAGCGCTGGCGAATTCACTCGGGGTTTACTTTGAGGTTCACTTTGGCCGGAAGCTGAAGTGAGCGTTCGGTCAGCGGTTGCGGCTGCTCAGGATCTGCCTTTTTGAGCTTGTCCCAGCAGCCGTCAGCGATCTCTTTTTGCGCAGTGAAAACGCGGATCTGCGCAGGCGTGCTGGAAGCCCAGTCAATGGGGATGCGCTCATCGCACAGCCCCCGACGCTGCAACCAGCCAAAGAATGCGATGCTGCCGAGAAGGGCCAAATTGAATGGCAGGCAGAGCGGCAGCAGCGCCAGGCGCAGCAGGGCTTCCGAGAGCGGTTCCCACAGCAGGGCCATCGCCAGCGTGACCAAGAGCATCCACGCGACGGTCTTCACATTCAGCCGCAGGTAATGACCGCCGAGAGCCAGGGCGAGAACGATGACATTCATGGCGAAGGCGGGATCTCCAAAGACCGGCTTCCATGCGGAACCCGCAATGCAGATGAGGACTGCTGACAGAGCCACGAGAGCGCTGGTGCGTGAATGCCAGAGAATGCCGATGAAGAACCAGACCCAACAGAGCAGCAAACGAGTGGAGGTGAACTGCGCGGTCAGGCTGAGATGACTGCCAAGAAATCCTCCCCATGACTGCGCGTACTCCTGAGCTGTGCCTCCGGACAGGGTGGCTGCGAAGCCTGTGTACGCATCCGCAAACAAGGGAGCGCACAAGGCTGCCGTGGTGAAGTGGTGCCGTGCCTCATCAGGATGGCCAGCCTGCAGGGCGCACCAGCCAAGGCCGTCCCATGAGTCGGCGAAAAAGGAATCCAATGCGACGGCACGGCGAAACGCCAGCGCGGCATCGTCATAGCGGCCCTGACGGATGCGGCTCCAGCCAAGTCCGTCATAGGCATCTGCGACGCCGATTTTGAGCGAGAGCACGCGTGAGAACGCGGTCTGTGCGCCGGTTTGATCTCCACGGCGGTACAAACTCCAACCAAGACCCGCACAGCGATAGGCCTCCGCCATGTCGGTGCTGACTTCGGTGTTGAGGAAATGTTTCTCGGCTTTTTCAAAACGGTTGGTGAGGAGTGCACGCCAGCCGCGCGTGAGCTCGGCATCATGCACGCCAAAGAAAATCAGCGCGGTCAGCGCAGTCCACGCTGCAATGACGTAGGGCAGGCTGAAGAGGACATAGGGCGATTTTTTCTCGTGCATGCGCTCGGCCACGGGCACGAAGAAATAAGCCATGCCTGCACAACCAAGCGCGGTGGTGAGCGCCTGCACCCACAGCGGCACCTGCGGAAAAAGATACCACAAGGCGCCGAGCAATGCGCCATTCACGCTGAAGAGCCCGGTTTTGAGCACGGTGTCATCCTGCGCACGCCACTGGGCGAGTGCGGAAATGAGCAATGCCCCGCCCAGGCTCATTAGCGCGGCTTCGAGCGAGAGGACCAACAAGCCGATGAGCACGCATACGCCGGTGATGCGGCTGTTCGCCACGAGCATCTGCCCGTAACCACGCAGAGTGTGGTCGAGCAAACGCTTCATGCGGCGAGTGGAAGTTCTGAAATCACAAGAGGCACTTTATGCGATCCTGAAGGCGCGGCAATCTTGGAGACGAAGGTGATTTGAAAATCGGCCGTGCTGTTCCAAGCAGTTTCAAGCGCGGCGTGGAGATGCCGGCTGCGGGTGCGGATTTGGGAGGGCGTGTGCATGAAGTCCCTCCATCATCAACGCTGACCCGGAGGATGGCCTGGAGGTCCCGAACGTGTGATGGCAAATCCGTCCTGCACCATGTAGCCCTCCGGATTGATCTGCATGAGTTTCTCAAACAGGGGCGCGGCAAGCCGGGCCTGCCCCTGGTTGATCTGCGACCAGCCAAACCAGCTCATGGCAATGGGGTCTCCCGGTTGAAGCTTGTAAGCTCGTTCCAAGTAGACTTCTGCTTTGCGGTAGTCCTGCTGATTGAAGAGAATCTCTCCGGCGACGAGCAGCGTCGGTCGATGGAACTGGTCGATTTTCAGGACTTCACGTGCTGCGCGGAGAACATCCTCGGGTTTGTTCTGTGCCTGATACACATTCATCATGCCGAGATGAGGGGTGAGGGCGCGTGGTTCCTGTTTGGCGGCAGTGGTGTAATACTGGGCGGCCTTGGCGTAGTCCTTGTTGAGATAGGAGAGCCAGCCGGCGCGCACCGCCGCCAGATAAGTCTCACCGCCAGCGCTTTTGAAGGCGAGGACACTCTCGATAGCAGCGGCATAATCATTGTTGGATTCCTCGGTAAGAGATTTCTGCCAGGCTTCGGCGATGGCGGGGAGCTTGTCGGCGGCGTTCGCAGCGGTGACGCAGGCGAAGGCGAGGATGAGGAGATGTGTTTTCATGGTTGAGAGGAGAGTGGTTTATTCGGCATCGCCGTTAGGCAGAGTGGGCGTGAAGCTGGTTTGCGTGAAGGTGCTGTCGTGAGTTTTGAAATGCGCGGTGAGCTGGGAGAGACCGCGCAAGGGTTCGAGGGTGAAGTCGATCTCATGCGGGAGATCATCCGTGGGATTTACGATGGTGGTGGCGAGATGAAGGCGCTGCGTGGTGGGATGCAGCGAATGGCGGGTGATGACGCGCTGGGTGGGGTGCCCCACATAAGGCGAGAAAACGCCCGCCAATGCCCGACCGTGCTGCTTTGACTGCAAAGCGACACTATCCTCCCAGATCATGCCGCTTTGATAGGCGAATGGCACGGTGAGCATGGCGAACGAAAGGAAGCGCAGGAGCTGCGAATGACCGCTGAGGCTGCTCTGCGTGATCTGCAGGGCGTGCAAACCGAGCACCGCCGTGAGTGATTCTTTGCCACTGCGGAAAAGGTAGCGGCCGGATTCATCCAGTGTGGTGGTGATCGTTTCGAACGAGGTCGATCCCGCTGTGCAAACACGGTAGGTGGCCACGCCAGGGGCAAAATGGGCCAGCGTGCCCAGCACGGTGGTGGAGACTGACGCCGGGGCAATGCGGTCACCCACTTGAGGTACACTGGCAAAGTTCCAGCGCACCCCCTCGGAGGTGCGCGTGAAAAAGTTCGTGAGACAGAAAGGCGTGGTGGGTGCGCCGGTCTCGTTGGTGGCTTGATTGTGCAGATGAAGGTGCGGCACAGGGCTGCGTCCAGAATTGCCGCAGTAGCCCAGGAGGTCGCCTGCACCGACACGCTGGCCGGTTTTCACGACGATGCCGTTCTTCATGAAGTGTGCGAGCTTTACGATGCCGCCGTAATCGAGGCGCAGAATGAGGTGGTTGCCCCAGTTGTTGGCGAAGTTGCAGCCGCCGGGTGCATTGTCGGCCACGCCGTCGATGACGCGGATGATTTCGCCGGTTCCGGGAGCACGCACTTCAAGGCCCTGCGTGTAGTAGCGGCTCAGATCGTCATCCCAGCCGGGAGGGCAGGCGTGGTCAGCAGCATCATGGACTTCAAAATCGAGCGCGTGTTTCCAGTCACCGCGATGGCTGAGCTTGTCGTCAAAGCCCTGGGTCACGGTGACTTCGCGTGCGGTGGGAAGCAGCACATGGGTCTCATTGCGATGCGGAAAGCGAGTGTTTGCGAGAGCCAATGAAGCAGCAGCGGCTTCAGGATTGTCGAAGACGCCTGTGGCAGGCAGCAGCGAACCTGGTTTCTCACGCAGGCGCAGGCAGCAGAGCATGCTCCAGATGGTGAGCAGGTAGGGCAGCGGCAGGTATTCCCAGCCGGAGCCACGCAGAAAATGCTGCACTGCCGCGACGTGCAATGCGGCGACGGCACCGGCAACAAAGGCGAGAGCCAGGCTGCTCCAGGACGGCACGAAATAGATCGCGCCAAGCGCCATGCCAGCGAGCAGGTAGTTGTGCCCGGCAAACCAGCCGAGCCAGTGCAGACCGCAGGCTTCGAGCAGCTTCACGATGAGGACGCCGCCAGCGTAACCTGCGACGGCATTGATCATGGCGACGCGGGACCACACGAGAATCGCCAGTGTTACAGCCATGCCGGCCCACACGTTTGGCAGGAACAGAATCGTGCCCATGCTGCGCAGGAATGCGGTGACTACGAACGGCAGGGCTGGCTCCTCTGGCAATCCCATGTCGAGCAAGGTGGTGGCAGCCGCCCAGTGCGGGAAAAATGTCAGCAGCGTGCCGAAGGCGACGACAAATGCGACGCTGAGCGGCGGCAGACCGGCGCGCAGCGGAAACCAATGCCACAATGCTGCGGAGAGCAGCAGCGTGTAAACCGTGACGACCGCCAGCATGGCCCAGATGGCAGGTGCCGCGAGGAAGGAACCGCGAGTGATCCATGCGACGACGAGAGCGCTCAGGAACACATTGTAGAGAAGCGTGCCGTCCTTTCGCATCGCTGCAGGCAGATGCAGGAGCTTTGCGATGAAGCTCCCGAGCAAACAGGCGCTGACAGCAAAGGCAAAGTAACGCGGCATGAACAGCAGCGTGGCGCACAGCAGCGCACCCGTTTTCCAACTGCTGCAAAGGAAGATGGAACTGGCGGCGCGTGCGACTTCGAGCAGCGGCGTCGTGACTGTTTGAAGATGAGGGCGCAGCGATCTGGTGCAGGCAGCCGCTCTCAGCAGGCTCCTCTTCCATAGAGAAGGCGAATGACCTGAGGCCTCTTCAAGAATGGCCATCACGGGGAGGGTAGATGGGGCTTCTGAGTTCATGGCCGCGATGGGTTGAGCAGATGTTCTGGCACGCGTTCAAGGCGCTGCACGTAATCGAGGTCTTCGCGCTCGCGGATGACATCGACGCGGCCATCCAGACCGATCATGACCACTGCCGGACGATAGGTGATGAACTGCATGCTCTGCGTGATGTTGTAGGCGCCCACGGGATGCATGACGAGGTGATCGCCCGTGGTCATCGCCGGCAGGGAGACCTGCTCACGAATGACGTCGATGTTCATGCACAGGCAGCCGTAGAGTTTGACGGGCTGCTGGGCGCTCTCGCGCTGAGCCTTGGCGGGCTTCACATTGAAGCGATACCAGTTGCCGCTGTAGAGAATGTTGATGCCGGCGTCAATGACATAGGCGGCGCCATTCGACTCTGGCATGTAGGCGGGCGCCTTGGCCGCCTTGCCGGCGAGCGTGATCGGTCCTGAGGCGCCGATTTGCTTCACGGCGACAATGCTGCTGATGAGGTAACCAGCTTCATCGACAAGGGTGCGACCACTTTCCAAGTAGAGACGCGGACGGCGATCACGTGGCAGGGTGTTCAACGCACTGGCGATGGCTTCGGCGTATTTTTCGATCGGCGGGACCACCTGCTCGGCAGGCTGATAGGAGTAGTGCAGCGTGCTGAGCGATGGGAAGCCGCCGCCGAGGTTCAGATAGCGCAAGGACCAGCCGTAGCTCTCACGGCAGCGCTCCATGAGAGTGATGAGCTTCTCCGCAGCGACCTTGTAGGCGTTGGGTTCGAGGATGTAGGTGCCGATGTGCGTGTGCAGCCCCTGCAAACGAAGGCGGCCTTTGCTTTCCGCGATGCGCCGGATCGCACGCCAGGCTTCGCCGTGCTCGACACCAAAGCCAAACTTGCTCCACACGGGCTGAATACCGGCGTCCAGCCAGCAGCGGATGGCGATGTCGACGCTGCGATTTTGCTCCTTCGCGATGGTGTCGAGCAGCAGGAGTTCATCCCAGTTGTCGACCTGAATCATCGCACCTTCGCTGATGGCGAGTTCGAGGCCGGCGCGTGTTTTATGCGGCCCGTTGAAGATGATGTCGCGCCCGGCCACGCCATTGCGGCGTGCTTTTTCATATTCGAACTCGCTCACCACTTCCGCGATGGAGCCTTCGCTGTGAAAGACGCGGCAGATGGCGTTGAGGTAATTCGTTTTATAACTCCAGGCGAAGCGTGTGTTTGGATAGCGGCTTTCGAAGGCTTCACGTGCGCGCTGGATTTTCTCACGCAGCGTGCGCTCGGAGAACACGAAGAGCGGCGAACCGAAGCGTGCGGCGAGATCCGCCACGGGCACACCGTCGATGCGTTCGCAGACGTTGCTGTTGAGGCCATGGGCATGGCGGTTGCGATTGGCGGCGCTGTTCTGGCCGCTGAGATGACGAGTGATCGTCGGCGGGGAATAGGGTTGGAGCGTTTGCATGGGAGGATGCGGTGGAAGGTTGAAAATTAAAGACTGCGGGACGAGGCCGGGTGGGGGATGACTTCGCGTGGCTGACGGAAGAACTGACCGCTCGTGGTGAGAGCGGCGAGATCGCGAATGTCTCCGGTCATGTCGATGGCATGGCGGATGAAGAACTTTCCGGGGCTGGCGTGGCGCAGCGGTTCGCGCGGCTGCCAGCCCAGAGCGAGCTCCAGAGCAGCAGCGGGCAGATTGCAGTTCAGCGTGGAGGGGAAATCACACCAGGCGGGGAAGCGCGGATTGATCTCGATGAGGCAGTACTCGCCTTTGGGGCCTTCGGATTTGACGAACTCGAGTTCGAAGGGGCCGTTCCAGCGCAGTTCGGCGATGAGCGATTGGGCAACGGCATCGAGCTGCGGATCCCGCACCACCATGCCGCCGAAGCCTTTGCCCATGGCAGTGCGGAGCATCTTGCGGACGGAGCAGGAGCCGAGGATGTGACCACGGCCATCGCCCAGACCCACGACGTTGTATTCTTCTCCCAGCACATTTTCCTGCACGAGCACGGGCGCGCCCCATTGCTCCAACATGTGCCAGTAGGCTGCTTCGCGTGCGGCAGGCGTGATGGCGTGCCGGGCCTCATAGTAGCGGCCTTTGACGAAGACGTTGCCGCCGAGGGTCACTGCCGCCTGATGGAGTGAGTTCACATCACTCACGGCGATGGTCTGCGGTGCGCGGCAGTGCGTGCGCTCGCAGAGCTCGGCCAGCTTGGATTTGTCGCGGCATTTGAAGCTTGCGGCAGTTGGCAGGCAGACGTGAATGCCGCGCTCGATAAGTTTTTCGGGGGCATCGACCAGCGGCCCCATCTCTGCATCGAGGCAGGGAATCAAAACATCGAAGCGTTCAATCTCACGGATCGCATCAAGACGCTGCCAGAAGGCTTCTTCACCCGCGCCGGGGTAGGACATGGTGAAGGCGGCGTCCGGGGCGTCCTCTTCGCTGAAGAGACCGCTCTCGAGTGAATCGTAAACAAGGCCGATGATGCGCAGCTCTGGATAAACACGGCGCAGGCTGCGAATGACGGCGGAACCGGGCTGGGGATTCTCACCGCGATGAAGCCCGGTGACGGCGATGACTGGGGAAGCATTCATGGGAGGAAGATGCGTGGTGGGGTGGAACTCAGTTTGATTCCGAGGTCAGGCCGATGTGGACGAGTTCGGCGAGGAAGGATTCCAGATCCCGCTCCGCCGTGCTGCGGGCGACTTCGAAGCGCGAGGTGAGACGCTCCAGGATCTGCGGGCGCGCCATGCCCTCGCTCAAGGCCTGCATGACCATGAGCGCCGTCGGGCTGGCGGTGAAAAACTCGCCGCTGGTGGCGTCAAAACCAAAACCGTCAGCCTGCCAGGTGACGGTTTGAAAATGGAAGGACGCCAGTTCGGCGTGCGGGGCCACAACGGGAGCCGCGACCATGGCAGGCTCCATGGCATGCGGCTGGCCGTTGTGGCGAATCTGAGCGGGAATAGACGCGAGTTTCATGGTGGTGGATGATTGAATCACACCCCATAGAAACCCGGCCGGTTAACGCCACGGCAGGGGCCAAGATGAATATGCGTTTATTTTTGCCGTTACCGGGCAGGAATACGATCAAGCGGCACCTTATTGAAGTGCTCCCGATCCGTCGCATCGAGCCTGATCAGCATTTCCTGCGCCTTTCGGCGCTGGTCCTGCCAGACATGGTCAGGATCTGTTGGCCAGTTCCAAGTGCTGCGCTGCTTGGTTTCCAGCACAAACTCGGCGCTGCCTTCAGAGAGGCTCTTGAAGAGCGCCCTGCGGCTGTCCTCGTTCTTGATCGCTTCTCTGAGCAGTTCGTTATCCTTCACTGTGCCGGCATACTTTTCCCGGATTTCCTGAAGCCGTGCCAGCTGCTGCTGACTTTCAGCCTCCCTGCGCCCGTTGTAGTAGCGGACGCTTGCCCACCACGTGGTGGCGGGGACCAGCAGGGCGGTGATCAACATCACCCCCCTGAATAATTTTGAGGATGTCGTTTTCATGACAAAAAATGAATTCCGTTTTTTGTGCCCTGCAAGCCCTGCTTTGAGTGGATCATGCCCGCTGTGCTGAGTGGACATCGCCTGCTTTTTCCACGGACAGGATCAGCATCGCGAGATTGCGACCCTGGACTTGAATGTCGATTTTTTCACCCGCAGTGCGGCGCAAGACCGCCCTGCCGAGGGGTGCGTCCTCCGAGATACGGCCGCTGTCAGCATCGGCCTCATATCCGGGCACCACCTGAATGGTGATGTCGAACTCATGGAGCGTCGCCAGTTCATTGAGAGGACGCAGGGTGACGTGATCATAGTGATGTATCGAAAGAGTGTTCATGAAGAGAAGAAGAAAAAGGGGAAAAGCATGGATGGGGAAATGCCTGCCACGAAGGCAGGCGGAAGCGGCTCCTGCCCAGAGTGGCAGGAGCCTTTCCAACGATGACTGCGGCGCTAGACCGTCACTGCCGCGTGGCCTGAAGGGACTGAATGCAGCTTTCAGGATGCGTCCGGAGTACGAAGGATCGCACGGACTCCCGTGCCTCCTCTTCGGTGCGGGCCGCCACTTCATAACTGGCCTCGGTGGAAACCTTGCCGAAGATTTCCTGGCGTTTGAACACACAGGTGACCAGCCATGTGGGCCGCTCATAGCGAAGAGCGCTGCCAACGCGCACGGGTTTGTCATCCTGGTTGATAAGTCGTTCCAATAGTTTCATAAAAAGAGTGTTTGAGATGTGTCTGAACAAGGGAAAAGCCTGGCTGACGCATGTGCGCGCAGACAGGCAGCACACCGCACCGTGTGTGTGGTAAACACCGTGATGCATGCGCCGGAGCGATAACCAGAGTGAAGCCTGCACGTCAGGCAGACGCGGGCTGGAGATGAATGGGCGCAGGCTCTGGTACCTGCTGGGTGCGCGGGCAATCCCAAATCAGGGGCTGCCCGCTTAAGCTCGGCTTGCCGCCAGTCGGTGGCAAAGCGGATGGATCACACTGCTTTCAACCAGGATGGCGAAAGCGATTGGATGGCGTGAGTTCGGCTTCACAAATATAACATACGTCCCAAACCTCGAAAAGGCAACCCTAAGTGGACTGCAGACTTCCAGAATCCCTGCATCATCCCGAAGGGTGATGTTGACGTCATCCAGTGGTGAGCGTAGCCATCGCCCCCTATGAGCACCACACGCAAACAGGGCATTTCGCTGATCACAGCCACGGCGGTGGTGGTGGCAAACATGATCGGCACCGGAGTCTTCACTTCGCTGGGCTTTCAAGTAGGTTCCCTGCCCTCGGGATTTGTCCTTCTGATGCTGTGGGTCGTGGGTGGTGTGTGCGCCTTTTGCGGCGCCGTGTGCTATGGAGAGCTGGCGGCGGCACTGCCACGCTCTGGTGGTGAATACCATTTTCTCTCGAAGATTTTTCATCCTGCCGTGGGGTTTCTTTCCGGCTGGCTTTCGGTGACGGTGGGCTTTGCGGCCCCTATCGCGCTGGCGGCCATGGCCTTTGGCAAATACTTCTCCGGCATCTTTCCCCACGCACCCGCGACGACCTGGTCCCTCGTGATGGTCTGGATCGTGACCTTGATTCACGTGGGCGGCATCCATATGGCCGCCAAGTTTCAAAACACCGCCACGTGGCTGAAGGTCACGCTGATCTTCGTCTTCATCGGTGCTGGTTTTTGGTTTGGCAAAGCCCAGCCGGTGCACTTTCTGCCCGTGTCCGGTGATTTGAATTTGATGGGCAGCACACCCTTCGCGGTCAGCCTCGTCTATGTGATGTATGCCTATGCCGGCTGGAATGCCGCCACTTACATCGTCGGTGACATCCGCGACCCGCAGAAGAACGTGCCGCTGGCAATCGCGCTGGGCACGCTGCTTGTCGCGGGGTTGTATCTCGCGCTCAACGCGGTGTTTCTTCATGTGGCTCCCATGAGCGAGCTGAATGGCAAACTGGATGTCGGCCACATCGCTGCGGTCCACATCTTCGGCGAGACCGGCGGCAAGATCATGTCGGGGCTGATCTGCCTGGGCCTCGTTTCCAGCATCAGTGCCATGACCTGGGTGGGACCGCGGGTGATGAAGACGATGGGGCAGGACTTGCGCATCCTCGCTCCGCTGGCGGTGAGCGATGATCGTGGCGTGCCGGTGACCGGTTTGTTTGTGCAGCTTTCCATCGTCGTGACGCTGCTGCTCACCGCCAGTTTTGAAACGGTGCTCACCTGCGTGCAGTTTAGCATTCAGCTCGGCTCGTTTGCCACGGTGGTGGGCTTGATCGTGCTGCGCATCCGGCAGCCTGACCTGCCGCGGCCCTACCGCTGCTGGGGCTATCCGGTGACGCCGATCCTGTTTCTCGGCATCAGCCTGTGGATGATGGTGTTCGTTGCGAAGAAACATCCGGACGAAACACTGGCCGGCATGGCGTTAATTTTGCTGGGTTGGATCATTTATTTCATCTCACCGCGTACTCCACGCACCCCATGAAAAAAACAATCGTTCTACTGCTTGTTCTGGCTCAAGCCGCCTTCGCAGAACCGCCCACGCCCAATGAGCAGGCGCGCTTCCTCGCCGGCATGCCGCAGGAAGGCTCCTCTCTATCAGGACTGGCACAGCGTGGTGAATTCAATTCCCATGCCAAAGAACTCGATGCCACCTGGGCGGATGCGGAGGAGCGACAGCTGGGCCCGATCCGCGCCTGGGCACCGCTGGGCCTGCCGGAGGCTGTCGGCGACACCTCGCCGCTGCTTTATGTTTTCAGCGGTCCCGATTTTCTGCATGCGTACACGTTTTTCCCGAATGCCTCCGCCTACGTACTGGCCGCAGTGGAACCCGTGGGCCTGCCGCCCGATGTGACAAAACTCAGCGAAGGTGAGCTCGGCTCATCGCTGCGCAATCTGCGCAACACGCTCAATGCCTCACTGAGCTTCAGCTTCTTCATCACGGCGGACATGAAGAAGGATCTGCAGGCCACCAAGCTCACGGGCACGCTGCCGGTGCTGTACGTCTTCCTGGCACGCTGCGGCTGCCACATCCAAAAAGTGGAAAACATCTGGCTGGATGCCGAAGGAAAAATCCTGACCGACAAGGAAACCAAAACTCCCGGGGCACGCATCACCTTCCTCGGTGCGCAGGGCAAGCAGCAGACGCTGTACTATTTCTCCACAAACATCGCGAGCTGGGCGCTCAAGCAGGACGCCTCCTTCCTGCGCTTCTGCGACGGACTCGGTGTCATGAACGGCTTCACCAAGTCCGCCTCCTACCTTATGCACATGAGTGAGTTTCACACCATCCGTGACTACCTCCTCACTCATTGCCATACCATGACGCAGGATGACTCGGGCATCATGTGGAAGGACTTCCCGCGTGAATCCTGGGACGTGAAAGCCTACGGCTGGTATCCGGGACCAATCCCCCTCTTCAAACAGCACTATCAGCCCGACCTCGCCGAATACTATCGCACCACCGAAGTCCCCGTGCTCCCGTTTGGCATCGGCTACCAATGGCGGCCCGGGCAAAGTACGCTGATTTATGGCGTGTCCAAGATGATGGTGCGCAAGGCGATCCCGGTGGTGGAGGAGAAGCCCGCCGCAACCAGTCCGATCCCTGCCCAACCCGGGAGCGCTCAATCATCCGTCACACCCGCACCTCAGCCGGGCACCCCACCATCTGCCATCCCCGTCCAGAGCGCACCTCAGCAGAGATGATTCGGCTTTAAGGCGTCTTTGAAAACAAGAGCTTCAGCATCTCAGCATCGTTCGGTTTCGAATCCTTCGCCAGACGCACGATGACGAGCTTCATTGATGGAACGATGTACAACCGCTGGCCGTAGGAGCCGATGCAGGCGATGAGGTCGGAGGGTGCGGAGCGGGAGAGGCAGGCGTTGCGCCAGGACTGCTGCTGCCATTTTTTGTCGAGCATGGCCTCCGCATCCACCTCACGGGCGGATTTGGATGCAGCCGCATGATTGTTCCAGAAGCCGAAGGCAAAGGCGGCGTTGGCGCTGCTGCCCTGGAGTTTCATCAGCGTTTCCTCGTGCTTGAGCATCCATGTGCCAAGCTCCGACCACTGGCGCGCGGTCTGCATGAAGCCGGCGGCGAGCAGCGGCGCTCCATGCTGATCCGGCAGGTAGCGCTGCGAGCCGAGGCCGAGCGGGCCGAGCACCTTGCGCTCCAGGTAGCGCGTGGGCGTCTGTTTCCGCTGCAGCTTGCGCGCAAGCAGCTCGTGAAAGACCTGCAAAGCAGCGGGGCCGTAGATGAACGACCTGCCCGGTGCCGCCACCGCTCCGGCCTTCAACGCGGCGGTGGTACGGTCTTTGAACGAGTTTTCGTGCAGTCCAAACATCGGCTCCAGTCCATGGCTGAAATCGAGCAACTGGCGCACGGTGATGTTTTTCTTGCGCGGGTCCTTCTGCCATTCGGTGATGGTGTCTGCCACGCGCTCATCCATGGAAAACAGCCCATCCTTCTCCGCTGCAAAAGCGGTGAGGCCCCAAAACGCCTTCGTGCCGCTGTAGATGCGGTGCGGTTCGTGCTTTGTGTGGCCGTTTGTGTAGGACTCGAAAAGAGTTTTGCCGTTCTGCTTGATCAGCAGGGCATGGCCGCCGTGCGCAGCAGAATGGGCCGCCGCCGCCTGGATGCTCTGCACTGGCAGCGTCTCCGCCGCTGGCGAGAACGTGAAAAAATGCAGAAATGCCAGCAGAGGCCTCATAGGAGATGAGTAACAGAAAAATGACGAATGACTAAACCCGAATGACAAAATAAACCCAGATGCCAAGCCAGCGTCCAGCTTGATCTTTGGGCCATTCGGACTTCGTCATTCCTTCGACCTTCGGACTTACTCATTCTTCATTTCAACAGGTGCTGGTGGACAAGCATCCATCTCATCGCATCGTCCGCCGCATGCGCATTCTCCTCGTCGAAGACCAGGCCAAACTGCTTTCCTTTGCCAAGAAGGGGCTGGAGGAGCAGGGCATTCAGGTGGACGCCATCAGTGATGGTGATGAAGCCTGGGAAATGGCCACGACGGTACCTTACGACGCTCTGGTACTCGACATCATGGTACCGGGTCGCGACGGCCTGAGCATCCTGCGCGGCCTGCGGGAAAAGCGCAACAACGTGCCGGTCATCCTGCTCACCGCGCGCTCCACGCTTCCTGAAAAAATCGAAGGTCTGAACCTCGGCGCGGATGATTACATGACGAAGCCCTTCTTCGTGGAGGAACTGGCCGCACGCCTGCACACCGTGGTGCGCCGCAAGGCAGGGGATTCCAGTCATCTGCTGCGTGTGGATGATCTCTGCATCAACCTCCTTGAGCGCAAAGTCAGCCGCGCCGGTGCGGACATTGAGCTGAGCACGCGCGAGTTTGAACTGCTGGAGCACCTCATGCGCAGCCCGGGACGCGTTTTTGGCCGCATGCAGATCTATGAGCATGTCTGGGGCTACAACATGGACCCCGAGACCAATCTCGTGGAGGTGTACATCCAGCGCCTGCGCGCCAAAATCGACAAGGATCACGATAAAAAGCTCATCCGCACCGTGCGTGGCGTGGGTTATGCGCTCGGTGGTGGTTGACGCCCTTCATCCCATGATTGCCAATCTCTGCAGTCTGGCTCTAAATTGCCCCACATGAGCGTTGCGAGTACTTCCGGCACGGCACCCCAAGGTGGAACCTTCCGCCACGGTCTCATGCTCGCCGTTGCGATCGCTTTTCTCTCCGTTATCGGGCTCGTGCTGCCGCATGGCGACAGCGGGGAAGCATTTCGTGACTGGTTCATGGCGCATGCCGTCTTTCGACCGCTCATCATGGCCTTGTGGGCCGTGGTGATCATCGAAGGCATCGCGGGATTGTTTGTCACGAATGATCCCTGGCCTGCCCGCCTCAGACGCCTGCTGCTCACCTCTCTGTTGCCTCCGCTGCGCATGATCACCGCCAGCAGCAAGCCGCACGGCTGGCTCTGGCTGCCCGGCATCGGCTGGAAGCCAGTGGGCGAGGAAACATCTGAACAACTCGAGCAAAAGCTGGCCCTGCCGATGGTCATTCTCACGTTGCTGGTGCTGCCAGTTCTGGGCGCCGAACTCACCGGCGGCGAAACTTTGGACAATCATCCGCGCATGGCGCTGGCGACGCATCTGACCACCTGCGTCATCTGGATCGGCTTCACCATGGAGTTTCTGTGGATGGTCGCGTCGGCTCCCAACAAGCTGGCCTACTGCCTCAAAAACTGGATCAATCTCGTCATCATCCTGCTGCCGCTCGTCGCCTTCCTGCGGGTGCTGAATCTCTTCCGTTTCACCCGCATGCTGCGCGCCGGCAAGCTGCTGAGAGCCTACCGCCTCCGGGGGCTGTGGACGCGGCTCTGGCGGCTGGCGCTGCTGTTCAATCTCCTCGACCGCCTCCAGCAGCGGGACCCTGCCAAGTACTGCGCGTCTTTGGAAAAGAAGATTGCTGATCTGGAGGAAGAACTGGCCAAACTGCACGCCAAGCTCGCGGAACAACGCGCGAAGGCAGAAGCGGTCACCCAGCCAGCAGATGGGATTCAAGGAACCAGCCAAGGCTAGGCTCGCTCTAAAGTCACGCTCACTGACCCAAGCTCAAATATTCGCGCACGGTGTGGTTCATCGCCCGGCGCGCAGGCGGGAAGCACTGCGCCACTTTTTCGAACGTCTCCTCCATGGCAAACTCGTCTGCCAGCACGTGCTTGCGGGCGGCATCGAGGTGACTCACCACCACCTGCTCGTAGTAGTCCACATCCGGTGCGCCGCGCCTGGCGGCACGACGGTGCAAGAAGTCAGGATACAAGCAGGTCAGCACCAGGAACTGGTTCGCGCACTGCACATGCAGGAAGAACTTGTGATGCCGGCTGGCGTTCTCGATCGCCTCCAGGTAATCGACACTGTAAAGGCTGTCGATGCTGTGATTGATGTCCTCCGGCCCCTTTGTAGGCGAGCAACCGAAGTCCGCACACACCACGGCCATGTAGTCGGCCACCGCCATTTCCTTGATGCCAAACTCCTTCAGTGAATGGCGCACGACGAGGAAGAAAAACAACTCCGGCGAGAGCATCGCCGCCTTGCGTGATATGACCGCCGCATCGAAGAGCTTGTCGTTGTCGAGGATGATCGGGACCGCGTCCGGATCGTCCATCATCGCCTTGAAGCCCTCCTTGCCGCGCTCGGTCAGCGCCAGGGTGTCTCGAATGAAATTCCAATCCGTTGGGGTGAAACGGAACCAGCAGCCCGGGCGAGGAAAGCGCGTCATGGAGATTAATTGTGAACTGTCAGCTATCTTAAGCATAACGAATGCCAGTTAAGTTAAAGCTTTGGACGACGCTCTTTGCCGCTTTGTTCAAATGCATCATGACAACCTTATAAAAGGCTTTGGCGCACCCTCGCTTCGTGCTAAGCACGGTCATGCCCAGAACCGACGGCCGCACTCCCGACCAACTCCGCAAAATCGAATATGTCCTCGACGTCGCCCCGCACGCCGCGGGCTCCGTACTCATCGCCTTTGGCAACACCCGTGTCATCTGCACCGCCTGCATCAATGAAGAGGTGCCACGCTGGATGAAGGTGCAAAACGTCAAGGGTGGCTGGCTCACCGCCGAGTACTCCATGCTCCCCTACTCCACGCTGGAGCGTAAAGACCGCGAAAGCTCACGTGGCAGACCCGATGGCCGCAGCACGGAAATCCAGCGTCTCATCGGCCGCAGCCTGCGCGCCGTCGTTGACCTTGAAAAACTCGGCCAGCGCACTCTCTGCGTGGACTGTGACGTGCTGCAGGCCGATGGCGGCACCCGCACCGCCGCCATCACCGGCGCCTGCATCGCCGTCTCCATCGCTTTCAACCGCCTGCTCGAAAAGGGCAAGATCACCCGCCAGCCGCTCAAGAAGAAGATCGCCGCCGTCAGCGTGGGTATCGTCAACGGAGAAACTCTCCTCGACCTCTGCTACAAGGAAGACGCCGCCGCTGATGTGGACAGCAACATCGTCCTTACTGAAGACGGCGAGTTCGTCGAAATCCAGGGAAGCGGCGAAGAAGCCACCTTCACCGAGGCGCAGCTGCATTCCATGCTCGAATACGGTCGCAAAGGCATCAAGGAGCTCATCGCCATTCAGGACGCCGCCATCGCCAGCGCCATGAAACCGGCAGAAGGCAAGGACCTGCAAAAGCTGGCGGAATTCTTCGGCAAACGCTGAGGAAGAGTTGACGGTCGTTTGCAGTTGTTGACCGTAGTTGACGATGGTTTGGCCAAAACCAGCGTCAACAATCGTATAGTACAGTCGACCACCGTAAACTCTGCATGACTGCCCTTCTCCTCGATCCCATCTACCAGCAGCATGACCCGGGGCCGGGGCATCCTGAGAGCGTCAAGCGCCTTGCGGCGATCACGCAGGCGCTGACGGATTCCGGCATCGTTGGCAAAACCCAGGCGATTGCGCCCCGAGTGGCGACGCTGGATGAACTCGCGCTCTGCCATGATCGCGGTTACATCGCCACAGCCAAAAAGGATGTTGAATCGGGCCTTGATGATCTTAGCACCGGAGACACCGCCATCTGCGCCAGATCCTATGATGTGGCGGTTCAGGCTGTCGGCGGCGTCTTGAATGCCGTGGATGCCGTGTTCGCTGGAAAGGCGAAAAACGCGTTCTGCGCTGTGCGACCGCCCGGACACCATGCACGACCTGCCCAGGGCATGGGCTTCTGCCTGTTCAACAACATCGCCATCGCCGCACGTCATGCGCAGCAGAAACATGGCGCGCAAAAAGTCGCCATCGTCGATTGGGATGTGCATCACGGCAACGGCACGCAGGACATCTTCTATGAGGATGGCAGTGTCCTGTTTTGCAGCACGCACCAGAGTCCGCTCTACCCTTTCACCGGACATGCCCATGAAACCGGCAGCGGCAAAGGGAAAGGAACCACGCTGAACCTCCCCTTCCCCGCTCGCACGGGCATGAGCGCCATCGGCGGTGCTTTCACCGACCGTCTGCTGCCCGCCATCGACGCCTTCAAACCGGACCTGATTCTCATTTCCGCCGGCTTCGACTCCCGCATCGACGATCCCCTTGGCCAGTTCCGCCTTACGGATGATGATTTCGTCGCTCTGACCAAGCTCCTGCTCGAATCCGCCCACACCCACTGCCAAAGCCGCCTCGTCTCCATCTTGGAAGGCGGCTACAACATTCAGGGCCTCGCCAGCGCCGTGACGCATCATGTGCAGACGCTGCTTGGGTAAACAAACCCAAGTTTCTGCGGCGTTGACAGTTTATTTACACAAGCCGTCCTTGTCAGGACGCCCGTTTTCTGGTGGCATGTATCAGCATTCCTAAAATCACCTATGTCCAACTCTCCGCTTCCGCAAGACGACGTCGCCGCCATTGATGAGCTTCGAAAAGTTTACGTCCAGCTCTGCGACGAGCTGAAGAAAATCATCGTCGGCCAGGAGAAGGTCGTCGAGCAGCTTGCCATCTGCCTCTTTGCGCGCGGTCATGCACTGCTCATGGGCGTGCCCGGCCTGGCCAAGACGCTGCTCATCTCACGGCTTGCCGAAACGATGTCGCTCAGTTTCAGCCGAATTCAGTTCACCCCCGACTTGATGCCCATGGACATCACCGGCACGGACATCTTGCAGGAGCTTCCCGGCGGCAAACGCGCTTTCGAATTCGCCAAGGGCCCGGTGTTTGCCAACATCGTCCTCGCCGATGAAATCAACCGTGCACCCGCCAAGACGCAGGCGGCGATGCTGGAGGCGATGCAGGAGCACAAAGTCACAGTCGCCGGTCGCACCTACACGCTCGACAGCCCTTTCTTCGTCCTCGCCACGCAGAATCCCATCGAGCAGGAAGGCACCTACCCGCTGCCTGAAGCACAGCTCGACCGCTTCATGTTCATGATCGGTGTCGATTATCCGACTCGCGCGGAAGAGATCGCCATCGCAAGAACCACCACCGGCGCCAGCCTGCCGAAGCTCGAACACATCCTCCACGGCCCGAAGGTCATCGCCTTTCAGGAGCTTGTCCGTCGCGTGCCGGTGCCAGATCATATCTATGAGTTTGCCGTCGATCTTGTGCGCAAGACCCGGCCTGCCAGCAGCGAAGCGCCCGCATGGCTGAAACCTTTGGTCAGCTGGGGTGCCGGTCCGCGTGCTGTGCAGTATTTGATCCTGGGTGCGAAAGCGCGAGCAGCGTTGTACGGAAGCTACATGGTGCGGATGGAGGACATCATGGAAGTCGCGGAGCCGGTGCTACGTCATCGTGTGATGACGACGTTCACGGCGGAGAGCGATGGCATTAGCAGCCGGGATGTGGCGAAGAGATTGGTGGATGAACTGGCGAAGGCTGGGTGATGTTCTTTTCAGAGTCGTTCTCGTTCACCTACTCGACTTCGATCAAATCGCCCCGCATGCCTGCCAGCTTCCAATTCGATCATGAGAAACTCGAAGTGTATCAACACGATCGTGCCAGCATTAGAGGCACGATGAACTCGGCGCCGTCAGCAATGAGGACGAACGGAGGGCACATCGAACATGGCTGAGTCTTCCCGATCATTCTTGGAGCCAGCGGTGCTGAGTCGCCTCATGGCGCTCCCATTGAACGCGCGCCACGCCATGCTCGGCGGCGTGTCCGGCAAGCACCGCAGCCCCGTGCGCGGCTCCTCCCTCGAATTCGCCCAATACCGCAAATACGTCCCTGGCGACGACACGCGCCGTCTCGACTGGCGCACCTGGGGCCGCAGTGACCGCTTCTACATCAAGGAATTCGAGGCCGACACGAACCTGCGTCTCTGCCTGCTCATGGACACCAGCGGCAGCATGAACTACGGCCCCGTCGGCAGCACACGCTTCGACTACGCGCGCAAGCTCGCCGGCACGCTCGGTTACGTGGCCGCGCAGCAGGGCGATGCGGTGGGCCTGTGGAGCCTCGCGGAAAAACCCGTGGAAATCCCCGCCAAACGCGGCGCCTCACATCTCGGACTCGTGCTCGATCAAATGTCCGGCATCCAACCCGTCGGCGGCACCACGCTGCTCACGGCCCTGCATGACGCTGCTGAAAAGATCCGCCAGCGCGCGCTCGTCATCGTCTTCTCTGATCTCTTCGTGCCGCCCGCCGAGCTGAAGTCTGCCATCCAGCACTTGCGCTTCCGCAAGCACGACGTCGCCGTCTTCCATCTGCTCGACCAGCAGGAGCTCGATTTCGACTTCGACCGCCCCGCACGCTTCATCGACATGGAAGGCGGCGAAGCCATCCTCGCCGACCCCAGCCTCATCGCCCGCAACTACCGGGAAGCCGTGCGGCAGTACATGCATGAGATCGACGAACTGGTGCGCACCACCGCCATTGATTACCACCGCGTGAAGCTGCACGAGAAGTATGACGATGTGCTCGCGAAGTTTCTGCTGGCACGTATTCAGAAGAAAGGGGGAAGGTGATGACTGAAAAGAAACCGTCATTCATTTCCCCTCAAGAAATAGCGTTTAAGGCTTTTGAGGCTCTATTGGCGATCAGTTTGTTTATTATTGGCGGATGGACGATGCGCTTCAGCTGGGACGACCCAAACCTTGTGGGTTGGATTCCGAGTGGGGCGCTCCTTCTGATCGGCAGCATGGCTTGCGCATGCCTAATCTGGCGGAGACACGGAACGCAGCGCTCTACCTTGCTTCCTCTCATGTTTGTACAGAGCTCTGCGAGCCTGGCCGAAGGCATTTTGAAGTGGCGGACTAAAGAAGAGGGGGCCCGGTGGCCGATGACATTGTCTATCTTGGTCGTCTTAATGTTAGCATTCATGATTGTGGAGGAAATCCATCGTCGGAAGCAGGCCACAAGAGACGCGGTGTTTGAATCAACCCTCCCTGGCACGGATGATAGAGTGATGGCTGCTCAAGCCCTCGCCCGCGCCCGGCTTGAAGTCGGAAATACAAACAAGTATCTTTTGACCGCCATGGTGCTGATGCTGCTGGCAGGAGTTTCTGGGCTTCTCAGCCTGGCATTCCAGGTGGAGCCCCAGAACTTCTGGCTTCAGCTGCTTATAAGCCTCGGATTTCTCGCCGCTGGCTTTGCTCAATGGAAAGTTCGCCGGCAACTCAAGCACTTGCGAGCCTCCCTCCAAGATCTGGACAGCCCATGACCTTCCTCGCTCCAGCGCTCCTCTTCGCCCTGCCGCTCGCGCTGCTGCCGGTGATCATTCATTTGATCCACCTGTACCGCCGGCGCCAGGTGAAGTGGGCGGCGATGATGTTCCTGCAGATGGCGCAGCGGATGAACAAGGGACTCTCGCGGCTGAGGCAGATTTTGATCCTGGCGTTTCGCGTGCTGGCGGTGGCGGCGATTCTGTTTGTGATCACAAGGCCGATGGCGGGCGGTCTGCTTGGCCTAACGGGAGGCGTGCCGGACACGGTGATTGTGCTGCTGGACCGCTCGGCCAGCATGGAGCAGCAGAACCTTGCCACTGGGACGAGCAAGCGTGCGGCGGGAATCTCAAAGCTAGCGCAGGCTTTGCGTGATACCGTGGGCACACGATCAAAGCTGGTGCTGATCGAAAACGCGCACTTGCAGCCGCAGTTGCTGGAGAAGCCGGAGTCGCTGATCGATCTGCCGCTCACCGGACCTACGGACACCACGGCGGATGTGCCTGCTTTGCTGCAGGGCGCGCTGGATTACATCACCACGAATCAAACCGGCCGCACTGATGTCTGGGTGCTGAGTGATCTGCGCCAAAGCGACTGGGATGCCGGCAGCGGACGCTGGCAGGCACTGCGCAGTGCCTTCGCCACCTTGAAGGGGCTGCGCCTGCATCTGCTGAGCTATGCGCAGCCTGCGGCGCAAAACCTTGCCGTCTCGGTGCAACGTGTCGTGCGCAACGAAACTGCGGGTAAAGCGGAACTGCTGCTCGATTTGCGCGTCACACGGGATGCGTCCTCACGCGAGCCACTGGAACTGCCGCTGCGGTTTGTTATTAATGATGTGAACACCACGATCAAGGTGGAGATGAAGGACTCCCAGCTTGTGCTGCAAGGCCACGCCATTCCCATCGACAAAGCGACCAAACGTGGCTCAGGCCGGGTCGAACTTCCGGCCGATGCTTCGCCTTCCGACAATGTGTACCACTTCGTATTTGATGAACCGGCGGTGCTGCAGTCGGTGATCGTCAGTGATGATGAAGCTGAGGCTGGACCGCTGCAGGCGGCGCTGGAAGCCGCCGCCGATCCCACGCGCAAGTATGCCGCCACAGTGCTGTCTCCGGCGCGTGCAGCGGAGATTGCCTGGGATGATGTCGCGCTCATCATCTGGCATGCGGCTCTGCCAAAGGCGGATGACTTGATCGGCAAACAGCTCACGAATCATCTCAGCTCAGGCCGCAGCATCTTGTTCCTGCCCACGGACTCCGCAAACGCGGAAGCTTTCGGTGGCCTGCACTGGGGCTCATGGAGCAGCGAAAGCAAACCGGCCAGCGTGGAGTGGTGGCGCAATGACACAGGCCTGCTGGCCAACACCCGCAGTGGCACAGCTCTCCCTGTGGGCGATCTGGAAGTAAGCCGCCGCTGCGACATCCTCGGCGAAGGCACGCCGCTGGCCCGTCTCACGGGCAATCTGCCGTTGCTCATGCGCGCCGATATTCCCGGTGATGGCAATGCCTGGTTCCTCGGCACGCTGCCCGGTTCCGGCTCCTCCAGCCTCGCCCGCGATGGCGTGGTGATGTTTGCCATGCTGCATCGCGCGCTGAATGAAGGCGCACGCAGCCTCGGCAAAGCGCAGCAGCGCGAAGCAGGTGCCAGTGCTCTGGGCAGCGGCGATCTGAGTGCGTGGAAACGCCATGGCCAGACCGTGCTGAGCTCCGAGCAGCCACTGCGGGCTGGCATCGTCGAAAACGGCGACAGGCTCGTCGCGCTCAATCGACCGCTGCGGGAAGACCAACCCGAAGCTTTGGGCAAAGCGGCCCTCGCAGAGCTGTTCGCCGGACTCGACTACCACGTCATCGAAGACCAGGTGGAAAATGACGCCAGCCTCGCCAGCGAAATCTGGCGCACTTTCCTCTTCGTGATGGCTCTCGCGCTTCTTGGTGAGGCATTGCTTTGCATGCCGGCCAAGCGTGCCCCCCAAGTTTCTCCTGCCCGATGACACCCACCACCTCACAGCTCGTCTTCAATCCCACGCCGGCCGCCTTCGGTGTCGGGGTGGCGTTTGTCGTGGCGATGGGCGGCCTCGCGTTCATGGCATGGCGGCGCAGCGGCTATCGAGTGATCGTGGGCTGGTTGGAGTTCCTGCGCTTCATCATCGCCATCGGCATCGCGGTCACTCTCTTGCAGCCGGAGTGGCTGGAGACTTTCAAGCCGCAGACGAAGCCGACGCTCGCAGTGCTGCATGATGTCTCAGGCAGCATGACGACCAAGGATGTCATCGACAAGACACAGCCGAATGCGGAGCCAAAGTCGCGTGAAGAGATGGCCAAACCTTTGATCGATGCCAAGCTGTGGGAGCCACTGAAAGAGCGCATGGATGTGGTGATCGAGCCCTTTTCTTCGGCGCAGACACCTCCCACCGAAGGCACTGATATCCACGCGGCGCTGGCCAATGCGCTGGAGAAGCAGCCGAACCTCAAGGCGGTCGTGCTGATCAGCGATGGCGACTGGAACACGGGGGCCGCTCCATCGCAGGCCACCACGCGTCTGCGGATGCGCGAGGTGCCGGTGTTTGCCGTGCCCACGGGTGCGGAGACGCGGCTGCCGGATGTCGAGCTCAGCAGCTTCGACGTGCCGACCTTCGCGGTGGCCGGCAAGCCCCTGCGCATTCCCTTCACCATTGAAAGTTCGTTGCCACGTGATGAAGTCGTGGTGCTGGAGATGAAGTCCTCCAGCGGCGAGATCATCACCAAAGAGGTCACTTTGCCTGCCATGAGCCGCTTTCAGGACGCCATCGCCTGGAAACCGGACAAACCCGGCGAGGTGAAGCTCACCCTCACGATCCCCAAGACATCGAGTGAACGCTACCCTGAAAACAACTCACAGGAGGCACCGCTTTCGATCCGCAAGGAACAGCTCCGAGTGCTGGTGATCGAGTCCTTCCCGCGCTGGGAGTATCGCTACCTGCGCAATGCGCTGGAACGTGATCCGGGCGTGGACGTGAGCTGCCTGCTGCTGCATCCCGGCCTCGGCAAAGTGGGGGATGGGCGCGGTTATTTGAAAGCGTTTCCGAAGGATGAAGAGCTGACGAAATACGACGTGGTGTTTCTCGGCGACGTCGGTCTGGCGAAAGGCCAGCTCACTGCAGACCAATGCATTTCACTGCAAAAGCTGGTGCGTGATCAGGCGGGCGGCCTCGTCTTCATGCCGGGCTTCCATGGTTTCCAATCGACCCTGCAGGACACACCGCTGGCCGAACTCCTGCCGGTGATCTGGGACGCCGCGCAGCCACGCGGCTGGGGATCGTCCTCGCCGGGCAAGTTTGCACTCACCGAAGCAGGCACGCACAGTCTTTTGACCAAGCTCGAAGACAGCGACGAGGCCAGCGCCCGTGTGTGGGGCAATCTGCCGGGCTTTCAGTGGTATGCCCCCGCCCTGCGTGCCAAAGCTGGCAGCGAGGTGCTGGCCACGCACGGCACCGAATCCAATCAGTTTGGCCGCGTGCCGCTGATCGTGACGAAGACCTATGGCGCGGGCAAAATCCTCTTCATGGGCACCGACGGCGCGTGGCGCTGGCGCAAAGGCGTGGAGGACAAATACCACTACCGATTCTGGGGCCAGGTGGTGCGCTGGATGGCCTACCAGCGCAACATGAGCAGCGGCGACAAAATGCGCCTGTTTTACTCCCCCGACCGTCCGCGCACCGGCGATGTGCTGACACTGAACGCGAACGTCGTAAGCCTCACCGGTGAGCCCCTGCGCGACGGTGTTGTGATCGCCCAAATCGCCGCGCCCAGCGGCAAGGTCAGCAGCGTGCGCCTCATGCCCGCCGGGGAAGAAGCCTGGGGGTTGTTCAACGGCGTCTTCAGCCCCGTGGAGCCGGGAGAGCACGTGGTGCAACTCAGTTGCGCGGAGGCAGGCTCGACGCTGGAAACGAAGATTTCGATCCAAGGCACCAGCCGGGAAAAACGCGGTCAGCCAGCGCGGCTCGACGTGATGCGTGAGATCTCCCGGTTCACCAAAGGCGAAGTGCTCGATGCCAGCAACCCCGCCGCCATCCTCGCTGCGATCTCCGCCATGCCGGAGCCGGCGGTGCAGGAGCGCCGGCTGCAAATCTGGTCGCATCCCGCCTGGGCGGGGCTGCTGGTGCTGCTGATGAGCCTTTTCTGGGTCGGAAGAAAGGCCGCCGGGACGTTCTAAACACCCAATCAAAAGCTCGTCAGAGACGTTTCATCAGGATAACATTCGCCTATTATGAAAACAGCACTGCCTGTCATCCTCGAATCAAAGCTCGCGGATTTTCGCAAGCGCGTCTGGATCGTCAAGCTCACCGAGGGCCTGCTGGCAGCGGCATTCGGGATCGTGTTCTCCTACATTCTGGTCTTCGCGCTGGATCGTGTCATGGAGACGCCGGTGTGGCTGCGTGCCACGCTCTTGATCTCTGGCGCAGCGGTTCTAGGACTCGGCCTGCCGCTGAAGTGGCACCGCTGGGTGTGGCGTCAGCGCAGTCTGGAGGATGCGGCACGGTTGCTGAAGCGCACCTTTCCACGGCTCGGGGATCAATTGCTCGGCATCGTCGAGCTGGCGCATGTGGAGGCGGGTTCCGCAGGTCGCAGCGAGCGCCTCGTGCAAGCGGCGATGGATCAGGCCGCAGAGGCCGTGAAGGACAAGGACTTCTCGCATGCCGTGCCGGAGGCGAAACATTTTCAGTGGGGCTGGGCGGCAGGTGTGACGGCTCTTCTTGCCGTGACGGCACTGACCTTGGTTCCAGACGCCGCATGGAATGCGCTGGCACGCTGGGCGACGCCATGGCGTGATGTGGAGCGCTTCACCTTCGCGAAGATCGAGAAGCTCCCCAACCGCCTCGTGGTGCCCTATGCGGAACCGTTTGATCTGAAGGTGCTGCTCAACAAGGACACACTCTGGTCTCCAGCTTCGGCCAAGGCCCAGATCAGCGATCAGCCCGCCGTGGTGAGCGGCCTGCAGCAGGGCGCCTATCCGCTGGCGTTTCCGCCGCAAAAGGAAGATGCGGCACTGTCCCTCTCGCTCGGGGATGTGCGCAAGACAGTGAACGTGCTGCCGCGCACCCGGCCAGAATTGACCGCGCTTTCTGTGCGCACACGGCTCCCGGACTATTTGAAGTACCAGACGGAGCCGATGACCGAAGTGCGTGGCGGTTCGGTAAGCGTGCTGAAAGGAGCACAGGCCTCGCTGGAAGCCACGGCATCGCGTGAACTGGCCTTGGCAGAGGTGGATGGTGAAGCCGAAAAAGTTTCGGGCACCAAAGTGACAACGCCTTTCCATCCAATCACAGCCAACGCTGAAAAGCATGTGATGTGGCAGGACCGCGACGGCCTGACACCGCGCGAGCCGCTGGTTTTGAAGATCAACGCGATCGACGATGAAGCACCACGGCTGGCCGCACGGCGCGAGACGCAGGAGCAGGTGGTGCTCGATTCGGAAGTCGTCGTGTTCGATGTGGACGTGCAGGATGACTTCGGCATCCAGCGCACGGGCCTCGAATGGCGCAGCGTGAATGACGACAAGACGAAAGGCGACAAGATTGCGGCAGCAGGAGAGCCCGAGAAAAAGACACTGGCAGCCAAGGCAACCTTTTGTGCGGACCGCGACGGCGTGGCACCGCAGACGCTGGAGATCCGCGCCTGGGCCGAAGATTACCTGCCCCAGCGCAAGCGCGCCTACTCCACGGCATTCCTGCTGCACGTGCTGAACAAGTCAGACCACGCGCTGTGGCTGACGGAGCAGTTCGGCAAATGGCTTGAGGCAGCCCGCGAGAGCTATGAGCGCGAGCAGCAGCTGCATGCGACGAACAAGGAACTGCGCGCATTGACTCCGGCTGAACTGGACCGCCCGGAAAACCGGCGGAAGATCGCTCAGCAGGCGAGTGCAGAGAATGCGAATGCGGCGCGGCTGGGCATGCTGAATCAAAGCGGGCGCAGTCTGGTGGAGCAGGCGACGCGGAATGATGAGTTTGATGCCAAGCGTCTTGAATCCTGGGCGACGATGCTGAAGTCACTGCAGGACATTGCGGCCAAGCGGATGCCGAGCGTGGCGGATTTGTTGAAGCAGAGCTCGAATGCACAGAGCGGCAAACCAAGTCAGCCCACTGCCGCCAATCCGCCCTCGAATTCATCCCAGCAGCCTCCGAAGGAAGGCAAGCAGGGTGAAGGCAAAGCGGGCCAGAACAAGCCCAGCGCGCCTCAGATTGCCAACGGGCCGGACATTCCCGGAACGAAGCAGGGCGGCAAGTCCTCCACAGAGGAGCAGAAGAAAGACAACATGCCGAGCATCACCGACAAAGAAGGCTCAATGAGCAAGGCGGAGCAGCAGTCGGCCGACCCCAATGCCAAGCCTTCGCCGCCCAAGCCCAGCACGATGAAACTGCCGACGACACAGATGGCGGCGGCACCGGGCCAAAAGAAAGACGATAAACCAGAAGAAAAGCCGCAGGAGCCGCCGGCATCACAGGCACAGAAAAAAATGCAGGATGCGCTTGATGAGCAGAAGCTGCTGCTGGCCGAGTTTGCGCGTGTCTCGGATGAACTGGGCACGATCCTGGCCAGCCTGGAGGCCAGCACGTTTGTGAAGCGGCTCAAGGCGGCCTCGCGCCAGCAGCTAGTGGTGGCAAAGGATTTGAACACGAAGACTCTCAGCGCCTTCGGTCTGGAGCGCAAGCCGGTGAAGGATGCCGCGGCGATCGCTGAACACGAGAAGACGCAGAGCGAAACCGTGCGCGTGATCCAAAGCGACCTGGAGGCCTACTTCGCCCGCAAACCGGACATGCACTTCAAGAACATCATCGGTCAGATGAAGGACACGCAGGTGGTGAAAATGCTGACATATCTGGGAGATCAGGCGGCGGTGAACTTGAGCGGCAACAGCATGGCCGGCGCGGAGTTCTGGGCCGACACGCTGGACCGCTGGGCGGAGGAGATGGTCGCTGCAAGTGAGTGTAAATCATGCAGCAGCTGCAGCGCAGACAGCCTGCCGCCGGAGATCGTGCTCAAGGTCATGAAATCCCTGCGCGATGAGATGAAGCTGCGCGACGAAACACGTGAGCTGGAAAGTTCGAAGGCCGCGCTCAAAGAGGGAGAGCATGGCAAAAAATCGGCCATGCTTGCCTCAAAGCAGTTTGGCATCCAGGCCAACACGCGCGGTGCCTTTGATGACATCCTGCATCTGCCGCAGGGGAATGAAAAATTTGGCAAGGAACTCAAGCTGCTCAGCGCGGTGATGACGGTGATGGATGAGGCGGCGGGCATTCTCGACAAACCAGACACCGGAGCACCAGCGATCGCTGCGGAGACGGAAGCCATCGAACTGCTGCTGCAGGCGAAACGTCAGGGCAAGGGTGGCGGCGGAGGCGGTTCAAATCCCGGGGGTGGTGGCGGTGCAGGCGCAGAAAGCGCTGAAGCAGCGCTTTCGGATCTTGGACCGGGCTCGGACGCAGAAACGAATGTGAACGCACGTCCGGTGGGCCAGGCGACCGGCAAGACAGGGCGTGAGCTGCCGGAAGAATTCAAGACCGGGCTGGATGCGTATTTCAACAAACTGGAAGCAGGAGGCGGGGCGAAATGATCAAGCTGATGCTGCTGGCAATTGTTCTCACCAGTCCCGGTGGGACGCAGGCACAGGCGCCATCGCGGGCCGACCTGAAGAAACCGCTTTCAGAAGCGGTCGAGAAGGTGCTGGCTGACTTTGTTCAAGCGTGCGTGCCTGAGAAACAGAAGCAGCTCACCGCCCACATGGAGGAGGTGGTCAAAACCATCGACACAGAGGTCAAACTTTCGCCGGAGGAAAAAACAAAGTTGCAGGCGGAGTCCAAGAAAGCTGTGGAGACGACGGTGAAATCCTGGCAGCCGCTTGCCGTGATGATGATGCGCACCTATTTGTCACGCACTTCTGACTCAGCGGCGATCCGGCACATCGGCATGTGGAAGCCTGACGTGGCAGGCCCCAACGAGCCCATCGAAGACTGGACGCCACCCGATGAAGATGCGGCATGGCTTGCTGCATTGAAAGCAACACTCGGCGAAGCGCGCTACGCCACCTGGCATGCGGCAGATGTGAAGGCCGGGCAGCAGGTGGACAAGGAGATCTCCGCCTATCTTGAACGCTGGGTGCGTGAATCACGCGGACCGATGAATGAAGATCTGCGGGCCAAGATTGAGCTGATGAAGAAGAAGCTCGAACTCTCGGACGCGCAGACCACGGCCTTGAACAAGGCGGCGGAAACTCTGCTGGACCGGCTCAGCAACGCCGAGAGAAAACGGGCCACCAGCATGCTGCGCACATTGCCGCCCGCTGCTCGTGAGACCATGATGGCCCGCAACTACTTCTACATCCGCTTTGATCGTCCACGTGGCGAAGCCTGGGACAAGGCCTGGGAAGCAGCAGTGGCCGGTGTGCTGCCAGCAGTGCAGATCTCCCAATGGCAAAAGACCGACAAGGAAGAACGCAGCAAGGCGGAATCCGAGGTGGCCGACATGATCAAGCCTTCCGAGCAGCAGGCGGAACAGCAAATGGAGCTGACCATGGGGACGGAGATCGACGGCATCGTCATGGCGCTGAATTTGAACAAGGAGCGGCAAAAGGCGCTGGAGCAGCTGTCGAAGGAAGCGATTCAAGAATCGCTGAAACAGGCGCGCAAGGGCTGGCTGCAGCAGGCAAGGAATTATTCGGTCACAGAGCGAAAGCGCATCCGCGGCAACGTGTATTTTGGCGTCAACGAAGACCTCCAGGCCATCAAGCTGCCCATCTGGAAAGAGGGGATCAAGAAGCTGCTGACCGAAGAAGAGCGCACACGCATGTCGACGGAAAACAAGGAGCGCGAGCAGCGCAACAGTTTGGCGATCTCGCGCATCTGCCTGGCCGAAATGGACAAGATGCTTGCACTCTCCCAGGAGCAGCGCACGCAGCTGGAACCGCTGCTGGTTGAGCTGATGCAGCCGCTCATGGATCAGCGTCGTCAGCAGTACTGGAGCTACAATGTCACCCAGTTGTTCCAAAACGCAGGCAAAGTGAAGGAGGAGATGGCGCGCGCCATTCTGGACGATGTGCAGTTGAAACACTGGAAGGAACTGATCGTCTCCACCAACAATTCATCGCGCAACATCATGCCCGACATGAACGGCACCTTCCCCGAGGCGCCGGACATGGAGGCGGCGATCTCGCAGCACCTTTACAAGATGTTTGTCGCGGAACGGAGCAGGACCATGGCGGCGATGATGCCGCAGGTCGAGGAAGCCTCACGCCTGCTGTCCCTTCCCGAACCCGCTGTCGCAAAACTCACCACGGCGGCAAAGGGAGCGGTGGAGACCAGCCTGGAATACTGGCGCCAGTTCACTGAAAACTTCGTGCGCCAGAGTGTGCAGACCGCGACACCCAAGAACCTGCTGCAAACGCTGGCAGGCACCGCACGCGCGAACTTCAGCCGTACTGATACCAAGCCGCAAAACACAGAACTGTGGAAAACAGCGCTGCAAACCACCCTGAATGAAGCCCAGCTGAAAAAGCTCAAGCACGTGGCCGATGAGCGGCAGGACTACCGCCTGAAGGCCATGGCGGCGATGTGCACATCCGAACTGGACCGCCGCCGTAAGCTCTCGCCCGATCAAAGCACCAAAATCGAAACCGCCGTCCAACAGGTGCTGGCCGAGTACCTTCCGGACATCGAACGCTACATGTCCGCGCAGTGGTTTTTGCAATACTACTACGCCCTGGTCCCGCTGGCGGGCGTGGCGGAAAAAGAGATGCAGGCCATCCTCACTCCTGAGCAGTGGAAGCTGTGCAAGGAACGCGACCTGCCCGACGCGATGCAGTACTGGGAGGGCATCAAGAACAATCACGAACAGCGCAAGAAGCAGGGGGGGCAGGCCAACGGACCCCAGATCCTTTTCAACGGCGGGCTCATGATTGATCAGTGACGAAACGAACATGACGAAAAACGAACCATCCATGGTGAAGACCGCACTGACAGCTGCATGCGGCTCAGATGCCCGCCGCAGTTTGGGCGGAGCATTGGCCTTCCTGCTCTCCTGCCTGCTGATCACTACAAATGCTTTTTCACAGGATCCCGCCCTGCGTTTCGGCGGCGCGATCCCGCAGGAAGTTGAAACCGTGTATGAGCGCGGCCTGGCGTGGCTGGCCTCCAAGCAAAGCGATGCAGGAAACTGGCAGGGCGGGCACGATGGCGCCGGCATCGATGGCATCTGCCTCATGGCCTTTCTCGCGAGCGGTGAAGATCCGAACTTTGGACGTTATGCACCCAACATACGCCGCGCACTACGTGCGATCATCCGCAGCCAGGATGCGGCCAGTGGCTACCTTCCAAACAGCATGTATCATCATGGCTTTGCCATGCTCTCGCTTTCGGAAGCCTATGGTGCGGTGGACGAATCCCTGCTGTGGGAGGGCGGAAAGCCGGTGCGCACGATCGGGCAGGCGCTCGAACTGGCGATCCGCTGTGCCGGCACCGCGCAGAAAGCGAACCGCTGGGGCGGATGGCGGTACATGCCAAACTCGACTGACGCGGACACTTCGGTGACCGGCGCGGTGCTGATGGGACTGCTCGCCGCACGCAACGCCGGCATGGCGGTCTCCGATGAAGTCATCGACAATGCGCTGAACTACATGAGGCGCAGCACCGGCAAGGATGGCAGCGTGGCCTATGCAGGGGGGTTCGGCGGCTTTGGCGAGTCCATGAACCGCAGCGCCATCGCCACGCTGGTGGCCGCCGTTTCAAAGCACAAGGACAGCGAGGAGTTCAAGGCCACGCTCAAGCACATCACCGAGCGTCTGGAGCACAACGAAGGCAGCTACAAAGAGTACTTCCGCTACTACATGGCGCAGGCCTTGTTTCAGGGTGACTACGCCTCCTGGCAAAAATGGAACACCGCCACCGCACGTGCGCTGGGCGAAAGCCAGGCTCCTGACGGCAGTTTTGGCACGGGTGCGTATGAGACCGGCATGTCGCTGCTGGCCCTGGCTTTGAACTACCGCTTCCTGCCGATCTATGAACGCTAGACACTTCATCATTGCGCTGATGCTGGTGGGCAGCAGCAACCGTGCGTCCGAGCTGCACTGGCAGAACGGTGAGTGGGTCGGTGGCCACTTCGTGGGCGTCGAAGACAGTCATGTGATCTGGCGCACGCCCATGTTCAGCGAAGATTTCAAAGTCAGCATGGATGTGCTGAAGCGCGTGAACCGGTTCAAAACGGATGCCAAAACGGAGGAAGCTTTCAGCATTCGTCTTGCAGACGGCAGCCGCCTGTATGGCACGGTCACCGGAATGGATGCGAAGACCTTGAGCGTAAAATCCGCGCGCTTTGGCAGCATCCAGGTGCTGCGTGAAGCTGTGGTGAGTGTGCAGCGCCTGAAGGCTGAAGGCATGCCACTCCCCGCCCTGGCAGGGACCAGCGGCTGGATTGAATCCAGTTCGAACAGCAGCGTTTCCACCGATGGCAAGCTCTGGCGCATGGTGCCGGGCGCGGCCTTGCAGCAGGTGGGCTGGAATCACCGAGCCACTCTTCCCATCGAAGCACCAGAGCAGGTGGAAATGCAGTTTACCCTGAGCTCAACTGTCAGGCCGGAATTTAAAATCGAACTCAAGGCGCCGGATGACGAGCGTGTGATCGTGGAGACCTGGGCGGATGACGTCGTACTGCAAGGCCGCGTGTTTGAAAGCGTGCAAAAGCTCGGCGACGAGACACGGCGCGTCACGCTGACATTATTCTGGAATCGTAAAACCGGCCTGTGCTCGATCTATGGTGCCGATGGCAAAAAGCTGGCCCAGACAACCAAACCGCCGGTGGACTCAGCGGAGCCGTCGAAAGACGTGAAGACCGAGAAAAAAAAACCGGCGGCGCGAGCCGCTGGCGGCGGCGGTCTTTTTGGAGCGCTGCTGGGCGTGGTGCAAGGCGCGGTGCAGGTCCGGGCAGAGGCTGTAAAGCAGGCGCAGGCGAATGCTGCCGGTGAAGCTAAAGAATCCAGCCCCACCGGCCTCACGCTTCTCAACAAAGGGCCCGATCTGACCCTGGAGGCGCTGCGCATCCGTGAATGGGATGGCTCACTGCCTGCAGACATCACCAATGTGCGGCCACGCATTGAACTGACAGACGGGCGCTATCTCAAAGCGAAAGCCGTGAGTGCCGACGCCGCCTCTCTCACGCTACGTATGCTGGATGGCAGCGAGACCCGCCTGCCATGGGACAAGGTGCTTGCCGTGGAGATGGTCGCTGAGGTTTCACCGTTTTTCCAAGCCGCGCCCCCGCTGACGGAGATTTGGTTCACGGATGGTGAATGGGTGAATGGCACGCTGATGCAGGTCCGCAATGAAGTGGCCGCGTTCAAAACCACCTTTTCTGAGGCGCCGGTGAATTTCAAGATCACCACGCTGCATCACCTGGACTTCAAAGGCTTCGAGAGCGTTGAGAAGAAGATCGACCTGGCAACGCTCGACACACTCTCCATCAACAACAACGTGCTGCACGGCACACTCGCGGCGGGCGGCGAGGCCCAGCCGCGCTGGAAGCCGGTCGGCGCTCTCAAGCCCGTCGCCATGGCCAGCACCGGCGAGATGGACATCACCCGTGCGGTGGCAGACCAGCCGGCAGGCATGCGCAGCGAAGCGTTGTTTTATCTTCAAGATGGTGATGTGCTCCCCGGCAGGCTGCGGGCCATTGACGCAAAACAGGTGGATCTGGAATCTGACGTGGCTGAGGTGAAGCACCTGCCCGCCGACAAGATCCAGGCGATCCAGTTCGGAGGCGCCTCCTTGAATCTCGATGGTTTCGAAGATCCAGGCTGGCAGCGTGTGCGGGGCAACGCCGAGCAGGTGAAACGCAACGGCAAGGCGGAAATCGCTTTCAACTCCGGTGGCTCCTGGGGGCATCCGGCCTTCATGCAGGTGAATGAAATCAACTTCACCCTGGTCAACAACGGCTTCTCCGCACTGCGAATGCGTTTGTACTGCGATGGCGTTAATCCCGCCGCACCGAGCACAAATCTCCTGTTTGGCCACATAGGCAGCGAGGTGTGCTTTGGCCTCGAAGCCAGCGATGAGCAGATGGACCGGCAGTTCCGCCTGCGCACCAGCGAATCCATGCCCGTCCGCATCGCCATCGGGGAGAACTCCATCGAAGTCTTTTTCAAAGGCGTCTCCGCACGCAAAATTCAGCTCACTCCGAAAATGCGCTCCGGCAGCGGCATCATCATCGAGCCCTTCAGCCTGTGGGGGAATGGCGAGCGTGCGGTCAAGATCAATGCCTTCAGCGCGCGCATCGCACCCGGACGTGTGGCAGTGCCGCTGGTGGATGCACGGGCCAAGGAGAATGCGCTCACCGTCCCGCGCTTCCGCAAAGAGGATCCGCCACGGCACGCGCTGCTGGCCGCGAACGGTGATCTGCTGCGAGGTGTGATCGAAGCGGCCACGGCCAATCACTTTGCCATCCGCTCAGGCATGGAAACGATTCAAGTGCCACGCGACCGCGTGAAGGCGGCCGTGTGGTTGATCAAACCGGCAGACGCCGTCAGCGCCGCTTTCGAAGCCCAGGACAAAGCCGGTGTGCCGCCCGTCATCACGCACTGGCTGCAGCTGAACAATGGCGGACGCCTTGGCTTGAAGGTGGATCGTTTTGCCGAAGATGCTGTGTTTGGCACCAGCCCGCTCCTCGGCAACTGCCGCGTGCCGCTGCCGCAGATCTATGTGATTCGCACCACCACGCCACCGGAGAGCGCCACCATGCTGGCCCTGCGTGAATGGAAACTGAAGTTCGCTCCCGAACCCGTGCTCCCCGAATCCGGCGGACAAAGCTCGCCGCTGCTCAATCAGGACGCCAAGCCGTTCAAACTGCCGCTGCTTGCCGGTGACGATTTTGATCTGACGAAGGAGAAAGGCAAAGTCATCGTCCTCGACTTCTGGGCCACCTGGTGCGGCCCCTGCATCAAATCACTGCCGCAGATGATCGATGCCATGTCGGCCTTTGATCCGAAACAGGTCCGCTTCATCGGCATCAATCAGGCCGAAGACAAAGAGACCGTGAAAACCTTTCTCGAAACCCGTGGCTGGAAATTCGAAGTCGCCCTGGATGCCAATCAGCGCGTCGGCCAGAACTTCGGTGTCGAAGGCATTCCCCACACCGTCGTCATCGGCCCGGATGGCAAGGTCGCGTATGTGAAGTCCGGATATGATCCCGCAGGGGCAAAGGAAGTCGCGGAGATGGTGAAAAAGCTGATGAAGAAGTGATCGTGATCACGCCTGGTTGGTCATGCAATGTTTCAACCGGCAAGACTTCATTCGGTGCCAGTTTTTTGCACGGTGGCTCTGTGCCTGATGCTATTTGCTTGCCTGCATTTTGTGATCAGCCATGGCATGGGCAGTCTTTAATCAAAAATTAACAACGCCAGTTCATGAAGAAAGGATTGTAAGATAAAAAGAAAGCAAACCCCATGCCACATCTTCCCGACCTGACCAGCCTCGATCAACAACATCTCTGGCACCCTTTCACCCCCATGCGGCAGTGGTGTGCGCCGGAGCATACTCCGCTGATGCTGGTGGCAGGACATGGCTGCACCCTGCGTGACCAGTTTGGCAATGAGTACCTCGACGGCAACGCCTCCATCTGGACGAACGCCCATGGTCACACCCATCCGGTCATCAATGCCGCCATTATTGAGCAACTGGGCAAAGTGGCCCATACCTCCTTTCTTGGCTTTACCCATGAACCCGCGATCCGGCTGGCCAAGGAACTCGTCGATCTGCTGCCCGGCAGCAAAATCAACCGCGCCTTTTTCACCGACAACGGCTCCACCGCCATCGAGTCTGCCGTGCGCATGGCCTTGCAGTACTGGAAGCAGAACGGGAGGCCGGAGCGTGACACCCTCATCGCCTTTGACCGTGCCTACCATGGCGACACCCTCGGTGCCGCCAGCCTGGGTGGTATCCCTCTCTTCAAAGGCAGCGGCAACGACTTTGGCTACCGTGTTATCACCGTCCCCAGTCTGGACTCTCTGGACTCCCTGCCCCTCGATGACCGCAACCGAATCGCCGCCGTGATCATCGAACCTCTCATTCAAGGTGCCGCAGGCATGCGCCTCTGGCCGCAGGGCATGCTGAGAAAGCTGGATGAGTGGTGCGCCGAAAAGGATGTATTTTTAGTCCTCGACGAAGTGATGACCGGCTTCGGCCGCACGGGGAAAATGTTTGCCTGTGAGCATGAAGGCGTCGTGCCGGATTTCCTCTGCCTCGCGAAGGGGCTCAGCGGTGGCTACCTCCCCCTGGCCGTCACTCTGACCACGGAACGTGTCTTTGAAGGCTTCTTGGGCGAGCCACACGAAGGTCGCACTTTCTTCTACGGTCACAGCTTCGCCGGCAGCCAGCTCGGCTGCGCCGCTGCACTCGCCAGTTTGCAGGTGTTCCGTGACGAACACGTGCTTGAGCAACTGCCTGACAAAATTGCCCGTTTAGGCGCGCTCATGGCAGATCTTCCCGGCTACCGCCAGTGCGGCATGATCGCAGCGATGACCATCGGCTCACCCGATCTGAGCCTGGGCTCCAAAGTCTGCCTCGCCGCCCGCAAACACGGCCTGCTAACACGCCCCATCGGCAACACCATCGTCCTGATGCCGCCGCTCTGCATCACGCTCGATGAAATCCAGCGCATGGTGGGTGCACTGAGGTCCGCCTTGGATGAAGTCACGACACCGGAGTGCCGAACAGCTTAAAGAGCAAATAACCCATCAGCCCGGTGGCCGGAATGGTGAGCACCCAGGCCCAGATAATCCGCGTGACCACGTTCCACTTGATCGCGTTTAACCGCTTTGCCGTACCGACCCCCATGATGCTGGTCGTGATGGCATGCGTCGTAGAAACCGGCATGCCAAAATGTGCCGCTGTGAGCAGCACGGTGGCGGCGGTCGTCTCAGCCGCAAAACCATGCACGGGCTGCAGTTTGACCAGCTTGTGCCCCAGCGTCTTGATGATGCGCCAGCCCCCGGCAGCTGTCCCGGCAGCCATGGTCAGGGCACAGGCCACCTTGATCCAGGCGGGAATCTGATCGCTCTTCTCCCCCAGCGACTCGATGCGCAAAAAGCCGAGCCAGTCGGGTATCTGGGCCAGATCCCCGGACTTCGTTCCAGCGAGCAAGGCCAGGGCGATGATGCCCATCGTTTTCTGCGCGTCGTTCGAGCCATGGCTGAAACCCATGAAGCCCGCACTAAAGATCTGCAGCTTGCCAAAAACGCCGCTGACCATGTGCGGTTTGAGAACACCAAACAGGTGGTTCAAGGTCGAGATCAGCAGATAGAGAAACGACATCACCAGGAACCCGAGCAACAGTCCGGCAATCGGTGAACTGATCATCGGCACCACGACCTTGTAGAGCAGGCCTCCGCCTTCGAACCATGGCTTCCCGGCTGCAGGTGCCTTGGACCAGATAAGCACTGACCAGTTGCCGCTTGCTGTCGCCAGTGTTGCCCCGGTAAGCCCGCCGACCAAAGCATGGCTCGAACTCGAGGGCATGCCAAACCACCAGGTGATCAGGTTCCAGATGATGCCTCCCAGCAGCGCACAAATGATGGTCTGCGTGGTGACAAATGCCGAATCCACCAGCCCCGAGGAGATGGTCTTAGCCACCGCCGTACCAAACAACGCACCCACCAGGTTCGTCACAGCGGCCAGGACGATCGCCATGCGCGGCGTGAGCACCTTCGTGGACACCACGGTCGCGATGGAATTGGCGGTGTCATGGAAACCGTTGATATACTCAAAGATCAACGCCACCAGCACCACGGTAAGAACGAGGGTCATGCGCGGCGGGCGGTCAGGAGTTCTTCAAGACAATGTGGGCCACGACGTTGCCCGCGTCACGGCAGCGATCCACGACCTTTTCCATCAGGTCGTAGAGATCTTTGAGGATGACGACCAGCACCGCGTCTTTCTCGGCCGTATAGAGCGTCCGCAGGCACTCGATCATGAGCTTGTCCGCATCCCCCTCGACCTGCTGGATCTTGTCGTTCAAAACCTTCACGCGTTCGAGATGCATCTTTTTGCGCAGCTCGACCACCATGGTGAGGACGATCTCAGCGGCAGCGTCCATCAGTTTGACCTGACGGGAAAAATCCACTCCAACCAGGCGCTCCGAGCATATCAGGAGGCGCTCGGCGATTTTTTCGACCGTCTTGGGAATCTTGTACAGCGCATTGGCCAGCGACTCGATGTCCTCACGCTCAAGCTCGGTGACAAAAGTTTTGCACAGGGCCTCGTCGATCTGCTGCGTGATCTTCTTGTCCTCGCGGCGCGCGGCGATGAAGGCATCGAGATTCTGAGGTGCGGCTGGGTCTGAAAGCAGCTTGTGCAGGGACTGGACGCTCTGCCGGGCGTGACTGGCGCTGGATTCGAGCAGATCGTAAAACACATCCGATTTGCCGAAAATCTTTTGGAATGAAATCATTGGGAGAACCCGTCAGTGGGACGGGGCCGCCATTTAGAGCGAGCAGCATGGGTGCTGTCAAGGCAACCAGACCACCACTATGTGACGAAACTGTCACAATGCTGCTTGAACCAAGGCAACAAAAAACCCACCAACGGCACGCCGCAGATGGGTTCTATGTATGATTGGCAGTTTTGGGGGGTGGAAAACTAGCTGCTGGAAACAGCATCGGCACCACGCTCGCCGGTACGAATGCGGATGGCGTCAAGCACGGCGCTGACGAAGACTTTGCCGTCGCCGATTTTACCCGTGTTTGCCGCCTTGACGATGGCATCAACCACTGCGTCAGCACGGCTGTCGTCAACGACGACCTCAATCTTTACCTTCGGGAGGAAATCGACGGTGTATTCACTGCCACGGTAGATCTCGGTGTGGCCCTTTTGGCGGCCAAATCCCTTGACCTCAACAACAGTCATGCCTTCGACTCCGACTTCGGAGAGGGCTTCTTTGACATCCTCCAGTTTGAACGGCTTGATGATCGCTTCGACTTTTTTCATGGTTAACGGCAATTAGTAGTGTGGTTCACGAATTGCAACGATCAGAACCTTGGGAAGATGAAATTTCCTGGCCCAATCTTTTGCGAAAATAGGTTAAAGCCGAAACCGTGCCAACTTCCCAATTGATTTCCTCCCCATGCCAGAAACCACCAGCTCTTAGAGGAGAGCCGTATTGCAAACCCACGGTCTTTCGCTTACCTCGGGCCATGCTCCGCACCGCTGCGCTTCTGGCCACTTCTTTTCTCTGCCTTCCCCTCTCTTATCCCGCCCAGGATTCTCCTGTGGAGCTGAAGCTGCACTGGGAACCCGGTGTGACCTACATCCAGGAATCAGACACCGACACGACCAATTTTCTGACGGCTCTCGGCAAAACCACCGACCAGAAAATGCGCCTTCATCAGATCACTTCCATCACTGTCAGCAAGACGCCCGCAGACCAGACCGAAGCCAAAGTGCTCATCGCAGCCCTTCTGGGAGAAATGACCTTCGAAGGCAAAAGCTATGTCTTTGATTCCAGAAACCCCGGCTCATCCAGCCCCCAGCTGCAGCAAACTCTCGGCGGGACTGCAGGCAAAGGCTTCACCCTCGTCTATGATGCCAAGGACAATTTCGTCGATGCCAAAGACATCGGCTCCATGGTCACAGGTGACGTCGAACCCGACTTGAACTCCATCGCCACCGCCCGTCAGCTGGCCACGCTCTATCGCCGCTCGCTGGAAATGGGCCTGCCCAAAATCCCCGTCCGCCCGGGTGACAAGTGGATCTCCGACGAGCTCGTCCCCTTCCCCCAGGCCGGCACGGTTCAGGTGAAGCTGAACGCCAAATTCGACGGCGTCGTTGACCGCGAAGGTCGCCGTCAGGCCCAGATCGCCTTCGAAGGCACCATGAAATCCAAACCCGACAAAGACAGCACTGGCCGCGAACTCGACACCGAGCGCTCCGTGACCTTCGGGGACAATTCCAAGGTCAACGGACACGTCTTCTATGATCTGGAACGTAAAACCATCTCCCTGGCAGTCTTTTCCGCCGCGATTCAGCTCAAAGTGGAGGGCAAGCCCATGCCCGTGCACCAGCAGGTCACCACCCGCCTGGTCTCCATGAAGCCGACTGCCGCAGCTCCCGAAGCCGTCAAACCGTGATTAAATCGCCAGTATGGCTCGCGTCATACCCCGGCAGTTCATCAATCAGCCTACGGTGCGCCCGGCTCCGTAGCAGGCGAATCAGCGCCTGAATGCGCGGATCGCGCTCCATGGAGGCCGAGAAACATAGATCGAGCGATTCATTGCGCACGGACAGAAAGCGCAGCCCGGCATCCTCGGCGCAGAGCCTCACACACACCCCTGCCTCCGCCCAGCCACCACGCACGGCCTCCACCACAGCTTGGTGGCTCAGCAGGATGCGCTTTGAAGCATGCGGCTTCCCCAGCAGTTCATCCAGGCACTCACGCGCCGCCGAGCCTGGCTCACGCATGGCCCAGTGGCGCACCTGCCGGGCGCAGGCCGCGATGCTCCGCGTGTGATCCTGCGCAGGCAGGGCTATACCCTCCTCCCAGTCCGCACTGCGGAGTAAACGGTAGCCGCCGCCAAGTTTCTCGCGCACCGTCTCCGCATTGCGGTCCGGCTGCTCCACAGTGGAGCGGTGCAGCGCCGCCACATGCACCAGTCCCTGTTGCAATAGTTCCAGTGCAGCCCCCCCGCCGCGTGGAAAAGCCAGCAGCCGAAACCCCGATGCCGCCGCATACTCTGCCGCAAGCAGCCCCGCCGCCGGATCACAGCCTGCCAGCACAAGTGTCTGCTTGGGTTCCCAGTCGCTGCGTTCATGCAGCACCTTCTCACGGCAGAGGCCATCGTGCGCCCACGTGCTGCCCGGCAACGTCTCCACCGGATACAGCCACTTGCAACCTCCGACCTCGGCCTCCCAATAGCGACCCGAATCCGCCTGCGGCCTCCAGGCCCATGACCACTCCGTCTCCGCTTTCTTGTCACCCGGACCAAACAGCTCTTCCACGCTGCATTCCAGCGCCTGCGCCACGGCCAGTGCCGCAGTCACGGAAGGTGTCAGCCGCCCGGCCTCGATCGCGCTGACTGAACTGCGCGGGACCCCTGCCCGCAGTGACAGGTCATCCTGCGACCAGCCGAGAGCTTTGCGCCGCGCCGCCACAGGATGCTGCTGAGATTGGGCTCGTGACATGATGCTGTCAAAGTGCGGTGGAATAGCAGCACAGTCAAACCAGCATGAGACCCGCTTCATATTTGCACCATCCAACTTCAGAACTCTGATTTTGCAGCAGCGCGAACTTCGCGTAAAAACCCGCATGAACGTCCACATTCTTCAGCATGTCCCGTTTGAAGGGCTTGGCAGCATGGAGCCATGGCTGCTGGCAAGCGGCTCGCGAATCACCTGCACCCGCTTTTTCGAGTCGCGCAGCCTGCCGGACATTGCCACTGTGGACTTCGTCATCGCCATGGGCGGGCCCATGAGTGTGAACGACGAAGCCGAGCTGCCCTGGCTGGTGAATGAAAAGCAGTTCATCCGCTACGCCATCCAGCGAGGCATTCCCGTGCTCGGCATCTGCCTCGGTGCACAACTCATCGCCAGCGCACTCGGGGCACGCGTTTATGCAGGCAGGCGGCGCGAGATCGGTTGGTTTGACATTACGGCAGTCCCAAGTCCTGAACCCACGTTTCAATTCCCGCACACAACAAGAGTGTTCCACTGGCACGGAGAAACCTTCGATCTTCCGGATCATGCCATCAGGCTGGCCAGCAGCGCCGCGTGTGAGAATCAGGCATTTCAAATCGGCTCAAACGTCATGGGCCTCCAGTTTCATCTGGAGACCACGCCCACAAGCGCAGACGCCATCATCACAAACTGTAGGGACGAATTGATCGAGGACACGTTCGTTCAATCCGAAGCCGCGCTTCGTGCTGCGGAGCCTGCTGCGTATGACCGCATCAATGCATTGATGGGTGAGGTGCTCGGCTATCTCCTCCGCCCCGTTGGTTGACACCGCCCGAGGCCTTCCAACAGCCCCATCATTGCGGATTGGTTTTCATCAAACTCATGAATCGTCCGCATACAGAGTCTGTGTTTTTGGCTTGTGACATGATGATGTCATGTTTATGACATTATCATGTCTCAGCACACCCTCTTCCCGCTCATTTTTTCAGTCCTCCTTGTTTCGACTCAGCATGCCGCAGAGCCTGAAGCTTTCGAACTTGGCGAAGTGGTGATCACTGCAAACGCCGAAACGGGGGCGGACACGATGGCCAGCCGCATCAGCGCGGGGAGTATCCGCAAATTCGAGCGCAATGATCTTTCTGACGCGCTGCGCCTCAGCCCCGGCGTCGTCACCAACAGCAACGGACCGCGCAACGAATCCGGTGTCTATGTGCGCGGCTTCGACCTGCGCCAGACGCCCGTCTTCATCGACGGCATTCCTGTTTATGTTCCCTATGACGGCTACGTCGATCTGGCGCGCTTCACCACGGCAGACGTCGCAGGCATCCGTGTTTCCAAAGGTTTCAGTTCCGCCACCTACGGCGCCAACACCCTTGGCGGAGCCATCAACATCGTCACACGCAAGCCGGAGAAGTCCTTCGAAGGCGATCTCCTCGGCGGCTGGATGCAGCAGGGCGGCTATCAGTCCGCCTTGAACGCCGGCTTCCGCAGCGAACACTGGTATTTGCAGCTCGGCGGCTCCTTCCTCAGCGTGCACAGCTACCCCATGTCGAAGGACTTTGTGCCGACTCCCAATGAGAACGGCGGCTCGCGTAAGAATGCCTACCGTCAGGACTGGCGCATCAGCGCCAAGCTCGGTTACATGCCAAACAAGACGGACGAATACGCCCTCGGTTACATTTTCCAGCGCGGTGAGAAGGGAAATCCCGTCTATGCCGGCACCCTGCCAGCCGCCCAGCAGCCACGTCGTTTCTGGCAGTGGCCGCAGTGGGACAAGCAGACGATCTACTTCATCGGCCACACCCAGCTCACCGAGAACACCTACATCAAAGAGCGTCTGTACTTTGACCAGTTCATCAACTCGCTCTTTGCCTACAACAACGCCAGTTACAACACGCAGAACCCGCCTGCAGGATTCCAAAGCTACTACAATGATTACACGCTCGGCGGCAGCGTGGAATTCGGCACAAAACTGAGCACCAAAAACACGCTGAAGGCCGCGCTGCACGGCAAGTTTGATCGTCACAAAGAACACAACGCTGGAGCGCCCTACTACACCTTTGAAGACACCACCTATTCCCTCGGGCTCGAAGACACTCATCAGTTCACCAGCCGCTTCAGTACCACAGTCGGCGGCAGTTATGACCGCCGCAGCGTCATCGAAGCCGTGGACACCAACACCGGTGCCGCACTCGGCGGCAAGACCTTCTCCGCCCTCAATCCTCAGATCGGCCTGTTCTACAAGCTGCCCGAGCATGGCACCTTCCACGCCACCATCGCCCGCAAGAGCCGCTTCCCCACCATCAAGGACCGCTACTCCTACCGCCTCGGCGCTGCCATACCCAATGCCAACCTGCAGCCGGAACACGCGATCCATTACGACATCGGCTACGACGGCGATCTCACCAAAAAACTTTCCATCCACGCCAGCCTCTTTGCCACCACTGTTGATAACACCATCCAGCGTGTGGACAACGTGACACCCGGAGTCTTCCAGCTTCAAAACATCGGCAAATCACGCAATCTCGGCACCGAGCTTGGTTTCACTTACAAGCCGCACAGCGCCATCGAGTTCGGCACCAACTACACCTACCTCGACCGCAAAAACATCAGCCAGCCGAATGTGAAGCTCATTGATACGCCACGTCATTCCCTGTTCAGCTGGGCCGATATCCGCCCCGTCGAATGGCTCAGCATCATTCCTAGTGCCGAATACAACAGCTCCCGCTGGTCGCTCACCACGGGGCAGGGTGTCGGTGCTTATGCGCTGCTCAATCTCAAGATCGCCATCCGACTCCCCGGCCAGACCACGCTGAGCCTTGGGGCCAACAACCTCTGCGACCGCAACTACGCCCTCACGGAAGGCTACTATCTCGCCGGACGGACCCTGTTCGCCAACGTGCAGATCAAATTCTAATCCCACTTCTTCATGCGTCTGCTTCTGCTCCTCTTCTTCGCCACCCAGCTCACCGCCCAAACCCTGGAGGTTTCCGGCGAGGTGGAAAAGCCGCTCAAGCTCTCCCTCGCCGAACTTGAACTCCTCCCTCATCAAACCGTTGATGTCGTGGAGCACTCGGGAGAAAAAGCGCAGTACACCGGAGTGCCAGTATACCAGATCCTCAAAAGCGCCGGTGTGCCCATGGGCGAGCAGCTGCGCGGCCCGGCACTGTCTTTATATATCGTTGTCATCGCCTCGGACGGCTATCAGGCCGTCTATGCCTTGCCTGAACTTGACCCGCTTGCCAACGAAGGCCCGGTGATCCTGGCAGATCAAAAAAACGGCAGGCCCCTTGATGCCGCCATCGGCCCCCTGCGCATCATTCTGGCCAAGGAAAAGCGCCACGCTCGCTGGGTGCGTCAAGTCATCAAGATCGAGGTTCGGCGGGCCGCCAAACCCTAAAGCATACAGCGCCGCCACCCGCAGACGACGACGCTGTATTCAACCTGACCAAAAATTACTTCGTCCCCGCTGGATCACCACCCGTCTCAGCAGGAAGTGATTTTCCATTGAGCCAGACGTATTCCTTCCATGCCCCTTCGTAGAGGCGCACGTTCTGATAACCCGCCACATGCTTGAGATAGAACTGCAGCAGGCTGCCTTCACGCGAGGTGCCGCAGTAGGCGATGATGTTTTTGTCCGGCGTGATGCCGGCCTTCTCCAACTCGGCCTTCACTTCGGCGAAGGGCTTGAACTTGTGCGTGTTGTCTTTCTCCATCAGGCGTGCCCAGTGAAAACTGATCGCACCGGGAATGTGGCCTTTGCGCAGCCAGACATCGTCCTCACCACGGAATTCATTGATCGGCCGCGCATCTACCAGAATGTTGCCCGGCTTGCCCACATGTGCCTGCACCTCAGTGACATTGGCCGTGATGGTGGTGATGCATTTCTCCGGCAGCGTTCCCTTGGGATTGCCGAAATAATCCTGAACCGGCGCAAAGCCCTGCTTCTTCCACTCCGCGAGTCCTCCATCAACGATCTTGATGTTCTGAACGCCGAACTTCTCCAGCACGTAAACAACCATGCTGCTGCTGAGGATCTCATCGTTCGGCAGCACATCGCCGGTGGCATAAATGAGTTGCAGGCGGTCTTTGTCCACACCGGCACGAATGAGCAGCGCCTGTGTGAGATCATCCGGCAGGTACTGGACTGGCACAGCTTCGTTCGTGCCGCGCAGCGTGTCGAAATTGATGTGGTGCGCCGTGGGCAGGTGGCCGCGGAAGTAGTCTTTGTAGCCGCCGCGTGTGTCGAGCACGATGGGTCGCTTGGAGGCGTCAGCGTTTTCAATCAAGGCCTTGGCTGCGGCGCATGTGATGAGGCCGATCTCGGCCTGTGCCGCTGAACTCAGCAGGGCAACAGTGACGAATGAGAGGATGGATTTCATGTGGTTGGTGGGTGCGTAAATTAGAAGGTGAAGACGTAGTTGATCATGGGAACAGGAAGCGACCGAGGAGGAAAAGCACCGCCGCGACCAGCGCCGAGAGCGGAAGGGTGATGACCCACGCTGTGAGCACTGGAATGACTGTATGCCACTTCGCCTGACGGGTGGTGATGCCGATACCGAGCAGCGCGCCGACGGAAACGTGCGTGGTCGAAACCGGCAGGCCGCTCACATTGGCCGTCGTCACGAGCAGCGCCGTGGCGAGATTCGCCGCGAAGCCCTGTCCGGGATTCATGTCGGTGATTTTATGCGCCAGCGTCTCAGCGACCTGCCGCGCGCTGATCAACCCACCCGCCGCCATTGCCACGGCGATCAAGATCATGCCAGTGCTGCCATGCAGCCAGCCCACGCCAAGCAGCAGCGCCGCCATCTTGGGCGTGTCATTCATGCCCCTCGCAAAACACACGGCACCCGCACTCAGAAAGTGCAGAGCATCCAGCGTGCGTGTACGATGATCCGGCGCGAGCCGAAGCATTTTCAGCACCAGATAAATCACCGCGCCCACAATCACCGCTAGCACCGGGCTTAGCAGCAGCGGCTTGATAAAGCTCCCCCAGAGAGCCTCCACATTCACCTCTCCGGCGATCCATCCCGCTCCCAGCAATGTCCCCGTAAGCACGTGCGTCGTCGAGACTGGGAAACCAAAGCGGGTCGCCAAAAGACCCGTGACTCCCGCGCCCGCCGACACTGCGAACAAAAACAATGGCTGCGCGATCAGCGCCTCCGGCACTAGGCCCTTGCCAGAGAAGGTTTTCAGAAGTCCCACAGACAAGTACATAGCCGCAACACAACCTGCGGCGGTGGTGACAGCCGCCCAGATCACCGCCGTTCGGTAGCTCGTTGAGCCGCTTCCGAACAACGACGCCACCCCTTTGAAATTGGAATTCGCTCCGTTGGCATAAGCCACGACGACAACAGCGATGGTGATGAGGAAAAGCATGCGGGCGAATGATGTGCGTCTATTTGCGCATATTGGCATATATATAATTAAAACCATTCACTCTGCAGAAAATCGTCCCCATCAGCCGCCTGCCAGCAGCTTCCGCGCACGCTCCTGGCAGATGTGGAAGGCCAGCCCCAGACCGGCACCGAAACCGAGGCCGTAAAAGACACCCCAGCTCAGCTTCGCGTACAACGGATACTGCTTGATGAACGCGGCCTCCGAAATGCCGCCGACGAAATAACCAATCGAGTTCAACACGAACAACGCCAGGAAGACTTTGACCACCACCCGCAATGCATCAAAGGCGGCCACCAGCATGCAGGCCATCACCATCGTACCTGCGGCCAAACCCGCGATGCTGCCGAGGTGACCGCGCAGCGTCATCCAGCCCACAATCCACGCCACCGAATATGCGGCAAACGCCGGACAGAAGACCTTGTAAAATCGCGACATCGAACCCGGCCCGATGATCAGACGATGCAGCAGCGGTGAAGTCAAAGCGAGGAACACCACCGCACAGGCTGCATACATGCCAGCTTCCCCTCCCTGCCTGTGGAACCAATTGCCAAAGACCGCCCACGGCACAAATCCAGCCACGCTGACCACCGTGAACCCAATGATGCCGCGTTTGAGCGAAGCCCCGAGTGAAGGCACCGGAGAACCTGTCGCACGGGCGCGTTTGGCGATGCTTGGGGGGTCGAGTTGGAACCAGCTCATGGGGATACGTGCAGATGAATATTCACTATGACAACAGCCACTTCAGCCAGAACGCTCCCTCCCACATGATTCGTTCGCTGGAATGTACCCGGCATCTCGAACGTTCTTTGATTCCACCCCTTACACGCCCCTCCCATGACTCACCCCCGCCTTGCCTTCCTTTTTCTCGCCCTGGCACTGTCCGCCGCTGCCGCAGATGCACCAGTTCCCGTGAAGACCACGCCCAAGCTGGAAATCCTGAACAAGCAGATCGCGGAAAACGCCGAAAACGCCCAGGCCTATTCCAATCGCGGGTATGTGCTGACACTGCTGGGACGCAAAGACGAGGCGCGTGCCGATCTGAAAAAAGCGCTCTCTCTCAATGACAAGGCCCCCATGCACAACCGCGCCGGCTGGGCTTACTTCAATCTTGGCGACTACACCGATGCCGTGCGCGAATTTGAGATCTCCAGCAAACTCAGCGGCTTTCAGGCTCATTATGACTACTACTCCTTCGTCCTCGCCTACTGGGGCACCGGCGACACCCAGAAGGCCATCGAGAACTACCAGCTCGCCGTGGAAAAAGACCCCCGCCTCGGCAGCGCCAAAACCCTGCTGGAACGCACCCTCGAATGGACCCCGCTGGAGCAGCGCGCCATGCACGAAATCTACGTGCTCTGGAGCAAGGCCTGGAAGCCTTAGCCTGCATCTGACAGCCTTCAATTGGACGGAGCAGCACCGGCCTTCTGCTGAAGACGTTTGATCTGGCCGGAGGCAAGATTGGCAAACAGCACCTCGCCATTGCGTGGATCAAAACCGATGCCCGCGATGCCAGGATCTTGGGCGAGGATTTCATCAGCCCAGATGGCCCTGCCCTCATCCTTAAGTGCGATGACACGGCCTGAGACGTAGTCGGCGAAGAAGTATTTTCCGCCATGCTGCGGGAAACTCTTTCCTCGATACACGATTCCCCCCGTCACAGAAAGGCCAACGAGATGGGAGTATTCAAAGATGGGCGCGACGGGTTGGAAACCGGGCGGCTCTTGATCTTTACCGGGACCGCTTGTGAAGGGGTGCAGCGCCTCGCGGTAGCTCCAGCCGTAGTCACCACCGCGGATGATGATGTCGATCTCTTCATAGAGATTCTGGCCTACATCACCGCAGAACAGGCGGCCGGTGGGACCGTCAAAGGAAATGCGCCAGGGATTGCGCAGCCCCGTGGCCCAAATTTCAGTGCGCACCGTTTTGGGATCAATGCTTTCGCCGTGGTGGCTGCTGCGACCGATGAAGGGATTGTCCGCAGGCACTGCGTAAAAGGCCGCGCCATTCGTGTCGAGCGAGATGGCAGGATGCGGATTCGGCCGCAGGCTGCCAGCATTCTTGTCCACATCGATGCGCAGAATCGCCGCGTGAAAGCCTTTGTTGATGAAGCGGGCATTGTCAAACTTGTCATCCCCAGCACCGCCATCGCCCACACTCACATAGAGATACCCGTCCGGGCCGAAGTGGAGATCTCCGCCGTTGTGATTGCTCGCTTCATCCTTCTGCGTGAAGAGCGGCTGCTCGGTGCTGTTGTCCAAGCGGTTGGAGTCATTCGGAAACACATGAAACCGCGACAGCCGCTGGTGCAGCACGCCACCGATTTTCAGGCTGTAATAAACAAAGCAGCGCCCGCTCTGCGCATGGTCCGGCGGGAAGGCGAGTCCCAGCATTCCGCACTCGCCCTCGGTCACCAGCGTGGCCTCCGGAATTTGTGTGAGATCGAGAAACAGCTTCTTCTCCGGCCTGTCCGTATCGAGCCCGGCAATGACCTGCACCCGCCCGGTTTTCTCGACGACGAAAATCCGCTTCTTGTCCCCCGGTGCACTGACGATGCCCAGCGGCATTTCGAACTTCAAACCCGGAAAAGCGTCCACCAGTTCGTAGTCCGTCTTCACCATGACAATGGGTGGCGGCGGGGCCTTCGGCTTCTTCGTTTGCGCAACCAGCGGAGCGGTGACAGCGCAAACGGCGAGCAATGCGATGGTGGAGAGCGGAGACATGGTTTTCATCACATGTACAAACGAACCCCGGCAATCAAACTGCCGTCACATTCTCCAACCAATCAACAGCAGCCGCCCGTGGTTTCCATCACACTTCCCCATCTCGATGAGTCGGTGTGGGTTTGCCGGGGCGGAAATGTTCTTCATGATCCAGCGTGGCCTTCAGGCCGAAGAAATTCAGCGTCGTTTCATCCATCCCATCCTTCACCGCTGCCATCAGCGACGCGGGGTCAGCTTCGGCACGCAGGTTCACGATCAACTGCCCGCCCGTGGTCGGCTCGTCCAGCTCCATGCCGAGTTCGGCCACATAGTCGCTGCGAACCAGATTGATGCTGGCCAGTTCTCCCGCGATGCCGTCATCGGGACTGAAAGTCATTTTAAAATGCGCGATCTCGGCACCATTCTGCTGGAGACGCGCCTGCACGATCCTGGCGAGCTGTTTGAGGAAAGTGTTGGCATCAAACTCGTCATCCGCCTTCAGCGTGACCGTGGCATTCAGCCAGCCCAGCAGCGCCTCGCCATCCGCATACACTTCGTAATCAACCGCCATCGGATTGCGCCGCGCCTGCTCGTCCGTCATCAAACTCGCAAACAGTTCATCCAGCCCCGTCTCCTGCCGTGGTGAGGCGGTCACGATCTTCGCCAGCGGAAACTCCTTCGCCAGCACCACACGCAGTTCCTCACGCTGCGCGTCCTCAATGAGATCACTTTTGCTGATGACAATGATGTCCGCTTCTTCGAGCTGCTTCTTGAAGATGTAAGCCACCTTGCCGGAGAAGGTGCCACCTTGATCCAGACCAAACACACGGCGAGCACGAATGGGATCCACCAACACACTAAGAGGAGCGACAGTGAAGGCATCGCCATACATGCGGCGCAGTGGATACGTCACAGTGGCCACCAGATCCGTGCAACTTCCCACGGGCTCGGCGATGAACACATCCGGCTTCGCTTCATTCGCCAGCTTGCTCGCCGCATCGACAAGCGTGTTGAAACGGCAGCAGAAACATCCTCCCGCGATCTCCTCCGTCGCATAGCCCTGACCACGCAGCAGCTTGGTGTCCACCAAACCACCGGCCTGATCGTTGGTGATGAGGCCGACGCGGAGTCCCTGATCGCTGAGATGTTTGGCCAGACGGCCGACAGTGGTCGTTTTCCCGGCGCCGAGGAAACCGCCGATCATGATGTAACGTGCTTTGGTGGACATGGGATTGTTTGGAAAATTGGTCGCCTCTGCCAGCGGCGGCAAGAATGCAATAAACGGCGGTGCGTCTTATCTTACTTGCACCTCTTGGCAATTATTATTTCACCCGGTGTGCTTCGGCATTCTTGCGGGTACAGGGCGATCTGCTAAACATCTCGGCATGCCATCACGCACCGTGACACGTTCATTCGACTGCCTCACCGCCATGCGCGCGCTGGGAGAGCCGACACGTCTCCGTCTGGTGCGCCTCCTCATCGGTGGTGCGAAGCCGGTCACCGAGCTGTGTGAAACTCTGAACGTCACGCCGTACAACGTCTCCAAACACCTGCGGGTGCTCAAGGAGGCCGGGCTGCTCGAAGTCGAGAAGCAGGGGCAGCAGCGCATCTATGCGCTCGCGGAAGCGTTCAGCGAAAAACTCGCGAAAAACTCCAACACCCTCGACTTGGGCTGCTGCCAGTTTCATTTCGACAAGCTGCCGGAATAGGCGCGATTCGACGAAAGCATGGGAACCTGTTGGCGTTCTCACCATCCATGCTCCGCGCTCTCACACTTCTGCTCCTTGGCAGCACCTCGCTTTTCGCCGCCGCAAAACCCAACGTCCTGCTCATCTGCGTCGATGACTTGAAGCCGCTGCTCGGCTGCTATGGCGACACTTTGGTGAAATCACCCAACATCGACCGTCTGGCCGCGCGCGGGGTGCTGTTTGAAAAAGCGTACTGCAATCAGGCGGTGTGCTCGCCGTCGCGCAATGCGCTGCTGACGGGATTGCGTTCGCAGACGCTGGGAATTTATGAACTGGCCACAAACTTCCGCAAAGCCGCGCCGAATGCCGTGACGCTGCCGCAGCACTTCATGAACAACGGTTACCGGGCGGAAGGTCTGGGCAAGATCTTCCACGTGGGTCATGGAAATGTGAACGACGTTGCTTCATGGAGCGTGCCGCACTTCACGCCGAAGACGATCAGCTACGCGCTGAAGGAAAACAACCCGCCGGAGTCCACGCGCGAGCAGGCGCTGTTTGAAAACAAGACGGAGGCCTGGAAGCTGCCCCGCGGCGCACCCACGGAGTCCGCCGATGTGCCTGACAACCGCTACGGCGACGGCATGATCGCCGACGAAGCCGTGAAGCGTCTCGATGCCGCGAAGCAGAAACCTGACGAGCCGTTTTTCCTGGCAGTCGGCTTTTTGAAACCTCATCTTCCCTTTGTGGCGCCGAAGAAATACTGGGATCTCTACGATCCCGCTTCCTTCAAACTGCCTGCTCTGCAAACCGCCCCCGCAGGCGCGCCCGAATTCGCGCCATCAACCTGGGGAGAACTGCGCCAGTACCGGGACATGCCGGAGCAAGGCCCGCTCACGCAGGAGCAGGCCATTCACCTCATCCACGGCTACCATGCCGCCACGAGCTACATGGACGCGCAGCTGGGCAAAGTGCTCGATGCCCTCGACGCAAGCGGCCTGGCCAGCAACACGATCATCGTCTTCTGGGGTGATCACGGCTGGCATCTCGGCGACCACGGCATATGGTGCAAGCACACGAACTACGAGCAGGCGGCGCGCATTCCCGTCATCGTCGCCGCTCCCGGCATCCAGTCGGCACGCACGCAGGCGCTCATCGAATCCTGCGACATCTACCCCACGCTGGCCGAACTCGCTCAGCTCCCCGCCCCGCCCCAGGGTGATGGCCGCAGCTTTGCCAGCGTGCTCAAAGATCCTGCCACCACCGTGCGTGACCATGCCATTCATGTCTATCCACGTGGAGGCGGCTTGATCGGCCGCGCCATCCGCACCCAGCGCCATCGCCTCATCGAATGGAAGAAGCCCGGCGCTGCGCCCGAGACCGCCATCCTCGAATTGTACGACTACGAGGCTGATCCTGCCGAGACGAAGAACCTCGCCGCCGAGCAGCCTGCCGTCGTCGCGGTGCTCCGCCAGATTCTCTCCCAGCATCCCGAGGCCAAACCGCAGATCTCCAGCAAGCCGGAGACTGCACCCAAAAAGCCCGCACAGGATCGTGGCAAGATGTTTGACCAACGCGACAAGGACAAAGACGGCCAGCTCACCAAGGATGAGTTTCTGCTCAACCAGCCCGACCCCGACGAAGCGCCCAAACGCTTCCCCAAATTCGACACCGACGGCAACGGCACACTGAGCCGTGACGAGTTCATCAAGGGCGGCAAGAAGTAGCCGCTAAGCCCTTTGCCGCTTCCAGATCTGGCACATGTACCAGGCTTTGAAGGTGGCCGCCAGCTCACGGTAATTGGAACAGCCTTTGAACATGGTCCCGGCAAAGCCTGCGGCCAGGAACTCAGCCGCAAACTGGCTTCGGTCAGCGCGTGAGACGTTCCCCTTGCGCATCTTGCCAAGGAAGTGCCCCATCTCACGCATGATCTGGTTATGCAAGGCCCCGCGCAGTGCTGGCGGCTGCCCCTTGGCAAAATCCTTCAGCAGCGCCGCGACTTTGAGATAGCTGGCGATGCGATGATGCACTTTGGCTGCATCGCGTGACTGTGTCAGCGAGCTTGGATTGCTCCGGTAGCCATAGCGCGGCGGCTGCGAAAACCCCATGCGTTTGACGGCCAGCGCTAGCTGCACCGTCCAAGGGATGTCTTCATGGATCATGTCACGCCTGAACCGCATCTTCGCCGCTTCGATCACGCTGCGTCGGCAAAACTGCAGCCACACATAATGGGGCCATTCGCGCTGTATGACACCCTGCACCAGCCAGTCGGATCCGCTCAAGATAGAATCCCAGGGCTGCCGGCTGAGAATGGCTGGCGGCTGAGAATTCAGGAGCACCTGCGGATCGGTCCTGAAACTGAAACCGTTGCACAATAGGCAGTCCAGATCTCCCCGCTCAGCCTGCTGATGCCAGGCCGTCAAAGAGCCGGGGGCAATCCAGTCATCCCCATCAAGAAAGGCCAGCCATTTGCCCGACGCACGGTCCAGCCCGGCATTCCGCGCCGCGGAGACACCCTGGTTGGCCTGCTCGATCACGACGATCCTTGGATCACGCTCCGCGTGGGCTTTGATCTTCCTCAGCGACCCGTCCGTGGAGCCATCATCGATGACGATGATCTCCACCGACAGCTCCCCCTGCGCACACGCCGCCGTCAAGGATTCATCCAAATACAGCTCGTTGTTGAAGACGGGAATGATGAGTGAGACGTCGGGTTGCATGGAGTGTGAACGAGCCGTTGAAAACTAGGCTGGTTGCCAACGTCCCGGTCATTTGAAGCCAAGCTCACCCATCCTTCAAATGACATATTCGTAATTCATCCTCACGCCGCCTGTTCCACCCCGCTCAAGCGATACTCTGACGGCGACATCCCTGTATGACGGCGGAACCACGCGGTGAAGTGGGACGCATGGCGAAAGCCCAGGGCAAAGGCGATTTCCTTGAGCGTGGCCTGATCCGCCACAATGCGCTCGCGTGCCACATCAAGCCGCCTCCGTTCCATAAACATGCGCAGTCCAATGCCAAACTGCTGCTGCATCAATTGTTCCGCACGCCGGCTGCCGATCGGGAAATCCGGGGGCAAACTCGGCGTCGTTTGATCCAGCGGCAGCGCCTGCAGCCACGCAACGATTTGATCCACCCGGCGGCGGCGAATCCTCACCTGGAGTTCAGGCTGCACGCCGAGCTCCTGCACAGTTTCCATCCACACCGCAAACCAGACGGCGAATGCGGCCTCACGCGCAACCCACTCAATCGCGGAATACTGTGCAGCCTCAATGGCTTGACGATAGGTGACGACTTTCTGCGCACCGTGAATGCTGGCAAAAAGTTCCTGCGTCGCTTTTCGCAATGCGGGAGCCTCGGCGGCAAAGTTGAGCGCATCGCGAAACAAGGATGTACCATCCGGCCACTGGCTGCGGAAGCCGACGGACAGCAGCCGGGTGTTTGCCGCAAACCAATGCCGCCGCGGCCGGGGCGATGAGAAGAACGCCTGCCCGCGTGGCACAAGGGTCTCTTTGCCATCCACCTGGATGCGCACTTCACCACGCTCCACGAAGAAGACTCCCGCAGGCACCGGGATCTCAGCCGACCACACCCCGCACTGCGGCACGGGACCACGATACACCCACAGCCACTCATGGCGCAGGCTGCGCCAGACATCGCCGGGAAGTTGGATGACCTGCTTTTTGGGCATCATCCAGCTATGCGGGGGATGTAAGCGATTTCAATCCGGCATAATTCACCCGGGTTGCCAGCGCCCCCGGCGTGGCTTTGATCCACACATGAAATCCAACCTCCTGCTGCTCGCGGCATTCACAGGCTTCCTCGCAGCCGAGGAACCACGCCATGTCAGCGGCATCTACCCCGGCCTCGCCATGTTCAACAATGAAGGCGAATGTGGCACGGGTGCCGTGGTGCCCTGGGCGGACCGCCTCTGGGTCATCACCTACGGACCGCACCTGCCTTTTGGATCGAGCGACAAGCTTTACGAGATCACTTCGGATTTAAAACAGCTCGTGCGGCCTGAGAGCGTGGGCGGCACGCCCGCGAACCGGATGATCCATCCCGAGTCGCAGCAGCTTTTCATCGGGCCTTATGTGATCGGCTCCGACCGCGCCGTGCGGGTGATTCCACCGAACAAAATGCCCGGACGGCTCACCGGGAATGCGCGCCATCTGATCGATCCCGCCGGAAAAATCTATTACGCGACGATGGAGGAAGGCCTCTACGAAGTGGACGTAAAATCGCTGGCCGTCACCTCACTGATCCGCGACGGCAATCCCTTGAAGAAAGGCTTCCAAGTCACAACACCTCTCACAAAGCTGGAGTCTCAACTGCCTGGCTATCACGGCAAAGGACTCTATTCGACCCAAGGCCGCTTGATTTACGCCAACAACGGTGACCGCGACAAACGCGTGCTCACCGACCCCACCACCCCAAGCGGCGCTCTGGGAGAATGGCGAAAACCCGGAGATGACTGGCAGCTGGTGCGGCGCAATCAATTCACCGAAGTCACCGGCCCGGGCGGCATCCAGGGCAGCGCGGCAGACGCACCGGCGTGGAGCATCGGCTGGGATGCAAAATCCCTCATTCTAATGCTGCTGGACGGCGGCAAATGGCAGTCGTTTCGTCTGCCAAAAGTCAGCCACAGCTACGACGGCGCGCACGGTTGGAACACCGAATGGCCGCGCATCCGCGACATCGGCGAAGACGATCTGCTCATGACGATGCATGGCGCGTTCTGGCGCTTCCCACGAACCTTCTCCGCGGCCAACACGAACGGCATTCGCGTGCGCAGCGCCTACATGAAGGTCATCGGCGACTTCAGCCGCTGGAATGACCGCCTGGTCTTCGGCTGTGATGATTCGGCGAAGTCGGAGTTTCTCAACAAACGCAAAGTCAAAGGCGGCATCGACAGCGTGGGGCAGTCTCAGTCCAACCTGTGGTTTACGAGTCCTGAGACGCCGGATAAACTCGGCCCCGCGCACGCCAGCGGTGCGGTGTGGCTGCATGAGAGCGTGAAGGCGGGCGATGTGTCGGACCCGTTTCTCGTTGCGGGATGGAAGCACCGCAGCCTCTGGCGGATTGATCACGCGGCAGGCACCGCCAGGCGCGAGGACATCAGCGGTGATTCAGAGTGGCTGACTGTGAAAGCCGACCAGGATGGCAAAGATGTGAGCATGATCATCACGCTCACAAATGGTGACTCACGCGGCACGCAAGCCGATGCGATCTTCGACGGCGTGGCGCGTGTGGGCGATGACAAAGTCCAGACCGGCATCTTCCGCGCGCGTGGCGAAAACAAGCGCACGCTTAGCCTCGCAGCCGACGCAGGCTATTACGAACTGGACGCCGCTTTGAATCTGCAGCGGGTCGAGGACACCAAAGCAGAGCAGTTTGTGAAGACAAAGGTCGCGATTCCTCAGCAGGTCATCACGCTCGATGAAGCCAGCGTTCTTGTCGTCGATGATCGAGGCCGCCGCTGGCGCCTTCCACGTGCCAGCCCTGATTTGGATGCTGCCACAAACGCAGGCGAACTGCGCATCTGCCGTGAGGTGGCAACTGAGCGCGACATGCTGAGCGCCTGCGGCACCTTCTTCGAGCTTCCCGCTGAAAATGCCGACGGCTTTGCCAAGATCCGCCCCATCGCCTCGCACAATCTACGTGTGACCGATTTCGGCGGCTACCGTGGCATGCTGCTTATGAGCGGCATCAAACCGGATGCGCCTGCCAGTGAACATATCCTCCGCAGCGCCGATGGCAAAGCCGCTCTCTGGGCTGGTGCGATTGACGATCTCTGGAAACTCGGCAAGCCACGCGGTGTGGGCGGTCCTTGGAAGAACACGAAGGTCAAAGCAGGTCAGGCAAGCGACCCTTACCTCATGTGGGGCTATGACAAACGTACGCTGACCTTGAGCACGGATGATGCGCAGGCAGTGAACGTGAAAGTCGAGCTGGATCTGACCGGCACCGGTCTTTGGGTAACTTACAAAGAAGCCAAATTGAAAGCAGGCGCTCAGCTCAGCATCGAGTTCGAGCCAGCGGTGCAGGCGCGCTGGCTCCGTGTCACGGCTGATGCCGCATGCACCGCCACGGCTCAGCTCAAATACGAGTGATTACTTCTTCCTCCGAAACGGATGGAGAAACTGCTGCCAGTAGCCCTTGGGCACCGGATGGCCGCCGATGCCGTAACCTTCGGGCCAGCGGCCGTTTTCGGGCATGTGATGGGTGCCGAAGAGCTTGTCGAACAGCGGAAAGTGAATGGCAAAATTCACGTCGATGGCTTCCTTCTCAATGCCATGATGCCAGTGATGGAAGCGGGGTGTGACGAAGAATTTCTCGAAGATGCCGAGCTTCCAGCCGAGGTTCGAATGGGCAAAGGTGGCGAAGAGATAAACGACCAGCACATACGCATTCACAGCCGTCTGGCTGAAACCGAGCAGGATCATCGGAAAGACCGTGGTCCCGCGCAGCACGAGGATCTCAAAGAAGTGCATCCGCGCTCCGGCCATCCAGTCCATGCTTTGCGCCGAGTGATGTACTGCATGGAAGCGCCACAGCGCCGGAATGCGGTGAAACAGCCGATGCACCCAGTACTGCACCAGATCCGTGAAGAACATGATGGCGAAGAGCTGCACAAGAAACGGCAGCGCCGCCACCCAGGCGCGCATCTCCGTCCATGACGTGTGCTTAAACAGCGTCTGCGCCGGCATGAAGCTCAGCCAGGTCAGGATCTGAACCATCATGCTGCTGATGAGGTAGTAGAACAGATCCTCCCGCCATTCCTGGCGGAAGATCCCCTGCTCCGCCCGGTGCGGGAAAATCGTCTCCAGCGGGATGAAGAGAAAGCCGGTGAAGAGCAGCCGCAGGATGAAAAAATCGAGCCCGAAATACACCGGCGTCAGATCGGCGACCACCGCAGACGCTGAAGTGCCGCCAAACGTCACCGCCAGCAGCGTCGCCACCATTCCCGTGAGTCCAAGGGCCTTGCCCGGACGCAGCAGGAGGCTGAGCAGTGAAAAGCCAAACGCCAGCACCATCAGGACAAACATGCCCGTGCGGAAGGCCGGATGCCCGATCACCGCCGCGTTCTCCTTCATGGTGAAGACCCCCGGAAAACGCATCATCACCACGCAGCCGAGCGCCGCCAGACCAAACATCATGCCCAAAACGCCGCTGATCCACCCGCTGCCGAACTTTCTCAAAGCAGGCGGAGCCTCCAGTTCACGGCGAATCTTCAGACGGGTCTCATGGAGAGCTTTCATGTCACGATTTTAGTACTCCTTGCTTTGATTACAAGATTACCGGGAAGAATCCCGCGTTGTTTTTCCTCATTCAATGTCAGGTGGAATATGAAAAAAAATCATCGCTTCCACATCCGGCGATGTCACATTTGACGTATTCAAATTAAACCATGACTGCTAACTTCGGCCGGATGCTCACCGCTGCGCGTGAAAAGCGCGGCTTGTCCATTGAGGACGCTGCGCATGAGACACGCATTCCGGCGCAGCGCCTGCGCTATCTGGAATCCGGCAACATTGCGGCCTTTGGCAGCCTGACGTATGCGCGTTCGTTCATGCGCCAGTACAGCGATTTCCTTGAAGTGGACGCATCCTCCATGCTGGAGGAGCTGCCCGAAGGTGCCCTGGGTGGAGAGCGGGATTATCGTTATCTGACACAATCCCAGGGGCCATGGCTGCGTGAGCCTGCCACGCATCATGAGCGCGTCACCGCGCCCGCAGCAGGCCAGGTGAACTCCATCAAGTCCCCGCTGCCAGCAGCCCTCGCGGTCTTTATCCTCGTCCTCGCCGGCACCGCCATGTGGGGAATGCATGTCGCTGACTTGCGCAGCCAGGTGGAACCTGCCGCGCTGAAGGCGCTGCCAGTCGAGGACGATGACACCTCCTCGCCAGCCCCTTTGGCGGCCGCCCCAGGCACGGGAGGTGCGGCGAATGTGACAACAAAACAGGTGGATTTTCCGGGCACTGCCCATAAAGCTACCCCTGTAAACTGATCTGCGAATGCCTGCGCCTGAAACCATTCCCCAAAAATCCCTCTGGTGGCTCGAATCCCTGCTCTGGTCTGCTGCCATCATCATTGGCGTCGCCGTTGCGGCTTATGTGAATGAAACTGCACGTGAGATCGTGGCTCAGGGTCTGGCCTATTTCTTCACCTTCTTCTCCACTCCGTTTGTGCTGGAGACCAGCACCGCATTTGTCGGCTTCTGCATCGTGATGTTCATCAATGCACGTCGTATCGAACGCGAAGGCGACGGCTGGGTGGAAATGGAGATCACGGACCCTGCCGTGCCGGAAGACCTCATGGCAGTTCAAACGCCCGGTGACAAAGCTTCCGAAGTCTGAAGTCTGACTGGTCTTCGGCACGTACCTGTTTCACCCTTCGGACCCGCCGAATGTGAACCTGACGCCTGCATGACTTCCGCCATCCCTTCTGCCCCCCTTGCACCCGTGAGCCACGGGCAGCGCGTGGCGGTGGCAGGAAAGTTCCTGCAATTGGCCGATGGCACCCCCCATTTCATGCGCGGCGTCACCTATGGCCCGTTCAAACCAAACTCGCGTGGCGAGCCCTTCCCTGAAGACGACCAGCTCGCTGCCGACCTGCGCCACATCACAGCGATGGGTTTCAATACCGTGCGGCTGTACGATCCCCCAACAGCAGCCGTGCTGCGCGAAGTCGAAGCCCTTGGCCTGCGCCTGATCGTTGGCATTCCCTGGAGTGAGCATGTCGATTTCCTCGCCAGCCGCTCTCTTTGCCGTGAGATCGAAACCCAGGTCGCCACCACATGCGCCAGACTGGGTTCTCATTCCTGCATCACCGCCTTCCTCGTCGGCAATGAGATCGAGAAAACTCTGGTCCGCTGGATGAAGCCCCGGCGGGTGCGGGCATTCATCGAAAAACTCATCGAGATTGCCCGCCGCCATGCGCCGCAGACGCTCATCAGCTACGCCACGTATCCGTCCACCGGCTATCTCGTGCCGCGCAATGCCGACTTCATCGCGGTGAACGTGTATCTGGAATCCGCTGCAGCATTCAGCGCCTGCCTCGCTCAATGGCAGAATCTCGCAGGCAACCAGCCGCTGCTCATCACGGAATTCGGTCTCGATGTCGCCTCCCACGGACCTGAGCGACAGGCGGAGGTGGTGCGCTGGCAGCATGACTGCCTGCTGAGCGGCGGCTGTGCGGGCGGAGTCTGGTTTGCCTATACCGATGAATGGTTCCGGGGCGGCAGGGAGATCACCGACTGGCAGTTTGGCCTCGTGGATCATGAAAGAAAGGAACGCCCTGCCTGCGCCCTTCAGCGCGCGCTGCCACCCGTCTGGCTGCCGCCTGCTACAGCGCCACGCATCTCCGTCGTGGTCTGCACCCACAATGGTGCCGCCACGCTGAGTCAATGCCTGGATTCATTGGTGGCGCTGCGCTATCCCGACTTCGAAATCCTGCTCATCGACGACGGTTCGCGCCATCACATCGCCGAGATCGCGAAAGCCCATCCGCAGGTACGCTACCAGTTTCAGGAGCACGCCGGACTCAGCGTGGCCCGCAATCTCGGTGCCCGGCTCGCCACCGGTGCCATCATCGCCTACACCGATGATGACTGCATCGTACACCCCGACTGGCTCCTTCACCTGAGCCATGCCTTTGCGGATGAAACCGTCGCCGCGGCCGGAGGTCCCAACATCCCGCCTCCGCCACGAAATCGCATCGAGCACATCGTCGCCGCAGCCCCGGGCGCACCGGCGCATGTGCTGCTCAATGACACCGAAGCCGAGCACCTGCCGGGCTGCAATCTCGCCATTCGGAAGGACACTCTTGAACTCATCGGCGGCTTTCGGGCTGAATTCAAAACAGCGGGTGATGACGTGGACATCTGCTGGCGGCTGCGTGAAACCGGCAGGCGGCTGCTCTTCGTGCCCGGAGCGATGGTCTGGCACCATCGGCGTTTCACCATCCGGGCGTATTTGACTCAGCAGTTTGGCTATGGCTGCGCGGAAGCGCTCCTGATGAAGACGCATCCCGAACGCTTCGGCTACCTCGGCGGCGCGCGCTGGCGTGGGGGCATTTACGGAGATCAGCATCCGGCGGATTATCCCGTCGAAGGCAGCATCTTCCACGGGCCCTTGGGACTCGGTGCTTTCCAGGTGATCTACTCATCCTCCAGCTTCCGCTGGTGGGAGTGGTTCACCGGCCTGCTATGGCTCGCGCTGCTGCTGCTGGCGCTGGTTTGTCAGCAGCCGTGGCTGGCGCTGGGACTGCTGGGGTTTGCCGGTTGGTCTGCCTGGCAGGTCAGTGCTCGCCACGCTGCAGCAGCCAGCATCCATGGCCCGCTGGATCGCCTGCTGCTCTGGTGGCTGAGCTTCCTGCAGCCCGTGGTGCGCGAGTGGGCGCGGCTGCGTGGCATGCTGGCACTGGACGCACGGCCCAGCCGTCATCCGCTGCTGCCAGACATCATTCCACCCACACGACCGCATAAAATCACCCTCAGCCTGGGAACGCTGTGCTTCTGGAGCGAAACCGGCATCACCCGTGATGCGTGGCTGCAGGAAATGCGCAAGGCGCTCCGAGCTGCGCACATCATCTTTCGTGAGGACGACGGCTGGCGCTGGTTTGACATCGAGGCCTGGCCCTGGTCGGAAGTTTCCCGCGCCTTTTTGAGTGTCACAGAGTTCCATGCCAAAGGACGCTGCCTCACACGGGTGAAATTGCTCCTGCGCATCCGCCGCAGCTTCGGGTGGAATATGCTGCTGTGGCTCATCGTCACCGCGATTTTGATGGCGGCAGGTTTGCACATGCTCGTCGTGCTGGGCCTCGTGGCGGTCCTCGCCATCGCCCTGCTGCTCCCGCTCGGCGTGTGGTTCATCCGCCGTGAAATGCGCAGGCTCGCGCGTTCAGCGGCTGCCAGTGCCGGATTGATTGAAATGCGTTAGCGCTTCAGCATCCGCGCCGCGCCCAGCCATAGCAAAACAGGAACGATGGCGCTCAAGGCAAACGCCCAGCCAGGCTCGCTCTGCCCGAGGTGGCCGATCGCCGCGAACACAAACCCCGTCGGCACCGAGCCGCACGCCAGCGCGGGCAAAAAAACACGCCAGCGCATGCTGGAAAGTCCTGCGAGGCAGGCCACCGCCTCTGGCAGCACCGGCATCCAGCGCGAGAGCGCCACCAGCCAGCCGCCGCGCTTCTCGAACACCTCTTCGCCTCGGCGCAGCCCCTCTTCGCCCGCAATCCTGCGCGCCGCACCGCGCCCCAACCAGCGGCAGGCAGCGTAGGCGATGACGCCGGAAAGCATCGACCCGGTCGCACAAATCAGGCCGCCCAGCCACCAGCCATACATCCATCCCAGTGCAGACATGACCACCGTCGAAGGCACCGGCAGCACGATGTCAGCCACCAGCAGCACGATCCCCGCCACCCATGCCCATGCGCCGTAGCCTTCCATCCACTTTCGCGCGCCTGCGAGGCTCAGGGTCTGGTCAAACTGCGCCCCCCAGATCACAAACGGCACGATGATCCCCGCGAGAATCACGAGAGTCAGAAGAAGGAGCGAACGGCTGCCACGGGTCATGCCACAACACAGCAGGCAATCGGGCTCAGGGCAAGAGCGGCACGGCATTCTCCACCATGCCTGCCTCCCGCTGGCCGGAGCCCGCAAGTTTGAAATCGCCCAGGTCAGCGCGGGCTTTGTCAGCCAGCCGCATGAGGCTCTGCACCACCTCAGGATGCTGGGCGGACACTTCGCGTTCTTCACTCACATCATGGCGGACGTCGAACAGCTCCAGGCTGAAAGGCTCCTGCCTGCTGCTCAGAGTTTTAAACTTGCCGGTCAGCGGCAGGTAGAGTTTCCAGTCTCCCGCACGCACGGCCTGAAGTTGATCCATGCGGTAAAAAAAGAAACCATCGTCATCCCATGGCGAGGCGGCGCTCCCAGCATTGAAAAGAATCGGCGCGATGTCATGGCCGTCGATCTTGTGCGGCGGCACACTGGCACCCGCGAGACCGGCAAAGGTCGGCAGCAGGTCCATCGTCGAACACAGCGCGTCATTCACCGCTCCGGCGGCGATTTTTCCCGGCCAGCGCATCACGCAGGGCATCCGCATCGCACCTTCAGATGTATCATACCCAGAACCGCGATATGGCGCATTGCTGCCCTGCGGTGGATTGCATTTCACCGCGCCGTTGTCGGAGGTCCACACGATGAGCGTGTTGTCCGCGAGCTTCAGCCGCTGCAAGGCCGCCATGATTTCCCCGGTGCTCCAGTCAAGCTCCTCCACCGAGTCGCCATACTCCCCGTTCGCACTCTTGCCGCGAAAGTGCTCGCTCGAAAACGGATGCGCGGTCGATCCTGGCATCGTGTGCGGCAGGTAGAGAAAAAACGGCTCCTCCTTGTGCTTCTCAATGAAGCGCACCGCCTCTTCCGTGCAGCGTTTCACCAGATGATCGCGATCCGCAGGCGCCTCGATCACCTTCTCTCCGCGCATGAGCGGCAGTTCCGGCCAGAGATCCGGCTTTTTATCCTTCGTCATGTCATCGCTGTACGGAAGGCCGAAGAAATCATCAAACCCCTGCTTCGTCGGCAAAAACGCCTGCTGATCCCCGAGATGCCATTTGCCGATGCACATCGTCGCATAGCCCGCGCTCTTCAAAACTTCAGCCATCGTGACCTCGGCGGGATTGAGCCCCTTGCGCGCCACCGGCTGCAGCACCGCACCGCCCGTATCGCTCACATGCATGCCCACGCGGCGCGGATAGCAGCCCGTCATCAACGCCGAACGACTCGGCGTGCAGACGCCGCTGGCCACATAGAAGCTGGTGAACTTTGTGCCCTCCGCCGCCAGCCGGTCCACATTCGGCGTGCGGTGCAGTTTCGAGCCAAAGCAGCCGAGATCGCCGTTCCCAAAGTTATCGACGAAAATGACGATGATGTTCGGCTTCGCCGCGAAGGCGCTGACGGAGAACAACAGGAGGAAGAGTAACGTTTTCATGGAGTGCGCGGCGTCACCATCGGCGCAGTGCAGGCTACGGTGCGCCGGGAAACGGATCTGCATTCAAACGGAGCTGCGCCTCGCTTTTGAGCGAGTTTCCTTGTGCCATCTCAGGCGACATCACCCGAATCGAGGCCATGAGCATTGCGGCGCCAATGATGAGTGTCAGGGCCGTCAGCCAGCGCGCAGAAAGCATCCAGCGGGAGTCCCGGCGAGTTGCAAACAAACGTTGAATGCGGATGCGCAGGCCTGAGCGACGGGCAAAGGCCAAGGCGAATGCCGGCAGCGGCATCAGGGTGGCATGGGCCAGCAGCATTTCTCCATACTCACGACGGCTGCAGGCCGTGGCAGCCGCCTCGTCACAGCAGACTTCGGACTCCGCCTCGTAGATGCCGCAAAGCACATGCATGGCAGGATTCCACCAGAAGCAGGCGCGGACGAGCGCCGCGCAGAAGCGGTGCAGCCCGTCCATCTGCCGCGCATGCTGGCACTCATGCCGCAGAGTGGCACGCAGCGTACCCTCCGGCCAGGAGGCTGCCTCCAGCGGCAGCAGCACACAAGGCCGCAGCCACCCCGTCATGCAGGGGCCTTCAATTTCCGCCGTGAAGAGCACTTCGACAGCACCTCCCGGATTCAGCGTGGACTTCTCGGCTTGGCGCACCAGTCGCAGGATGCCAGCGATGTCGTTCACCACTCGCAGCAGCAAGATCAAGCTGCCGATCGCCCAGACAGCAGTCAGAATCGGCCACCACCAGCCAGATTCAGAGGGGCTGCCAGTCGCGACATCAAACGAAGCCGTTGGAAAGCCTGACCATGGCAGAGGCAGCCAGGGAAGCACCCACAGCCCCCACATGCCCAGCAAGGCAAACCGACGCCGAACCTGCGGATGCTGCATCGGCACCACGAGTGCGGCGGCGCTCATGAACGCCGCCCACAGTGTTGCTTTGAGAGCGATGGCGATCCAGCAGGCGGTCATGACGTGTGTATAAAGTGGATCAGGAAGGCGACTGCTCGTCCAGCAATTTCCGGATCGCTGCGACTTCCTCTGGCGGCAGTTTGCGGTCTTTCGTCTCCAGCAGGGAGGCCATCAGCTTACCGGGTGAGCCGTCAAAAAACGTGCGCATGAGCTTTCGCAGCGCCGTATCACGCGCCTTTTCACGCGAGATGGCCAGTTCATACACATAGCGGCGCGACTCACGCGTGTGCTTGAGCAGTTTCTTGCCCACCAAGATGCTCAGCAGCGCGCGCACCGCCGAGTAGGACGGGCTGTCCGGCATTTCCTCCTGGATCTCCTCCGCCGTCGCCTTGCCCAGCCGATAGACAATGTCCATCGCCTGCCGCTCACGTTTGGAAAGTTGATCGTCTTTGACTGCCATGTGCTGAAAATGCTGCATTTAAGCAGGATCGCAAGCGCAGATTGCTGTAAGCCTCCACGCAGGGTGGATTCTCGAACGCTCAGCTTAAATGCATATTTTTCTGCATTTAATCTTGCCGGAATTTCAAATGCTGATATTTCTGCATTTATGAACCCAGCCCAACTCCGCCGTTCGATTGCTGTCTGCTCCGTTTTATTGGCCATCACGTTGATTGCGTCATGCTCTTCGATGAATTCAAAAACTGCGTCTCCTCTTAACCCGGTGATGCCGTTTTCTTATGGTGCTGGTCCCATCACCGCAGGCAATCGATCCGGCGGTTTTGCCATCCAAAACCAGTCCATCGACCATCTACTGGCGACTGGTTCCACCACTCGGATCCAGGACCGTCCCGGTCTGGGCACCTCAGCCGGTCAGGAAAAGTATTCCGTGCTGGAGAGCACACGCATGCTCCGCAAATCCGACACACCCGATGCGGTGGACTCATTTCATTACAATGACGAAGCGGGAGCAAAGGCCATGGCGGGAGTCCTCGGTGGCAGCATGACCAAACGCAGCGGTTTGTTTCCTGCCGCTGGAGAACGCCTGAAGGTGGGTCTTGTTCGCTATGGCCGCGTCTTCCCGCATTATGATGCCGGCGGGAAGCGCATCGTGATTGGTGAAAATGGCAGCCACTACGAAGTCAGGCTCGAAAACCGCACCAAAAAACGCATCGAGGTCGTTTTAAGCGTGGATGGTTTGAACGTCCTCAACGGGAAGGCGGCAAGTCCGAAACAACGAGGCTTCATTTTGGACCCCAAAGAAACGTACGATGTCGATGGCTTTCGCAAAAACGACACGACCACACGGTCATTTGTGTTTGGCAGTGTGGCACGCTCCAAAGCTGCCTCCAGCGGAGGAGCAGGCAATGTGGGCGTCATCGGTCTGGCGGTCTTTGAGGAAGATGAAGCCAGAGCCAAAGCGGAGCTGCGTCAAGAACAGCTCGCACGCGAAGGCGCGGACGCCTTTCCCGGAGCCCGCTGACTCACCGTGCCGGAGTCTCCCAAACCGCCGCGCCCATGTGGTAATGATCACATTCGGGCGCGGCTTTGGAGTAGTAGGCGGTGACGATTTTCCCGTTCGCGAGCTGCACGCTTGAGGGATAGCCGCAGTCTCCCACCTCGCTGCTTGCGAGACGGATGGGAGAGCTCCAGGTTTTGCCATCGTCGCTGCTGAACTTCGCGCAGACTCCGTGCTGCCCGGCGATGCGCACGCCATAGCTTAGCAGCAGCCGCTTGTCTGCCAGACGTGTGAGGTGGCCGTTGATCTCATTGCGTGCGGTCACCTTGAGAGGTGCACCCCAGGTCGCGCCATCGTCATCGCTCCGAAACAGCTCCATCTGCGTGGTGCGTGCGGCAGCCAGCCAGCTTTTGCCGCCAAGGGGAAAAATGTCCGTCTCATTATGTGTGGCACCGATAATGGACTGCGGCTTCCACGTGATGCCATCGTCATCGCTGCGGAAACACCAAGAGCGCCAGCCCTTGGCCTTGGACGATTTTGTCGGATCAGTGATCTGCCCCTGATAGCATGACGTGCGCAGCGTGCCGTCCTGCGCCGTCCAGATGTCGCCAAAGGGAATGTGCTCGGTCCATTCGTCAGACTCAGTCGGGGGAAAGACATCGCTCTTGTTCCAGGTGCGGCCAGCATCTTTGGAGCGCAGCACCCAGCTGCGCAGCACGGCATCGCGGAAATCAGCCTGCTTGGGCCGCTGCGGCTGCTTCACATTGGTCCAGCCGGAGCAGAGCACCAGAAGATCTCCATTCTTCGCCAGTCCCGCCGCATGGTTCATGCGGATCGTGTCCGGCTCATGCTGCGTGACCGTGCTGCGCTTCTCCCATTTTACACCGTCGCTGCTGGCATAGCAGTCCACATCCCCCTGCATGGTGCCGTGGCCGGGCTGATTGAAAAGAATGGCGATGATCGTGCCATCCGGCAGCAACGTGAGATTGGGCCACGCACACACATTCTCGATGGCGACGATGCGTTGCAGGTTTTTGGGCTCAACCTCCTGCGCGACTAACCCGGACAACGACAATGCGAACAGCCATGCGGCAATGATTTTCATGGGCTACCAACGCTGCGAACCCGGCGCACATTACGGACGTTCCGCCACCATCAGGCGCGTGAAGGGTCCATCGTTGACATTGTAGTAGATGCGTTTGCCATCCGCGCTGAAGGCCGGGTGCGGGTGGTTGCGCCGCCAGGATTTGGCGCCGCCGTTTTGGGCAAAGCTCTGCAGCAGGACCCATTTGCCACCCTGCATGTCCGCCACCTGAATACCCCATTCATCACCTTGGCCGCCCACACTGCGGCTCAGGCCGTCGGTAACCATAAGGGTACCATCCGGACTCACCGAAGGATGCGTACCACCGAGGACGGGCACGTCTTTGAGACGGGTGTATCTGGCAGGGTTGTCCTGGATGTCGAAGCTGATGTTTCCCGCTTCAAAGATGTGCTGTGAGTCAGGTGTCCAGGCCGGGTGGCCCCACTTGTTACGCTGCCAGACGCAGGCCGCTTTTTCAAAATCATACACCACCGTACCCTGCCGATGGCTGGCTCCGCTGGACATGTAATTGTCCCCGCCATTGCCTGCGGCCACTTTGAAAAACACGCGCTTCAGATCCGGGCTGAGCACCGGAAAGAAAATGGAGCACGGCTTGCCTGCAAACTCCTTCTGCAACCAGTCGCCATACTGGGCTTCCACCGCCGCGATCTTCGCCATCGTGGTGATCTTGCCGGTGGACGCGTCCCACACTTCGAGATCACGATACGGCCCCGGATTCCAATGGCAGCCATACATGGGCAGCAGGTCACCTTCCGGCCTGCCAAAACCCACCTGATGATCTTCAGCGACGATCGTCTTCGCCAGCGTCTCCACATCCACCACGACCACGCGCCACTTTTTGTCGATCACTTCATGATACGCCACGCGTTTGCCGCCGGAGAGCCACTGCTGACACGCGACGCGGTGTGCGTCCTCCGTGTGCACATTGTCAGCCAGCACCGTCTCCTTCCCCGTCGCACGCTCCAGCATGCGGACTTCACCCACATGGCCCTGCGGATCGGTGGAGGTGAAAAACAGCACCCGCGTTCCATCCGGACTTTCGGGATTGGTCAGGTAGTAGCTGTGCGTGGTATGCCGTCCTTCCACAGACGACACCGGCTTGATGGTGACATCTTTGGACCAGGCAGCGACGGGGTCAGCCGCAAGGCCGTGGACAGTCATCAATGAAAGGAATGCAACGATGGATTTCATGGTGCTAAGAATGAGCGCGTATGGCGTATCCAATCAAGCTGTCAACTCGCGCAGCACGCGCCCATGCACGTCGGTAAGGCGCTGGTCGCGACCACCGTGGCGGAAGGTGAGTTTTTCGTGATCCACGCCCATTTGATGCAAGAGCGTGGCATGGATGTCATGGATGTCCACGGGATCGCTGGCAACGGAGTTGCCGAACTCGTCAGTTTCACCGAAGGCCATGCCGCCTTTGAAACCGCCGCCAGCCATGAAGATGCTGTAGCCGTTCACATGGTGATCGCGGCCACACGACTCGCTGATTTTGGGCGTATGCGGAGTGCGGCCCATCTCGCCAGCCCAGAGCACGATGGTTTCATCGAGCAGGCCTCGCTGATCAAGATCGCTGATGAGAGCGGCGACGGATTGATCGGTGATGCGCGCATTTTTGGCGTGGTTTTGGCGAATCTGCCCGTGCTGATCCCAGGGCGAATTGTTGCCATCGAAACTCGGACAGGTGATTTCGACAAACCGCACCCCAGCCTCCACCAAGCGCCGTGCACGCAGGGCCTGGGTGGCATAAAAGCGCTGATGTTCGTCCGTGGAATCCACGCCATAGAGCCTGCGAATGTATTCAGGTTCACCGGCGATGTCCGCAATGCTTGGAACCGCGCTTTGCATGCGAAACGCAGTCTCATAGTTCGCAATGGCTCCTTCAATGATCTGCGCGTCCGAGGCGCCCGCCGCAAACTCCGCGTCCTGCTGTGCCAGCAGCGCGAGTTTGCGCCTCTGGATGACCGCCTCATCATGCGGAGCAATGTTATCGACCGGCACACCCTTGGCACGAACCATGGTGGCCTGATGACTCGCGGGCAGGAAAGAACTGCCGAAGTTTTCGAGCCCGCCGTTTGGCACCCAGTCGTTGTTGAGAACGACGTAGCCGGGCAGGTTGCGGTTCTCCGTGCCCAAGCCATAGGAGACCCAGGAGCCGATGCTCGGCGCCTGGCCAAGGATGCGGCCGGTGTGCAGCAGCAAATTCTGCTGACCATGCAGCGGCAGTTCACCGACCATGGAACGCACGACACAGAGCTTGTCCGCCACCTGCGCGATGTGCGGAAAAAGCTCGCTCACCCACAAGCCGCTCTGCCCGCGCTGCTTGAACTCCCAGGGACTGCCAAACCAGACGCGGCCCGCATTTGACTGCGAACGCTTTGACACCGCGCCACTGCCGATGGCTGTGCCCTCGAACTTCTTGAGCATGGGCTTGGGATCAAAGGTGTCCACATGGCTGGGACCGCCGTCCATGAAGCAGAAGATGATGTTCTTCGCCCGTGCTCGGCGGTGCAGCGGCACACCTGCCATGGCACGCAGCGCCAGCATGCCAAAGCCTGCGGCAGCCCCTGCCAGAATCTGGCGGCGCGTGCAAAGATGATGGTCATGCGGCAACATTTCAGCGGTAGTAGAGAAACTCCTTGGTGTTGAATAACGCATGGGCAAGCCGTTCCCATGCATCCGGCGTGTCACCGCCAAAATCCTGCAACGCGACTATCCAGCGTTTCAGTTCGGCTGCGTCCGGCGCACGGGCCAAAGCCTGACCGAACATCTGACGCGCGCGGTCTTCGCGGTTCATGTCCTTGTCCTTTAACAAACCAGCCGCCCAGCATTTTGCCATCTCGTTCACAAACGGATCATTCAGCATGATCAGCGCCTGGGAGGGAACATTGGTCACGTCTCGTCTGCCGGCAGGCAGCTTCAAATCCGGAAGATTGAAACCGACGAGAAATTTCGGCGGGTCCATGATGGACATCTGCAGGTAGATCGAGCGGCGGCCATGACCATCGAGCGGACCGCTGAAAAGGCGCTTGGCACCATCCTCGACACTGCGAAACGGCAGGACAGGCCTGCCATAAAGCTGCGGGTCTAGACGACCGGAGATCGCGAGCAGTGAATCGCGAATGGCCTCCGCCTCCAGCCGCCGTGTAGCGTAGTGGTGCAGCAGTCGGTTCTCTGGATCACGTTCGCGCGCGGCATCGTTGACGAGTCCGGACTGCCGAAAAGCCTGGCTCAAGACCAGACGCCGCACCAGTTTCTTCGTGGACCAGCCTTCGCGAATGAACTCGCGTGCCAGCCAGTCGAGCAGATCGGGATGCGAGGGCTTGTCTCCGAGGCGTCCGAAATCATCCGGGGTGGCCACGAGTCCGGTGCCGAAGAGCCACTGCCATACCCGATTCACATAGACACGGGCCGTCAGCGGATGCTCGGGATCCAGCAGTGACTCGGCGAGTGCCAGGCGGTCCGACACTCGCACCCCAGAGTCCAGCATTTTCAAAAATCCCGGCTGCACCAGACTGCCGGGCGCATCCACATTTCCGCGCACGTTAAGCGGGTAGCTGGCGGGGGACGTTTCCCGCTGGTCCATACTGTTGACCGTACGCGGAAAGCCGATGCCCGCCTCGACGCTGCGATATTCGGCCACGAGAGTCGCGAGCTTGCTTCCGGGTTCCGCCTTGTTTGGCAGCAAACCGCTGGCGAGCAGCCAGTCGAGAACAGGCTGATCACCGGGCTGTGGATTGCCGTCACCCCACCGCGCAACGGCAGAGTTGAACCAAGCCGCGATTCGCTCCCAGGCGTCCGGTGAACCGCCAGCGTCATACAAACCAGCAAACGCATCCTGTTCATCCTGCGGCGTGCCAGCCTTGTCATGCGAGACAATGCCGCAGACACTCAGCCAGCTGCGTTTGTCATAGCCGAAGTCGTCATTTTTGAGCCCCTTTGCCAGACCGGTTCGCGGTGGGAAATTCGGGTTCAACGACGAGGTGGCAAACTCCACCGTGACCTGCTGCACCCCATTCTTCAGCTCGGCATCGGCAAAGGTCCGCCACTCCGGCTGGGTGTTGGTGTAGAAAGCGATGGTTTCGTTTTGAAACGCATGGTCATCGACCACAAGCTGACCGCCGAATTCCCCGCCTGCGAGGTCAAGGCTCACGAACCTGCCCGGGATGAGATGCTCAGGCGGCATGCGCAGCGCTCCGGGCAGCTTGGAAGACAAGGCATGCGTGTGCCAGCCGCGCGGCAGGAAGCGCGCAATAACGGCATCGCCTTCAAGAGCTATGAGAAGCGTGCCTTCTTCAGCAAAGCCGTGCTTCATCCCGTCGCCCTCCATCACCCATCCGTCGGGTAACTGCGCCTTGGCGGGATCAGCCAACGGTTTGAAAATGGCGTTGGCGTTTTGCGCGGCCACGCGGGCCTTGCGCCACTCGACAGCTTTTTGTGTGAATTGACCTGGCGCTGCAAGCGGCGCACCGACGCCTTTCAATACGCTGCTGTGCGACTCCGCCCACTGTTTGAGGAAGGCCGCCGCGAACGGCTTTTTCCACGCTGCTGCCACCTCGGTGCGGATCGCCGCGCGCAGGTCTTTGAGCTTTGCGATGGCCGCATCATTTTTCCCCGGCGCATCGATCACGCGGGAAGTCCAGCGCGGTGTCGTGAAGATGGCGGCAAGAGCGTAGTAGTCATGCTGCGAGACGGCTTCGAGCTTGTGATCGTGGCAGCGTGCGCAGGCCACGGTGGTGGCGAGGAAAGCTTTGGAAAAGGCGTCGATCTTGTTGTTCACCATTTCCTGGTGAATGCCGTTGAACATCAGGCTGCTGCCGTGGCGATGCTCCCCGAGATGATAAAACATGGGGCCGATGAGGCTTTCCTTGGTTTGTGAGGCGGTGTTGATGCGCGGCGCCGGCAGAAGATCTCCCGCTATTTGTTCGCACAGAAATTGAGCGAAGCTGATGTCGTCATTGAAGGCGCGGATGAGGTAGTCACGGTATTCGTAGGCACCCTTGGCCGGATTGTCCCATTCGTAGCCGTAGGTATCCGTGTAGCGCACGACGTCCATCCAATGCCGCGCGAAGTGCTCGCCGAAGCGCGGGCTTTGCAGCAGCATGTCCACATAGGCCTCGTCAGACAAAGATGCTGAAGCCGAGGATGGCGGCAGCCCCGTCAGCACAAATGAAAGCCGCCGCCTCAGCACGCCAGGCTCCGCAGGGGGCGCAGGCTGGAGTTTGGCGGCCGCCAGCGCCGCACGCACGAAACGATCCACCGGCTCTTTTGACCATGCCACATCATCCACCTTCGGCGGTTCGTTTTTGCGCATGGGCTTGAGGCTCCACCAGTCGAGGCGCTTGTGGAACTCGACGTCCCAGGTGTCGCCTGCTGCCAGATCCTGCGTGCTCTTCGCCACTGATACTCGCGGATCGGGAGCCCCGCTCCGGATCCATTCCGCAAACACGGCAATCTCCGCAGCAGGAAGCATCTTCTTCGGCGGCATTTTGACATCCTTTTCGGCATGACTCAGCGCCTGCATCAGCAGGCTTGCTTCCGGCTTCCCTGGAACAATGGCGGGGCCGCTCTCACCGCCTTTTTCCCAGCCTGACTTCGAGTCAAGAGCGAGGCCGCCTTTGATTTTTGTCTCATGCGAATGGCACTCAAAGCAGCGCTGTTTCAGCAGGGGCTCCACCTTGGAGACGAAGATGTCCTCCGCGCCCATGACTGAGGCGGTGAGCAGACATGCAATGGTGGCGAACAACTTCATCGGTTTTGTGCAAAGGAACCTACGCCACCAGAAAGCCGTCTCTCTGTGGCCATACACGCAAAAAATGGTAATATCCGATCATATCGCCATGAAACCGCTGCAGAAAAAATTTCTCACTGAGGTGGCCGATCTGTGCCAGTTGCTCGATCCCCTGGATCGCATCCCGGGCGCGATGTTCATGATCAAGAATCTCGAGTCCCGCTACATCTACATGAGCCAGGCCCTGCGCCGGGCGGTCCACGTGCCGGACAATTTCGAAGTGATCGGCAAGACGGACTTCGACCTGTTTCCGAAGATCATCGCACAGAGCTTCCGCCAGAACGACCTGCAAGTGTTCAAGCATGGCAGGCCGCTCCTCAATGAAGTCCATGCTGTGGGGTTTTTCGCTCATGCCATGAAATGGGCTTGTTCGAGCAAGTTTCCACTGCGTGACCGCCAGGGCAAAGTCATCGGCCTCATCACCATCAATGAGGAATACAACGACGTGATGGGCCAGGACGATGCACTGAACCGCCTGCTGCCTGCCATCGAATACATTTCAAAACACTATGCCGAGACCATCACGGTCGTTCAACTGGCCCAGCGCTGCAGCTTTTCTGAGAGCCACTTCACACGGATCTTCAAGCAGCGCATGAACATGACCCCCTATGCTTTTGTGGAGCAGGTGCGGATGTTTCACGCGCTCGACACCCTCCAGCACAGCTCCGCAAGCATCGCGCAGATCGCGCTCGACTGCGGGTTCTATGATCCAAGTTCGTTCGTGAAGCGCTTCAAGAAATTCACCGGCACCACGCCGTTGCGTCACCGCCATGAGCATCAGGCCAGGCTTCAATCTGGCCGGGCGGTCGTGTTGCCTGAGCCGACGGATTGAGCGCTGGTTGAAGCCGCTGACTTGCTCAGAACATTCACGGCCGCAACATGACCTGCTCATGGCCAAGAATGGCAAACTGGTGCTGCTGCGATCACTCGCGCCAGTACAGCGACTCCTTCGACACGTTGTAGGCCACCCCCATCTCGGGTGTCTGAATGACCTCGCCCTTGCGATACAACGATTCCACCGCTGCAATCAGCATGCCGGAAGTCAGCAGCGTACGCTCCACAGGATACGGCGCACGGTTGTGCAGGATCATGTCCTCGATGTGATGGACGAGCGGATTGAAGAAGTCGGCGGTGGTCGAGCTTGATCCCGGCATCGGCAGAAACATCTGGCAGGAGGTGATTTCACCTGTCTCGGAGTTCAGGCCCGCATAGTTGAAATCACGCACAGGCAGCATGAACAGCGTGGTGTGGAAGCCATCGCGATGTTCGATGAAGTAGGCGAAGGCATCAGGGAAGATCTTGCGCGCCCACTCAAAGCTCACCGGCTCCAAAGGATACCCTTCCACTGGCCAGGTGTGGCTGCGCGTGAGTGCAGCGCCAAGCAGCCGCTGCGTGTTCTTCCGCGTGGCGGCATGCTCCCACATTTTCGCGCCCCGCAGGGCCAGCACGCTCTTGATTCCCACCTCACCCCCACGGCGGCGCTCAGACATGCACTGCGCGGTTTCGAGACCGTGGAAATCATATTTCTCGACGCCACCGTAGCCGACCGCCACGCTCTCAGCCAGCGGCGTGCCCCATGGCAGATCCACCGCAGGCAGACGACGTGTCACGGGCAAGGAGGAACCGGCTAGAAAAGGAAAACCCAGCCGTTTCGCATCGGCCACCATCTCGGTGCATTTACTCCATTCGGTGGAAAGATGTTTGTCGTTGAAGACGGGCACGCTGCGGCCGCTGGCCTCGAAGACCTTCACGATTTCTTTGAAGAACTCGTAGCGCGGGTAGAGCGTCTGCCCTTTCTCATTCTCAGGGTAGTCACCGTGCTCACCAATGAGAACGACACCATCGACCGCGAGGTTGCCAGTGCCCAGCGTGAGCGCCTCGGCGATGCTGGAATAAATCGGAATGTGATAGCGCTCAGAGCGACCACGCGCGAGATCGGTCTCCGGAAACTGCGCAACGTACAGCGACACCAGATCCGTCTGCGGTGGCAGCCACTGACCGGCCCAGGCGTAGCCCATGGCAAGCCGGTCCACGAAATGCATCGCATGCGAGTTCTTGAACATCACCGTCGCGATGAGAGCGACCTTTTTGCGCACTGGCGCAGGTGCGGCATGGGCTGTGGCAGCGGCGGCGCTGGCCAGAAGAAAGGATCTGCGGGTCCAGGATGATGAGCTCATGATGATGAAGAACGTTCCGATTTGTTTTCCCAAAACAACCACAGCGGCAGCACCGCGATGAGAGGCAGGCACGAGGCCAGCATCAGCCCCTGATCAAACGAGTGCGTGCGATCCGCGAGCCTGCCAAAGAACTGCTGCGCCTGCGCCGGCAGCACCCACGCCACCACTCCGGCGATGCCGGTGATCTTGCCCTGATGCCGTCCCGACAAATCCTGCGTGAAGGCATGATACAACGGAAACACGCCCAGCGCCCCGGCACCCGCGAGCATGAAAACCCCGAGCAAAACCCAGCCATGCTCCAGCCACGGCGTGAGCGCGCAGGAGGCGCACAAGGCCCCGCAGCCCGCAAAGACAATCACACGCGCCGCATGCACCGACAGCTTGCGCCGCCCCAGCCACACGGCAAGCGCCCCAGCACCGAGACAACCGACATCCGTGGCCACATACCACGCCGAGGTGAACCACAGCGTCTCCGCTTCCGAGTAACCCCGGCCTTCCTGCAATATCTTGGGCAGCCATGCACGCAGGATCTGCCACGTCGTGTTGATCCCCGCGATGACCACAAAGATGATGAGCATCCGTCGGCTGAAAATGACGCTCCACAGGCTGGTGCCATCGCTCTTGTCCGAGGTCTCGCTCACACGAACCGGTGCAGGCAGGTCCGCTTTGCGCACGAGGGCAAACCAAAGCACCAGCCAGCCAAAGCCGGTGATGCCAACCACTTGAAACGCCGTGCGCCAGCTACCGAGCTCGGCCGTCATGAGACCGCTCATGATCAGCGGCGTGATGATCGCCCCCACGGAGGTGCCGCTCTGCAGCACGCTGTTGCCGAAGGAACGCTCACGCGCATCCAGCAGCGCCCGCGTGGTGCGGATGCCGCAGGGCCAGTGACCCGCCTCGAAAAATCCCAGTGCCATGCGGCACCACAGCAGCTCCTGCTCGTTGTGCACAAAACCCGTCGCCAGTCCGGCAAGCGACCACATCGTCAGCACGATGGCATACAGCCAGCGCACAGAGAAACGATCCGCCGCCCACCCAAAGACGATGGAACCCGCCGCGAACGCATACGCAAACACCGCCTCGATGTGGCCATACTGCTCCTGCGAAAGTCGAAACTCCTTGGTGATGCGCACCGCCGCATTCGCCAACGTCTGGCGGTCCATGTAGTTGATCGCCGAAGCGAGCAGCAGCAGGCCGCAGATCGTCCACTTCCAGATCGCCGAACGATGCAGTGGATTCGGATCAGCGGCGTCAGTCATGCGAGGTAAGCGCTGGTCAAATTTTAGGCCAGCAGCTCATCCACCACCTTGGCACCCTGGTTGTCCGTGAGCGATGCGGCGAGGCCGTTGCGCTTGTAGGTCAGCTTGGTGTGGTCGAGGCCGAAGGTCTTCAGCAGCGTGGCGTGGTAGTCGAAGTGCTTCACTTCATCGATGACAGCCTTGTGGCCAAATTCGTCCGTCTCGCCGTGCACATAGCCTTTCTTGAATCCGCCGCCGGCCATCCACATGCTGAAGCCGTAGGTGTTGTGGTCACGGCCCCACTTGTCGCGGCCCGCATCATTTTGCAGCACAGGCAGACGGCCCATTTCGCCGCCCCAGTGAACAACAGTAGAATCAAGCAGACCGCGCTGCTTGAGGTCAATGAGCAGCGCAGCGCTCGGCTGATCGGTGGCCTGGCAGTTCTTGGGCAGCGCCGTGATGAGCGAACCATGCTGGTCCCATGACTGGCCCGCATTCAGCACCTGCACGTAGCGCACACCGCGCTCGACGAGACGACGCGCGATGATGCAACGTGTGGCGTAATCTTTGGTGATTGGATTATCGACGCCGTAGAGTTTTTTGACGTACTCAGGCTCTTTCGAAATATCGAGCGCCTCTTTCGCGGCGACCTGCATTTTCGCCGCGAGCTCATAGCTGGAAATACGCGCCTGCAGATCGAGCTCGCCGGGATGCAGGGCGAGATGGTCCTCATTGAAGGCCTTCAGCAAATCAAGCTGCCGCTGCTGCGGCGTACCGGCCAGCGAGGGCGGCGGATCGAGATTCAAAATGCGCGGCTCGGTGGCGCGCACCAGCGTGCCCTGAAACAGCGAAGGCAGCCAGCCATTGGTGAAATGCTCACCACTGAAAGTGGGCAGACCGCCGGGATGCGAGAGCACCATGTAGGCGGGCAGTTCATCCGTCTCGCTGCCGAGACCGTAGGTCAGCCACGAACCCAGCGCCGGGCGACCCGCGGTGATGCGTCCCCCGTTCATCGCATAGAGACCCTGCGCGTGATTGCTCACTCCGGAAGTCATCGAGCGGATCAGCGTGATCTCATCCACCACCTTGCTCAGATTCGGCAGCAGCTCGCTGATCTCCATGCCGCACTCGCCATGCTTCGCAAACTTCCATGGCGAGCCAAAGCATTTCGATGAAGCCTGCGCGAGGTTGTCGTACTTGATCTCACCGGGAAACTTCTGCCCGTCGTACTTCGTGAGCATCGGCTTCGGATCAAACAGGTCCATCTGCGACGGCCCGCCCATCATGAACATCGAAATCATCGCCTTCGCCTGCGGCTCAAAGTGCGGCTTCTTCGGATGCAGATCGTAGCGCATCTCACCCGTGATGCTCTCGGGCTTCACGGGAGCGGCCAGCAGACCATCCTTCTCAAGCAACGAGGCGAGTGCCAGCGTGCCAAGGCTGTAGCCATTGGCATGCAGGAAGTGACGGCGGGAGCAGAGCTGGGGGCGGTTCATTATTCGACGTAGAGGAAGCGGTTTGAGCTGCAAAGGATCTGGCAGAGGCTGGCCATGGCTTCCTGCGGTGGATTGGGCACGACACCTTTCGGATGCTGAATGTCGTGGTGATACTGGGCAAGCGCCTTGGTCTGCTCATCGAGATAGGCGATGCCTCGGACGACATCAGCCTGCGTCGCTGGTTTGCCAAAGAGCAGTTCCCAGGCGCGCTTGATCTGCTCCGTGCGATTGCCAGGGGCCGCAGCCTCCAGGCGGTCAGCAAGGCGGAGCGAGCTGTCGAGCACGAAGGTGTCGTTCATGAGCAACAGTGACTGCGGGGCCACGGTGGTCTGCGCGCGCAGTTCGCAGTTCGGCGTCATGACGGGGGCGTCAAAGGTGTCGAGCACGGTGACGGGCTTGCTGCGGCGCACCTGCACATAGATGGAGCGGCGATAGTCGTCTGCACCACCGGGATCCACCTTGTTAAGTGTGATCGTGCCCTTGTCGATGCCGGTGACCACACGGCCCTGCGGATCACGACCAATGCCACTCGGCGGACCATAGCTCGACTGCACCAGCGTGCCGGTCACGGCCAGCAAGGAGTCGCGCAATGTCTCGGCATCCAGACGACGCAGTTTGAAGCGCGCGTAGAGCTTGTTCTCAGGATCGCTGTGCAACGAAGCGTTGTTCACCGAAGACTGCCGGTAGGCACTGCTCAGCATGATGAGGCGATGCAGTGATTTTAGCTTCCAGCCGCTCTTCACAAACTCATCAGCGAGGTAGTCGAGCAGCTCCGGATGCGTGGGCAGTTCGCCCTGGCGGCCAAAATCACCCGGAGTGTTCACGATGCCACGCCCCATGTGGTTCATCCAAAAACGATTCACCAGCACCCTCGCTGTCAGCGGATGTTTGCCGCTGGTGAGCCATTGCGCATAAGCGAGACGACGCCCGCTGGACCCGCTGCTCACCGGCACCGGTTTGAAAGGCTCAATCTGTGGACTGGCCAGGATGCTCAGCTCACCGGGAGTCAGAGCCTGCTTCGGCTGATCATGATCTCCACGATTGAAAAGCTTGGTCACGGGCACCTGTCCCTTCACTTCCGTCAGCGCCATCACAAAGCCTTCCACCGGCTTCGTCTCACGCAGCTTTTTGGCCTCGGCCATCTTCGCATCCACGATGTCCTGCTTCTTCTTGTCGTAGAGATCGAGTGAGTAGGTCGCCAGCGCGGAGGGATACTTTTTGATGAGCGTCTTCTGCTCAGGGGTCTGCTTGGCGACCGGCGTGTCACGGGCGACGCGGAAGGCCGCCTGCTCAGGCTCGGGCACCTTCTTGATCTCGACTTCGAAAATCTCATCGAGGAACTTTTTGCTCATCGCCCGCGCCTCGACCTCGATCTCCTTGGCTTTGACTTCAATCTCCGCCGCCTTGGCGCGCTCTTCAGGAGTGTAAAGTGAGTACAGCCTCTGCGCAGGTGCCCGCCATGCCTCCCAGTTGTAGGCCGGATCAAACACCGCGCGCAGCCGGTAATAGTCGGCCTGAGTGATCGGATCATAGCGGTGATCGTGGCACTGAGCACAGGCCACAGTCATGCCCATGAGCGACGAAGTCGTGACTTTCATCTGTTCGGCAATGACCTGATTTTTCGCGAGCTTCGCATCATCAGGCGCATCGCCCGTGCCATCAGGCGCCATGCGCAGGAACGCAGTGGCAATGAGCTGATCAGTCCTCTGCGGATCCAGCACAGCCTGCTGGAAGTCTGCATGCGTCGCTCCGGCGAGTTCGTCCCCCGCCAGCTGCTCCTGAATGAATTCACTCCACGGTTTGTCCGTGTTCATCGCACGAATCACGTAATCCCGATAACGCCACGCCTGGGGCCGCACCGAGTCAGCCTCCGAATAGCCGTTGGAGTCCGCGTAACCCACCACATCCAGCCAATGCCGAGCCCAGCGCTCGCCGTAGTTTTTCGAGGCCAGCAGGCGCTCCACCAGCTGCTCATAGGCCAGCGGTGATTTGTCACTCACAAAGGCCTCCACCTCCTCCGGCGTCGGCAGCAGTCCGGTGAGATCCAGCGACACACGGCGAATCAAAGTTCGGCGGTCAGCCTCGGGCGCAAAGGTGAGTCCCTTGTCACCCATCGACTTCAGCAGGAAGGCATCCACCGGCGTGCGCACCTGCTTCACATCCACCTGAGCAGGCACCATGGGGCGTTTCACCGGCTGAAAGGCCCAGTACTCGCGGTCATCGTCTGAAATCATCGGTCCTGGAGCGAGCGCCAGCGGCTCAGGCCTCGCGGTCTTGGCCCCTTGGGCGATCCATTGCTCAATGATCGCCAGTTCCGCCTCGGACATCGGTTTGCCCTTCTTCGGCATTTCTCCGCTTTTGATCAGACGCACCAGTTCACTCTGCGCTGGCTGCCCCGCCACAATGACGTGCTTCTCATCATCGAGTTTCACGTCCATGAAGCGCCGCAGCCGCAGATCCACCCCGCCCTCCGGCTTCTCTTCCTCCCCATGGCAATGCGTGCAATGAGTCTTCAATAGCGGTCGCACGTCTTTTTCAAACGTGAGCATGCGGTCCGCGCCGCGAACGGTCACGGCGAGGGAGCAAAAAAGAACAGCAGGCGTCAGCTTCATCAGGGGGTAATAAACCTACGCCCCCAGTACGCCCGTTTTTGCGGCCGGATTACTCCACCGCCACTTTGATCACCACTTTGAACACCTGCTCTGGTTTTTCCCACTCGATGCAGGGCGCATGCGCATCCTCCGGGTAAAGAATAGCAAAATGACCGCCACTCATGTGCAGCGGGGTCACATCGGGGATCAGTTTCCACAGCGCGGCCTCTTTTTCCTCGTTGTAGGCCATCGTCTCCTCCTGCATCGCCGCAAGCGGGGCCCACAGGATGGTTTCCCGACCGCTGTAGATGAACTGCACATCGATGTACTTCCGATGCGCCTCAAACTTCGCCTTCTCCATCGGCTTCGTCTCATACGTCTGCACCAGCGCAAAGCAGTGATCCCCATCGAGATCAAACCGCCCCAGCGGCTGTGTGCCGTCCACCGTACGGAGGTAGGCAAAGGCCTTGGCAAAACGCGAATTCAGGGATTCGTAGCGGGCGGAGTTTTCAAGAGTGTCGAGGATCATGGGAGGAAGAACTCCAAATCGACACCATGCTCAAGCGGACTGCAATACACAAAGGCGGACTGCGAATATCATCGCGCATTGAATTGTCATCAGACTCGCTGAGTGTCCCGCTCCTTCGTCCGCCCTGTCCATGAACGACCAGTTCCTATTTTCCGACATGCCCGCCGCCCTTGAAGAGCAGCCGGTCACCAGCGTGTTTTTGGCCATCCTTCCTGATCAGGTGGCTGCTGAGCAGATCGCCCGCTGCGCGTGCGAGGTGAGGGCCAGACACGGGCTCAAGGGTGCTCCCCGCCCCACGGGGCGCTTCCATGTCACCCTGCATACTTTCGATCATGCCCCACCTGCATTGGAGCGCTCCGTCCAAATGGCTCAAATGGTCGCGGCCAAAGTGGTGAAGGGCGTCATTCCATTTGAGGTGCGCTTTGACCGGGTGAAAAGCTTCTCGGAGAAAAAATCCAATTGTCCCTGTGTCCTCGCAGACCGCGAAGGCAATGAAGCCTTGAGAGCTTTCGCCTCCCGATTGAAACGCGAAATGGGCAAGCCAGCCGGACACTTTACGCCGCATGTCACGCTGCTGTACGATGATGCCATCGTTAAAGAAGAATATGTGGAACCCGTGATCTGGACGGTGCACGAAATCGTCCTGCTCAAGGCCATCATGAAAAGAAAGACTTTCCAGGAGCTCGGACGCTGGACGCTTCAGGGCTGAAGCTCATCGCAACCTGTCACTTCGTACGGAGCAGCTCGACAATCGTCTCCCGCATCACCTTTTCTGACTCCGGCGCCGCAAAGGCCTGCGTCGGCTCATAGCCTCCTTCGGCGAAGGATTTTTCCAGCGGGATGTACCCCGGCCCGCCGTCCCCATAACTCGCCGTGGCGACAAATCCGCCGGGCCGCTGCTGCTGCGCAAAAAGCTGATACTCGATGAAAGTCTCGCCCGGCAGGTGCAGGAGGCACACGTCATCTCCAAGATGCAGGCTCGTAAACTGAATCGGTACACCCGCAGCACTCTGGCGGGCAAAGCCCACACGAAACGCGGCACTGATGCGCGTCGAGGCCACAGCCATCGCGTTCTCACACACCTTCAGCATGCGCTCTTCCGGAAACTCGGGATTCGCTTTCAGCACCACGGGACGCGCGCGCCATTCGATCTTCGTCAGAGGCACGCGTTTCATCTGCTGCTCGGACTTCACCATCGCCGCATGAATGTTCTCCCCCAGTCTCGCCCGGGCCTCCTTGCTGGCGTCATTGTATTTGCCTGCCCCGATGTTGCCGCCACAGCCGGTGAAATACAGATGCGGCACACCATCATCCTGCGTGCGCCGCTCACGTGCAGTGCCCACGAAGTCATACGTCACCATGCCATCGCCATAGTAGCTCATGGGATGCGTCGCGTAGTAGTGCAGCACCGCCAGCTTCTTCTCGCCGTTCCAAAAGCTGATCGTCTTCAGCAGCGGATCGACCACCCCTTCCGGCAGTTCCCGCAGCGCCGCATCCTTGGTCGAGCTCAGCCGCATCTTCGCCACCTTCCCATCGTCGCCCATGATGCGGCGATTCGAGGCCACATGCTCCACCGCCGCCTCGCCATGCGCCATGTGCGTCACCGGCTCAGCCTTCTTCAGCGCCGCCTCAAGGCTCGCCGCAACGCCCTTCAACGCCCGCTCGGCCCATTCAATGTCAATCACACTCGGCGGCGAAGCAAAACCCGCCAGCAACCGGTGCGCCGCCGCATCGCCAATCGGCGCATTGTGCTGATGCAGACTCTGCACCGCCACGCGCTCCGGCGTCGTCCCCGCCGCCTGCGCCAGCACCTCCCTCCAGTGCACATGATCCCCCGCGCGAATCTCACACCAGTCCACCGCACACAGCACCACCGGCTTGTCATCACTCAAAATCACCACCCCCAACGCCAGCAACGGCTCACTCACCCCCACCACCGGCTTCACCAGCCCACCACACAACGGCGCACCGACAGGTGGTGTGACATCGGCACGGAACGTTGCGAGTCGCAGTGGTTCGCCGAAGGCCGGGAGCGCCAGCAATGAAAGGAGAATGAGGAGCTTGTGCATGACGTCATTACGGAGTGTGAGATGCAAGCTCTCAAACAGATCCTGTATTTCGTAACTGAATGATCTGCCCAATGGATTCGGTGGGGCAGCCCTCCAGTGCTTCCACGCAGAGTTGTATCTCTGAATCTGTCACGGGCTGACGGAAAACAATGCTTTGGCCGATGTCATCATCGCGGCGGAAAAAATCCGGCGCGTGGTCGCGGCAAAGGTCACAGTCGATGCAGGTATTATCGACGTAAAAACGGCCAGGGGCGTTTTGAGGGAGACGGTCTTCAATGTTGGGCATGGATAAGGCGGGGTTGTCCGCGCCCAGCCCTTCGCACATCGAAACAATTGCGTGAAATGCATTAAATATAGGTATTATTGCATATGATGCAACAATACCTGGCCAGAAAACCCTTCGACCTCTACGCCCTGCACCTCTTTCACCTCGTCGTGAAGCACCGCAGTTTCACGCGAGCCGCACGCGAGGCCGGTCTGTCGCAAAGCGCACTCACGCGGCAGATGCAGTCTCTGGAGGAGCGCCTCGGCCTGGCACTGATCAACCGCACCACACGGTCTGTCGAAATCACCGAAGCCGGGCTCTTCCTCGCTGCTGAAGCCGCACGCCTCATTGGCGGTGTTGCCTCGGCGCTGGACGGATTGCAGGCAGAGTTTGGCTCCATCCGTCCCGAAGTTCGTGTCAGCGTTTCGCGCACCCTGGCGATGGCCCATATGCCCGGTCTCTTTCATGCCAATCACCAGCGACATCCCGAAGTCGTATGCCGCGTCAGCTACAACACCAGCACTTCCATCCTCACTGCATTGGATGCTGGCGAGATTGACGTCGGCGTCATCTGCCCGCCCTCACCTCTGCCAGACTCCATCAAGGTCACCCATCGTTTCAAAGACGCCTTTGAATTGATCGCGCCTGCCACCATGGCAGCCAAAGCACCCGTCAAAGGAGCCGAACGGCTACGGCTCTGGATGTCACAGCAACCCTGGCTTCTCATCGACTCAAGCACACAAACCGGCAAAAACCTCCGTCGTTGGATGAAACGCCAGCACCTCGACCTCCAGCCCACGATGGAGCTGGACAGCTTCGACCTCATCATCAATCTCGTCGCCTCCGGCTTTGGCCTCGCCTTCGTCCCTCGTCGGGCTCTCGCTCTCTATCGGAGAAAAGAATCCATCGTCACCCTACCCTTCCCCGAACGCTTTGAGCGCGATGTCGTTGCAGTGACAAGGAAGCACCGAAAGCAACCCCAGCACGTGCAGCGCTTCGTGGATAACATCCTGTTTTAGCCCACCAGCCCCCGGATTACCTGACCATGTACATCCGTCAGCCGCCGATCAATGCCATTGTGCCGGACAGTGAGCTGCGTGTGATCAATGCCCAATAGGTGCATCATCGTGGCATGGATGTCGTAGCAGGTGGTAGGGTTCGCGCGATCCAGTGGCTTGTACCCCCACTGGTCACTCTCACCAGCAGTGACGCCGCCCTGGATCCCACCGCCGCAGAGCCAGTTGGTAAACACATAAGGATTGTGATCGCGGCCTTTACCGCCCTGCGTGCTGGGCATGCGGCCAAACTCCGTGGTCCAAAGAATGATCGTGTCATCGAGCAAACCACGCTGTTTCAAATCAAGAATCAGCGCTGACACCGCCTTCGCCATGCCCCAGGCGAGCGGGCCGTGGTCGCGCTCCACATCTTCGTGGCTGTCCCAGTTGCGGCGGGGAAAGCCATTGTCATTGCCGCTCCAGATTTGCACAAAGCGCACGCCGCGCTCCAGCAGACGGCGCGCGGCCAGGCACTTGCGGCCCATGTAGTCGGCCTCTTCTTCGGGATTGATTTCCGTGGGCCAGACTTTGCGATGCTCCTGAATGCCGTACATCGCCTTCATCGCGTCAGACTCTTTCGAGATATCCAAAGCCTCCGGCGCAGCGAGCTGCATCTTCGCGGCAAGTTCATAGCTCTGAATGCGGCTTTCCAGACGCGAGTCTTCCGGATGCGCGGCCATGTGTTTGCGATTGAGCTGCTCCAGCAGCGCAAATCCCTCGCGGTCGGCCTTCGCACTGATGTAGCGCCCGGCCTTGTGCGGAAACAGATCCGCGATGGGCGTCTCCGCACCGGGATAAATGATCGTCCCCGCATGCTGCGAGGGCAAAAACGCGCTGTCCCAGTTCTTCGGCCCGTTTGAGGCGAATCCGCGATGATCCGGCAGCACGACAAACGTCGGCAGATTGTCGCTGATGGAGCCCAGCGCGTAGCTCACCCAGCAGCCCACACCCGGAAAGCCCGGCAGATTGAATCCCGTGGCCTGCAGCAGCGTGCCCTGCGAATGCACCCCTGTCTTGCCCACCATGTTGTGCACAAAGGCCATGTCATCCGCACAAGCACCGAGTGGCGCCACGGCCTCACTCAACATCCGACCGCTCTGGCCATAGGGTTTGAAGTCCCACACCGGTTTCTTCCATGGCCCGAGCCCGTTTTGAAACGCCTCCACCTTCTCGCCAAAGTCAGCGTCTTCACCGTGGTGCTTGATCAGCGCCGGCTTGTAATCAAAGAGGTCAATGTGGCTCGCCGCTCCGCCCATGAAGAGCTGCACCACGCGCTTCGCCTTGGGCACCACCACCTGGGATCGGTGCGCAGTCTCCGCGCTGGCCATCGAATGAAACGCGAGCGCGCCGAAGCCTTGTCCGGCGGTTTGCAGAAGCTGGCGGCGGGTAAACATGACAAGACAGTAGGCAATCATACGCGGCTGGCCAGCAGTCCCTTGTCACGCATTCGCGCCAGCCCCTGCGGGAAGCGAATTGCACAGTCGCACGGCCCTCCAAAATCGTTATGCTACATACACATGTCAGCCTGGTCCCCGCTCCGCAATCCTGTCTATCGTGCCATGTGGCTGGGCAGCATTGGCTCAAACATCGGCACCACGATGAATGACACTGCGGCGGTCTGGACCATGACCACGATGACGAGTTCGCCCTACCTCGTGTCCTTGATGCAGACGATGTCGAGCCTGCCGCTCTTCCTGCTGGCCCTGCCCGCCGGAGCACTGGCAGATCTGGTGGACCGGCGGCGCTTGATCCTGATCGCGCAAACCGGTGCCCTGCTCACCGCCGCCGGCATGGCGCTTCTGGCATGGTACGGCGCTCTCACGCAGACCCTGCTCCTTCTCGCCACCTTTCAGCTCGGCGTCGCCGCAGCCTTCACCATGCCCGCCTGGCAGGCACTGATCCCGGAAGTCGTGGGCCGCGAACAACTCTCTCCCGCCATTGCTCTCAATGGGGTGGGCTTCAACATCGCCCGCTCACTCGGCCCCATCCTCGGCGGCCTGCTGCTCGCGGCACTTGGCCCGGCACCCGTGTTTGCGCTCAATGCCCTGTCCTTTGTCGCGGTGATCGGGGTGATGTGCACCGGCAACTACATCGCCACTCCACGCAGCGCCCAGCAGGAGCAGATGCTCGGTGCCATGGCCGCCGCCATCCGCTACGCGCGCCATGCACGCTCCATGCAGGCCGTCCTCTGCCGTGGCGGCATTCACATGTTTGCCGCTGTGGCTCCGGTGGTGCTGCTGCCCATCATCGTGCATTCACGCCAATGGGCCGCAGCAGATTTCGGCATCCTCATGGGCTGCTACGGCGGCGGTGCCATCCTCATGGCCCTGGTGTGGCTGCCCAAACTACGCGAGCGCTTTTCGTTCGATCATGTGCTGTTCGGAGCCAGCGTGGTCTCCGCAGCAATGACCGGCATCCTCGCTTTGGTGCCTGGAAAGATCGCCATGGGTCTCGTCCTCATGGTCACAGGGGCGGCGTGGATCAGCGGCATGAACACCTTCAGCGTCGCCTCCCAAAGTGTGTTCCCCAATTGGGTGCGCGCCCGCAGCTCCGCCATTTATCTGGTCGTGATGCAGGGCGCCTTTGCCATCGGTGCCCTGACCTGGGGACAGCTCACCAGCCACTTCAATGCACCCATCACTCTTGGGATAGCCGCAGGCTGCCTTCTCATCAGCGCTCTGCTCGCACGTCTGCTGCCCATCAGTCACGTGGAAAAACTGGACCTCTCTCCTTCCGGCCACATGCTGCCTCACAGCGCGATGACCACCGAACCCGCCCCCAGCGACGGCCCGGTCCTCATCACCATCGAATATCACATCGATCCCAAAGAAGCTCCCGCATTCCGCGCCGCCATGCTTCATCTGCGCGAGGTCCGCCTGCGCGACGGTGCATTCCGTTGCTCCCTCTTCGCAGACTTGGAAGATCCCACCCACTACCGTGAAACCTTCCTCGTCGGCTCCTGGGCCGAGCACCTCCGGCAGCACGAGCGCGCCACCATGGAGGACCAGCGCACCGAGCTCGCCGTGCAGAGCTTTCATCGCGGTGCCGAACCACCCCGCGTGCGGCACCTGCTCATGGTCAATCTGCGCGATGTGAAACCCTGACCCTGCGACAGGATTGCCGAGGACGGGCCATCTACTGCGGCCAACCCCAACACCGTCCGGCGCATGCAAAAAAATAAACGCAAATTCATCTCATCCGGGAGTTGGGGTTCATGTCGGAGGTCTTTGATTGAGCAATCAACTCCTCCCCGACCATGACAACGCGCCTTGTTTCACTCCTGCTGCTCGCCGCCACCACGGCGCATGCAGATCCGCAGCTCTCCTCTTGGTACACGGCCGACTCGGGGCAGTACGCCCGTCTTTACCAGGACACCAGCGCCGAAAGCGCCGGCACAAAGTCCACCACCTGGAGCCGGGGTTCCGGCACGCAAAGCAGCCCCACCTACGCGGGGGTGAGCGAGATCCTCTATTCCACCTCCTGGGTGTACATCCGTACCACCGGCCTGGCCAGCCACATGATGGGGCCGTGGTATTTGGATTCGTCGAAGACGCAGAACTTTCCCAACTTCCCCTCCAACACGGCCACGATCTACCGCATCCCGCGCACGCCGGTGATTCCCGTCACCAAGACGAGCACGGGTTTCGGCGCCACGGGCCGCGCGGTCAATGGCGTGTCCATTTTCGACAGCCGGGACGCCTTTTCCTATGTGAATGCGAGCGCGACAGACGCCACACCGATCAACGGACTCACCGGAGACGGGATCTGGAACCGCGACGGCTGGGCCAACGAAGGAGTGACGTTTGATCCGGCGCTCGCGCATCAGGCGGGCAACAACTACCACTACCACGCGCAACCCATCGGCCTGCGCTATCAGCTTGGCGATCACGTGGACTACAACGCCGCCACCAACCGCTACGTGGAAAGCGCTGCGGCAGTCACGAAGCACTCGCCCATTCTCGCCTGGGCGGCGGACGGACTGCCCATCTACGGGCCCTATGGCTACTCTGATCCGACCAATGCCGCCAGCGGTGTGCGCCGCATGATCTCCGGCTTCACGCTGCGGGACGGCACCAACGGCACGACCGCCATCGCTGTCCGGCAGGTGCTGCCGCTTTGGGCGCAACGCATCCAAAACAAGACCACGCTGACGAGCGCACAATATGGGCCAGCCGTGAACACCACCTACGCGCTGGGGCACTACATTGAAGATTTCGACTACCGCGGAGACCTGGGCCAGACGCAGACGACCGGATCGACGGTACGCGACTTTGACCTGAACGAGCAGAACGTGCGCTACTGCGTGACACCGGAATATCCCTCCGGCACCTGGGCGTACTTCACGCCGATCAATGCCGACGGTACACCCCAGTATCCCTACACCACAGGCCGCCAGTATTACGGCAGCCCCACCGGCGGCGGAGTCACCAGCATCACGGAGACGGTCACGACTAGCTGGAGCGGCGGTCCGAACAAAACCGATGTGCTGAATGCGCCAGCCGTGGGCGGCAGCGATGTCACGATCACCTGGAGCGGCATCGAGGGTGGCAGCTACACGGTAGAGGCCAGCACTGACCTCAGCACTTGGTCGAACGTGGCAGCCGGCACGCTGAGCGGTGATGATCAAGGGCAGACCGTGGACACGGGTGGTGCCGGAAACAGCAGCCGCTTTTACCGGATCACCCGCGCTGCGGCGCTCGCTAGCTTTGACAGCACGGGCTTTGATTACACCACGAGCACGACGGGCAATGGCACTGCGAATGCTCCCGGCGGCACAGTGACGCGAGGCACCACGGTCACCGTGACCATCACGCTGCCCACCACGCCGCCACAGCCGCCAGCCAATCTCATTCCCACCAGCGTGACCCTGGCGGGAAGCATCAGCGGCACCAGCATCTCACGCCCGGCGCAGGGAACGGTAACTGCCACTTTTGTGATCCCTGCCAACGCTTCGACGGGCGCGCAAGACATCGTGGTCACCTTCAATCCCAACCCGAAATACACGATGACAGGTGCGCTGACGATCAACTAACCTGCGCTTCAGGAGGCTGGGGGAGAAGGCGGGCAGTTCTCACAACCCGTCAGTGCAAAAACTGATTTCATGCCGCAGCATTCCACTCTCTCATCTCCGCCATGCAGTTTCGCATCCATTTTTGCGCCTTGTTTGCCCTCGTGCACGTCGCGGCGGCCAGCACGCTGCATCTCACCCTCATGCCGATGGCGGAGAAAGCGCCTCTGCTGCTCGATTCCCTGCGTTACAGCACGCAGGCGGGTGAAACCTTCTCGGTCACGCGCTGCAGTTTTCTGCTCAGCGGCTTTGCCTTGCAAAAAGCGGACGGTACGTGGTGGGAGGCACCGGGTCACATCGCGTGGATCGATGCCGAAAAACGCCGGTTCGACACCGCGCTGGAAAACATCCCTGCGGGCAAATACCAGGCGCTGCGCCTCCACCTGGGCCTGGATGCGAAAACCAATGCCGCCTCTCCCGCACAGTACGCGCCCGATCATCCGCTCAACCCCAACTTGAACGGCCTGCACTGGAGCTGGCAGGGCGGTTACATCTTTCTCGCGCTCGAAGGCAGCTTCCGTGTCCCCGGGCAGGCCCTCGGCGGCTTCTCCTATCACCTCGCGCGTGATCCCAACCGCACCGCACTCACCTTTACCGGCGATTTCAATCTCACCGCCGATGCCAGCGCCGCGTTCACCTTCGACCTCCACACGTTGTTAAGCGGCCCACAGCCGCTCTCCTTCGTCAAAGACGGCCTCTCCACCCACTCGCACGCAGGAGATCCCGTCGTGGCCGCGCTCAAGGCCAATCTGCCTGCGGCATTCAAGCTTCAGCACATTACGAGCAGCATCCCCGACATAGCGCGGCCCTCGCCCATCAAGCCTCTCTACCTTCCGCAAAAGCCCGTGGCCTATCGCTTCACCCTGAGCCGCTACTTTCCCATCCCGCCGCTGCCACGGGACAATCCGTTGCTGGAAGAACGCGTCGCGCTCGGCGAGCGTCTGTTCAACGACACCGCCTTCTCGCGCGATGGCACGCTCTCCTGCGCGAGCTGCCACACACGCACCAGTGCTTTCACCGATTCGCGTCGTTTCAGCACCGGCGTCGAAGACCGAATCGGCACCCGCAATGCCATGCCGCTCTTCAATCTCGCCTGGAAGACCAGCTTCTTCTGGGATGGCCGCGCACCCTCGCTGCGCGCCCAGGCACTCATGCCCGTGCAGGATCATCTCGAAATGGATGAGAAGCTCGAAAACGTCGTCGCCAAGTTGGAGAAGACATCCAAGGAGCAGTTCGCCCGCGCCTTCGACAGCACCGAGATCACGCCCGAACGCATCGGCCTCGCCATTGAGAACTATCTCCTGACCCTCACTTCTTTCGACTCCAAATTCGATCGCAGCATGCAGGGGAAGGAGCAGCTCACCGATGAAGAGAAACGGGGCTTCGAACTCTTCATGACCGAATACGAACCGCGCATGGGGCAGCGCGGCGCCGACTGCTTCCACTGCCACGGCGGCCCGCTCTTCACCGACCATCAGTTTCACAACAACGGCCTCAGCCCCGTCGAATCAGACACGGGCCGCCACCGCGTCACGCAGAATGACCGGGATCTTTACAAGTTCTCAACGCCCAGCCTGCGCAACATCGCCCTCACCGCGCCCTACATGCATGACGGCCGCTTCCAGACGCTCGAAGAAGTCATCGCCCACTACGATCACAATCTCCGCCGCACCGACACGCTGGATCCCAACCTCGCCAAACATCCGCCGACCGGCATCCGCCTCAGCGCGGCGGACAAGGCCGCGCTCGTCGCCTTTTTGAAGACGCTCACGGATGAAAAGTTCACGAAGTAGCCGGACACTCCTTACCTGGCACCAGCCACCGTCCACGGCATCCAGTAGGCCTGCACCATCACCAGTACGCCCATGAGAATGGCCAGCGCAATGCTGTGCCAGAACACACTTCGCAGCACCGTGCCCGCATCCGGACTGTCCGGCTGGCCACCCGTCGCGACCGAGGCTACCACGATGCTCTGCGCATCGATCATCTTGCCCATCACTCCACCGGAGCTGTTCGATGCGACCATCAGCGACGGCGATAAATGCAACTGCTGCGCGGTCACCTGCTGAAGATTGCCAAAGAGCACATTGGATGATGTGTCGCTGCCCGTGAGCGCGACCCCCAGCCAGCCGATCAGCGGCGAGAAAAATGGAAACAGCACGCCCGTTCCCGCCAGCATCAGCCCCATCGTCGTATCGGTGCCCGAATAGCGTGTGGTATAACCCAGCGCCAGCATGAGCGAGATGGTCAGCATCGAAGTCCGCACGCGCCACAGGCAGCGCAGATAAATCCTCACCAGTGACACGAGACTTCTGCCAAGAAGCATTCCAGCGGTGAGACCTGCCAGCAGCAATGCGGTGCCCGTGGCGGACAGGTAGTTAAAGGTGAAGTTCGCTTTTTCAGGCTCTGGACTCTTCGCGACTGGCGGCATTTTCTGCACAGCCAGATGCAACGGCGAGATAGGAATGATCGGTGCCTGCCAGGTGCTGACTGCCTTGGTGCCGGGTTTATAACCATTGAGCATCTCCTTGGCGAACGGCGTTGTCCAGAATCCCACAAACAAGGAAAGTGCGACCCACGGTATCCAGGCGCGGAACGGACGTTCGATCTTCTCCTTCGGCCCCTGCCTCTCCTCAGCTGTGCTCGGTTTCCAGAAACGCAGCAGAAGCACCATCGAAGCCAGCGAGACCAGTCCCGCAGCGATATCCACCAGCCAGGGCCCGTGAAAATTTGAAACCAAAAACTGCACCAGCCCAAAGCTGCCACCGCACACCAGGCACGCAGGCCAGACCTCCACCATGCCCCGCCAGCCCACCTGCGCCACCACCAGCCAGAACGGAACGATGAACGAGAAAATCGTGAGGTGCAGCCCCACAATGGAGCTCAGCACATGTACATCCAGACCGGTCACATCCGCCAGTGTTGTGAGCGGAATCCCCAGCGACCCAAACGCCACCGGCGCTGTGTTCCCAATGAGCGCAAGCTTGGCCGCTTCAAGCGGTTTGAAACCCAGGCCGATCAGCATCGCTCCCGTGATCGCCACCGGAGCGCCAAACCCAGCGCATCCTTCAATGAACGCACCAAAGGCAAAAGCAATCAGCAGCGCCTGAATGCGGCGATCCCCCGCCAGCCCGGCAATCTGCTTCTTCAAAGACTCAAACTGCCCGGTCTCGACCGAGATCTGATAAATAAAAATCGCGTTCACCACGATCCACCCGATGGGGAACAAACCAAACACCGCCCCCAGACCGCTCGCCGTGAGTGCCAGCTGGGCCGGCATCTGAAACACCGTGACCGCGATCACCAGCGCCACCACCAGTCCCGCGAACGCTGCAATGTGCGCCCGCACATGCCAGAAGGCCAGCAGCCCCAGCAGCACCACCACAGGCACCGCCGCAATGCAGGAAGAGAGAACAAGATTGCCGAGTGGATCGTAGTTTTGAGACCAGGTCATGAATTTAAGGGATGTGCATCACGCAGCATCTGCACCGTATGTTTCACTTCCATGCACAATTCAACCGCCAGCGCGTGCCGTCACTCCTAGACCGGTTCTCAAAAAGATTGTCATTTTGATCCGGCGAGCGCAGCGGCCCCAGTGGCAAGGAGAGTGCGCCGCCTGCTATTTGGAAATAACAGGCAAGCGCACGACGCAGCCAATGGGGCCTCTCCGCCGCCCGGGCAATGTGACAAGATTTTTGAGAGTCGGTCTAAAAGTGGCATGGCGGATTTTTGCCGCTCAGTCCACAAAACTGAATTCATTCAGGTTCAAGATCACGCGGCAGGTGTTCTCCAAACCTTCGTGCTTCGCATACTCGAGCAGCGGCGCGACTTCATCGTTGGTCGGACTGCGTGAAAGCGCCAGCACAAAGGCATGCCGAATCTGAGCCTCAAGCCCTTGCGCTTCCCGCGTCACACGCCCCGCAAAATGCTTCGCCATGGCGACGACAAGACCGTTGTTCATCATGGCCAGCGCTTGCAGCGGGCTGAGCGATTCATTGCGCTTCTCCACGCGCATCGACGGATCGGCACAGTCAAGCGTGGTCATGAAGGGCTGCTGCTGTGAACGCACAATGAAGCGATAGATGCTTCGCCGCCAGGATTTCGGATCTTCAGGGTCATGCAGCTGATACTCGTAATGCGGACTGTGCTGCGGCTTCTCAATGACGAAGTCCTGAAAGCTCGGCCCGCCCATGCTGAGGTCCAGCCTGCCGCTCACGGCGAGGATGGAATCACGAATTGATTCCGCATCCAGCTTGCGACGGTTTTGATGGGAGAGGAAGACGTTGTTCGCATCCGCCGGCTCAGCCTTGTCTGACGACTGCCGGTACGTGTCACTCATCACGATCAGTTTGTGCAGGCGCTTCAAGCTGCCACCGAGATCATCACGAAAAGTAACTGCCAGCCAGTCCAGCAGTTCAGGATGACTCGGCCTGCCACCCATGCGCCCAAAGTCATTCGCAGTATCGACCAGCCCCCGCCCAAAATGATGCTGCCACACTCGGTTCACGATGCTGCGCCACGTGAGCACATTGTTCTTGTCGGTGATCCATTTCGCCAGAGCAGCGCGGCGGGCGGATTCGCTCTCACCAGCAAGATGATACTCATCATGAAAAGCTTCGCTGAGCGCCACAATGCTCTGCGGCCCCACTTCTTTCGCCGGCTGTTTGATGTCACCGCGCTTCAGCACCTGAATCACCCGCGGCTTCCCGCCTTCGTTACCGGTGCCTTTGAAGCTCCCCGTACCCGTATGAATGGCACCCGCATACACCTTGCCCGGTTTCGGCAGCTTCGCGATCTCCGCTTCAATGACCCCGCGCTGCTTGCGTGCATCGTTGAGCTGCTTGCATGTCGCGGCATCCGCTTGGGCGAGCATGAGTGCATCGCGCTCTTTGATGAGTCGCTGCTTGTCCTCCTGCGTGCGTACCTCGGGCGCGATGCCGTCCGTGAGATTCTCTTTCTGCCAGCGCGGCGCGGCCTCGATGCTGTCGAGCGCCGTCACAGGCCGCCCGGCGGCGAGGTTCGGCCCGTTTTTATCTGCAAAGACCTCCATCTCGGACAGCGCGAAAATGTAGTCATTCTTGCGCTCCGCCAGCTTCACCGCCGTGACGCGCACATAGCGACCGATGGCGCCGTCATCACCCGCCGTGCCCGTTTCAAAGGGGGTGAGGCCGGGATTCTTGAAGTCATTCATGAACGTCGCGTCGTGCTTGCGCCAGATAAGCGTCACTCCAGTTTTGAAAGCAGGATCATCACTCGCCTCGACCTTGAAACGCACCGGAAAACCAAAGCCACCGCCGATGCCCCCGAAGTCATCGTAGCAGGGCTTCAACACGATGCGCTGAATCTCCACGCTCTTGCCAAGATCCACCTGCACCCACTTCACCGTGTTTTGATCCATCGCGATGGCGCTGTGATACCCAAAATCCGGTTTCACATTCGGGTTCGTGCTGGACGCCTTGTCGGCAGCTCCGTCGATGCGTTTGCTGAGTGCCGTGTAAGCTTCCCCCGCCTTCTGTTTCAGCGGCTCCTCCAGCGCCTTGATGCTGGCAGCCATTTTCTTCTTCTGCTGCTCCAAATCCACGAACCGCTGCATCGAAGCGTCATCAGGATAGTAGTTCACCTCCGTGCGGTCGATGGCAGCAAACACGGCCTGCAATGAATAATAGTCCTCCTGCGAGATGGGATCGAACTTGTGGTAGTGGCATTGCGCGCAGCCGACAGTGAGCGAGCAAAAGGCACCCATCGTATTTTGCACCATGTCATCACGGTCCAGATGCCGCGCGATCTTGCCATCCAGCTTCGACTCAGGCACCTCCGCATGCCCGATGTAATCCCAAGGCCCGGCGGCGATGAACCCCAGCGCCGTGATGCCATCCGTGCTGCCGGGATGCAGCACATCCCCCGCGATCTGCTCCTCAATGAAGCGCGCATAGGGCTTGTCGTTGTTAAGCGCACGAATGACGTAGTCACGGTACGGCCAGGCGTTCATACGCGGCTTGTCCTTGTCATAGCCGTGCGTTTCTCCGTAGTGCACAAGGTCCAGCCAATGCCGTGCCCAGCGCTCGCCATAGCGCGGTGAGGCCAGCAGATCATCCACCAGCTTTTCATACGGCAGTAACACATAGCGCTCGATCTCCACGGGAGAAGGCGGCAGACCAGTGAGATCAAAGTACAAGCGGCGGATCAGCGTTCGTGCGTCTGCCTGTTCCGCGGGCTTGAGGCCATGCTCCGCGAGCTTCGCACGAATAAAGCCATCAATGTTTCCATCCCTTTTCGCCAGCGGCTTAAAGCTCCACCAGTCCAGGCGGTCCTCCACCTTGGCCACATCCACACCCTCCGGCCACACGGCCCCTTCATCAATCCAGCGTTTCAACACACCCACCTCCGCGCTGCTGAGCTTTGCCTTCGGCGGCATCGCGATCTTCTCATCCGCGCCGCTCACGAAACGAAACAGCGGGCTCTCCAAGCTTTTGCCCGGCACAATGTTCGGCGCATGATCCTCGCCACCAGTTAGAGCGCTTGCCTTGATGTCGAGCCTGTAGTCGTTCTTCTGTTTTTTCGCGCCATGGCACTCATAGCAGTGCTTTTCGAAAATGGGCCTCACCTCACGGACAAAATCGACCGCGAAGGCAGGCACGGCGGCGAAGATGATGAGAGCAAGGAGGCGCATGGATCATTCATACGACGCTCAAGCGGCCTTTTCATGCCACGCGAGCGCGGGACATCATACCAACCCTTCCTTCAGCGCCTTGGCCACGGCTCCCGTGCGCGTATTTACCGCCAGTTTCTCGTAGATGCGTCGAAGGTAAGTATCGACCGTGTGGACACTGAGCGTAAGCCTGTCGGCGATCTCTTTTTTGATGAGTCCGGTGGTCATGAGCTGTAAGATCTCCTTCTCCCGTTCGCTCAAGCCATAATCGTTCTGCTTCGGGGCGAACTTGGAAAACATCTCAAGCACCCGACGGGCGATGCGCGGATTCATCGGCGATCCGCCGGCAAGCGCGTCCCGTACCGCCTGGGTGATGTCGGCACCGCTGCTGGTCTTGAGCAGGTATCCGGCGGCTCCGGCACAGATGGCCTGGAAGACTTTTTCATCGTCCTCGAAGACGGTGAGGATGACGACCAGTGTCTTGGGGGCACGCTCTTTGATCAGGCGAATGCCCTCAAGACCACTCATGCCTGGCAGCCCAACATCGAGGAGGATCAAATCGGGCGCTTCTGGCTTGGCGAGCGCGGCGAGGAGCTTTTCACAGGAGTCGAAGTCGTGTGAGCATTTCAGGTCAGCCTCGGCATTCAAGACACGCACCAACGTGCGCCGAAAGGCAGCATGGTCTTCAACGATCCAAAGCGTGTTCATCAGAAATCGGCCTCCAAAGTGATGCAGGTGCCGCTGCCGGGCCTGCTGGTGATCTGCAAAGTTCCACCGAGGACTGTGGCGCGGTGTTGAAGATTGGCGAGGCCATTGCCGGCGGTGATGGCGGCGACGTCAAAGCCGCAGCCATTGTCTTCGATAAGTAGATGAAAGTGTTTTGCCTTCCAATGCACTTCGATGCGCACCTGCGCAGCATGCGCGTGACGGGCGATGTTGTGCGCGGCTTCGCGGAAGAGGAGGAAGACCTGCCTGTGGAATTCAAGTGAGGCAGTAGCTAAATTGCCTTCTGTTGCCTCAATTTGCCAGTCGATGTCTTTCAACAACGCACCGGCACTTTGCCGCATGGCTTCGACGAGGCTGGACAGAGGCGGTGCATCGCCCTCACGAACGAGCCAGATGATGCCGCGCATGGATTCGGCGGCTTCACCGGCGAGGCGATGGATTTCTTCGAGGGACTCGGATGCGGAGCCATCGTGCAAGGCCAGCTCGGACATGAGGCGGATGCTGCCGAGGTGGCTGCCAATCTCGTCGTGGAGATCGCGGGAAATGCGGTGGCGCAGGGATTCCATTTCGCGACGGCGGGATCGGCGTGACCGCATGACTAGCAGCCAGGTGGTGAGGATTGCAAGACAAACTACGGCACCAGCCAACCATGCCGCGCGTGTTTTTGCGATGGCATGCGCTGCGTTGCGCTGAGTTTCCAAGACGGCGAGTTCATTGGTGATCTGGCGGCGTTGGGAGAGATCGGCGAGCCATGAGGCTTCATCGAGGAGAACGCCGGAGCTGCTGCGGCCATCGATCAGGCCTGAACGACTCCAGGAGGGGGTGATGGTGTCGTCGGAACTTGTGATGACGGCCTCACGGACGATGTTTTTTCCTGCGTCGAAGGCCTGTAGTTCTGCAAGCGCATACACAAAGTCGCCGCTGCGTTCCCAGAGTTGCGTGGCGGTGCAACGGAGGGTCTGGGCGCACAGGCCGGGGCACGGAAAGGCAACGGGGGTGTCTCCAGGATTGGGGAAGTCGGCGGTGGTGCTGTCGAAGATCGTTTTGCCATCAGCTTCTACTTTGAAGCGGCGGGGGAAACCGAACCCGAAGCGTTCGGGGTAGTCGCGGGGGTGGGCGGGGATGAGGCAGATTTCCTGGATGGCATGCGGTGCGCCCAGATCTGCCTGCACCCATTTGGTGGTTTCGGCGGTGGTGGAGATGCCGCTGTGCCAGCCGTTGCCGTTGATTTCATCAGGATGCACTGGTAGACCCAGTGCGTAAGCGCCATCGACGAGATGACGGGGGGACCAGGTGGGGAGGGTTTCGACGGAATTGGGGGCCAGCACCTGGGCATGGAGGGCGACGTTGCGGCCGCCGCTGAAGACCAGGAGTTCGCCGAGGCAGAAGATGAAGCGCTTGGTTTGGTGGGGTTGGGCGGCGAGTTTGGTGGCGGTGAAGCGGATGTGTTGCGCTCTGATGCCTTTTTTTGCCACTTGCCATGGGGCAAGGGATGGAAGGGCATCGCCGGACGTTTGGTCCAAAAGTGTGTCGGATTCCGCAAAAAGAGGGTCGTTGGAGGCATCGATGCGGAAGCGGCGGGGGAAGCCGTAGGCTTCCGCCACGCCAAGCATGGCGGGGATGACGACGACCTCATCCAATGAGTATTCGGCGCCGAGATCGATTTGAACCCAGCGGATAGAGTCGGCGTGGGGTGCAAGGCCGCTGTGGAATCCGGCGTGCTCTTGAGGTTGGGGTGGGGGAAGAGCGGGGAGTGCTGCCAGCTTTGCATGAAGTTCATGCTGGCGGTGATCCAGGCTGAAGAGCTGTGGATTCAGCCATGTCCAGGGGATTGCGGCAAAGATGAGCAGGGCTGGTTTCAAAGGGTGAACCATTCCTGACAATGTGACGAGTGCAACCCACGCGAAGGCGGGACATGGGAGCTCAGAGTATTTTGAATTTTTTAGTGAGGGGTTAGTCCATGCTAGCGACGCCTGCAGGTCGTCCCCTCACCCCGGCCCTCTCCCCGAAGAAAACATTCGTTGTTGTCGTGGGTCAGGGGCGGGGCGAGGGAGAACGGCTTTGGCTGCCCTGGACTTATCGGACACGAAACTATTTCAAGTGCTCTAGGTCAGACCCGTGAGCGTGCCGGTGCTGGAGCCGAATTTGTCGGACTCGACGCCGAGGCGTTGGAGGAGGGTGACGAAGAGGTTGCTGAGGGGGAGGTTGTTGTCGCGTTTGAAGGCGAGGTGCTGACCGTGTTTGAAGCCGCCGCCGGCGAGGAGGATGGGGAGGTTGTAATTGTCGTGGGTGTTGGCGTCGCCCATGTTGCTGCCGAAGAGGACCATGGTGCGGTCAAGGAGACGGGCTTCGTCTTCCTTTTTTGAGGCGAGGGTTTGAATGAGCTTTTTGAAGAGGCGCATTTGTTCGCGATCGGCTTCGGCGAGCTGGCGTACTTTTTCTTCGGACTGGCCGTGATGGCTGAGGCCGTGATAGCCTTCGGTGGTGTTGTCAGCGCCGGGGAGATGGAAGGCGGGTGTGGCGAAGGCATCGACCATGAGGGTGACGATGCGGGTGGAGTCGGACTCGAAGGCGAGCTGGGCCATGGAGAGCATGAGGTCGAGTTTTTCGAAGATGAGTTTTTTGTCCTGGATGTCTTTAGGCTCGGGCTGGGTGGCGACGGGCTTGGGTTTGAGCTCCCATTCGCGGGCGGTGAGGAGGCGTTCTTCGACTTCGCGGACGGAGGTGAGGTATTGATCCAGGCGTGAGCGGTCAGTGCTGCCGAGGTCGCGGCTGAGGCGCTTGGTTTGATCCATGAGGGTGTCGAGGATGCTGCCGCGTTCGTCGAGCTGCTGGAGTTGTTTTTTGACTGCGGCGGGATCGCCCTGAACGAACATGCGACGGAAGAGAGCGGGGGCGCTGTCTTCTGCGGGAAGGAGGACGCCGTCGCGGGTCCAGGAGAGGCTGCGGTTGGCTTTGTCGATGTTGACGCCGAGGTTCAGTGTTGGATAGCGGGTCTGCTGGCCGAGCTTTTCGGCGATGTATTGATCGAGGGAGATTTGATTGCGGAAGCCGCTCTTGGTGGGACCGCGTGCGGCGGTGAGGAAGCAGTTTTCGGCGCTGTGACCGCCGTTGACGTCGGGGTGGGACATGCCGCTGAAGAGGGTGAACTCGTTTTTCACCTCGCTAAGTCCAGACAGAGTCGGAGAGAGTTCGTAGTCGCGTCCGGCATTCTTCGGGAAGAAGCGTTTTGGGAGGAAGCCGAGGTTGTTCGAGATGATCAACAGTCGTTGCGGGGCTTTCACCTGTGCAGCCTTGCCAAAGACGGGCCGCAGACATTCGAGCATCGGCAATGCGAGAGTCACTCCGGCGCTGCGCAGGAAGCGACGGCGGGAGAAGGAGTTGGCGATGTGAGGAGCGTTCATTTCGATTGTCCGAGGAAGATGGAACTTTGCACAAGGGCGAGCATCAGATCACGCACGCGGTAGCCGTCCTTTGAGCAGGTGTTGAGGAGGGATTCGATTTCGGGGCGGTCGGAGAAGCGGACGGGGGTGCCGGTGGCGTAGATGGTGAACTGATGGAGGAGGTTGCGGGCGAGCTGGCGGGGGTCGGCGGCGATGAGGGTTTTGAGGTCGTTGATGTTATTGAAGGTGCGGCCGTCGAGGAGTTTGCCGGTGGTGTCCACAGGGGTGGCGACGGTGTAGCTGTAACTGTGTCCGGCGCGGTCGATGCCGGTGATGCGCTGACCTTCCTCAAGGCCGCGATAGTGGGTGCGCCAGCCGCCGAGGATGTCGAAGTTTTCGAGGGCGAGGCCGACGGGATCGAAGCGGGCGTGGCAGGCGGCGCAGGATTTGGATTTGGTGTGGAGGGCGAGGAGATCACGGATGGTTTTGGCACCGCGGATGTCGGGCTCCACGGCGGGGACGCTGGCGGGTGGAGGCGGGGGTGGCTGACCGATGAGGCGCTCCATGACCCAGGCGCCGCGCACGACGGGTGAGGTGGTGGTGCCGTTGGCGCTGACTTTCAGAACAGCGGCCTGCGTGAGCAAGCCGCCGAGAGGGCTGTCCTTGGGCAGAGTGACTTTGCGCATGGCGGAGCCGGTGAGTGGTGGAAGCTGGTAGTGTTTGGCGAGGCGGTCGTTGGCGAAGACGAAGTCTGTTTTCACCAGCACGCTGGCGGGCAGGTTGTCACGGATCATGGCGGTGAAGAAGGTGCGGGTCTCGCGCTCCATGCTTTCGACGAGGTATTCGTCGAAGCGGTACTCGGGGAAGAGGCGGATGTCGGGATCGTCGCGGCGGACGTGGCGGAGGTTGAGCCAGCAGTCGGTGAAGTTTTTGACGAAGCGATCAAAGCCGGCGCTGGCGATGAGGCGTTCGGTTTCGGTGCGGAGGACTTGGGGATCGCGCAGCTTTTTGTTTTGCGCGAGGTCCATGAGCTTGGCGTCAGGACGTGAGTTGGTGAGGAAGTGGGAGAGGCGGGAGGCGATGGCGAAGTGATCATCTGCCTTGATGGGTTCGCGCACGTAGATGAAGTCGCCGGAGGCGAGGAAGGCTTTGTAGCCTGCGAGCATGGCCTCAGCGAATGGGGCGTTTTTTGCGAGCTGGGTCTGGATGAGAGAGTCGAAGAGTTTCAGATCTTCTTCGGGCACGGGCTCGCGTGCGGCGAGTTTGACGAAGCGGCGCAGGAGGCGTTTTGCTTCTTGTTGGGGGTCCTTGGGTTTGGGCTCCACGCCGAGATCATCAAAGAGGACGCGGTGGGAGGGAGGAGGCCAAGTTTGGGATTCGATGGGGCCTTCGATTTCGAGCCATTGAACGGCGAGGCCGGGCTGGCCGCCTTCGGGGAAAGGTGGATAGCGGTAGGTGGGGGCGGAGCCGTTGGGGTTCATGGCCAGCGGCATGGGCTGGCCAAGGAGGCTGTATTCGATGGCTTCGCCTGCGCGCAGACGAACGGTGGTTTCGTAAACGCGCTTTTCGGGCTGGATGTCGATGATGCCGCCGGAGTCGTGGACTTCGTTGATGATGTCCACGCCCGCAGGCTTGCGGGTGCGGAAGGTCATGGGCAGGGGCTGCGTGGCCGGGGTGATCACGTAGCCGGGCTGCTGCAGGACGGCGCGGGCGGAGAAGCGCACCTTGTAGTTGCCGGTGCGTTTGGCGGTGAAGTGCTTGGGGGTGCCGAGGTAGGGCCAGCTTGCGGAACGGAAGAGGGCCATTTCGAGGGTTTCGTCTTTGGCGCTGTCTTTTTCGGTGGGGCCGCCCTTGTCTTTGCCTTTGAATTCCACGGCCTTGTTGTCGCGAGTGAAGAACATGGCCTCGCGATTGCCGAAGGTGCCGGTGCCGGGGAAGAGATCGGTGCCGACGGCGCGATATTTGGTCAGCGCCGGTGGTGCTGACTCGGTGGTCATAGCGGCGTGCAGTGCGGCCTCGGCGGCGTCGAGATAGGCGACAAGTTGCACGCGGGACATGTCGAGCATGTCGGTGGTTTTGTTGAAGCGGTGGCCTTCGCGGTCTTCCGGGAGGATGTCGCGGATGTCGAGGTCGGGGAGCTGGAGGAGGTCGCGGAGGTTTTGCTCGTACTCGTCGCGGTTTAAGCGGCGGAGAGGGCCGCGACCGTGGGCGAGGATGTCGGCGTGATCGGCGGCGGTGATGGATGCGGAGAGGGATTTGACGAGATCTGCGCGGTCCGATTTTGGAAGGTCTTCGGGCTTGGGGGGCATCTCGCCTTTTTCGACGCGGTCGTAGATGCGGATCCAGCGGTCGCGGGTGGCAGGAGTGGTGAGATCAAAGGGGAGTGCGGTGAGATCGAGGCTGCCTTTGGTGTTGTCCTTGTCGTGGCATTCGAGGCAGCTTTTCTCGATCTGAGTGGGGGCTGATTGAGGCCATGCCGCAGAGATGGGGAAAAGACAGAGGATGAGGAGGGGGCGGTTCATCGGTTCACCTCCAGGCATTGGTTCACACGCTCGGTGTCATAGGCATGCACGTGGGTGATGCGCATCTCCTCCAGCTTGGTGCGGGGATCGACGGCACCTTCGATCTGATCCACCAACTGGTCGCGAGTGAAGCGCCAAATGACTTTGCCATCGGTGCTGATTTCGGCGAGCAGGTCGCGGCCTTCGTCTGGCTGCTGAAGATGATAATCACCGCAGGCGATGAGGACATGGCCATTGCTCAACTGCGACATGCCGAGGAGGTAGCGGCAGGAGAGGCCGAGGTCCTCGCGGGTCCAGCATTGCTGAGCTTTGCCGGATGCATGGAGATGCAGCAACTGGCAGCCGGTGGAGGTGGAGACGAACAAAGAGCCATCCGCTGATTGCAGCGCAGCAAAGGCTTTCTTGGTGGTAGGCGTGTGCTTCAGCAGCGGCTCCAGTGAGATGGTCTGCTGAATCTTGCCTGTCTGCGCCTGCACCTTGAGCAGGGTTTTGCGCGCGTACTGAGCGACCCAAAAGGAGTCCGCACCCCGGACGGGGCGGATCATGCGATAGCGAAAGTGAAGCGGGTCGGCGGCGAGATCTGGCAGGGGCGTTTCGCTGATGACGGATCCACTGCGGTCCACCACACGGATCTGGCACGCACCACTGTCCATGAGAGCGAACTTCGATCCGCCATCGAGAACGGCACAACTGCTGGCCTCGGTGCCGCTGGCCCCTGCGCGGGCGGAGTGGTCCAGCAAGAGCTTGTGGGCTGAGTTGAACACCGCAAGGCCGCCACGATGGGCGTAGGCGATGCCGCCATCAGGCAGGCGCCAGGCATCGTAGATGCCGATGTGGCGCGGGTGCTTCAGAACGTCGGTCACTTTGCCAGCGCGGTTGATCTCGATGACCTGGTTATCTGCGGCGAGCAGGAAGCGCTCTTCGGCGTGCAAGGATGCCAGCAGGCAGGCGAGCGTGAGGATGAAGGGCGTGAGTTTCATCGGGCGACTGCGCGGGGATTTAAGGCTGCGGTGGCCATGTGGCCGGCCTGCTTCACCACAGGGGCGAGCTTGAGCATGCGCTCTTCGCTGAGGCGCTGGCTGGGGCCGGTGATCCAGAGACTGGCGATGGCGTGGCCTTCGGCATCGAAGATGGGAGCGGCGAGACAGTGGTGGCCTTCGAGGTGTTCGCCGATGTCGGTGGCAAAGCCGTTGATGCGGACTTGGTCGAGGCACTGGAGGAAATCTTTGCGATTTGAAATGGTCCAGGGTTGGAAGCGTTCGAACTTCATGCCGGAGATGATCTCGTCGCGCTCGGGTTCGGGTGTGAAGGCGAGCATCGCCTTGCCGGGGCCGCTGGTGTGGAGGGGGAAGCGGGTGCCGCGTTCGACGTAGAACTTGATCATGGCGCGGCCGATGACGCGCTCGAGCACGATGCCTTCGAAGCCGCTGAGGATGCCGAGGTGGGCGGCTTCGCCGGTTTGATCGCTGAGCCAGCGCATGGCGGGGAGGGCGGCCTCGGTGAGGGGGACGTCATCGATGACGGGCTGGCAGAGTTTGAGCATGGCGGAGCCGACGCTGAAGCGTTTTTCGGAATCGCGCACGAGGTAGCCGTGGGAGACGAGGGACTGGGTGACGCGGTAGACGAAATTGACGGAGAGTTTTAGCTCTGCGGCGATTTCGGAGAGCGTGAGGCCGTGGGGGTGTCCGCCGAGGCATTGGAGCACGGCCAGGGCGCGGTCGAGGCTGGGGGTGCTGAAGCCGGAGTCGTGGACGGGAGCCTTGGGTTTTGGCTTTGTCCTTGGCTGGCGGCGGGGTGAGCGGGTGGCGGGCATTTTCTATATGCTGAAGTGGTTGCACGGGTAGAAACGGCGTGGCGGAGATGTTTCTTGCGGGCGGTGCGGGGGATGACGGAGGAGGCTACAAGTCGGGGTGTTTGAATCTGTCAGGGGGATGGGGGTGGGACGCGCACAAGGATGTATCTAAAATGCACCTGGGGGATGGAGGCGTGTGGGCGAATGGGGGCGTTTGTTTTTAGCAAGGGAATGGAGAGCAACGTGAATGGGCGGAGGTCTTGATTTGATTGAGGTGGGGAGAGGGTGGATGGGCGAAAGGGGAGCGCTGTTTTTCGGCAGAGGAATGTGTTGGCAAAGGAATGGGCGATGGGTGATTTGATTGCGATATGGAGGGGCGGTGATGGGGATTTGTGCTGGTTTTTGGCGGGGTGTGTGGTGAAGTGGGGCGGCAGGGACGTGCGGCCGGAGCCGATGTGGACATCGGCGCTCCCAGCAATGAGATCACCCCCTGGAGAAGGAGAACGCTTCTCGCATACCTCCGGCATGCGGCCTGGGTGGGAATGACGTCATGGGTCTGGTCCGGTGGTTCTCGCTCGCAAAGCCTCGCTTCACCACCGGCTACGTTCCATTCTCCCTCCGGGAGACCATGCCTTTTGCGTTTCATCCGCGCCGCCTTTACGCTCCAGAATCAGCCTGCTTGCGACGCTCAAGCCCAGCCTCACGTGCTTCAAAATCGCGACCTGCTGCGGAATAAATTCCGCGCTCCAAGAGGCGTTCGGTTTGAGATGCTTCATTACCCGAAGGTTACCCTTAACCGTGCTATGAAAGACGGTCATTTTTTGCGGCTGATCGCTTCGGCCCATTTTTTGCGGGCGGCTTCGGGAAGGGAGGTGCGGACTTTTTCCACTTCGGCCTTGGTCTCGGCGTCTCCCAGGAGGGCGAGGCAAAGCGCAGCGGCGGCGGTGTCGGACGTTTCATCAGGCAGGCTGATGTTGTTGGGATAAAAAGTCATCTGACCACCGGGCTCGAAGATTTGATCTTTTGCCAACTCGCGGGGCTGGGTGCCCTGGCGCATGACCTGGCGGAGCAGTGACACAGCCTCAGGTGTGCCTGTGTCACGCAACACGGCAAGGGTGCGCCAGCGGTTGCTCTGGCGCGGATGGGTTAGAGCAAAGCGAGCGAGCTTTGTCAAAGCATCACCATCCTGCTTGATGAGGTCCGTGTGGTTTAGACCAAACACCCAGCGCGCGGCGCCCATGCTTTCCTCCGAGGGAATGGACGCAGCCAAGATCACTGCCTGCAGGGTCTCTTTGGGAATGCCTGGCAGCCAAGTCTCCTGCAGCGTGCCGTCCATGCCGGTGGAAAGAGCCCAAGTGCTGTCCTCGCAGCCGAAGAGGCGCAAATACAATGAGGCGCGCGATTTTACATCTGGCACATGCTTTTCAAACGCGGCCGTAGCCTGATCGAGCGACTCCGCTGTGGAAAGACTCTCACTGACAGCGGCGGGAAGAAGGCTGCTGATGCGACTGTCTCTGCGGCGCTGCGCGGCCGCCCGCTTCCTGCCTTGGAAAAGCTCTTCCTGTGGCCCGGTGTAGTTGTTTTTGGCGAGCCACTCCACCAGATAGGTGGAGCTCTGCTCCTTGAGAATGCCGTCTCCGGGCCACGTGCCGTCCGCCCAACGGATGGACTGACCATGATGAAAGGCCACCATGGCCACCTGCTTGTCCCCCTGATAAAATTCAAAGGTGGGATTTCCGCAGCACATGCAATGCCCGCCACTGGAGTCTTCATTGATGGTGAAATGTTCTGCGAGCTCTGCAATGACTGCGGCATCGCGGCTTTCAACGATGACTTTTTCTCTTTCGGCCCGGCGATGGCAAACGCCGCCGGTGCGAACTAGGATGCGGTCTGCCTTGGCGAGTTGCGCGGAAAGCTGCGCGTTCATGCTGCGGCTGATCACGGCCTGGGGATTTGCGCGGGCCAGTGCATCAATGTCCTCCGTGGGCGCATTGCTGAGCAGCAAAGAAACACGGGTCAGCGCTGGCATGGGTGTGGAAGGCAGGGATTTCACCCGAGTGCTTTGCACGTGGATCTCACGCAGCTTTTGGAGGCCGGCCAATGCCGCGAGGTCCAGCGCCACGGGATTCCCATCGGAGGCGGAACGGACATGGCTGGCGTACAGCGTGCGCAGGTTCGTCAACTGCGCGATCCAGCGGCCATCTCCGAGGAAGGAGCAGTGGTTGGCGGCGAGAGTTTTCAGTTTGTCAAAACTGCCCAGCACCTCCAGGTGGGAAGGCTCGTGTGCCCACGGCAGGCTCAGATATTCCAAAGGCATGCCTCTGAGCACCTCGAAGTCGAACTTCCCGGGCATGGTGTCTTTGAGCTCCAGAAGCCGCAAGTGCTGCAAGCGACGAAACCCGCTCATGTCCTTACAGCTCCAGCCTCCGCCGGAATGAAGAATGAGGGTGCGGACTCCTTTTGGCAGCGGGGGAAGGCAATCATGAAGGGCCCAGGCTTGCACGCGAATGCACACGTGCTCGAGATCGAGTTTTTCGAGTTGTTTGGCCACGTCTTTCGACCAGACGTCGATGGATACACCTCGCAGCGACTTCAGGGCAGCGTCACTCATGCCAGACAGAGGATTGATGATCAGGGGATTCCCATTGTATCGCTTCTCCTCGGGAAGCGACTCATCATATTTTCCATTCACTGCACAGGCCACGACCACGGAACGTCCGTTGTCCAAGATGCGGTGGACAAGGCCTTCCTTCACTTCGAAGCGGTAAGTGCCAGGCTCGTCGAGGCAGAGCGGGATGTCCCGAATGTAGATCACATCTCCAGCCGAAAGAGCGGCGCTGTCCACCTGCAGCCAATATGGATCCTCAGGCTTGCCATCGAGCAGGAAGGTGTAGCCGTCCACGGTCTGGGCTCTGACTTGTGATAGGAGAGAGAGGCAGCCAATGATGAGTGGAATGAGTCTCATAAAATAAATAGCCATCCTAGCAGAAGGGCGTGGCGAATGTCGAACCTGACTTGCTGAGGAATTCGGTGGATTTCGCGAGACGGAGGCTGGCGCAGATCATGGAGCATACAGACCTCTGAGTCAGTTCTCTGCGTGCACGAACTGCCCAGAAACCGCACTCGGAGAGTGCGGACCAGTTTGCTGCCGCCCTCGCGACGACGTGTGGACATTTTTCACCGCTGGGTATTATGTGGTATTATCCTGCATTGCATCGAGCGTGCGCAAACTCTCGGGTGAGCGATGGGAAGAAGAATGCTTCTCGCATACCTCCGGCATGCGCACCTGGATGGGAATAACGTCGTGGGTCTGGTCCGGTGGTTCCCGCTCGCCAAGGCTCGCTTCACCACCGGCTACCTTCCTTGCTCCCTCCGGGAGCAAATGCCCTTCGCGTTTCATCCGCGCCGCATTCACGTTCCAGAACCGGCCTGCTTGCGATGCTTAAAGCCCAGCTTCACGCGCCTCAAAATTGCGGCCTGCTGCGGACTAAAGTCCGCGCTCCTAAAGCCTTTTGCCTCCGGTGCAGAATGCCGAGATGCATGCGCTTCCCTGAGTGAGCTTTAGTCCATTAGTGCCGATCTCTGCTGCGATGAGCAGTGAATTATTTTTTGTCGGAGGAAATCAGGATTTCGTCGAGGACGCGGCCGTCGGGATTGGGGAGCTTGAGGGCCAGGAGTTGGGCGATGGTGGGGGCGACGTCGAGGTTGGCCATGCGGTCGAGGATGATGCCTTTTTTAATGCCGCGTCCGCTGGCGATGAAGATACCATCGAGTTCGGGGTCGCCGTTGAAGTAGCCGTGGGTGCCGGCGTAGTTGACGGAGGGGGTGACGGTGGCGTCTCCGCCGGCGTCGTTTTTGAAGGCGTAGCCGGGTTTGGCATAGAGGACGAGATCTCCCATGCCCTGGTTTTCTTCGGGGGTGGGCATGCCGAGGGTGTGGCCGTCTTTGCCGTCGATGACGCGGTCCACGCCTTCGACTTTTGAGAACATTTCTTTGAGCTGTGGGAGGAGCTCGGCTTTGCGGGCGGGATTGGTGATGTAGACGAAGGCCATGCCGCCCTGGGTCATGGAATAGGCGTCGCAGGTGCTGATGGTGGGGCCGAGGCCCTGGGCGAGTCCGGCTTTTTTCAGCTCGACGTTGGGGAGGATGATCTTGGTGACTTTTTTGAAGCCGTGATCGGTGGCGATGATGAAGGTGGTGCTGTCGCGCAGGCCACTGTCTTCGACGGCTTTGACGAGATCGCCGACGAGACGATCTGCGTATGCGAGGGCGGTGGCGCTGGCCATGGAACCGGGGCCGTAGGTGTGGTGGGTGGAGTCGGTGTTGAGGGTGTGATAGAGCAGCAGGTTGGGCTTGTGGGTCTTGAAGATGTGGATGGCGGCCTTGGTCCACATGTTGTCGAGGAAGGTGACGCTTTTGCGCTGGGGGCCGAGCTGCATCCAGGTGATGTGCTCGGGCTTGATCTCGCCGGCGGCGATCATTTCTTTTTCGACTTTGCCTTCGGCTTCTGGGAGCTCGGCGAAGCTCCAGTCGATGGTCTTGGCCTTGGTGACGGCGACCCAGTCTGACTCGGCGGTGGTGAGGCCGGCTTCGTGAGCGATGTCGTAGATGGTGGGGGCGAAGACGAGTCTGGTTTTGTCCGCCCACTGCTCGATCTTTGGCGGCTTGTTGTCGCCCTGGCGGACGAGGAGGCCGTTGAAGAGGACGCCGTGCTTGCGGGGCTCGACGCCGGTGACGAGGGTGGTGTGATTGATCCAGGTGATGGACGGATTGCTGACCGTCATGGCCTTGGTGCTGGCACCTTCGGCGGCGAGCTTGCGCAGATTGGGGATCTGCAGGGATTCATCATTCCAGAGCCATGCGGGAAAGCCATCGAGGCTGATGAGGATGACGTGCTGGTCCTTGGGGTTGGTCGAAGGCGACTTGGAGCAGGAGGTCAGTGTGCGAACAATGATGATGCTGAGGACAAGCAGGAAACAAAATTTCATTTGGAGCGAAGGGTTACGAGTGCTTGCGTCGTTTGCTTTCTCCCTCATGAAGCTTGCTGCATTTTTTCTCCTCACCGCCATGCCCGCCAATGCTGTTGAAATCGTCGCGCATCGCGGTTTTTCCGCGCGTGCGCCGGAGAACACGCTGGCGGCTTTTGAACTCGGCTGGAAGAATCAGACGGATGCGTGCGAGCTGGATGTGTACCTGACGGCGGATGGCAAGACGGCGGTGATTCATGACAAGGACACGAAGCGCACGGCGGGGGTGAACCTGGATGTGGCGAAGTCCAAGCAGGGGGATCTGACGGCCATCGATGTTGGCACATGGAAGGGCAAGGAGTGGGCAAGTGAGAAGATCCCGACGCTGGAGCAGGCGCTGGCGACGATGCCGAAGGGGAAGCAGCGGTTTTTCATTGAGATCAAATGCGGGGCGGAGATCGTACCGGAGCTGAAGCGCATTTTGGAGCCGATGAAGGAACGTGCGGCACAGCTGGCGATCATTGCGTTCAAGCGGGATGCGGCGGCGGAATCGAAGAAGGCGATGCCGTGGATTAAAGTTTACCGTCTGGCGGCTGGGAAGACGAAGGAGAAGAAGCCGACGGATCTGACGCAGCTCATCGCGGATACTCTGGAGGACAAGCTGGATGGGCTGGATCTGGGGATGGCTGATTTTCCGTGGGATGAAACGATGGTGAAGCAGATCCGGGATGCGGGCTTTGAACTTTATGTGTGGACGGTGAACAAGCCGGCGGATGTGGAGCGGTTTGCGAAGCTGGGGGTGGATGGGATCACGACGGATGATCCGGTGATGGTGAGGGAGACGCTGGGGAAGAAGTGAGCGTTACGGGGCGGGGATGAAGGGCGCTCAGGCAAGGGAGGCGTCTGGCACGAGTTGGCGGTCTGGAGGATTGTAAACTGGGAACTGAAAACTGAGAATTGTAAATTGGCCGGAGGCGTGCAGCGGGGCTTTTTGCAGACGCTGCTGGTGAGTACAAGATGCAGTGGAGTGCTGGGTTTGCTTCCCGGATGGCGGGCACTGACCCAGGGAAGCACTCGCTAAAGCTCGGCATCCCTGGGCTGAAATACGCAGCCCCTTTGGGGCTGAAGAGTGGCGGACCTCCATCTGGGTGCTGGGTGACAAAGCTCTCATTGAGCCTTGGTTTGGATGCTTTGATGCCCTGAATGCAGGTATCGGAATGTGGAGCGAATGAAGGGAATCTGTCGCAGGGGGAGGGAGACCGTGCTATCTGAGCCGCCCCCCACTCATGTCTCCTATTACTCCTGCTGTCGTTTCCGCCAAAGACCTGCGCCTTCAATTTGGACTGCAGCAGGTTTTCAATGATGCGACGATGAGCATTCATGAGGGTGAGAAGCTGGGGCTGGTGGGGCGCAATGGCTCCGGGAAGACGAGTCTGATGCGCATCCTGGTGGGGACGGAGAAGCCGGACAGCGGGATTATCTCGCGGAGAAATGGGATCATCGTGAGCCATCTGGCGCAGGAGTTTGTGCTGGATGATGAGGCGAGTGTGATCGACAACGTGCGGGCGGGTGCTTCGGCGCTGCTGGAGATGGTGGAGCGCTACGAGTCTGGCGACTACAAGGGGGATCAGGAGGATGATTTGCTGCATCAAATCCAGATGCATGACGGCTGGGGTGTGGAGACGCGGATCAGCACGGCGATGAATGAGCTGGGGCTGCCGGCGGCGGATCGTATTGTGAAAGGTCTCTCAGGTGGAGAAAAGCGACGTGTGGCGCTGGCGCGGGCGCTGGTGTCGCAGCCGGATCTGCTGCTGCTGGACGAACCGACGAACCATCTGGACGCGGAGTCGATCGAGTGGCTGGAGATTTTCCTGCGGGACTTCACGGGTGCGGTGCTGTTTGTGACGCATGACCGGTACTTTTTGGACCGGGTGGCGACGCGGATCATCGAGATCGATGACAGCCGGATTTACAGTCATCCGGGGAACTACAGTGACTTTTTGGAGAGCAAGGCGGTGCGTGAATCTGTGGAGGCGAATTCGGAGCGGCGGCGGCAGAGCTTTCTGCGGCATGAGCTGGAATTTGTGCGTGCGGGTGTGAGAGGCCGGGGTACGAAACAGCGATCACGACTGGATGAGTATGACCGTGTGGCGGCGATCGACGCGCCTGAGGCGGAGCTGGTGATGGATTTGATCATCCCGCCGGCGTCGGCGCTGGCGAACACGATCATCGATGCGGTGGAGATCGGCGCGCACATCAATGACCGGTGGTTGTTCAGCCATCTGAATCTGAGCTTTGAAGCGGGGACGTGCACGGGGATCATAGGCCGTAATGGACTGGGCAAGACGACGCTGCTGCGGATGCTGATGGGACAGCAGGCGCCGAATGAGGGCAAGGTCACGATTGGCAAGCGCACGGTGTTTAACTATGTGGATCAGCAGCGCCTGCTGCTGAACCCGGAGAACAGCGTGATGGAGGAGGTGGCGGGGCCGATGTCTGAGTTTGTGCAGTTTGGGCCTGAGAAGATGCATGTGCGCACTTACCTGCGGCGGTTCCTTTTCACGGATGAACGCGTGACGATGCGGGTGAAGGAGCTGAGTGGTGGTGAGCAGAGCCGCGTGCTGCTGGCGAAGATCCTGCGCAGGGGTGGCAACTTTTTGATTCTGGATGAGCCGACGAATGATCTGGATCTGCAGACGATGCGGGTGCTGGAGGAGGCGATCCTTTCCTTCAAGGGCTGCGTGCTGGTGGTGAGCCATGACCGGTATTTCCTAGACCGTGTGTGCGACCGCATCCTGGCCTTTGAAGGCCAGGGGCGCATCCATGAGTGCGCGGGGAACTACAGCTACTACCAGGAGAAGCGGGCGGCGAAAGCTGCGGCGGAGCTGGCGCTGGTGAATGCGGCGGTGAAGAAGGAGAAGACGGTGGCGGCGAATGCGCCGAAGCCAAAGAAGATGTCGCAGAAGGAGCAGCGTGAGCTGGCGGAGTGTGAGGCTGCGATCACGAGTCTGGAGAGTGAGATCGCGGCGATGGAGGGGGAGCTGAGCAACCCCGAGACGTTTGTGAAGCTGGGGGCTGGGACGAATGATTTCATCGCGAAGCTCGATGCGAAGAAGCATGAGCTGGAAGGGAAGTTCACGCGGTGGGCGGAGCTGGAAGAGGTGCGGGTGGCGTGTGGCTGAATTGCGGCCTTCGTGAAGTTTGAAATCTAGTCTTGGTAAAACACACAGTAAAGGAACTCAGTGTAAGGATCGTCTCCTACCTCATCGACGAAATTTCGCAGAACATCTTTTGGCATGTTCAGTTGTGCGGCGATGGCATTAAACTTGACTTCGGCGGCCGATCGAAATTCTTCTTTCGTAGATTTTAGTTCGATAAGCAATCCCCTGATCTCGTAGCTACTGCGCAAAGAAGCCCTTCTGAAATCTTCGAATCGTTCAGAAACGTAAATATACAGCAATGCTTGGCTTGCGCAGTCACTCAAGAAAGTAAATCCCAGGTTAGTGCGAATCGTGAGCTTAACAGGATCTGTATATGCAAGCTGTAATGGCGTATATATTCCTTCAGCTGCCAGGCGCTCGGTTACTCGCAGATCAATCCCGTTTAGTTTAAGTAGCTCACTGCTACTGCTCTCGGGTACCGCGTCTTGGCCCAATGCTTTTGCACCAATCCGACGAGAAAAGGTGATGATGGCGCCCGCTGGGAATGCGCCCAATAAGAAGGCCAAAGGGGCAGCAATTTCCGTTTTCACAGCCCCGGTCAGCGCATATCCTGTTGGCACAGCGATACCAAGCCGAAAGGCGCACCAAAAAATATCGATAGCTGTCAGAGAGCAGGCATTCCAACGCGATATGAGATCATACACTACATACACATAAGCTCCCATGATTGCTGCCACTGCTATTTCCGGGAGATGACCACTTTGTGCTGATTGACCACTCAGCCAATCTCTAACAGAGAGAGAACTCCAAAAAGTCAAAATTCCAGCTACTGTAACCAGGGCCATGCATGGAATGATGAAGTGTCGTCTTCCAAAATGTTCCTCGTAATGCTTTTCGAATGCGCCTTGAAGAGGCTTGGCTGGATTCTTTTTTTCGCCCCGTTTTAGATGATCCTGCTCTGTCCCCGGTTGGTATAATTGAAAATAAAGTTTGATTGACTGCTCTTTCAGCGACGCCAAAATTTCGTCGCGCCGCACTCTTAGGCCCCACCAAATATAAGGAACAAGCGGCGATAAAATCAAAAACAGAACCAACCCTATTGAGGAATTTACGTAAAAATCCATATGATTTACCGAACGGTCAAACCATATGAGTCTTTCACTTTATTCGTCTTCGACTTCAAATTTTTATCGCAACTTTGTCTTCCCATCTTTTCCCGAGCACAATGATTGCTCATTGTTGGCGGAGCTTGGGCTCTTAGTTTAGGTTCAGGTGAAAATATGGCATGAGGGACTGAAAAACTCACTTTTCCTCTTAGTTTAGAAGGAGTCCATCAGCCGCACTTCCGACCGAAATGAAGGAGGTGATTCTCAATAATTCCTACAGGTTTGACTGGTAAACGCAAATGCGGTGCGATGTCATCGCATCTGTTTCGCAAATGCCTTGTTCCTGAATCGCGAGGCTGAAATGAGTAGAGGGTCGGCGGGCATAGTCGCAAGACCGTGGAATGTTTCCTGCTGCCTTTTTTGAAGAAGGCAGCCGGGAACTCAACCATCTATTGCAGCACCTTGATCTTCAGATTGCGGTAGTAGACGGGGGCCTGGGCTTTGCCGTGGAGGCCTTGGAGGCCGATGGGGCCGGTGCGGGCGTAGTCTTTGAGGGCTTTTTTGAACTTGTTGGGGGTGCCGTCGGGGTTTTTGCCGGCTTCGGACCATTTGTCGAGGTCGGCGTTGATGACTTCCTCGCCGTTGAAGACGACGCTGACGAGGGGACCTTTGCAGGTGATGGTGAAGTGATTCCACTCGCCGACGGGCTTGGCCATGCTTTTGCTGGGGGGCATGGCGTCATAAATGGCGGCGACCATGCCGTACTTGCTGCCATCTGCGGAGTCGTGGACCTGGATTTCGAGGGCGGAGAGGACGTCTTTGATGTTGCCGGAGCGGAGGAAGATGCCGCTGTTGGATTCCTTTTCGACTTTGAAGTCGAGATCGAGGATGAAGTCGCCGTAGGAGTCTTTGGTCCAGAGGGTGTCGTGGGTGGTGGCGACGAGTTCATCGGCTTTGATGACCCAGCCTGCGGGCTCAACCGCGTTGGAGAAGTCGGAGGGGAAGAGGTCCTTCCAGCCGGTGGTGTCGGGGGGATCGACGGCCAGGGAGAGGGAGGCGGTGGCGAGAAGAGCGAGGAGGGCGTGTTTCATGGGTGGTGAGTGGTAACGTGGAGGGGATGTGGAAGATTCCAAGTTGTGGGTGGAAAGTTTGGCTTTGGGCTGCCCGACTACGGGGTCTGCCGCCTCGTTTAGGTAGATTCGGCGCGAAACTGTTCGGGGTGATGGATTTATAGGATTGCTTTTTTCTCCGGCTTGGCCAATTCTCCATAAAATAACCCGCCAGCACTCACATTATCCGTTCCATGAAATCCGCTCACTCCTTGGTCATCCTCTCGGTTCTTGCTGCTTTGTCCCTTACTTCCTGTGGTCATGATTGGAGCTGGGGCAGTGGTGGCTACAGGCGCGTCGCCCCGGGAGGCACTTACTACGGCAGCAACTTCAACGGAGCGCCGAGCTTCGGCGGACACGGCGGTGGCTACGGCAATGGCTACAGCGTCTGGCCACAGCCGACGATCAACTACGGTGAGAACTTCGCGAATGAAGACGATCCGAACAATGTGGGCAACAGCTGGGACCACGGTGGCTATGCGCTGCCGTCAACGAGAACGACCGTCGTTTCCCGACAGGAATCGTACGAGACCGTCCGCACCTCCGGCAAATAAGCCATTCCCGTCAAAGGTGATGGTGGTCTGGAGTGGCAGAATGCCTCCAGAGGAAAAGGATTTGACTGAGCCGCCGCTGGCGTCCCAGAGGCGTGCCTGATTGTCGCGACCGGCGCTGAGGAGTTCTCCTTTGGGGCCGAAGGCGACGGCGAGTATGCCATTGGGGATCTTGCCATAAGAGCCCTGCGGGCGCTCTGGAGGATGGGCATTGGTTTTGGTGATGGCGGGCCAGCCGTCTTTGGCGTCCCACCAGATGAGGAGGCCGTCTTCGCCGCCACTGGCGAGCATTTTACTGTCGCTGCGCCAGGCGAGGGAACGAACGGAGGCTTTGTGCTCGGAAAGGGAGAGGAGGATGCCGCCGCCGGTGGGGTCCCAGAGATGGATGCCGCCGGCACGGTCTGAGCTGGCGAGTTTTTTGCCGTCGGGACTGAAGGAGAGAGCGGTGATCCAGTCGGTGTGCTTGGTGAGCTTGTGGCGGAGTTTGCCATCGGCGGTGCCGTAGATTTTGACGATTTTGCCGGAGCCGCCGAGGGCGACGAGCTGCTGATCGGGGCTCAGGTCTGCGGCGAGGACGGCGTCGGTTTCATCGCCGATGGTGGTGAGGCGTTTGCCGGTTTTGACGTCGAAGAGGACGACGCTGCCTGACTGGACGGGTTTGCCACCGGCGACCATGAGGACGCGGCCATCGGCGCTGAAGCGGATGACGTTGGGCTGGCCTTCGGGAAAGGCGAGGGCGCCGAGGGGCTGCTGGGTGGTGGCGTCGAGGAGGCGCACGTGTTCGTGACCGGCGACGGCGATGAGCGGTGCGCGCGGACTGGCGGCCATGGCGATGATGGGGAGCGGGCGCTTCAACGCGGGGGGAGTGAAGGGAGGCAGGGACTCGGGCATGGGGGGCGGGCCGTCGAGTTTGATGCCGGTGGTGGGCGTGAAGGTGGTGTCGCGCTCCGCGACGAGGGATTTGCTGGCGGAGGATTCGCGGAGGCCGCCTTGGATCCACTGGCGGATGAGCTCGATCTGCGGGGCGGGAATGGCGGCTTTTTTGGGCGGCATGCGCTCGGCATCGTCTTCGGCGGTGATGGCGGTGAAGAGGAGGCTCTGGCTGGCGCGGCCGGCGATGACGGCTTTGTCGCCGCTGCCGCCTTTGAGGACGGCGGTGAAGTTGGCGAGGTTGAGATCGGCTTTTTGCTCGTCGTCGCCGTGGCATTTGAGGCAGTGCTCACGGAAGATGGGCTTGATGTGCTCGTCGTAGGTGATGACGGGATCGGCGGCGTGCGCGGTGGTGATTAGAGCGGGAAGGAGGAGAAGGAGGCGCATGATTTTTGCAAAGGAATGAGAGAGCAAGGGAATGGGTCCGGAGGATTCTATTTCTGGATGGAAGGGCGCTCGGAGATAGGCGTTTGGAGGGGGCGGATTGGTAGCTCTGGAGCTGACGGCGATCTTCTACCGCAGCGGGGCTCGTTGCAGACGCTTCTGGTAAGCGTGGTGTGCGGCGGAGTCTTGGGTTTGCTTCCCGGTCAATGGCATGCTGATCCAGGGTAGCCTCGCCAAGGCTCGGCAACCCTTCGCTATGATGCGCAGCCCCGTTGGGGCTGGGAATGCGCATGGCACGGTTTTTGGAAACAGACTCCGCATGGATCAATGATTGAAGATGAACTCGGTGGAATTGAGGAGGCTCCAGAAGATGTCCTGGTAGGGCTTGCGGTCTTTGGTGTCGCTGCCGACGAGTTCGAGGAGGGCTTTGAGTTCTTCGGGCTTGGGTTTGCGACTGAGGGAGCGGAGGTAGAGGTCTTCAATGATGGTTTCGGGCGGTGTGCCGGCTTTGAGGTGTTTTTCGATGACCTTCCCTGCCCCGACCTGGCTTTGGACGGTGTCGCCAGCGACCATGTGGAGGGTTTGTGAGAGGGTGGGTTCGAGTTTGGTGTCGCAGGCGCAGACGCTGGCGCGTCCGGCGCGGCCGAAGGTTTCAAAGAAGGGATCGCCGGTCATCGCGTGGGTGGTGTCGCCAGGGGTGCGCGGGTAGTGCTGGACGGCCTTGGTGCCTTTCGGGAAATAGGTGAAGCCGCGTTCGCCATCGGTGGCTTCGACGATGGCATCGAGCAGGACATCGGCGCGGAGGCGGCGGAGCTGGGCGCGGGAGAACTGGCGGGTGTCGTCGGCGTTGGTCTTGTTGGGCTGAGCGGAGAGCTGGTAGGTACGGGAGGTGGTGATGTCGCGAATGAAGGCGCGGAGGTTGAACTTGGAGTCGGCGAGGTGCTGGGCAAGGGCATCGAGCAAGGGGCCGTTGGTGGGAGGATTGCTGACGCGCATGTCGTCGAGGGGTTCAACCAAGCCGCGGCCCATGAAGTGTGACCAGATGCGGTTGGCGAGGTTGCGGGTGAAGAGCTCGTTCTTTGGGGAAGTGAGCCAAGCGGCGAGGGCCTGACGAGGATCTTTGCCTTTGGGCACGCTGGTTTCGCCGCCGAGAACGGTGGGGAGCATGGGGCGCTCATCGACGAGGTGTTTGGCGGGTGCGGCGGAGAGGTCGTTGAAGACATAGAACTCGCGGGGCTCGACGCCGAGCTTGCGCTGGATGCCGGTGAAGAAGCTGACCCAGCCGTAGTAGTCGTCCATGGTCCAGCGGTCGAAGGGATGGTTGTGGCATTCGGCGCACTGGATGCGCACGCCGGTGAAGAGCTGGGAGAAGTCGGCGGCGAGGTTCTTGGGCGTGACTCGAACATCATGGACGAGCATGGTGTAGAGATTGGCGGGGCCGCTGTTGATGTTGCTGCCGGTGCCGGTGATTTGATCGGCGACGAATTCATTGAGCGGACGGTTCTCTGCCATCTGATCGTGGATCCATTCGTAGTAGACGTCGGCGGCTTTGACATCGGTGGCGGAGGGTGCGTAGCCGCCACCTTTGACGCGGAGCATTTCGGCCCAGAGGTCCGTCCAGAGATCGGTGAAGCCGTCGCTTTTTAGGAGGCGATCGATGAGGGTGGTGCGCTTGTCTTTGGACGTGTCCGCGATGAATTCCTGGTAGTCCTTGGTGGTGGGCAGAGCGCCGCTGAGATCCAGGAAGACGCGACGGAGGAAGGTTTCGTCATCGCAGATTTCGGAGGGGAGGAGGCGAAGCTTTTGAAGGCGGTCGTGGATGATTTCGTCGATGTAGTTGTTCGCGACGGGATGGGTCCATTGGTAGTTTTTGCCCTGTGGTAGCACGATGACTTCGGAGCCGATGGTGAAGCGGTTGAAGCGGGCGAAGACGTGGGTGTCGCCACGGCCGGTGGAGGTGACGACGCCGTTTTTGTCGATCTTGGCGGTGGAGGGATTGTTGCTGGCGAAGAGGGCGAGGTCGGTGACATCGCGTTTGGTGCCGTCCGAGTAGCGGGCGGTGACGGTGGTCTTCTGGGTGCCTTTGCCGCCCTCGAAGACGATGCGCTCGGGTGCGAGGGTGATTTCGACAGGCTGGGGGACGGATGCTGCGTCGTCGGGGGCGCCGGCGGCGATCCAGTTGAGCAGGGTCTGGTAGTATTTGGTATCGGGCTTGAAGAGCTCGCCGCCGGTGTGGGGGACTTTGCCGATGGCTTTGAGGAGCATGAGGCTTTGCTCGGGGGCGGCGAGATTCACGCGGCGGCCGACCATTTCCTGGGTGATGCGGTAGTAGTCGCCCTTGGCATCGTAGCCGAAGAGGGAGAGCATGAAGCCGTCCTTGCCACGAGCGGAGCCATGGCAGGTGCCCTGGTTGCAACCGGAGCGGAAGAGGATGGGCATGACGTCTCGGCGGAAGCTGGGGACGTCCTCTGCATTCACTGTGAACGAAAGCAGCAGGGCGAGGAAGAGAGGTTTCATTTTTGGCAGGGGTGAGTTTTGCCGGGAGAGAATGGGGTCACTGGCTGCCAGGGAAAGGCAGTGGCAGGGCCAGCAAGAAAGGTCTTATTTAGGCAAAGGAATGTATTGGCAGAGGAATGATCCAGAATTGGGGTTGGGCGCGGAAGAATGGTCTATTTGATCAAGGTGGTCAGGGTGATGTCTTGACGGTTGAAGTTGATCCAGTGGAGACACTTGAGCGGGAGGGTGGCCAGGAGCCGCTGGAGGTGTGGGAGCTGGTGTCCGAGGTAGCCCGTGTAGGAACTTACGTGAAAGGCGATGTGTTCATCGAGCATGGGCAACGCGTGGGTGCCGAGAGCGATGCCGTTACTGGTGACAATGAGGCGAGTTTCTGGAGCAGGCAGAATGCATGACAAGGCCTCCGAGTAGAGGCAGGCTTCGAGATAACCGCCCAGATCATCAATGAGGTTTGTGAGCTGCTCCTTGAAAAGATGACATCTTGGCGAAAGCGGCTGCCAGCCACTCGAGTTGATTTTACAAGCGTGCCGCTGGACTGGGGTGACGGGCACCATGCGTAGCTTCCCATTGACACGGCTGTCTCGAAAGTTCAGCAATTTGATGCAGCTGATGCCGAGGCACATGGCGTAATTGAAAACCTGTGCGTCGTGGGCGAGATTAAACTGAGTGACGGTTTTCAGCTCGTAGACGGCGTCATTGGCCACGAGGTCGAGGCGGTATTCTTTGATGAAGGGGCCGTGTGTGACACGGAGTGGCACTTGAGTTCTAACGTTCATCATTCCCGCAGCGCGGAGACGTTCTGCCAGTTCATTTTCGTACACTTGCTCGTCGCATAAGCGGCCCAGTTTGTTCTGCGTGGCGTAGGCGCATTTCATGATGAGTTCATCTCGCTCGATGAACTCGTCGCGCGTCAGATTGGCGATGGGTATGGCGCAGGTAATCGGCATGAAGTGAAATAAGAGATCTGTTCTGCAAAGTTCAGTCATTCCATTGCCAAAACATTCCTTTGCCTAATCCGAGGGGGCTATTTCAGGGCGGCTTGTTGCAGGGCGGGGTCGACGCGGAGGATGGCTTTGCCGGTGCGCTGGCGGATTTGCTGGTTGCGTTCGGTGACGGTGATTTCGCAGCTGAGTTCTTTGTACTGGCCGAGGAGGGCTTCGGTGGTGGCGGAGATTTCGAAGGTGAGGTGTTTGTCGCCGGACTTGAGCTTGGGGGTGTTGATGACGGTGACACCTTTGGGGAGGCCGAGGAGGGTGGCGGTGGCATGGCCTTCGAAGGGTTTCTTGTGTTCGATGTCCCAGATGACCTGGGCTTTTTCGCCGCGACGGACGGCGGTGGGATTGCTCTTCAGGGCGATGTAGGGCTGAGCGATGGTGATGTCGATGAAGGCGCTGGAGGCGCGGATGCGACCCGCGCCGAGGTAATAGGAGCCGCCTGCGGTGGAGGCGGTCATGGCGAGGCGATAGGTGCCGGGCACGGCCGAGGTGCTGGCGCTTAAGCGCAGAGCGCCTGCGTTTTTTCCTGCGGGAATGGTGAGTGTGGGCTCGCCTTCGACACCGGGGGGAACCCAGTCGAACTGATGCTCGATGGCTTCATCAAAGCCGGGCTGGCGGGTGATTTTGACCGGCAGCGTGAGTTCACCGTTTTGAGAAAGCGGGATGGTCGGCTGATCGACATCGATTTGATAAGGTGTGGGCTCCGTGACGGCAAAAGCATAGTCATTGACGACGAAGGAATGCCAGGCGTGACCACCGCTGTGGCCGAGGAAGGGGAAGGACTGCTGGGAGCGGCTGAGCAGCGGGGTGCCATCGGTGGCTTTGCAGGTGATGGAGATGAGGGCGGTCTGTGGCTTGGTGCTGGCGTCGGCAATGAACTGAACCGGCACCTGACGCTGACCGGCGAGCAGACGCGGAGCGATCATGCGCACGCCTTTGGGCAGGCCATGCACGACAAGATCGAGTTCGCCTTTGTAGCGACTGCCGGGGGCATCGATGAGATTCACATTCACCGTCCACCGGCCCCCTTGCGGCACGGCGATGCTGGTGAGGCGTGGACATTCGACCATGTCGATGACGCGCGCCTGGATGAAGGTGTTGATCTCATCGCGGACGGGCTCGACTTCGATGCGATAAACGGAAGTGGGATCGCCGAGGCCGCGCATGTCGGTGATGCTGATGAGGTAGTCGCCATCGGTTTTCGGTTCCCAAACGACCGCCGGGTCCATGAGTTCCTTCCGCTGAATCTGGCGGGACATGGCCCAGAGATCGCGATCGGGAAGCGTCGAGTCATCAGCGGTGATGTCGTCGGATTCGGCATCGGCTTTGCGGATCGTGAGCCGTGGATCGAGCGGGGTGCCGAATGACCGTGCAAACACGCGCACGCGCCAGCGGTCGCCGGCTTTGGTTTTGACGCGGAAGGTGTCGGCATCATTGGCGGCTTCGATGCGGCCGTTCAAAGCAGCAGGGAGGGCACTGACGGTGGTTTCATCGGCATTTTTGTTTTCGAGCACATTGGGGAAGTCACTCACACGCATCAGCAGCGGCGAGGGCAAGGTGTCGTTGAAGGCGAAGTCGCCAGCTTGTGCGGGGAGCGTGACATGGATGGCTTCATCGCCTGTGGGATCGCCGAGAAGAGTGGCGGCAAGTTTTTCGCCTTTCATGCCACCGGCGGGATACACGGCGAGGGGGCGATGATTTGAGCCGATGTGCGCGAGGTAGTAGCAGTTGCCGCCCGAATTGAAGACGCGCTGTTTGACCTCGACGCGGTATTCGCCATCGGCAGGGAGAATGGTGCTGAGCACAGGGTCTTGCAGGTGCAGGGCGCTGTCGTCATTGCGGGTGAGTTCTTTGCCGGTCGGATCCAGAATGCGCACGGTGAGATCGAACTCGGACCCGGCGTAAAATTTCTCCGTGAGCCACACGGAATCGACTTCCACGGAAAGGTGATCGCCTTTGCGGCCGGTGACGCGATAGACATCGACGTCACCGACTTGATTTGTGTCCATGCGGCCGAGCACTGCGCTGTTCATCGGTACGGGCTGGTCTTCCTGCGCTTCTTTGACGATGGGAAAGCGCGTCACCGCGAAGGTGCTGAGGGTGGTGAGCTCGGTGGCGGTGCGCAGCTTGAAGGGGTGCAGTCCGAGCGGGCTGTCGGAGTCGATCTGAAGCTTTGCCTGAACGCTGTCCTCAATGAAACCGCCGTGGATGGTGCTGCGTGGCTGGGGCAGTGAGGGCAGGCTTTTGAGTTCGATGCAGCGGATGCCGGGGCGATAGAAGAGGATCTCACGCGCCTCTTTGATGAAGGCACCTTCAATGGTGACTTCGACCGTGGTGCCGCGCTGGCCTGCGCGGGGCGTGACAAACTCGATGTGATGCACCATGGGGCCTGCGAAGGCCGAGGTGAGCAGGCATGCTGAACCCATGAGGGCGGTGAAAAGTCTCATGTCGGTTAGGAGATGATGCCTTTGACGACTTTGCCGTCTTTGACGATTTCGATGGGGCGGGTGCCACCGAAGGCCATGAGCTCTTCGTTGGAGTCGATGCCGAGCTGGTTGTAAACGGTGGCGAGGAAGTCTTCGAGTTTCACTTCATCGCGAGCAGGCTCGGCGGAGGTGGCGTCTGAGGCGCCGTAGATCTGGCCGCGGGTGATGCCGCCGCCGGCGAGGAGCATGGAGTAGACGCGGGCCCAGTGGTCGCGGCCATTGCTCATGTTCACCTTGGGTGTGCGGCCGAACTCGGTGGTGACCATGACGAGGGTGCTGTCGAGCATGCCGCGCTGATCGAGATCGGTGATGAGGCCGGAGGTGGCGTGGTCGAGGGCGGGCATGAATTCGGTGCAGGTGCCTTTGATGTCCACGTGCGAGTCCCAGGAGCCGTAATTGACGCTGACGAAACGCACGCCGGATTCGACGAGGCGGCGGGCGAGCAGGAGGCGCTCGCCGACGGCGGCGGGGGCTTTTTGTTTTAGCTCGTAGCCGCGGCCGTAGAGATCGCGCGTGGCGTCGTTTTCATCGGCAAGGGAGAAGGCTTTGCGGGCGGCGTCGGAGGTGAGGAGGGAGTAGGCGCTTTTGTAGAAATCATCCATGGTGTTCACCTTGTCGATGTCGGCATCGAGTTTGCGGAGCTGGCCTTCGACGATGTCGCGGGCGGCTTTGCGGCGTTCGAACTGCTGCATGGAGACGCCGTCGGGGATGCTGAAGTCGCGGACTTTGAACTCGCCTTTGGCACCGGGGTCGGCGTTGAGCTGGAAGGGGCCGTACTTGCTGCTGAGGAAGCCGGTGCCGCCCTCAAAGCCGCGCATTGAGGGGATGGCGACGTAGGGGGGCATGCCCTGGCGCACGCCCATGAGATGGGAGACGACGCTGCCCATCTGCGGGTAGTCGATGACGGTGGTGGGGGTGTAGCCGGTGTAGAGGTGGTAGGTGGCCTGCTGGTGATCGGGGATCTTGCCGGTGACGGAGCGGACGATGGTGAGCTTGTCGGCGACTTTGGAGAGGCGGGTGAAGTTCTCGCTGAAGACTTCGCCGGTGTTGGTTTTGGCCACGCCGAAGGCACCGCGATATTCGGTGGGAGCTTCGGGCTTGGGATCCCAGGATTCCTGCTGGGCCATGCCGCCGGGGAGATGGAGATGGATGATGCTTTTGGCTTTGCCTTCTTTGAAGAAGCCGGGCTCGACGGTGGCGCGGGCTTCGTGCTTGAGGAGATCGGCCATGCTGAGGCCGAGGGCGCTGCAGAAGCCGATGCGCATGGCTTCGCGGCGGTGGAGATTCATCTGGCGGAAGCCGGAGCAGCCGGAGAGGGCGGGGAGTTTCATGTGGCTGTGAAGAGATTGCGGGGAAAGGTGCGGATAGGATTTACTGATTGAGGCGGGGGTTCCTTGCGGGACCCCGAGAACTCGGGGGGATGGGCGGCTTTATGAGATAGAGCGTGAGGGAGCTTTGATTTTAGCAAGGGAATGGGACGGAACTGATTCGGGCTTCCGTTTTCGCCGAGGCGACGAGGGATAGGCAAGCATGGGCGGGCTGACGTTTTCGCAGGCCGAACGGTGGGCTGAGGACGGAGGACCCTTTTCACCCCGCGAAAGCGGTAGCTCCGATGCAGGCTTGCGCCTTGCATCTGCGCGACCGCAGTCCAAAAGCGCTGCGGCGTTCGCGTGAATGCCCGATTCCAAACACCTTCTTAACCGCGTGTCATTCCTGCAGGTGAGCTTTGCACAAGCAGGGAGTGCGTTTCATAGTGGGGGGATGAATTTGAATCTTGAAGGGCAGTCGGTTGCTGTGTTTGGAGCGGCGCGTGGCATTGGGCGGGCGATTGCGGACGGGTTTGTGGCGGAGGGATGCGCGGTGCGGGGGTTTGACCGGGAGAAGACGGCAGAGTTTGTGACTGCGGGGGATGTGGCAAGCTATGAGGGGGTGAAGGCTTTTGCGGATGAGTTTGAGAGTGTGAAACACGTGGTGTTTTGTGTGGGCATTGGGTCGGGCAAGTTTGGGTTTCCGTTTTGGAATCTGGAGCCCGGCGACTGGGCGCGGGTGCTGGAGGTGAACCTCATTGGCGCGGTGAATGTGGCGCATGCGTTTGCGCCGAGGCTGATCGAGAGCGGCGGGGGATCGATGCTGTTTCTGGTTTCGGTGGCGGGGCAGATGGGATCGCAGACGGATCCGCCGTACAGTGCTTCGAAGGCGGCGCTGATTAACTTTACGCAGTGCGCGGCGAAGGATCTGGGGCCGCACAATGTGCGGGTGAATGCGCTGGCACCGGGGATGGTGAAGACGGAGCTGAATCAGTCGATCTGGGCAGCGGGGCAGAAGAAGCTGCCGGATTCAGAGCGGCGGAGCTTTGATGAGTGGGCGGCGGAGAAGATCAAGAAGGTGTCGCATCTGGGGCGCTGGCAGATGCCGGAGGAGTATGCGGCGATGGCGACGTTTCTGGCGTCAGATCATGCGAAGAACATCACCGGGCAGACGATCAATATTGATGGGGGGCAGGTGATGCATTCGTGAGGGGTGCGAAGGCAAGATGGCAGGGACGTTCGATTTAGCCGCAGAGGGGCGGAGAGGCAGAGGGAGCAGAGTTTTTAACCACGGAATACACTGAATACACGGAAACCAGAAGGAGACCTGCCAGGGCGTTCTGGATTTTCACATGGGAGCGGGCTTGCAAGTTCGCTCTAAGCTAAGGCAGTCCTGCGTTTTGAAATCCACGTTCGATGTGACGTGGTGACTTTTGATTTTGGTAGAATCGCGGCGCGAATGGTCTGGAGTACCTGGGAAGGGTCGCAGCCGTAGAGGCCGGCACCCCAGCATGGGTTTGACTCGATGACGGCCCAAATGCCATCGCTGGTTTTGCCGAGGTCCAGGGTGCAAGCGGGTGGCAGTGGGACGGTGGGGTCTGACAGGATGCTTTCTGCGAAGGAGCGAGCTTCGGCTTCTTCATGGAAGAGGAAGGGCCATTGGCCGTCAGCGGAACGGGCGAGCGCCCCTTCCCTCCAGTAGGGGCTCATGGTCATGAGCTTGCGATCCAAGACGAAGCAACGGACTTCAAGGAGGAAGTCCATGATGCCGGAGCGGAGGACGGGGATGTCTTGATCAACGTTGTCTTCAGATGGGAGGTCGTGGCCTGTGGCGTAAACTTTGGGATCGAAGATCTTGCCGTCGGCTGGTTTTACGAAGGCCGGTGAGTTCAAGAGGCGCGCGCTGCCGAGAGTCATGAACTCGATCTGACGTGAGAGGTATTTTTGAGGGACGGTGGTGAGCCAGTCGATGGAGGGTTCCAGAAGGGCGAGTTCCATTTGGTCGGCGACGGCTTCGGCAAAGAGAGGTTCGCCGTAGATGATGACGTTTGTTTGAATGGAGCGCAGTTCGCCTGGGACGCGCCAGGCTTGGATGCGGTGGACGGGCCAATGATTCGCGACGCAGACGCGCCAGATGGCGACGGAGTCGTCGGTGGCGCGAGGGCCGAGGAAGACTGTTATGGATTCGAGCAGCATCGGGGTCGTGTTTTTTGGGGCAAACTTGGAAGGTGACTATTCAGGTTCTTGGGGAGTCACGCGATGGCGGCTAAACAAAACTTTGTTCCACCCCTCACCCGGCCTCTCCCCGAAGGGTGTCTTGAGCTATGAAGGCTGGGACGGGGAGAGGGGATTCGCGTTGGAACGCTTTGAATTTATACCGGAGTCGAAAGCGCCATTACTCCGCTTCTTGCTGAACTCTTGACTGGATTTCTTCCAAGTCGCTTCTGATGTCAGTTTTGCCGCATGCCTCTTCCACTTCCCTGAATAGTTGTTCGCTTTACTCGTAGAGGCGGAAGAGGCCGCTGTGGTCGAGGTCGCCGAGGTGTTTTTCGTGGACGAATTTTTCCCACTGGGCGAGGGAGTTTTTTAATGTGGGGGAGTCGAGGCCGACGGAGTCGGCGAGCTGGGACATGAGGCGGACGTCTTTGAGCTGGAGGGTGGCGCGGCCGCCGGGGGCGAAGTCGCGGCGGACCATGCGGTCGCCGTGGAGATCGAGGATGCGGCTTTCGGCGAAGCCGCCGAGGAGGGCTTTACGGACAAGGGCGGGATCGACGCCGGAGAGTTCGGCGAGGCGGAGGGCCTGGGCGACGGCGTCGATGGTCTGGGCGACGATGAGCTGATTTGCCAATTTGGTGACCTGCCCGCTGCCGACGGGGCCGAGGTGGGTGATGTTTTTGCCGACGGCCTGGAAGATGGGGAGGGCGCGTTGGAAATTGGCGTCGCTGCCGCCGGCCATGATGGTGAGGGTGGCGGCCTCGGCGCCGACCTGACCGCCGGAGACGGGGGAGTCTACCCAGTTGACGCGTTCGGCCCATTTTTTGGTCTCGGGGACGCCGGTGGTGCCGAAGTCGATGATGAGGGCGTCTGGGTGCAGGCCTTCGATGAGGCCGCCGGGGCCGAAGACGACGGCTTCGACGACGTCGGTCATGGTGAGATTGATGCAGATGATGCCGGGGCCGATCTCACGGGCGAGCTCGGGGAGGGAGGAGGCGCGGCGCATGCCGAGGGCGACGGCGGCCTCTGCGGGGGCGGGGCTGCGATTCCAGACGACGACGTCGGCTCCGGCTTCATGGAGGTGGCGTGCATTGGCGCGGCCCATGTTGCCGAGTCCGACGAATCCGATCTTGTGTCCTGTGAGAGGCTTGCTCATGTCGGGGCGAACTCACATCAGGCGGTGCCTGATGGCAAACCCTTCCCTACTCAACCATGAAAATCATCATCACCGGCGGCGGCGGCTTCCTTGGCTCCCAACTTGCGCAGAAACTTTTGGAACGCGGCACGTGGTGCGGCAAGGCGATCACGGAGATGGTGCTGCTGGATGCGTTTTTTCGTGGGGAGCCGACGGATGCGCGGGTGAAGCATGTGAAGGGTGACATTGGCGACCGGGCGACGGTGCTGGCGGCGACGGGAGCGAAGTTTGACGTGATCTTTCACCTGGCCTCGATGGTGAGCGGGGAGTGTGAGGAGAGATTTGATGATGCGATGCGGGTGAATCTGGAGGGCGGGCGCAATGTGTTTGAGGCGGCGCGTGCGGCGGAAGGGCGGCCACGGGTGGTGTTTGCGAGCAGCGTGGCGGTTTATGGCGGCATCGACATGTCTCAGCTGATGTCTGATATGACCAAGCAACTGCCGCAGACGACCTACGGCATGACGAAGGCGATGTGCGAGATGATGGTGAACGACCACACGCGCAAAGGCCACTTTGACGGGCGCAGCGTGAGGCTGCCGACGGTGATCGTGCGGCCGGGCAAGCCGAATGCGGCGGCATCAAGCTGGGCGAGCGGGATGTTTCGTGAGCCGCTCAATGGTGAGGCGTGCATGCTGCCGATCCGGCGGGATCAGCCGCATCCGATGACGGGGTACCGGACGGTGATTGATTCGTTCATCTATTTGAGTGAAGTGGCGGAGGAGAAACTGGGCAAGGACCGGGCGTATGTGCTGCCGGCACACCGGGTGACGCCGAACATTGCGGAGAAGGTGATCCAGGAAGTGGCGGCGGAACGCGGGATCACGCTGGGGCCGATTGTGGATGCGTTTGATGCGCGGATTCAGGGGATCGTGGACAACTGGCCGCAGCAGGTGGATGGGGCGCGGGCGGAAGCGATTGGCCTGCCGAGGCCGCCGGAGCTGAAAGTGATCGTGGAACAATATGTGGCGGACTTTGGAATGAAGTAGGCTTTGCCGCGACCGAGGAATGCAGTAGCCTCACCGCATGAGTGAGATACGACCTTTTGCGAATGCGCCGCAGATAAGCTTCAACCCGCGCCTGATCCTCACGGGGCTGATCGGACTGTTTCTGGCGGTCGGCATTTTCTCGGGGGTGTATCAGGTGCCGGCGGAGTCGGTGGCGGTGGTGCAGCGGTTTGGCGGTTACTTGAAAACGGAGACGCCGGGGCTGCACTTCAAGCTGCCGTGGGGCATCGACCAGATCACGCTGGTGGAGATTTTACGGCAACAGAAGCTGGAGTTTGGCTTTGGCACGCAGGGGGCGACCAATCCGTATCAGTATTCGGACACTCGAGATCAGGAGGAGGAAAAGACGATGGTGACCGGCGACCTGAACACGGCGCTGGTGGAATGGGTGGTACAGTACCACATCAGTGATCCGGTGGCGTATGTGTTTAATTTTCGTGAGCCGGTGCCTACGCTGCGTGATCTTTCCCAAGCGGTGATGCGCGAGGTGGTGGGTGACCGAACGGTGGATGAGGTGCTGACGATTGGGCGTCAGGAAATGGAGACCCGATGTGCTGAACGCCTGCGCGAACTGGTGGCGACGCTGAACATGGGTGTGCGGATTGACCAGATCCAGCTGGGGAACATCAACCCGCCGGCGGATGTGCAGGCGAGCTTCAGCGATGTGAACCGTGCGAAGCAGGAGAAGGAGTCTGCGATCAACACGGCGAGCGGGAATTATTACCAGATCATCCCCAAGGCGCGTGGTGAAGCGGAGCAGAAGATCAAGGGTGCTGAGGGCTATGCGGCCAAGCGCGTGAATGAAGCAGAGGGTGATGCGGCTCGTTTCAAGGCTGTGCTGGCGGAGTACCTGAAGGCGCCGGAGGTGACGAAGAAGCGCCTGTATTTGGAAACGATGGGAGAAGTGCTGTCGCAAGTGCCGGGCAAGATCATTTTGGATGACAAGGCCTCCTCATTTCTACCGCTCATGAATCTCCGCCAGGCGGAACCGCAAACCAACTCTGCCCCTGCCACACGATGAAAGCTTCTCTTGTTTTGATAATTGTCCTCGCGCTGGGGATCGTGGCGAGCTCCGGTTTGTACACCGTGAGCGAGACGGAGCAGGTGGTGATCACGCAGTTTGGCAAGCCGGTGGGAGAGTCGATCCTCAAGGCCGGACTGCACTGGAAGACGCCGTTTGTACAGACGGTGAACCGACTGGACAAACGGGTGCTGGAATGGGACGGGCCATCGGCCAACATGACGACAAAGGACAAGGTCATCGTGGTGGTGGATGTGTTTGGGCGCTGGGAGATCAGCGACCCGCTGGTGTTTTTCCGCCAGCTGACGGACGAGCGCCGTGCGCTGTCGCGGCTGGATGACATTCTGGCGAGCGAGACGCGCATCGTGATCGCGAAGCATGACTTCATCGAAGCGGTGCGCACGACGAAGGACCGCAAGGCGATCCGTGATGTGGCCAACACGACCACGACGGGCAGCGCGCCTTCGAGTGCGGATTCACGCCTGGGTGTGCTGCCGCCGATCATTTACGGACGTGTGGAACTTGAGGCGGAGGTGCTGAAGAATGCGGTTCCGAAGATCGAGGGGTATGGCATCCGGCTGCTGGATGTGCGCTTCAAGCGCATCGACTACGATCCTTCGGTGAGCCAGTCGATCCACCAGCGGATGATTTCCGAGCGTGAGCAGATTGCCAAGCTGCACCGTGCGGAAGGCGAAGGCGAGGCGGCGAAGATCAACGGTGAGCGTGAGCGTGATCTGGCGACGATCGAGTCTGAAGCGTACCGCAAGGTGCAGGAGATGGAAGGCACTGCGGATGCGAAGGCGACGGAGATTTATGCGAAGGCGTACAACCAGACGCCGGAAGCTGCGCAGCTGTTTGAGTTTTTGAAGACGATGGAGACGTACAAGCAGCTGATCACGGCGGATACGACGATGATTTTTACGACGGAGAGCGAGCTGTTTCGGTTTTTGAAGTCGAGCAATCCGCAGGCGACGAAACCGGCGGCGGGAGCGAGCGGGGAGTTTACGCCGCTGCACAAGCTGCCGACGCTGATGGAAGTGGGGCGGTGAGGGGCTTCATGCTTCGCATTTGCTGAACCGGAACCGGCTGAAGCCGGGACTACGGAACGGCGCTGGGTAGCTTGTGGATGATGAGGGATTTTGGCGTGTGGGGGCTGTGGCGTTCGGAGGGCTTGTGGTGGGTGTATGCTGGTCCGGCTTGCGAAAGCGGTAGCTGCGCTCGTTCCTCGCTGCGCAACCGCAGTCCATATGGGAGGCTGTATGCCGTAGGATCAAATCACTGTACGGCGGCGACGGAGTGTGAAAGCGGAGAGGCCGAGGAGGAGAAGGAGGAGCCGGGAGGGTTCGGGGACGACGACGATGACGCCGTAGGTGGTGAGGGCGCTGGTGTCCCAGGAGAGGCCGGAGCCGAGAGCGAGGCTGGAGAGATCCAAATCTGCCAGGGTGAAGGTGCCGGAGCCGGCGAGTGAATCTGCCGTGCCCACGGTGGTCCAGTCGAGGAGTTTGAAGATGCTGCCAGCCCCGAGGGTGGCGCTGTTGTTGAGGAGCTTGAGGGTGCCGCCTGCGGTGGTGCCCAGAGTGAAGGTGCCGTTGGTCAATCTGATGCTGTCGTAATTTCCTGACTGGTTCCAGATGGTGGTGTAGGCGGTGCCGGTGGCACCGCCGTGGGTGTCCAAGTAGTTGAGAGCGCTGCCCGAGAGATCAAAGGCTGAATCGACTTGGGAACTGGAGGTGAGGCTGAGCTGGATCTGGCCGCCATCATTGACGTTCACCGCCGTGGCAGCTGCGGTGAAGGTGAGGGTTTGATTGCTGGTGCTCGTGGCACCCACGCCGGGGGCGAGGACGGCACCGCTGGTGATGACGGTGGCGCCGGCGATGCTGCCGGAGCCGGAGAGTGTGGCGGCGGTGCTGACGGTGACGATGCCGGAGCCGGTGAGCGCGCCGCTGGAGCCATCGCCCACCTGCAAGGTGCCTGCGGCGACGGAGGTGGTGCCGGAGTAGGTGCTGGTCTGGGTGAGAACGAGGGTGTTGGCACCCAGTTTTTTGAGGCCCACGCTGTTTGCACCGCTGTTGGTGTCGGCGATGCTGCCGTCATAGGTGAAGCTGCCGCCGGAGGCGTTGGTGGTGTCGAGGCCCATGAAAGAGCCATTGGTGAAGCCGCCGGTGGAGGTGCCGAGGGTCTTGAGGATGTCCACGTCTGAAGCGGTGAACTCGCCGGTGCCGCCGACGTTGAAGGCGGCGGTGGCAGCACTGCTGACCGTAATGTTGGCGGCAGTCCAGCTTGAGGAGGTGTTGTTGTAAAGAGCTGTCTCACGGAGGAACTGGAGGGTGCCGTCGGTGACCGTGGTGGTGCCGGTGTAGGAGTTCACGCCATCCATGTAAAGGGTGCCGGTGGTGGTCTTGGTGAAGGCGCCACCGCCATTGAATTCAGCGAGATTTGTCAGAGTGCCGGACTGGGCATTGAAGGTGATGGCATTGGCCGAAGCGCCGATGGATTTGCCGGTCATGTCGAGCGTGCCGCCATTGAGGGTGAGGGTGGCGTTGCGGATGCCTGAGCCGGTGCCACGCAGGATGTCTCCCTGAACGGTGAGAGTGCCGCCGGTGATGGAGATGGCGGCGGTGGCACTGCCAGCATTGGCGGTGGCCATGGTGACGGCAGTGGTGCCGGTGGTGGCCAGAGTGACCGAGCCACCTGAGACATTGAGAGCGGTGGTGGTGGAACCGGTGGCGTTGGTGTTGCTGTTGCCCAGGATGAGCGCCTGACCTGCGCCAGAGCCGATGGTGACTGTGCCGCCTGTGACGTTGATGGTGGAGCTTACGGCTCCGGTGCTGGTGTTGCTGGCGAGAGTGGCGGCGTTGCCGGTGCCGGAACCGATGGTCACAACGCCACCGCCGAGATTCATGACGTTGGTGCTGTTGCCAGCGGCCGTCTTGGAGCCCATGGTGAGATTGCCGGTGGTCAGGGTGCCGGTGTCGAAGACAAAGAGGTTTTCCATGGGTCCGGTTCTGGTGTTTTGCGTGCCAATGGACACAGCGCCAAAGAGAAGATCCACCGTATGACCGGAGACATCAAAGGTGTTCCGATTGCCCACAGGCAGCAGCGCAGCGGTGACGCTGGTACCAGCACCCATGTTGAAGGCGGCGGCGGCAATGCCATCGGCAGCGCGAACGGCAAACGTGCCATTGGAATTCAGGAATGTGATGGAACCCAAATCACGCGAGCCGGTACCGATGTTGATGGCATCGACATTGATGACGTTGGTGCCGGTGCCGAGTTTCAGCGAGTTGATCTGCCCGGCGTTGCCATTGTAGGCACCGCCGCCGCCGACGGTGAGAGCGCTGGCGGTGATGGTGGTGTTTTGCGCCAGGATCAGAGTGGCGAATCCCGTGCTGTTGGTTCCCGTGGAACTGCTGACCTGAAGAATGCCGCTGGTGGTATTGAGGGAGACATTCAGGGCGGCCAGCGCACTGAAGTCGGCGGTGGTGGTGTTGGTGGAGCCGTTGTTGCCCACGAGGAAGGTCAGGCCTGTGCCGGTGGTGTTGATGACATTGAAGGTGCCCGCACCAGAGGCGGAGAAGAGGGTCGTTGAGTTGGTGGCTGTACCGCCCAGTGTCACTGTACCGCCAATGGTGAGGGTCTCCCCTGCCCCGATGAGGATTTGATTGGTTTCGAGCGCCGTGTTCGTCTGCACGAGAAGGTTTCCAGCGAAGGAGGCGCTGGCGGTGGAGAGATCGAGCGTGCCTGCGGTGGTGATGGAATTGGCCGTGCCAAAGTTCAGCGCACCCGCAAGGTTTTGGTCTGCGGTGAAACGGAGGGTGCCGTCGTTGATGCTGGTGGCGCCGGAGTAAGAGCTGGTGCCGCTGATGACCCAGGTGTTTGTGTCTGACTTGACCAAGGTCAGGACGCCAAGGCCGTATTCATTGATGCTGCCCAGAGTGTTGGCCAGAAGAGGATCGGAGAGTCCCTTCAGGGTGAGCGTTTTGTTGCCTGCCGTTTCAAAATGGACGCCGCCGAGCACCAGCGCGCCGGAGCCTGAGGCATCCAGAGTAACCGCGCCGGTGGTGCCCTGCATGCCGATGGTGCGATCACTGATGCTGCCGCCGCCGGTGTAGATCAGCGTGGTGGCAGTCGAGCCAAGCCCCATGTGAATGACGCCGTTTTGAGCCGTGGAAGCACTGCCCAGTGAGCTAGCACCACCGCCCACGCTGGTGATGGAGTTAAAGCTGAGAGTGCCGGCCTGAACTTCGACAGGGCCGGTGAAGGTGCTCAAGCCTGAAAGGGTGAGCGTGCTGGCCTGTGTTTTCAGCAGACCGCCAGCGCCAGCCAGCACGGTGTCCACACCGATGTTGCTGGTGCTTCCAAAGTAGAAGCCGGCGCTGGCCGTGATGGAACCTGAACCGAGAATGGCCGGGCTGTCGCCATAGATGGACACGAGACCGGCGGTGATGTTGTAGATGACCATGTCCAGAGTGGCACCGGCTCCGATGTTGAGATCACCGCCGACACCGGTGGCATTGTCCGCCCCGAGAGTGAGCGTGCCGCCGGCAATCGTGGTGGCTCCGGTGTATGTGGCGGCGGCGTTCAGGGTCAGCTTGCCAAGACCGGTCTTGGTCAGTCCGCCGACGCCGGAGCCGACCGAGCGGGCGAGCGCGAGATCGTTGCCATTGGTGTCAATGGTGGCACCGCCCTGGAGGAAGAGGATCGTGCGCAATGAAATGTCATCCGTGAATCCGGCACCGAGGCGAAGCGAGCCACCGGCGAAGACCAGTGAACCTGTGGTGCCGCCGATGTTACCGAGAGAGGCGATTTCGAGAATGCCTTCATTGAGGGTGGTCTTCCTGGTGCCACCACCGGCGGTGTTGACGCCGCTGAGGATCAAGGTGCCGCGGCCGGATTTGGTGATGTCCGCCGTGGAGGTCAGCGAGGAGCTGATGCTGGCCGTGAGGTTTTCAAGGGTGGCGTATTGATAGGTCTGGCTGCTGGCGGTCAAAATGGACGGCAGGCTCATGACGAAGTGGGTGGCATCTGTCACGCTCAGGACGGTGGCCCCCAATGCGATGCCCGCGCCGAAAACCGGCATCCCCGCCTGCAAGCCTGCGGTGCTGGCCACGGTGACGATCGAACTCCCAAAGGTGGTGGAGCCGGTGGTCAAACTGTTGGAGGAGTTTGGATTGATGACGCTGATGACGTACTCGTTGGTGCTTCCCACGGTGATGCCATTGTCGAAGCCGCCGAGGGTGGTGGTGTAGGCGGTGTTTGTCACCGCGCCGGTGACGGTGAAGAGCAGCGCGCCGCTGGTGACTCCGAGCGACTGGCCTGCGCCGGAGCCGGTGACGCTGAGAGCCGGTGTGGCGGCGTTGTTCAGGACCAGAGAATTGATCGTCTTGCCGCCAAGTCCGGTGAGGTCAGCGGAGAGCGATTCGCGGGCATTGTCAGTCGCGCCAGCGAGAGCGAGAGTTTTGTACTCGGTGGTGAGATCGAGGGGGCGGAAGCCAGCCCCGCTGACGTAGGTGACGAGGGAGTTGCCCATGTTGCCGGCGGTGAGAGCGCCGCTGGTGGTCTCACCCACAGCCCAGGGCACGATGCTGATGCTGGTGCTGCCGGCGAGGCCACCGCCACCGACCATGGTGGCGATGAAAGCGGTTTGGTTTGCAGCGGTACCGATGAGGAACTGATTGCGACTGCCTGTCGTAAGCCCCAGTGAACGGCCGCGGACATTGACCGTAGAATTGTTCAGACGGATGAAATCATCCGCAATGATCGCGGAGAGGGCCGTGCCGGTGGAGTTGGTCGTTTCACCGCTGAGATAGTTTGCGCCCGAGGCAAAATTCAGGCTGCCGATTGTCTCGCTGGTGGTCGCGCCCTGATCGGTGCGGATGGCGAGGCCACGCACAATGGTCTGGCCGCTGAAGGTGCCGTTTGCGGAGTCGAGTGTGACGGTGACGTTGTCGAGAATGCGGGTGCCGGAGCGGGTGGTACCGTTGTTGTCGATGAGCAGGGCACCATCCTTGCTGATGCGGATGGTGGAGGCGTTGAGCTGACCGCTGCCGCTGAGCTGGAGGGTACCGCCTGCCACGGTGAAGATGCCGGTGAATCCTGTGCTGAGGTTGGTCAGATTGAGATTGCCCACGCTCTGCTTGATGATGCCGCCGGTGCCGGTGAAGAAGCCTGCATAGGTGGTGCTGGAGACTTCGTTGATGGTGAGGGTGTGGGTGCCGACGGCGACGGTGCCGTTGTCAGAATTGGTGGCGCGCTGGCCACCGGAGAGCCGGCCGATGGTCTCGTCAGCGAACAGCTGCAAGGTGGTGTCCTGATAGGCACTGAGAGAGACGATGGAGCTGTCACCGATGGCATTGCCGCCGAAGACCTGAAGGGTGCCCTGCAGGATTTCCGTTTCGTCGGTGTAAACGTTGTTGCCGGTGAGGAGGAGGGTGCCCGTGCCGGACTTGGTCACTGCATGGTTGATGCGGATGTCCGAACTGATGGTGAAGGTCTGGGCGCTGTCTTGAGTGATGATGAGTTCGGTGACGCCCGAAGCGAGAGTGCCGCCCTGGATGCTGGGAGTGCCGCCGACGTTGCTGGTGACAAGAATGCCGCCGCTGGCGACGCTGAGAACGCCTGTTTGAGCGATGATCAAATCTGAACCCGTCACGGCATTGAAACGAAGGCTGTTGATGTTCAGGCCCTGAAGCGTGCCGGTGAAGCCGGTGGTGTCGTCGGTGATGTGATCAGCGACGGCCCAGGTGGAGACATCGTTTTTAACGGTGGAGACGAGAGCGACGATGTTCCCACCGGCGAGGTTGGTGGCGTTGGTGGCGAACCAGACGCCGGTGCCATCATCCACGGTGGCGAAAGCACTGGTGCCGAGGAGACCCTGCGTGCCGTTGAGCGTGGAGGTGGTGAAGCCATGGGTGGCGCTCTGTGTGCCGGAAGGCAGAATGAAGCGGATGGTGCCGTCCCGGTTGGTGGATGTGCGGGTGATGGCCCCCAGGTTTAGCACTATTTCCTGCCCGGCTCCCGGATTGAGCGTGATGGTGCTGGCACCGCTGTTGTCGCTGGAAGAGCTGCCGTCCAGAGTGGTGCTGGCCACGGTCTGGCTGGTAGCGGAGGTGGCGCTGCCGGTGAGGACGAGATTGCCGCCGAGTATTTCAAGAGCGGAGCCGGTGCGGAGCTTGGTGGTGTTGCTGACGGTGTAATCGAGCACCAGAGTGCCTTCGTAGAGGATGCTGTTGCCGGTGGAGGTGAGGCCGCTGTTGTCTCCTTTGAGGGTGATGGTACCGAGGCCGAATTTTTCCAATGCGTTAGTGCCGTTGCTGGCAAGGTTGGCGTTGATGGTGCCAGTGTAGAGATTGATGTCGCCACCGGTCACCGTGACCGTACCGGTGCCGTCGATCTGGCCAACCAAGCCGACATCGCGCTGACCGACGTCGAAACGCAGGGTGGTGATGTTGAAGGTGTTGGTGTTGAGGATGGCGGTCTGAGGGCCGCCAGAGTCGCCGATAATGATGAAGTCGAGACCGCCGCTGTTGGCGACGCCATTCACATCATCCGCGTTGAGATTGATGATGGCACCGGTGCGGGCGTAGAGACCGCTGCTGGTTCCCGCAGGGTTGGAGGCCAGAAGGATACCGGTGGTGTTGAGGTTCAGGACGGTGGAGGCACCTGTGACGATCACATCATCGGCGATGGTGACTGTGTTGTCGCGGAGGGTCCAGGTGCCGGAATTCACATTGAGATCGGCCACGGAAGTTCCGGTGGGCTGGGAGATGCCGCCGCTGATGACGCCTTCTCCGGTGCCTGTGAGAGTGAGGCTGTTGTCGACACCCTGAGAGATGGCGCCGGCATAGGTGATGATGGACCCCGAAGTGCCGCTGGCATCCAAGGTGAAGCTGGCCGTGGAGGTGAGCGCCCTGTTGGTGGACTGACTGGTGTCACCCATGAAACGCAGGATGGATGTGCCGGTGATGTTGATGGCCGAGCCCTGGCCGAGGCTGCTGGCGGCGCCACCACTGTTGGTGACGGTGTTGTATTCAAGAGTGCCCTCCTTGAGCGAGATGTCACCGCCAAAGGTGTTGGCTCCGAGGAGGCGTATGGTCTGGCTGGTGACAGCCCAGGCGCCGAGCTCGTCATTGATGGCAAGGCTGCGGCCCAAACCACCATCGGAGATGACGGCGGAAATGATCAAGGGCCGGACGGACGAGCCTTGGTAACTGAGACTGGCGTTGTTGCCGAGGACGATGGAATTGGTGATGTTGATGATGCTGAAGTTGTCCGAGGCCTGGCTGATGCGGAGGGCGTTGTTTGCATTGGCAGCGCTGCCGATGGTGATGATGCCGCTGAGGTTGACGGTCATGTCGCTCACGGGTGTACCTGAGGCGTCTGCACTCAATTCCAGAATGCCCCCGAGGCCATCCACGGTGATGTTCTGGCTGAGGTTGTAAGTGGTGCCGCCGGTGGTGACGAACTGAATGCGGCCGGCGCTGGCGGTGATGTCTCCGGTGCCGAGGCCGGTGACGGTCTGGGTCTGAACGGTGCCGCGAATGAGATTGATGCCGCCGGACCAGCCGCTGTTGTCCGCCTGGAAGTAGAGGGTGCCGGTCAGCTGGTTGCCACTCGAAAGCGTGCTGATGGAGTCCACGGTGAGACTGCCAGCGCCGCTGACGACGCCGCTGAGAACCACATTCCCCTGAGTAGCGGTGAGCACGGCGGAATTGGAGCCGCGCATGTTGATGAATGAACCCGCGCTGACATTCACGGTGCCGGTGTAGTAATTGTTTCCGGCATTGCCGCCTGCGGAGAGAGTGCCGCCGGTCAGAGTGAGCTTGTTGGCGACGCCTGTAGCCGCAGAATTGGCAGCACCATTGTAGTAGAAGGCACTGCCGGTGTTGACGGTGATGGTGGCGAGGTTGCTGTTGGCAGTGCTGCCCAAAGCGGTGGCGGTGAGGATTTCCAACGCGCCTGCGTTGATGGTGAAATCCGAGGTGACAGTGGTGTTGAAGGTGAGATCGGCTGCGGCGGTGAGGGTCACTTTGCCCGCGCCGCTTTTGATGACATCGGCCTCTCCGAACAGGGGTCCGAGGGAGAGGACGGAGCCTGCGTCCGCCACACTCCAAGTCTGATCCGAAACGATGCGAAGGGGAGCGGTGATATTCACCGTGGCCGGACCGCCGGCGGTGATCTTGATGCCATCGGTGGCGACCTGCGGGGCGATGCTGAGGCGGAAGGAAGGATCGATGCCGGAGGCGATGGTGACGGATGTCGGTGTGTTTGCGCCAATGGTGGCGGCCTCGAAGGTGAGGGAGTTGATCTTGAAGCTTTGCTCCAAGGTGGTGGAGACGGCCGCGATGGTGGGCGCATTCCACTGAAAGATGACATCGGTGCCCTGGCCCGGAGTGGAGAGCGCCGCGATGGCGCCTGCTTTATCCTGGGACCAGTTGTTGACGTTGCCGTTCCAGGTGGTGTCCGTCAATCCGCGCCAGTAGGAGGTGCCGGTGATGAGGGTGCCGGTGGTGATGGAGATGAGGTTGTCCGTTTGATGGATGGTGATGGAGCTGAAACCACCCGGGGTGGAACCGAGGATCCAATCACCCGCGCCAAGGGGGCCGGTGATGAGACCGCCGTCTGCGGAGGAGATGAGGTTGTAGGTTTGGGATGCGTTGAGGCCGGTGTCGCTGAGGTTCAGCTTGATCTGATTTCCCGCAAAGAGCTGCAGGGTGCCGCCTGCGAGAAGTCCGAGAAGGTCGGTGGTGGCGTTGTCTCCCGAAATGCCGCCGTCACCGACATTCAAATTCAGGGTGGTCATGGTTCCGCCAGTGGAACCGAGGGAGAGGATGGTGAGCTGATTGAGCCTGTCCCCTGCCCCGTTGAGAAGACTGAGCGTGGAAGCGCTGGCAACGACCACACTGGTGACGGCAGCGGGGGCGGCGATGCCGCCGGTAAGAGTGAGTGTGGAGCCGTTTGTGACGCTGAGACCGGTGGTGCCATTGAGCGATGAGCCGATGGTCAGCGAACCGCCGTTCACGTTCGTGGTGCCGGTGTAGGTCAGCGTGACTCCGCTGGATATGACCGCCGCAGCAGTGCCGGTCTTGGTGATGGAGAGAGCACCGCCGCCGCTGTTTTGGATGGCGTAGGTGCCGACACCGCCGCCGTAACTGACCGCTGAGTCGGCGGCACCAAAGGTGAGGGAGGCGGCCGTGGAAGAAGTGTTGTCGATGACTGCGGTGCCATCCGTGCTGGCGGTGAGACCATTGATGTTCTGGGAGGTGCCATTGAGATCGAAGGTGGCGGTGTCGCCATTGGCGAGTTCGGGACTGAGGGCCACGCCGCCGAATCCAGCGCCGGAGGGAATGGCGTTGTCCGCCCCCATGCGGAGGGTGCCGCGATCGATGTCCGTGAGGGCGCTGTTTTTGTTGTAGGTGGAGCCGGTGCCATTGAGCTGGAGGAGGCCGTCACCGGTCTTGGTGAGCACGACGCCGAAGGCGGTGGAGGTGGTAAAAGAGCCGTTGATGATCGTCGTGCCCGAGCCGTCAACGGTCCAGGAGCGATTGGCGGTCATGAGGTCGGAGGTGAGTCCGGCAAAGGTGAGGGCCTTGTCGCTGGCGACGTTGTTGTTGAGGCCGGAGTTGTTCGCGGACTGGAGCAACTGGAAGACGCTGGTGGTGGTGAGGCTGTAGTCGCCCGCGAAGGCGGTGGTGGTGTTGTTGATGAGACGGACGGCGTTGCTGATGGTGCGGTCTGCGCCGTAGGAGAACAAGGTGCCGTTGCTCCAGTCGAGAGTGCTGGTGCCAAGAGCGTTGTCATCGCCGATGCCGAGGGAGCCGGCGGTGAAGGTGGTGGTGCCGGTGTAGTTGTTGGAGCTGTTGGTGAGGATCCACATGGCGGAGCTGTCCACCTGAATGCCGAGGGTTCCGCCGTTGTCGGACAACACGCTGGTGATCATGTTGCCGGAGGCATTGACGCCACGCAGGAGGAGGACCTTGCTTCCAAGCACGAGGTCGTTGGCCACATTGGTGAGAATCAAAGGGCCCACGCCATCGGCATGGATTTGATTGCTGGCGGTGGTGGTGTTGAGGCGGATGTAGCGGTCGCTGGTTTCACCGAGGCCGACATACTCCAGAATGCCGCCCGTGGTGGTACCGTTGCCGAGGAGAATGGCCCCTGCGCTGGTGTTGCCGAGAGTGGAATCGCCGACGCTGGAGCTGCCTGGCGTGGCGCTGCTGCCCAGAGTCTCCACGGCCAGGGTGCCCTGCCGAACCAGGGTCTGGCCGGTGTAGGTGTTGGCGCCGCGCAGATTGAGGATGCCCGCACCTTCCTTGGCCAGATTGCCAGCACCGGAGATGACGCCGCTGATGGTGGCGAAGTCTGAGCCGCTGGTGGTGAAGTCGCCCACATTGACCTGACGGTAGCCGTCGCCAGAAACGCTGGTGGAAACACCGGTCGCGGCAAGCACTCCTGTGCCGCTGCTGAGGGTGAACTGAGTGGCGCTGATGATGTTGGCAATCGTCGTACCGGCGGGGATGGCGGCGTTGCCGGAAATCGTCTGGCCGGCGGTGAGTCCGGCGGTGGTGCCGGAGGCGAGATTCACGGTGGCGCTGCCGGCGGTGGTGGTGAGAGACAGGCCGGAGATGGAGGTGCCTTTGGTGATTTGAAATCCGTTGAGCATGGTCACGTCGGACAAGGCGATGCCGTTCACGGTTTGTGAGATGGCATTGAAGAGCAAGGCACCGCCATCCAGGAAGCCGGCCGTGCTGCCCCAGATGGGATTGCTGCCGAGGTCCACAGTGAGCGGGGCAGCGCCCGCAGAAAAACCGCTGGCAACCGTGCCCACGAACTGCACCTGACCGGCACCGGTGCCGAGGGTGCGGACGAAAGCTCCGGTGGTGGCGAGAGAACCGCCGTTCAGCACGAGATTGGAGGCTGTGGGGAGACTTGTGCCGTCGTTGGCATAAAGAAGGCCGCCGGTGATGGTGGTAGCGCCTGAGTAGTTGTTTACAGCTCCCAGAATCCAGACACCGGCATCCGCCTTGTAGAGCGAAGTCAGGGCTGCACCGTTGTCATTGATGATGGGGGCGAAGCGGTTGTCACCGGTGGAAGCGCCGCCCAAGACGAGGCCCTGGGCATTGCCAGTGGCGGCAGCGCCGAAAGCCAAGGCACCTGTATTGGTGAAACTCAGCGTGGCTCCGTTGACGCCATTGGCCTGAATGCGTGCGCCGCCACTAGCACCGCCGTTGAAGGTGAAGAGACGATCGGTGGAATCATTGGTGGTGCCAGCGAAGCTGAGACCGCCATAGGCCTGAGTAGCGCTGGTACCGGTGAAGATAAGATTGCCCGCCGCATTGCTGGCTGCGCCGATGCCGCTGGCGAACCCGCCGTCCGCCACATTGTTCACAGTGAGGATGCCGGTGGAGCTGATGGTGGTGATGCCGGTGTAGGTGCTGAGGCCGTTGAATGACATCGCGCCGGTGCCGAGCTTGGTGAGATTGATGACGCCGTTGGTCTGATCGATGATGCCGAAGGAGGTGCCGACGCCGTTGCTGTTGCCGATGGTGAGGGTCACTGCTGCAGCATTGGTGTTGGAGACGGTGCCGTTGTTATTGAAGTCATCGATGCCGATGGAGACATTCACTCCGTTCAGATCCAAAATGGCGCCCTGGCGGATAGAGAGAGTTGCGGTGGAGCCGCCCGCGCTCAAGCGGCCTCCAGTGGCAAGCTGAACGGTGCCTTCGTTGATCGAGTTGACGCCGGTTTGCGCGTTTAATCCAGCGATGACCAGCGTGCCCGCGCCGACCTTGGTGAAGCCCCCGGTCGTGGTGCTGGTGATGGGCGCATTGAGAGTCAGAGTGTTTGCGCCGCCGTCCACATTGATGACCAGCGCTCCGCTGCCGCCGGTGGTAACGCCGGTGCCGGAGATGGAGCCGGAGCCGCCCGTCTGGATGATGCCGCCGGAAGCGTTTGTGGTGCCAGCCGTACGAATGGTGAGAAGGCCGGTCATGTTGAGGGCCTGGGCTCCATTGATCTTCAGTGAGTCGATGGTGACGGCTGCATTGCTGAAGCTGCCGGTGATTTCATTGCTTTGGGCCGAGGTCAGCGCGGTGGCACTGGTGGCGAAATCTGCGTCGCTGGAATAATTGGGCGCACGCACGGCCAGCCCGGCACCGGGGACGAAGGCGAAGTCTGAACCGTTGTAGAAGAGTCCTGCATTGGCGATGTTGCCGGTGATGCTGGTGGAGGCAAACGAGACGGTGTCACTGCTGGTGGGAGCCACGATGTTTACGGTGCTGCCGCCGCCCACCGTGCCGAGCGAAGCAAAGACCAGCGAGGCGGTGCCACCGCTGCCGGGAGTGAGCTTGATGGTGCCTGAGCCGAAAGCGGGGGTCAGCACACCCAGGGTCTCCACGTTGCTGGCACTGGCCTGTCCGACAAACTCCAGGGTGCCGCCTGCGTATTGGTTGACCTGATTGAAGGTGATCGCGGAGGTGTCGGCGATGATGGTCGAAACGGCGGCGTTGGCCTTGAGCTTCAAGATCCCGTTGGTGATGGTGGTGGCGCCGGTGAACGCATTGGCGCCGGCGAGAACCCAGGTTCCTGCGTCCACCTTGGTGAGATTCACGAGACCGCCTGCATCGTTGTTGGAGATGATGCCATTGATGGTATTCTGTGCTATGCTGGTGCCGCCCAGGGTCAAGGTCTTCGCATTGGCCGAGGTGCCACCCGTGGCTGCGAAGTCCGCATTGAGAATGAGGCCGGGGCTGGTGCCGGTCTGACTGGCGAGGATGGTGGCGCCACCGGTTGTGCCGGCGAGATTGATGACCTTGCTGGTGGTGAGATTGGCCTGAAGGACATTGTTGCCGACGACGCTCAAAGTCGCCGAGGTGGTGGAGGTGCCGATGTTGATGGTGCCGGTGTTGTTGTTGATGGCGCGCCAGTCGCTGACGGCCAGCGTGCCACCGCTCACGCTTACGGCGCCGTCGAGAGTCGAGGCTGTGCCGGTGATGGTGAGGGTGCCCGAGCCGGACTTGGTGAGGTTGTGCGCGAAACCGGCGGAGGCGCCATTGACGTTGCCATTGATCAGGGTGTTGCCATTGCCGCTGATGGTCATGGTGCGGTTGCCGGTGTTCTCGGTGTTGCTCCAGAAATTTCCGGTGAAGGTGAGCAGCGCGCCACCTTGGAGATTGTTGGTCATTGTGGTATCGCCGTTGCCACCATTGACCGGTGCGGTGGTGAAGCTCATGCCGTAGCCGTTGCGGCTGTTGAAGGTGAGCGTGATGCCGTCTTCATAGGACAAGTTGCCGAAAGAAACCGTCTGATCTTTGGCCGAACTGTTCGGCGCGTGGTCTGCAAAAATGGTGCTGGCGGCACGGAAATAGACATTGGCGTTGGTGCCGTTCGAGACTTTGACATCCGGAGAGTCCATGAGCACGGCGAGGACGCCGCCATTCAAGTCGAGCACCGCGCTGGTGGTGCCGGCGGTGCGAGTGCCGAGGGCATTGGATGAGTCGATGCGGACCTCGCTCTGGCCGCTGGCAGCGCTGCCGCTGACGCGGATGGTGCCGGAGAAGCCGGAAGAGTCGGTGGGATGGAGGTAGAGTGTACCACCGCCACTGCCTTCAAGAGTTCCCGAGCCCGTGAGCACGCCGGAGATGTTGTAAAAACTGGCACCGGCCTGATTGGTGCCGCCGAGGGAACTGATGGTCGTCGCGGCAGTACCGAGCACGTTCAGGGAGCCAGTGAAATTGAGGACGCCATCCGCGGAGATAATGCGGGTGCTGAGGTTGGTGGTGACATAGGGGGCGCCCATGGTGACTGAGCCCGAGAGCGTGTTGACGCCGGTGCTGATGAGAGCGGCACCACGGTCGGAGATGGGCCCCTGCCCCTGCAGCAACAAATCGCGTGTGATGGTGATGCCGCCGGCGCCGCCGTCCAGCACCAACGAACCGCCGCCAAAGCCGCGCAAATTGGTGGAGGCGATCACCGGATTGAAGCCCGTGACAACAATGGCCGAAAGGTCCGTGCCGAGTGCGCCTTGACCGGTGATGACAAGCGAACCGTTGCTGATGGTGGTGGTGCCTGTGCAGGCGTTGGCGTTGTTGCCGAGGCGGATGGTGCCTCCTCCCAACATCGTAAGTCCTCCCGTGCCGAGAATCTGAGTGTTGATGGTGGCGCTTTCTCCCAAGGCCGCTCTCAAGGTGGGCGAGCCACCTGCCAGAGTGAGACTGCCGCCGGTGAGTGTGTAACCGCTGCGAAGGAAGGACAACTGACCGGCGATGATTCCGGGGCTGAGGGTCACTGTGCTCAACGTGGGCAGCAGCGTCACGGGTGCGCTGAAGATGGCCGTGTCCGCGCTGGTGTTGGGCCAGAGGCCGAGTGCTGCACCATTCCACCAGTTTGAGGTCGTCAGATCCCATGCACCGGTGCCGCCGAGGCCGGTGCCATTCGCGTTGTTGCCAGCCGTGGTGGTGTCCGTGTCCCAGTAGAACGAGGCTGCCTGCGTGGATTCCAACTGACACAGCAAGAGAGTGAAAGCAGCGAGACGGCACCACGCGGGGACGCTAAGCAGCTGATGAGTGGCCTTCATGCAGGGGATGAGACAGATTGGGTTGGGCGGTTTTTGAACGGTGCAAGGCACCGCACAAATGATCAGACAGGTTGTGTTAGACCGATCAGCTTGAATGAACTGCGTTCTTTGGAACAAGCCCAAAGTGGTCCTTAGGTTTAAGCTAGGCCAAACCTTTAGTTTTATGATGCTTTTATCTTTATTTTTTTAGAGACTGTTTCTTTAGCGGAAGCTCGGCCTGAGTTTTGACCGCTGAATTCGCCTTTTTGTGGCGACACTGTGCACACACTTCATTGCATCGTGTACAATGAACCTACTGTCAGCAATCCAAGGCAAGTTATGATCACTTAGAAGGTCGTAACCCGGCAGAAGGCAGCCAAGCGGTGACATCGTTTGAGACCCGCAGGCCGTTGATGTCCATCAAATCCCGCGGTGATCGCATTACCTAACCCACTGCTTAGCCTCATTTAAAATTCAGGATGGGTGCCGCAACATTTCTGGTGTTTGGCAAGATGCGTCTTTCCCGGGCGTTTCCCCCGGCCGCATGAGACTCCCAACCTTTCTCGCCACCGCCGCACTTATCGTCTTTTCACAGCTTCACGCCGCGCCACGGCCGAATGTGCTGTTCATGATGGCGGACGACCTGAACAACAGCCTGGGGTGCTATGGGCACCCGCTGGTCAAAACGCCGAATCTGGACAAGCTGGCGGCACGAGGGGTGCGATTTCAGAATGCGAACTGCCAGTTTCCGCTCTGTGGCCCGAGCCGGAATTCGATACTGACGGGTCTTTACCCGAACAGCACGGGGATCCTGACCAACTCCCAGCTTTTCCGCCAGACGATCCCGAACGCGGTGAGTCTGCCGCAGGCTTTTCGCCGGGAGGGTTACTTCGCCGCGCGCATCGGAAAACTTTATCACTATGGAGTGCCGAACTCGATTGGTACGAACGGTCATGACGATCCGACTTCGTGGGAGCTTGAGCTCAACCCTGCGGGCTGCGATCGCCTCCTGGAACATCCGGATATTTTTTCGCTGCTGCCCGGGAACTTTGGTGGCACGCTGAGCTGGTATGCCTCGCCGCGGCCGGATGAGAAGCACACGGATGGACTTCAAGCGAAGGATGCGGAGTGGGTGCTGGAGCGCTGTGCGAAGGAAAAGGACCGGCCGTTCTTTCTCGCGCTGGGGTTCTTCCGTCCGCACACGCCGTATGTGTCGCCGGAGAAGTGGTTCAAGGGCTACCCGGAGGCGGAGATGCCAGTGGTGCAAGGGGTGAAGGAAGATCAGGCGGATCTGCCCGCGCCTGCGCTCGGGAGCTACAAGAAGGAGCAGGACAAGCTGACGGATGACCTGCGGCGTCAGGCGGTGCAGGCGTATTTTTCAGCGATCAGCTTCATGGATGCGCAGGCGGGCAAGGTGCTGGATGCGCTGGACCGTCTGGGACTGGCGGAAAACACGATCGTCGTATTCACCAGCGACCATGGGTACCATCTGGGAGAGCACGGGCTGTGGCAGAAGCAGAGCCTCTTTGAGGAGAGCGCGCGTGTGCCGCTAATCGTTGCCGGGCCTGGGGCCAAGAAGGGTGTGGTGGCCCATTCGCCCGTGGGCTTGATTGATCTCTACCCAACGCTTGCGGAGCTGTGTGATGTCAAAGCTCCCGCGAATCTTCAGGGGCAGAGCCTGGTGCCGATGCTGAAGGACCCGACGGTCAAAGGTCGCGGCTGGGTGCTGAGCCAGGTGGTGCGCGGGGGGGGCTTCAAGCGTATGGGGGCCAGTGCGGCGAAGGGCGATGATGGGAAGAGGATCTTTGGTTATGCGCTGCGCACGGACCGCTGGCGCTACATCGAATGGAATGAAGGAGCCGCAGGCAAGGAGCTCTACGATCATTCCAACGACCCCAAGGAGCTGACCAATCTGGCGGAGAAACCTGAGCAGGCGGAAGTGCAGGCGAAGCTGGCTGAGCAGCTGCATGGCATCGTGAAGACGACGTATCCTGCGAGCGGGAAGACGCCGGAGATTCCCCAAGGGAATGTGATGTATGCGCCCGAACTGGTGGATCCTCAGGGTGGCAAAGCTGCCAAGAAGTGAAGAGGCAGTGCATCATCTCCAGACCTGAACTTTCTTTTCATCCCCTGCTGACAACTTATGAAACCGCTGCTGTTGCTTCTTTCGTCATTCATTGTTTTGCATTCGTCGTTTGCGGCGACGCCGAACATCGTGCTCATCAACATTGATGATCTTGGGTATGCGGACATTGGTCCGTTTGGGGCCAAGATTTCGACACCGAATTTGGACCGGATGGCGAAGGAGGGGATGAAGCTCACTAGTCATTATGCGGCGCCAGTGTGCTCGCCTTCGCGTGCGGCAATGATGACGGGATGTTATCCGAAGAGAGTGCTGCCGATTCCCGGGGTGCTGTTTCCGGCGGCGGCGGTGGGGTTGAACCCGAATGCGATCACGGTGGCGGAGGTGTTGAAGGCGGGTGGTTATGCGACGGCCTGCATCGGCAAATGGCATCTGGGTGACCAGCCGGAGTTTCTGCCGACCAGTCAGGGTTTTGAACATTACTTTGGCATCCCGTACTCGAATGACATGGGGCCGGTGGCTGAGGGGTCGAAGAGCAATCCGGACCAGCCGTTGCCCAAGGGGCCTGCCAAGGGCAAAGGCAAAGCGAGTGCTGGCAAGGGGGATGCGGAGCCTGAAACCGGACTGAAAGGGAATGCGCAGCCGCCGCTGCCGCTGGTGGAAGACCACAACGTGGTGGAACGCGTGAAAGCGGAGCAGCACCATACTTTTACGCGGCGCTACACGGAGCGGGCGGTGAAGTTCATCCGGCAGAATCAGAAGCAGCCGTTCTTCCTTTATCTGCCGCACAACGCGGTGCACTTCCCGCACTACCCGCATCAGGATTTCACGGGCAAATCGGGGATCAGTCTGCAGAAGGACTGGGCGATGGAGGTGGATTGGTCGGTGGGGCAGGTGCTGGACACGCTGCGTGAGCTGAAGCTGGACTCGAATACGCTGGTGATTTTCACGAGCGACAATGGCGGGCCGCTCAATCAGGGCGCGGACAACACGCCGCTGCGTGGCAGCAAAGGGAGCACGCTGGAAGGTGGGATTCGCGTGTGCACGATTGCGTGGTGGCCGGGGAAGATCGCCGCGGGTTCGAAGACGAATGAGATTACGGCGCACATGGACTGGCTGCCGACTTTTGGAACGCTGGCGCGATGCAAGAGCGTGGGAGAGCTGACGCTGGACGGCAAGGACATCTCGCCCGTGCTGCTGGGCCAGAAGGGTGCGAGCGGGCATGATGTGTTTTATTACTATGCGGGCTTCAACCTGCAGGCGGTGCGCAGCGGAGCGTGGAAGCTGCACCTGGGCAAAAAGGAGCTGTACAATCTCGATGAGGACATCGGCGAGGCGAAGAATGTGGCGGCTGAGCATGCCGACATCGTGGCGCGGCTGGAGAAGCAGGCGGAGACGATGAAGGCGGACCTGGGTGACAAGACGAAGGATGCGCCGGGCGTGCGTGAGCTGGGACGGGTGGAGCATCCGCAGCCGCTCATCAGCGCCGATGGCACGGTGCGCGAAGGTTTTAATAAGATCGCCAAGACACTGCCATGAAGACCGCCCTGTTTCTTTTCCTCGCCACTGCATCCTTCGCGGCAGATGCTCCGCTGCTGAAGGATGAGTTTCTGCTGCCGAACTTTGAAACCCGCCGTGCCTCGCGAGGTGAGTGGAAGTTTGCGGAAGGCTGCGCCACGTGCACGCAGGATGATGCGCTGTTCAAGAAGAACAAGGATCATGGGCCGATCCTGTTTTATGATCTGGCCTACACGGACGCGGCCATCCACTTCGCGGTGAAGCCGGATGCGGCGAAAAAGACGATTGTCTTCACGGCCAATGGTGCGGAGGGGCATGTGTTTCGTCTGGTGTTCAGCCAGTCCGGCATGGGTGTGCGAGCTTTTCCACCGGAGGAGAAGGACCATAAGTCGATCTCGCTGGGGAATGAGGCGGCGGTAGTGCTGAAGGCGGATGCGTGGACGAAGATCCGTGTGGAGCTGCGCGGCAGCAAGGCCACGGTGAAGATCGGGGATTTTACGAAGACGTATGAGCACGCGTCGATTGCGCGCGCGAAGACGAATCTGAGTGTGGGCTTCAGCTACGGCACGGTGAGCGTGATGGAGATGGTGGTGGACAAGTAGCGGTGCTCGCAGGAAGGGCACTCAGTTAAGCGCGTTGGTCGTGAGCTTTGGAGCTAGCGGCACGCTCTGAGCGCGGCGGAGCTCCTTGCAAACGCTGCTGGTGGGCGAGTTGTGCGGCGGGGTGCTGGGTTTGCTTCCCGGATAGGCATTCCATACCCAGGGTCGCCTCGCCAAGCTCGGCTGACCCTGGGCTATATTACGCAGCCCCTTTGGGGCTGATGTATGGCGGAGTGGAGTGGCGAAAGAGAGAGCATCCTTGCAAGGAAATACAGAGGGCCGAACATCGTAGAGCCAACGAAAAGCTAGCGCACATAGCGGTCAGCTTTGTCCTCTGATCGGCATAGCATGCGCGACTGAGCAGAAACCGCAGTCCAAAGGGCTGGCATTTGCTCAAACGAGAGTCGGTTGATTGGATGCTTTGGGCTTCCTTCTCCGCCCTCCTGCGTCGAGCCATGAAGGACAGGCCGGCGACGGCGGGCTGGGGACAGCCCGCCCTACCTGCGGGGCCAGGATCTACAGGCCGCCGAGTTTGCAGATACGATCCCAGTGTTTGGTTTCCACGGGGGTGATGGAGAGGCGGTTGCCGCGGCGGAGGATGAGCATGTCGGCGAGCTTGGGGTCGGCGCGGAGCATGTCGAGGGTGACGAAGGTTTTGAAGTCGGCCTCCCATTTCACATCGACCATGAGCCAGCGGGGGTCCTCGCGTTTGCTGCCCTTGTCGAAGTATTCGGAGGAGGGGTCAAACTGGGTGTGGTCGGGATAGGCTTCCTTGACGATCTTCACGATGCCAGCGATGCCGGGGACGTCGCAGCTGGAGTGGTAGAAGAAGCCGAGGTCTCCCACATTCATCTGGTCGCGCATCATGTTGCGGACCTGGTAATTGCGCACGCCGTTCCAGGGCTCGGTCTTCTTGGGGCGCTGCTTCAGGTGGTCGAAGGAGAAGACGTCGGGTTCGGATTTGAGGAGCCAGTGGTGCATGAGATTGAACCACGGAATACACGGAATACACGGAAAGGGAAAGGCAAGTTAGAGATGGCCCGATCAATGGGAGCTGGTCAGTGGTTCGATGGTGCCGTTTGCTGAAGGGTGCCAAACCGCCCATGGAATGTGCGGACCACTTCACGCTTGGTACGCGGTGTGATGGTGTCTCAACCGCCGATGCAATTCATGAGGCCGGACTACTGGAGCGGGCGTGTGTTTATCACGCGTTCAGAGACGGGCGGGCTGTCGCCACACCCATCCCACGAACGAAAAAGTGCCACGTGGCTCAAACGGTGATCAGCCGGTTGCGGGCGGTGATGGGCCAGCGTTCGGTGGTTTTGAAGCCGTCGATGACGTAGGCTTCGCCGTGCATGGAGACGGTGGGGCAGACGTGGCGGGGGATACCGTGGAGGGCCTGGCCGATGGTGAATTCGTGGGCGCGCTCGGTTTCGAGAACGAGGTGCTCCTCGCTCTGCATGACTGCGACGGCGTCGGGGAGCTCTTCGAAGCGGACGCGGGGGTGGGGATTCTCGGGGGCGACGGATTTGTGGCCGAGGTCGAGGGTGAGGCGGTTCACGCCGGGCTTGCTGATGACGCGGGCGAGAAGGACGGCGGCGGGCAGGAAGGGGAGATCGGCGGGGTATTTGTCTCCGTAGCCGAAGTCCCAGAGGACGGTGGTGCCGGGGCTGAGGGTTCGGTCTTCATAGCCGGCGTGGATGCCGAAGGTGGGGGAGCCGCCGGCGACGAGTTCTTTGACGATGATGCCCTCCCCCTGGAGGCGGCAGCGGAACTGGAGGACGGACTCAAAGGCGGCGTCACAGCGCTCGCGGCGGACGTCGAGACTGTCGTCGTGGATGTGGCCGTCATAGCAATGGATGCCGCGGAACTGGAGACGAGGGGTGTCCTTGATGACATGGGCGAGAATGGCGGCCGCGTCGCCGGGAACGATGCCGGTGCGGCCCATGCCGCAGTCGATTTCGATGTAAACACCGAGGGTGACATTGTGCTGCTGGGCGGCGGAGGCGAGGAAGGTGATGACCTCTTCGGAGTCGGCGATGCTGGAGAACTGGGTGTCGGGGAACTTGACGGCGAGATCGCCGAGGCGCTGGGCATTGATGCCCACGCAGGGCATGGCGAGGAGGACGTCCGTGGCGCCCACGGCGGCGCACATTTCCGCCTCGGCGATGGTGGAGGTCTTGAACTGGGTGATGCCAAGACGGATCTGCATGGCGATGACCTCGGCCGTCTTGTGGGTCTTCACATGAGGGCGCAGGCGTTTGGGATTGCCTGCGATCTGGAGCATGAGGGCCAGATTGTGCTCGATGCGCTTGCGGTAGAAGAGGAGCGCAGGCGATGGGATGTCAGCTTCGTTTTCGACGTGGAACCAGGCGGGTTGCATAGGTGGGCACACCGTGGCGAGGACGGCGGGCGCGGTCAAATGCGGGCGTAATGCGAATGGCGCTTAGTTCAAGGCAGCGGAGAGCGTGGCCAGCGCGTGTGGGAATTGCAAACTGGGAACTGAAAACTGAGAATTTTAAATTGGCCGGAGGTGCGGTGACCTATGGGCATTGAGCGGTTTAGGATCCCGCGAGCGGAGAGGTGAGGGAGGGCAAGAGCAGGGAAAGCTTCGCGTAGTCATGCTTATCCCGGATGCGCAGGGAGCATGAAATGCGGGGTTCGGCATGTGGCGGAGTGCTGCGGAATAAATTCCGCGCTCCGAGGCCGGCGCTTCAAAGCGAGAACCCGGGCTCTTAAAGCAGCCCTCGGTTCATCTCGCGGAGCGAAATGGCTACTTTAGGTGTTCTTCGGAATCCAATCGCCTTCGCGGTAGTCGAGAGGCTTCTCTTTATCCGTATCGTGCTCCAACTTGATGGGCTGGAAGCCGCTGCAGCCAGGGAGCATCAGCAAAAGGGCGGCGAGAAGAAACAGGGAAGGTTTCATGGCACGGAAGATGCGCGGTCATCATGAAGGAGCAAGCTAACAAATTGACGGGATGAAATCCGTTCATGCAGCAGGCGCAGTGAGGGCTTGACCGGGCAGCCACACGCCGTCAGCATCGGGGCACCATGACCCGAGCCTCCATCGCCTTTGCCTTTGCCGCCCTCACCACCACCGCCATCGCCGGGGAAAACTTCCTCGTGTACTTTGGGACGAACACCAATGCGAAGAACGGGAGCAAGGGGGTGTATGTGTCCCGGTTCAACACGGCGACCGGAGAACTGACGGAGCCGCAACTCGCTGTGGAGGCAGGCAACCCGGGCTTCCTGGCGATCCACCCGTCGAAGAAGTATCTGTATGCCTGCGGGGACGTGACGAAGGCCGATGGCAAGAAGGCGGGGGGGATCAGCGCGTTTGGGATCGACTCAAAAAGCGGCAAGCTGACACTGATCAATCAGGCGGCGACGACTGGAGCGGGCCCATGCCATGTGAGCGTGGACAAGACAGGAAAGGTGGCGACGATCGCAAACTACGGCAGCGGGAGCATCAGCTCCTATGCGATCAAGGAGGACGGCTCGGTCTCTCCGGAAGTGAGCTTTTTCCAGCATGAGGGCTCAGGCGCGGACCCGAAGCGTCAGGCGGGACCGCATGCGCACTCGGTGAACTTCAGCCCGGACAACCGCTTTGCCTTCGCCTGCGACCTGGGGCTGGACAAGGTGCTGATCTACAAGGTGGACACGGCCAGCGGGAAGCTGACGCCGAATGACCCGCCCTTTGCCAAAACACCGGCAGGCGGCGGACCGCGCCACCTGGCGTTTCACCCGAGCGGGAAGTTTGTCTTTGTGAACAACGAAATGGGGATGTCTGAGACGGTGTTTGCCTATGATGCGGAAAAGGGCGCGCTGACCGAGGTGGAAACTGTCTCCACGCTGCCGGAAGCGGACCGTGGCATGAAGGGCCTGAGCACGGCTGAGTCGGTGGCGCATCCGAATGGGCGCGTGGTCTATGTTTCCAACCGCACGCACGACACCATCGCCGTGTTTGCCTGTGACCCTGCCACCGGGAAGCTGACGCTGCTGCAAAACGTTCCTGTGGAAGGCAAGATCCCCCGGAACATCTGCCTGGACCCGACCGGCAAGTGGCTGATCGCCGCGCATCAGGACAGCGCGACGGCAGCACTTTTCAAGGTGGATCAGGACAGCGGAAAGCTCACCTTCACCGGCACGAAGGTGAACGTCCCGGGGAGCATCTGCGTGCGGTTCCTTGCGCTTGATTAACCTGCCACAGCCTTTACTCTCATCCCCCCAAAACCCCCAGACTATGACCCAGCTCGATCAGCTCAAGCAGCACACCGTGGTAGTGGCCGACACCGGCGACTTCGAAGCCATGAAGGCCTACAAGCCTCAGGACGCCACGACCAATCCTTCCCTCATCCTCCAGGCTTCGCAGAAGGCTGAGTACAAGTCGCTGTTCGACAAAGCTGTGGCTGATGGCAAATCCGGCGGCGTGGACGCTGTGATGGACAACCTGGTGGTGGCCTTTGGTCTTGAAATTCTGAAGATCGTCCCGGGTCGTGTTTCGACGGAAGTGGACGCCCGCCTGTCGTTCGACACGCAGGCCAACATCGACAAGGCGCGTCATTTGATCAGCATGTATGAGAAGGCTGGCATCGGCCGTGAGCGCATCCTGATCAAGATCGCCTCCACCTGGGAAGGCATCAAGGCTGCGGAAGTGCTGCAGAAGGAAGGCATCAACTGCAACCTGACGCTGCTTTTCAGCCTCGCGCAGGCGGTGGTTTGCGCCGAGGGCGGGATCAAGCTGATCTCTCCTTTCGTGGGCCGCATCCTTGACTGGCACAAGAAGAGCACGGGCAAGGACTTCGCAGGAGCGGAAGATCCGGGCGTGCAGTCCGTGACGCAGATCTACAACTACTACAAGCATTTCGGCTACAAGACCGAGGTGATGGGCGCCAGCTTCCGCAACAAGGGTGAAATCACTGAACTCACCGGCTGCGACCTGCTGACCATCAGCCCGGGCCTGCTGGGTGAACTGGCGGCAAGCGAAGAGGCCATCACACCGAAGCTCAATGCTGCGAACGCGAAGTCCCTGAAGATCGAAAAGATCGGCAGCGACGAGAAGACTTTCCGCTGGCTGTTCAACGAAGACGCCATGGCGACTGAAAAGACCGCCGAGGGCATCCGCAACTTCGCGAAGGACATCGTGAAACTGGAAACGATGGTGGCTTCGGCTTTGGGCTGAGACTGAGCCGAAAGAAGGGAAAGAGGAGAAAAAATCGGAGAAGAAGTTCTCTGATTTTTTCCCTTTTTGATTTCTACGGCGTATCCCATTTTCATTATGCTGACCAAGCGCATCATTCCCTGTCTCGACGTGAAGGAAGGCCGTGTCGTCAAAGGCACGAAGTTCCTGCAACTGCGTGATGCCGGCGATCCGGTGGAGTGCGCGCAGGTGTACAATGCGCAGGGGGCGGACGAGCTGGTGTTTCTGGACATCACGGCGAGCCATGAGGAGCGCAAGACGATGGTGGATGTGGTGGCACGCACAGCGGCCAGCTGCTTCATGCCGCTGACCGTGGGCGGAGGCATCCGCACCGTGGCGGACATGCGCGAGATGCTGCTGGCGGGTGCGGACAAGGTGGGCATCAACACAGCGGCGGTGAAGACCCCGCAGGTGATTGATGAGGCGGCCAATGCGTTTGGCTGCCAGTGCCTGGTGGTGGCGATTGATGCGAAGAGGAATGCGAATGGTTCCTGGACGGTTTACACGCATGGAGGCCGCAATGCGACGGAGCTGGATGCGGTGGAGTGGGCGGCTGAAGTGTGCCGACGCGGTGCCGGTGAGATTTTGCTGACGAGCATGGACTCGGACGGCACGAAGAATGGCTATGACATCGGGCTGACCAAAGCGGTGAGCGAGGCGGTGACGATTCCGGTGATCGCCAGCGGTGGCGCAGGGAACATTGACCACATGGTGGATGTCTTGAGAGACGGGAAGGCCGATGCGGTGCTGGCGGCGAGCATTTTCCACTTTGGTGAGTACACCGTGGGGGATGTGAAGAAGTATCTGGGTGAGCGTGGGGTGCCGGTGAGGCTGTAGGAGGGGCTTGCTTGGAGATGGTGGAGGCATAGTCTGGCACCATGAGTCTCGATCATTTCCCCGATCTGGCCCGCCTGCCGAAAAGGAAGCGAATGCAGCTGGCTGATGAGCTGTGGCTTTCCTGTGTGGATGACGGCATGAAGACACCGAAGTGGCAACAAGAGACTTTGGAACAGCGGTGGAGTGCTTATCGCGATGGTGAGGTGAAACGCATTTCGCTGAAGGAGATCGAACGTCGTTGCGGCGGGCGATAAGAGGCCGCAGGGCGTGCGCATTTGCGGCCGCATGCGCTTCCGGATTCCGGCTAAAGCCGGTACTACAATACGTAAGCTGGGTGGGCGCTTGCGTTTCGTGAAAATGCCGTTCTCGCCTTGGAAACATTGGAGGCGAGGGGTGGAAAGTCCAGAACGGGCTAAAGCCCGAACTACGAGCTATGATTCTGTGCTTGGAATCTTGCGCGGTGTCCGTGTAGGCTGCGCCTATGAATCCATCCACGCTTTCCCGCCGCCAGTTCGGAACTCTTGCCAGTGTCGGTGCCATCGCGGCGATGCTGCGGACGCAGATTGAAGCGGCTGACAAGGCAGCGGCTGGTGCAGGCAAGGTGAGGCACTCGGTGTGCAAGTGGTGCTACAAGGATATTCCGCTGGAGGATTTCTGTGTGGCGGCGAAGGAGATCGGGCTGGAGTCGGTGGAGCTGCTGAATCCGGAGGATTTTGCGACGGTGAAGAAGCACGGGCTGCACTGCGCGATGGTGAGCTATCCGACGATTGAAGCTCCGGGCGGCGTGAAACTGGGGCCGATCCCGAAGGGGTGGAACCGTGTGGAGCATCATGATCTGCTGGTGCAGGCGTATGAGCCGCTGCTGCAGACGAGCGCGGAGGCGGGATTTAAGCAGGTGATCTGCTTCAGCGGGAACCGTGATGGCATGAGCGACGAGCAGGGACTGGAGAACTGCGCGAAGGGCCTGCAGCGTCTGATGCCGCTGTGTGAGAAGCTGGGGGTGACGCTGGTGATGGAACTCTTAAACAGCAAGGTGAACCACCCGGACTATATGTGCGACCACAGCGCTTGGGGCGTGGCCTTGTGCAAGAAGATCGGATCGCCTCACTTCAAGCTGCTCTATGACATCTATCATATGCAGATCATGGAGGGTGATGTGATTGCGACGATCCGGCGGGATCATGAGTACTTTGCGCATTATCACACGGGCGGGGTGCCTGGGCGGGCGGAGATTGATGAGACGCAGGAGCTGAACTACCCCGCGATCATCAAGGCGATTCAGGAGACGGGGTATGCGGGGTATTTGGGGCAGGAGTTCATTCCGAAGCGGGCGGACAAGCTGGCCTCGCTGAAGCAGGGGGTGCAGATCTGCACGGTGGGGTGAACGGGCTGGCTTGAGTTTCAGCGGCCTTTACCGACTTGAATTTGCCCAACATCCATGCGATGCATGGATCCATGCAAAAGATCCAAATTCTTTTTCCTGATCCGCTCATGGAAATGCTTCGAAATCTGGCGCGAGCTGAAGACCGACCGGTAAGTGAAATTGTCAGGCGTGCCGTGGACCGTGACCTGGAACAACGTGCGGGGATGCTGAAACGTTCGAATGCCGGGGCGCGCCCGCCAGCTTTTCCCACTTTCGGCGGAGGCAGGGTGCTGGCAAAAGCTTCCGAGATGAAAGCGCTGATCCATGGTGATGAAATGCCATGAACAGCCTGGACACCAACATCCTGATCTATGCGGCCAATAGTGATGCGCCGGAGCATGCAAAGGTGCTTGCCGTGGTGAACCTGATGCTCGCGAATCCAAGTGAATGGATTCTCTCAGACCAGGTCTTGTGGGAATTTTACAAAGCGCTACGCCATCCCAAAATTTTGCAAAAGCCGCGAACTTCCGCGCAGGCGGCGGCACAGGTGCGGTTCATCAGGGAGAAGAGCGGTGTGGTCTGCTGCAGCTATGAAACAGGTTTTTTCAACGAGGTTCTCTCCCTGCTGGAAAAGCCTCGCTTTCCATATCAGCGCACCCACGATTCGGTTTTGGGGATGACGCTCCTCAAACATGGCGTGAAGACTTTTTACACCCGCAATGAAAAAGACTTCACGGACATCCCTTTCCCGAAAGTGATCAACCCGATTGACTGAAAGCCTGTCCTGATGATCCCGACATGGTCGATGACGGCGGATGTTTGAGATCGACCGTTGACCCACAAGATCGACAATCAATCATCTCAAGCCATGCTCCATCATCTCTCCTTCGCCGTCACGGACATTTCACGCTCCGGGGCCTTCTATGATGCCGTGCTGGCACCGCTGGGGTATGGGCGGGTGTGGGAGGATGAGACCTTTGTGGGCTATGGGACGGAGCCGGGGAAGGATGTGTTTGCCCTGAAGCTTCGTCCGCAAAATGCGGGCGTGCCGGGGGATGGATTTCATGTGGCCTTTGCCGCACCAACGCGGGAGGCAGTGAGTGCGTTTTATGAGGCTGCGCTGGCGCATGGCGGCAGGGATAACGGCGGCGCGGGACTGCACGCGGAATATGGGCCGGATTACTTTGCAGCGTTTGTGATGGATCCGGATGGGTATCGGATTGAGGCAGCGCTCGTTGGAGAGTAGTCTGGTGTGCAGATCTGTTTACGATCTTTCCTTCCTCATGAACCGTGCCCCGGCCATCCTTCTCAATGGAACGTCCAGTTCTGGCAAAACGACTCTCGCCACTGCCTTGCAACGGGCGATGCCGGAGCCGGTGTTGTATGTATCGAATGACAATTTCATCTTCATGACGCCGGAGCATGTGCTGAAGGATGATGCGGCGCGGCCCAAAGTTTTGATGCCTCTGCTGTCTGCGTTTCATCGTTCGCTGCCGCTTATTGCGGGCTGTGGTTTTCCAATGATCATCGACCATGTAATCGAGCGCTGTGACTGGATGGATGAGATCGCAGAGGCGCTGCGGGGATTCGATGTGTACTTTGTGAAGGTGGAATGTCCCGTGGAGGAGCTGGAACGAAGGGAGAGCGCGCGCGGGGACCGGCAGATTGGGTTCGCTAAGATGCAGCTAGAATGGGTGCACCGGTATGGGGACTACGATGCCGTGGTGAACACGTTCACGCATACGCTGGCGGAGAATGTCGAGACCTTGAAACAACTGCTTTGCTCTGGCGCAAAACCTCAGGCGCTGGAACGCCACCGTGATATGCGGGCAGCTCAATAAAGCCCAGCATGAAGACGATGATCCAAGATGCACACCTTGCGCTGCTGGCGCGGCCCTATGGATTTGTGCCCGACGACCTTGAGTTTCTGCGCAGCAGCCAGAACCATGTTTACCTGGGCCGGCGTGATGGCGAGAAGGTCATCTTGCCGCACGCTCCGGGGCCTTCTATGATGCCGCGCTGGCACCGCTGGGGTATGGGCGGGTGTGGGAGGATGAGACCTTTGTGGGCTATGGGACGGAGCCGGGGAAGGATGTGTTTGCCCTGAAGCTTCGTCCGCAAAATGCGGGCGTGCCGGGGGATGGATTTCATGTGGCCTTTGCCGCACCAACGCGGGAGGCAGTGAGTGCGTTTTACGAGGCTGCGCTGGCGCATGGCGGCAGGGATAACGGCGGCGCGGGACTGCACGCGGAATATGGGCCGGATTACTTTGCGGCGTTTGTGATGGATCCGGATGGGTATCGGATCGAGGCGGTGATCACGGAGGGGGCTTAGCTCAACCCGAAAAGACCATGCCGGTGGGGCATTGAACCTCACAAGACTGGCAGATGGTGATGACCTCCTGATCGCCTCCCTGGCCTGTGTACCGGACCCGGAGCTCCGTTTTCCCGCCACACAAGGGGCATCGTACCCGCTTCATATGGAATGCGGCGAGGCAGGTCACAAAGAAAATGCCCAGTCCCGTACAGGCCAGGTTTCCTGAAACAGGCCCCTTGGCGCCGGGCCACAGCCAGTACAACAAGATTGAGATCCCCATGACTGCGACCGAGAGCAGGAGGCCACGCACGATGAACCGCTTTTTCGCCGCGACGTAGGCATGCACGCCTCTGTCGAACTCCTCGGAGCTGCGAAAGGCTTGTTCATGTTCGGCAATGGTTTTCATTTGCCGGGATTTAACCCCGGGCGGAGGGGACGGGCCATTGCAAAATCAGACGATGTTTTGCATCGCAGGATGGCCCACGGACCGATCAGCCTGCCTTTGCGGAGCTTGACAAAGAATGGCCATCACCGAGTGCCCTGCCTCCGCTGCATGATTACACACGAACATCTGGCAATGCTGGCACGGTCCTATGGAATGGCGTCCGATGACCTGGAGTTTGTGCGAAGCAACCAGAACCATGTGTATCTGTGCCGACGTGATGACAGAAGGTGCATTCTGCGCATCTCCACAGGAAGGCACCGGAGCAGCGCCCAAGTGGAGGCCGAGCTGGCCTGGATCGAATTTCTCGCGGCGCAGGGCGTCCGGGTGTGCAGGCCGATCCAGGCTCTGAATGGCGAAACCTGTGTGACTCTGAGCGCCGAGGGCACGGTTTACATCGTGACATGCTTTGAGCATGCTCCAGGACGCAAGATCATGCCGTCTGACATCGCACCGCCGATCTATGAGAAGCTCGGCGGACTGCTGGCCCAGCTGCATTCTCATGCACTGAAGCTGCCTGAAGGCCATGCCGCAGAGACGAGAGCGCAATGGCATGAGTCACGCCTGCTGAATGAGGATGTGGCAGAGCTGCGGGGGCGCGTTTCACCGGGATTTCTGAAGAGCCTCAAGGATCTGATGCAGAAGCTGCGGAAACTGCCGGCGGCTCCCGGCTCCTTTGGACTCGTTCATGCTGACGCCTGCCTGGGAAACTGTTTTTTGGATGGTGACCAACTGTGGATCTTCGACTTCGACAACTGCGAGCACGGGCACTTTGTGCAGGATTTTGCGACGATATTGTACGATTCGATCTACTGCAGGGTTCTCAACCAGTTTGCTGATGAGGGGCTGAATGACCGCATCGCGCCGCTGTGGGCGGGGCTGTGGAAGGGGTACTCAAGGACAGGCCCGCTGGCAGCCGTTGACGCATTCGAGCTCAAGCACTTCTTCCTTTTGCGTGAAGCAGTGATCTACATTCACTACCACCGGACTCTGGATGTGCCCGCGTTGAGCGAGTCGTTCAAGGCGGGACTGGAGGTGATGCGGAAGAATGTCGAAGATCAGGCGCACCAGGTGGACTTTGAGAGACTGGCCTTGCTGAGCAAGGACGCGCAGATCAGCACCGCGATCTGAGCTTTGCCGCCGGACTTCAGGGCACGACCTTCACGGGTGTGCCCACGGAGGAATGACGGTAGAAGATCTCCGCCATGCGCTGCGGGAGGCGGATGCAGCCGTGGGAGGCGGGATAGCCCGGCAGGTAGCCTTCATGCATGCCGATGGCACCGGTGATGCGCATGAAGTAAGGCATTCTGGCAGGGTCAAACAATGCGCCGGGCGGGCGCGAATCTTTGCGCACATCGATCTCGCGCTTCAGGACGGTGCCGTCCTTGCTGACGTAGTCTCCGAACAAGGAGGAGGCGTGATCGATGTCTTTTTCCATGACGGAGAAACTGCCAGCCCTGGTGGCCATGCCTTCCCGCCCCGAGGAAATCGGCGAGACGCCGGCAAGCTGGCCACCTTTGTAAAAGTAGATTTTCTGCTCGCCCAGACGGATCAGCATGCTCGGAGAGCCACTCATGGAGTCGCCGTGCCACTCGCCTTCATCATGCCTTGGGGCTTGCAGTTGCGGAGTCTTGTTTACTCGGGGTGCACGTGGTCTCTTGTACACCGGGACTTTTTCAATCCAGAAGGCGCCCGTGCCGGGAATCGGATGGCGTACTTCGACTTCATTTGAGCAAGACATCAGGCTGACAGACACCAGCAGCAGCACGCAGCACACGGCACCACGACGCAAGCAATGTTCATGAGATGGTGAGTTCACCCTGCCGGGTAAACACAGCCACCCTCTACGCGCAACCGTTTTCACAGGACTGCCGACTACTTTGCGTCCACTGGCACCAGTTTCTCCAGCTCCTCCGTGGCTTTTTCCCACTCGGTGGTGAATTTGGGGATCTTGGTTTCGACGGCTTCGAGTTCGGCGCTGAGGACGCGGAACTGGGCGGCATCGGCATAAGTGGCTTCTTCCTGGAGGAGATTGACGATCTCGTGCTTGCGCTTGTCGAGGGTGGCGAGCTCCTGCTCGATTTTGAAGATGCGCAGATCGAGCTCCTTCTTGGCCTTGCTGTAGGCATTGCGGGCATCGGCCTCGGCACGGCGCTGCTGCTTGCTCTTGGCCTCTTTTGGTGCTGGGGCGCTGTTATAAGAATTGGGCTGGGCGTTGTGCAGGGTGGCGGTGAGGGCCTCGCGGGCGGAGCCGGCCTTGGACTTGTCGAGGTAGTACTGGTAGTCGCCGGCGTAGGGGGTGATGACGCCAGCGCTGACGTGCAGGACGTGCTTGGCCATCTGACGGATGAAGTGCACGTCATGGCTGATGAAGACGAGGGTGCCTTCGTATTGATCGAGCGCGCCGATGAGGGCGTCGATGCTGCCCATGTCGAGATGGGTGGTGGGCTCGTCCATGAGAAGGAAGTTTGGTGGATCGAGCAGGAGGCGCACGAGCACGAGGCGTGATTTTTCACCCCCGCTGAGAACGCCGACGGGCTTGAAGACATCGTCTCCGTGAAAGAGGAAGGAGCCGAGGAGGGTGCGGCACATGTTTTCTCCGGGGCGGCTGGGGAGGTCCATGGCGGACTGCAGCACGGTGTGGCGCATGTTGAGGACATCGCCGCGATACTGGGCGAAGTAGCCGAGTTTGACGTTGTGGCCGAGCTCATAGGTGCCGGCCTGAGGTTTGAGAGCTCCGGCGAGAAGTTTGAGGAGCGTGGATTTGCCGGCGCCGTTGGGGCCGACGAGCACGGTGCGCTGGCCGCGTTCGATTTCGAGATCGAGGCCGGTGTAAACGGGCTGGGTGCCGTAGGCGAAATCGACATCCTTGATGCGGATGACGCGCTGGCCGCTGCGCAGTGGCTGCGGGAAGCGGAACTTGACAGTCTTGGCATCGGCCACGGGTGCATCGACTTTTTCGATGCGGTCGATCATCTTGGCCTTGTCCTGCGCGCGGGAGGCGAAGTTGGCCTTGGCTTTGAACTTGTCCACCCAGGCCTGCATCTTGGCGAGCTCGCGCTGCTGATTGTCGTAGGCGCCCTGAAGCTGCTCCATGCGGGCGGCTTTTTCGCGGGTGTAGTCGTCGTAATTGCCGGTGTAGCGGGTGATCTTGCTGTGGGCGACTTCGAGGATGCTGTCGCAGAGGGCATTGAGGAATTCGCGGTCATGCGAAATCATGAGGATGGCGCCCGGATAGCTCTGGAGGTAATTTTGGAACCAGATGAGGGATTCGAGGTCGAGGTGGTTCGTCGGTTCGTCGAGCAGGAGGAGATCGGGCTCCTGCACGAGGAGACGGGCAAGGTGAGCACGCATGACCCAGCCACCGCTAAGGGTGCGGGCGTTGCGCTCGAAGTCGGACTCGCGGAAGGCGAGGCCGCTGAGGATGCGCTTGGCCTTGGGCTCGACTTCCCAGCGCTGATGTTCGTCCACATGACCGGTGGCAAGCTCCAGCACGGTGACGTCTTCAATGGGGGCGCTTTCCTGCGGGAGGAAGCCAAAGGTGATGCCGCGCTCCATGACGACCTGGCCATCGTCCGGGACGGTGTCGCGCAGCAGCAGGGAGAAGAGCGTGGATTTGCCGGCGCCATTGGGGCCGATCAGGCCGATTTTTTCGCCACGGTTGATGTGAAACGACACCTGGCTGAACAAGGTGCGGCCGGCGTAGGTTTTGCTGACATTGGAAACGGAGAGCATGAGGGAAAGGGGGCGCGCACTGTGGCGATGAAATGCCCAGTGTCGAGGGCGCAGGCTGGGGGACTGCCCCTGAGATTCCCAACGGCAGGGGGTGTTTCAAGGCAAAGCAACGAACTCTTTGCCATCGGGAACGAAACTCCGGCTTGGCGTGGGGCGTACTTTGTGAAAGCTTGCCCATCTGCCTATGAAATTGAGTCTCCTCTGTTTGTTTGCCCTCGCCGCTGTGTCTTTGCAGGCGGCGGAGGATTTGTCGAAACCCATCGAAGCTCTGCGCGCGGTGGGAAAAGAAGGCCAGGGCAATGAGGCGGCGGGGAAGGCGTGGCGGGAGATCGTGAAGGCGGATGCGGCGACGCTGCCGGAGGTGCTGAAGGGCATGAACGGGGCGAATCCGCTGGCGGAAAACTGGCTGCGGGCGGCGGTGGGCGTGATCGCGGATGAGGCGCTGAAGGCGAAGAAGCTGCCGGTACCGGCGCTGGTGGCATTTTTGAAGAACACGCAAAACAGCCCGGGAGCGCGGGTGGTGGCGTTTGATCTGATCCACCGGGCAGATGAGAAGCTGGCGGAGGAGCTGACGCCGACGCTGCTGGAGGATCCGAGCTCGGACCTGCGGCGGCATCCGGTGGCGAAGCTGATCGAGGCGGGTGATGCGGCGCTGGAGAAGAAGGACAACGCAGCGGCGATCGTGGCCTATGGCAAGGGATTGGGCGGAGCGCGGGATGAGGACCAGATCAAGGTGCTGGCGAAGAAGCTGCGCGGCCTGGACCAGAAGGTGGACCTGCCGAAGCATTTTGGATTTTTGATGAGCTGGAAGATGATCGCGCCGTTCAGCAATGCGGATCGCGCCGGGTTCGACACGGTGTATCCGCCGGAGAAGGAGCTGAAGTTTGATGCGGTCTATGAAGGCAAGACGAAGGAGGCGAAGTGGGTGGACTTCACGAGCGCGGATGAGTACGGCAAGATCGACTTCAACAAGCCTTTCGGGATGGAGAAGAGTGTGGTGGGCTATGCGGCGACGGATTTTTTCAGCACGGAGGACCGGCCGGCGGAGATCCGCATCGGCTGCAAGGACGGCTGGAAGGTGTGGCTGAACGGCGAGCTGTTGTTTGCACGTGATGAGTATCACCGCGGCGCGAAGCTGGATCAGTACAAGCTGCCGTGCCAGCTGAAGAAGGGGAAGAACACGATCCTAGTGAAGTGCTGCCAGAACGAGCAGACGGAGCAGTGGACGGTGGAGTGGGAATTCCAGCTGCGGGTGTGTGATGCGACGGGCACGGCGATCCTGGCTGCGAAGTAATTTTTTAACCTCGATAATGACCATGAAGACGATTTCGATGTGTTTGATGATGTGCCTGGCAACGGGTGTGGTGCGTGCGGACTGGCTGCAGTTTCGCGGGCCGAATGCGACGGCAGTTTCGACGGAGGCGAAGGCACCGGGGGATGACCTGAAGGTGGCGTGGGCGGCGGATCTGCCGGGGCGCGGGCTTTCGGCGCCGATCGTGGTGGGAGACCGTGTGTTTGTGACGTGCTCGAGCGGGCCGGGGCAGGAGACGCTGCATGTGTTTTGCTTCAATGCGTCGGATGGGACGAAGCGCTGGGAGCGTGCGATGCGCTCAACAGGACGCACGATGACGCACAACAAGACCTGCGTGGCGGCGAACACGCCGTGCAGTGATGGGGACCGGGTGTTTGCGCTGTTTTCCTCGAACGACCTGTTTGCCTTTGATCTTGATGGCAACCTGCTGTGGCTGCGCGGGCTGACGTTTGATTATGCGAATGCGAGCAACAGCCTGGGAATGTCGCAGAGTCCGGTGGTGATGGATGGGACGCTGGTGGTGCAGAGCGAGAATGACAGCGAGTCCTTCGCGGCGGGCCTAGATGTGGCGACGGGCCGCAACAAATGGAAGCTGGAACGGCCGAAGGCAGCGAACTGGACGAGCGCGACGGTGTGGAAGAACACGGTGGCCCTGCAGTCGAGCAAGGGCATCCTGGCGGTGGAACCGGCGACGGGAAAGACGGTGTGGGATTACAGCGACGGGGCGAGCACGATCCCTTCGAGCGTGGGCTCAGGCGAAACGATTTATGCGGTGTCTCATGGCATCACGGCGCTGGCACCGGAGAAGGGCGCGGTGACGCAGCTGTGGCGCAATGAGAAGCTGAACCCGGGCACGGCGAGCCCGCTGGTGCTGGGTGACTCCATCTATGTGGTGAATGGCGCGGGCGTGCTGATCAAGGCGAGCGTCAAGAATGGTGATGAAGCCTGGAAGCTGCGCATGAAGGGGCCCTTCAGCGGCTCCCCTGTGGCGGCTGGCAAGCGGATCTACATCGTGAACGAACGCGGCATTTTCCAGGTGATTGATCCCGAGGCACCTGAAGGCAAGGTCTTGAAGGAAATTGAGCTGAAGGAAACTGTGCTCACGACCCCTGCGGTTTCCGGCGGGGCGATCTATGTGCGCAGTGACGCGAAACTTTGGAAGCTGCAATAATGGCGACCAAGGACGAGCCTGCAGCAGAGCCTGAAGAGCTGGATGTCTCCATCACGAGCGAAGTGGAGCAGGAGACCTCGCGTGCGCTGGGGAAGGAAACGCGCCAGGTGCTGTTTGCGGTGCTGCTGGTGGCTGCCTTCATGGCGCTGGCGCATTTCACAGGTCTGAAATCGTGGATCACGAATGTGCAGACCTGGAAGGAGATGGTGCGCCAGTTTGGCTGGGGGGCGCATGCGATCTTCATGATCGCGTGTGCCGGAACTGTGATGCTGGGTGTGCCGCGCCTGCCACTGTGTGCCGCCGCCGGGCTGGTCTTTGGCTTTGGTGAAGGGCTGGTGCTTTCGCTGGTCGCATCGACTTTGGGCTCATATGGAGCATTTGTCTTATCACGTCATGGGTTCCGCAGGGCGGTTGAATCGCGGGCGGAAAAATGGCCGTGGCTCAAAAAATTGCTGAAAAAGCCATCTGTCCTGCGGGTGTTCTGGGTGCGGCAGCTGATGGTGCCGGGCTTGGTCTTGAACGTGCTGCTGGGCATGACGCCGGTAAAGCACACGCGTTTTCTGCTGGGCACGCTGCTGGGCTATCTGCCGCTGAATGTGGCTTTCAGCCTCGTGGGCAGCGGATTGGGCAAAGGCGACCTCGCGACGACGCTCACACAACTCCTCGCTGCCATGGCGGTGATCAACATCGCAGCATGGCTGGTGTATCGAGTGATGAAGAAGCAGAAGACGAACGGCTGAGGCAGGCTCAATTCATGGCGTGCCAGGTCAGTGTGTGATGTTCCGCATCCTCAGCGTCGGCCTGCAGTGCAGATGCAGCGACAGCACCGCAGCCAACGAGCACGACAACGGGGAAGATGAGGATCAGCAGTGGGAGAAGCATGATGAAAGCGAGCGGGCCGAGCACGAGGCCCAGTGTGATCGTTTCCCAGCCGAACTGCTTCAGGTGAAGCCCGATGGGAGGGGTGCCATGCTGGCCGCTTTCCACAAAAATGTGCTCCTGACGGAGCCAGACGAGCAGAGGGCGCAGGGCCTGACGGAAGGGCCGCAGGACGGTGGCCTTCATGCGCCGGAGCTGCCAGACGCGGTGGAGATTGCGGGTGACGAAACGCGCTTCGGCGTTGTGAGCGGTGGCGGCTTGCTGAAACGAGGCCGCCTGTCCTCGTTGAGGTGCAGGGATCGTGTTCATAGGTTTGATGGTTGTTATTTAAAACGAACCTCCCACCTGAATTCTGACACAAACTCTCCCAAACTCAACAACCCCGGCCATGCATGGAGCATGCGCGGCATCCGGCGCAGAGGTCACAACTGACCGTGTGAGGATTCTCCAGACACTTCGGGCAATGGACGCAGAGCATGCAAAACGGACGTTGTGTGCTGGTCACGCTGGAAGCGCAGGGACTTCTTTTGGCAGCACTGTCAGATGCAGAACACGCTCGCGACGAGCGTGTCCGGATAGGTTCCAAAACATCGGTTTTCATGAGTGCAGGGGTGAGCGAGCACACGAATCGAACTGAACCGAAAAACGCGCTATTGGCAGACCTGCCAATACGTAACTTTTTTTCACCCGCGTTGCACATCGCATGCTCCTGCGCAAAATCCTGCATGCCAGTGAATGCCGGGATGAAGGATCAACCAGCCTTATTGAAATGGAGTGGAGGCGTGTACACACTCCAAGGGCCCTGCTTCATTGGCCGTCGTTCGGACAACGACATTCCCATCAGCAATGTGCAGGCTTCACGACGCCACGCAGTGCTGATGAATTTGAATGACGACTGGTGGATCAATGACCTGGGCAGCCGCAATGGCGTCATCGTCAACGGACTGCGCATCAGCTGTGCGCGCCGGCTCAAGAACGGAGATGAAATCCGCATCGCCAATCAACGGCTCATTTTCTGCAACTCGTCACAGCCTGCGCCGCATCACAGCTCCATCATGGGCAAGACCACGGAGCTTGCGCCTCAGACCATGAGCGATGCGCCGCTCTCTTCGGCTGCATGCGAACTCCTGATTGTCACGGAACAGGGAGAAATCCTTGAAGGTGACAAAGCGGCCCACTGGTTCTTTGGCAAATCTTTGGAGCGGGCCCCTGGCGCCCCACATTATTTTCTGCCTCCAACCGTCCGCCAATGGCTGCAGCAGCTGGCCGACGAAAGTGAGAACATCTTTCCTCCGCTGGAAATGGAGCAGGAGGGGCACCGCATCGTGCTCTCGCTGGCACGTTGCAAGGACAACCGTTTTTATCTGCTGGGCCGTGTGGAATCACTGCAGGTTTCCATCGAAAGGCTGCAGAGCCTCGGCCTGACGGAGCGTGAGGCTGAAGTGATGCACTGGGTGTGCGAGGGCAAGAACAACCCTGAAATCGCGCAGATTCTCGATGTGACGCTGCACACGGTGAACCGGCACAACGAGCACATCTTCAAAAAGCTGGCCGTGGACAACCGGCACAAGGCCATCAAGACCGTGAAAGAGCGCCTGGGGGTGTGAAACGAATTTCTTGATCCGTCCCACACCCACGAAAGCGGGCAATCGAGTTACTTCACCACCGGGGTGAGGACCATGTTGCGGTAGTCCACGTTTGTGTGATCTCCCTGGAGGTAGATCGGGCCGGGCTTGAATTCATCGCTGGTCATGGCACCGCCGGTGCAGCCGAGCACGGGGGCGTTGTCGATGATGGTCTTGCCATTGAGGATCACGGTGAGGTGGCGGTCCACCAGGGTGATGTCGAGGGTCTGCCATTCGCCAATAGGCTTTTCCGCGGCGACGCTTGGGGTGATGCGGCTGTAAAGCGCGCCCATGTGGTGTGAATCCAGAGGCTGGCCGAAGCTTTCCATGACCTGCACTTCATAGATGCCGCGGAGGTAGATACCGCTGTTGCTGCCTTCCTGGGTGCGCACTTCGGTCTTGAGATTGAAGTCTTCGAATTCAGCGTCGGTGCGCAGATTGCCGAAGTGCTTGTCCTTGGCCTTCACCACGCGGTTTTGCAGGATGCCATCGACAACGCTCCAGCCGTTGTCGACGCCTTCCTTGAGCAGACGCCAGCCGGTGAGGTCCTTGCCGTTCAGGAGCTGGATGGGGGCGCCGTATTTCACCTTGGAGAGATCCGGGGCTGGTGGCACGTCAGCGATGCGCTTGCCGGCGAATTCCTGGGCCTTGCCGATCTCCTTGCCCTCTGCATTTTTCTTGGAGGTGGTGAGCTTCAAAACTTCGCCTTCGGCTTTCGCGGTGATCGTTTCGATGGCAGCCAGTTTGCCTTCCTTGTTCTTCTGCTCGCGGGTCACGATCAGGGTGTCGCCCTCGACCTTGGTGCTAGCGGTGGGCACCACGCTGCCGCCGCCCCAGAGCACGCTGGAGCTGAGAGCGCCGTCCTTGGACTCCACGCCGAGCCAGCCTGCACCGCCTCCGGGAATGGTGAGCGCCCAGCGGCCGATGAAAGGATTGTCAGCAGCATTCAGAAGAGTGCCGAGACTGAACACGGCGGCGATGGAGAGGGGACGAAGCGAGAGCAGCATATGTGAGCGGGTTGGAGGATTGAGTTGGGCGTGAATCAACGGGATTATTTGCGCTGATCCTTCACACAGTCGGGATCGGCGGGTGTTGGGGTGCCGGTTTTATCAACCGGGTGATTGAAGAGATACTGCCAGACGGCTTCGTGGATGAATTTGCCATCCTTGTCTTTCACCGCCGCGCCACCGGGGGTCACAGAGCTGTGGGCGCGTTTGTCGTCGCCTTTCACATCGGCGTTGGTAATGAGGCGGCGGGTGTTTTGAAACGGTGGGGCGCTGATGTCGACATCCACGATGGGTCCGAACTGATTCAGTCCCATCATCTCCCAGGAGCGACAGTAGTGGTCGGCAGACCAGCCACCATCGAGGACGTGGCTGAAGCCGAAGATGCGGTTGGCGGGCGTCGCGGAGGGCAGCGACTGCCAGCTCTCGTAGTTGTCACGCGGACCGCAGAAGCAGACCACGCGATCCACCTTCTGATGCTTGGCGAAGCGGGCGGAAGTCGTGGCGCCGTGCGATGCGCCGGAGACGATCACTTTGTCCCAGCGCAGACCTTTGCCGTCTTCGGTGATGAACTGACCCCATTTGCCTTCGGGATGTTCCTTGGCGAGCCACTTCACGAATTGAAACGAGCGCTCCATCATGCCGTCCGGCTGCGGAATGCTGACGAGGTCGCTGTGGTCCTCACCGATGGAGGCTTCGAGACGGATGTCGCCCAGGGTCTTGCCGTCATTCAGCCGGGCCGGAGGGATGAGGCCGAACCACTTGTTGGCGTAGTGCACCTGAATCGCGTGCAGTCCGTAGCTGTTGAGTCGCTCGAACAGGGGGGCGCTGTGGCCCATGAGCCAGATGACGAGCTTGCCCTGCGGCTTGACCTTCACATCGACGCTCGCGTTTTGCAGGTCCTGCGGCTTGCCTTTTTTGTCTGTGAAGACGAAATCAATTTCGGGATGCTCCTTGGCACGCGGGTCGATTTCGCTGGCGCGTTTTGAGATGGTGGGTGCGGCATTGAGGCTGATGGACAAGGCCAGCAGGCAGGGGAGGATGTTTTTCATGGAATGATTGTTGGCTCTGTTTCCGGACGGGCCAGGAATGGCCCTGCTACGATTCAAAGCGGAGGTCGGCGGAGTAGGAGCCCACGCTGCGGATCGTCGCGCCATCGGCACGCGTTTGATTGAGGGCCTTCTGCACGCGGGGATCGGCGGTGGAACCTTCGATTTCGATGTAGAAGCGGTACTTGTTCGGCTGGCCGCGGATGGGGCGTGATTCGAGACGCTTCATGTTGATGTCGTTTTCACTCAAGGGCGTGAGGAAACGGCACAGGCTGCCGGGGCGGTCTGGAAGCTCGACGATGAGTGCGGTGCGGTTGTGCTCGAGCCCAGGCGTGTTGGCCGCGTGTCCGATGAGATAGAACTGCGTGATGTTTGGCACCTCGCCTGCAATGGGGAAGTGCAGGATCTGCAGGCCATGGCGCTCGGCGTTTTGGCGTGGGCCGATGGCGGCGGCCCCCGGGGTGGCGACGGCTTTTTCAGCGGCTTTCGCCGTGCTGGGCTCCACCACGCGCTTCACATCGGGATAGTTGGCCTTGAGCCAGTCATCGCCATGGTAGAAGGGCATCGCGTGGGAATGGATGGAGGTGATGGGCTCCCCTGCCCTGCCGAGCAGCGCGAGCTTCACATCCAGCGTGAGTTCTTCGAGAATGGACAAGGTGCTGCGGGTGTCCACCAGACGGTCAACGGTGTCGATGATGAAACCGCCGGAGGAGTTTTCGATGGGGACGATGCCCAGAGCGTCTGGATTCGTGGCGAGGAACTCGAACACATCTCCCACATTGTCCCGCAGGCTGACCGCCAGGCCGGGAAAACGCATCTGCGTGATCAGATGCGAAAAACTCCCCTCGGGACCGAGGCAGGCGATGGTTGGCGGCGGATTCATGCGGGCTGCGCATGCTCCGTCGCTGGGGCAGATGGTCAAGAGGACGCGTTCTCAAAGAACACGCTAGGAGGCATGTGTTGAGCGAGTGCGGCAGCGTCTTGGAGTGCGGTGGCAAGCTTTAGCGCGACACCGCTTTCGCTGGCCGGACTGCGGGCTGAGGCCGAAGAACATCATCCACCCAGCGAAAGCGGTGTCGCCGATGCAGGCTTGCGCCGTGCATCTCTGCCACCGCACTCCAAGACGCTGCCGCGATGCTTGAATGTGCCAGGCGGCTTCTCAAAAGCACAGCGCTCTGGATTTCACCGCCACTCAGGGCTTGATTGCCGCATGCGCCGCCGCTGGAACATCATTCTCATCACCCTGCTCGTGCTGGCGGCAGGCGGCTGGTGGGGGGTGCCGTGGCTGCTACCGCTGCCGGAGGGGCTGCTCAAGCCGCCGCCATCCTCCACGCTTTATCTCGCCCGCGATGGCACGCCGCTGCGACATTTGCTGAACGAGAACGGCACGCGCTCTGCACCGCCGGTGAAATACCCTGAGATTCCGCCTGCGCTGGTGCATGCGCTGCTGGCGGCGGAGGACAAACGCTTCTTCTCGCATGGTGGCATCGACCTCCTGGCGGTCATGCGCGCGGCGTGGGACAATGGACGCAGCGGACACATTGTTTCCGGTGCTTCGACGATTCACCAGCAGCTGATCAAGAACACCACGCCGCAAAGGGGCAAACGGACGCTGGGGGTGAAGATTGCTGAAGCGCTGCGTGCGCGCCGGCTGGCGATGTGCTGGAGCCGCGAGGAGGTGCTCGCGGCATATGCGAACCGGGTTTCGTTTGGCAATCTCATGACCGGGGCCGCCACGGCTGCGTCAGGCTATTTTCACAAACCGCTGGGTGATCTCACGCCTGCGGAGTGTGCACTGCTGGCTGCACTGCCGCAGTCCCCGGCGCGGCTGAATCCGTTTCGCAAACTGGAGGGCGTGCTGCCGCGTCAGCGCCGAATTTTGGACAAGATGCACGAACTGCACTGGCTGGATGACGAGCAGCATCGTGTGGCCTTGGACCAGAAGATCGTGCTGCAACGATTCAGTGGTGGGTTCGAGGCACCGCATGCGGTGGAGATGCTGCGCGGAGGAGGACATGGAGAAACGATCCGCACGACGCTGAATGCCACGCTGCAGCAGCAGGTGGAGACGATCATCGCGCAGAGGCTGGAATCGCTGAAAGGACGCCATGTGACGCATGCGGCGGTGGTGGTGATCGAGAATGCGACGGGGGCGGTGCTCGCGCTAGCGGGGTCACGCGATTTCTTTGCGCAGGATGGTGGGCAGCTCAATGGGGCGTGGGCGGCGCATTCACCGGGATCGGCGATGAAGCCGTTTACCTATGAGATCGCTTTTGAGCGCGGGGCTACGCCAGCGAGCATTGTGGCTGATCTTCCGGTGGAATTTGGGACTGCGTCGGGCACGTATCGTCCCGAGAATTTTTCTCTGCGGAGCTATGGGCCGATGACGTACCGCTATGCGCTGGGCAATTCGCTGAACATCTCGGCGGTGCGTGTGCTGGACAGCATTGGTGGAGCGGAAACGCTGCTGCCGAAGCTGAGGGAGCTCGGCATGAGCACGCTCATGGAAGATGCGGCGCACTACGGGCTGGGCCTCACGATTGGGAATGCCTCGGTGCGACTGGTTGAACTCGCGAATGCGTATGCGTGTCTCGCGCGGCTGGGGCGGTTCAAGGCTTGGACGCTGACGCAGGATGATCGAGCTGCTGAAGAGCGGCGGCTTTTGGGAGAGAACGAGAGCTGGCTGATCGCGGATATTTTGAGCGACAATCAAGCGCGTGAGATGTCATTTGGCAGTTGGTCGGTGCTAAGGCTGCCGTTCAAGTGTGCTGTGAAAACCGGGACGAGTTCCACCTTTCGCGACAACTGGACGCTGGGGTACACGCCGGAGTTCACTGTGGGAGTGTGGGTGGGTAATTTCGACAACACGCCGATGCAGGATGTCAGCGGTGTGACGGGTGCGGGACCGATCTTCAAGGATGTGATGCTGCACCTGCATGAGAAGCATCCGGCCACGTGGTTTGCGACGCCGAAGGACATGGTGCGTGCGCGCATTGATCCGCGCACGGGGAAACGGCTGACACCGCAGACACCGCCGGTGCGGGTGAGTCGCGAGGAGTTTTTCGCTGGCGGCAAGCTCCCCGCTGTGGCGCAAGCTGGTGATTATGATGCGCGTGGCCGGGCGATTCTGCCGCGTGAATATGCAGCATGGATTGGCAGCAGCGCCAACTGGCTGGGGGATTTGGTTACGACGGCGGAGACTGGGGAAAGGCCGGTGCTGCGGATCACGAATCCGATTCCGGGCACGGTGGTGATTCTTGATCCGGATATTCGCAACAGTGGCAACCGGCTGCTGCTGCAGGCTGCGGGATCAACTCAAACGCGCTGGAGTTGCAAGACGCTGGAGCTGCGCAGTGAGGGTGCTCACACGTTTGCCATCCTCAAGCCGGGGAGGCATGAGATTGAGGTGAGGGATGAGGCGAGCGGGTTGAGTGCGAGGACGTTTGTGATTGTGAGGGAGGAGTGACGCTCGACTAACTCGACTTCGAAATTTAAGCCGTTTTATTTCTCCGTTTTGGCCCCAAGTGCCAAATATAGATCTTTTTCGGCGAGTTCCTTTATCCGTTCATAGTCGTCAAACCAAAAGCTTTCGCGGTCTAAATCAAACTGCACACTTTCCATGCCTTCAACAGTTTTGCGAGTAACACGCTCTCCGTCTTCAAAGTCTTCCCATACCCGCTTCGCTTGACTAGCAAGATCAATCCACCGATGCCTCACACTTTGAATACGAGTAATAAGTTTTTCCCAAGAACACGCGGGCAGGATCACCGTACTAATGAATGCACAAACTAACCCAATAATAGCGGAAGCAGTCTGTAGGCCTGTGCTAGTGACAAAACAAAAGAAACTTGTGACAGTGCCAATACCGAGCACAATTTTAAGGCCAAGATCAACTTTTAACACCTTACTTTCAAAACGCCGCCAGTAAGCGGAGTTGAATTCAGCATTACATCTAATTTCCCAAATTCTTTCTCTCATAGAACATGAATAAGCCAATCCCCACGCCATCGCCAATACCTTCACGTCCAGCCCCAATCAGTCCGCCCATCATTGTTGATCGCGCAACTGGTTTTGTGAGACCAAGCAACACTCCACCTCCTCCCCCATCTAAAAAATAGCGCTGATTAAAACGTGCGCCGGCATATCCCCTCGGCTGTCTCACCTGCTGTTGATTGAGACGTTGAACATCAGCCTCAACGCAAGATAGCCATCATGCTCGCGATGCCGCGATGCGTTTTTTGAGCTCCCGAATACCCGCAGCCACCTGAGTTGTGGCGCGGACTGCTTCAATATCTCCCTCATCATATGCCTGCAACCGCTCATCAAGCAACGCCGCAGTCTCGGCGGTGATGGTGCTGTCACGTGAAACATCCTGCCAAAGCTCCGACACGAGACGGAGCTTTTGATCCACGGTGAGCGCACTCAAGGCGGGCATTGTTTCCAGAATCATGGGGAAACATGCCCTTCGCATGGCCGGGTGGCAACGGCTTCTTTTTGCGTGGCGACAGACCCGTGATCAAACCACCACTAAAACGATGGCGCTCATCATGAGCAGGGCGCCGGCCAGACGCCAGCGCATGACTTTGGGGCCGAGGTGCTGTTCGGCGTTCATGAACCAGTGGCCGATCATCCAGACGAGGGCCACGCTGAGGAGGCCGCGTGAGGCGTAGACGATGTTGGCGGAGGTGGCCTTGCCAAAGACGGCGAGGGTGCTGACGAAAATGATGCTCTGGGTGCCGAGCAGGACCGCCCCTCCCACAAGCCATGGCCAGGCCTGGACCCGGATGGCGCTCAGGGGAGCCGCAAAGCGGAAAATGAGGCCGAAGGAGAGCAGGGCATTGATCCAGAAAATGCAGGGAAGCAGGCGGCCGACACCCCAATAGGGGCCCCACTTTTGCACGAGCACATCGAAGATGGCGAAGGCCACCGCACCGATGCCACCCGCGACGAAGGTGATGAGCAGATGACGCGGCGGCTGGCCGGCATCCTTGCGGTTGAGGAAGGTGATGCCCAGGACGCTGAGACAGGCGGCGATCCACAGTTTCACCCCCACGGCCTCACCGATAAGCAACGGGGTGAAGAAGGCGACGAGGATGACTTTCAGTCCAAAAACGGGCACGGCGACGGAAACATCTCCCTTTTCCAGGGCCAGAAACTGGGCGAGCTGGCCGATGAAGAGGCACATGGCGATGACGCCGGGCTGCCAGAGATCGACTATTTCCACGGGGGGGCCGCCGAGCAGCCAGAGGAAGGAGAACAGCCCCGCGACAATCAAATTTGCGACAAATGTGGTGCGCCAGAGGCCGACGCCGAGGTCGCTGGAGCGTTTCAGCACGAGCGCCCCGAAAGCATACAGGAGGGCGGCAATGAGCGGGAAAAGCGTGGTGGCGAAAGCTGGGGACACCCCCGCCATTAACACGCGCAGGCGGGGTAGCAAGTGCGAGGAATTTCAAGCTCTTAAGCAGCCACTTGCCACGCGCAGAGTGCTCGCTAAGCAGAGAATCCCCCATTTTCCATTTTCTCCCATGAGCGCCACTTTCCCCGAACAATCCGTCGCCGTCCTTTTCAGTGGTGGTGACGCGCCCGGCATGAATGCTTTTCTGCGTGCCATCGTGCGACTGGGCCTGAACCGTGAAAAAATCGCGGTGCTCGGCATCCGAGACGGTTACCGCGGCCTCGTCCGTACGGCACGTGCTGTGAATGATGATGCTGAAGCTTTGGTGCGCCTGAAAAAGGACATCGCCACCCACACGGGCCGAGCGGGTCTGATCTCCGAGCAACTGCACGTCATCCAGATGGACCACGCGAGCGTGAGCGGCATCATGGGCAAAGGCGGCACCATCCTGGGATCCGCGCGCTGCCTGGAATTTCACGAGAAGAAGGTGCGTGAGAGCGTGCTCAAGCTTCTCAAAAGCCTCAACGTGCGCGCACTGGTCGTCGTGGGCGGAGATGGCTCGCTCACGGGTGCCCGGCTGCTGGCGGAAGAAAGCGATCTGCGCGTGATCGGCATTCCTGCGACGATTGATAACGATCTTCAATTTACTGACATGGCGCTGGGAGTCGATACGGCGGTGAACACGCTGGTCTGGGCGGTGGATCACTTCATCGACACGGCACGCAGCCACCGCCGGGTGATGGTGCTGGAAACGATGGGTCGCGCGAGCGGAGATCTGGCGCGGATGGCCGGCCTGGCTTCCGGTGCGGAGATGATCGTCACCCCGGAATCGGGTGCGCTGAACGAGGAGGCCATGAAGAAGCTTGCGGCCAAGATCGAAGGCGCGATGACGCGCGGACGCGGTCACGCCATCGTGCTGGTGGCGGAAGGCGTGGAGTTTGATCCGCCGCAGAAGCGCAACCGCGCCTACGTGCTGATGGATGCCTTCCAGCAGTATTTCCAACGAGCTGGCGCCCCCTTCCCCGACCTCGAAGTGCGTCCTTCTGTGCTTGGTCATTTGCAGCGCGGCGGCCACACCACGCCGCAGGATTGCATCCTTGCCGCACGCTTTGCGGATTGCGCATGGACCAGCATCCAGCAGGCGGACGGGGGCAGCGGCATCACCGCCCTGCGCAAGAACGTCATCGAAATCGTGCCTTACGGCGAGCCTGACATGCCGGAGCGCGCGGCCTTCTCCCGTGAGATGGAGCGGCTGCATGATGATTTGAGTTCTTGGTAGCCCAGATGCGCCTGAGCGCAGCTTTGACCTACTTGGCTAGATTTCCGTTCTTCACCCAGCGGTCCATCCATTTCACCGTCTTCTCCCACATGTCCGGCAGATACACGTGGCCGACGCCGGGGTAGATCTTGTTTTCAAAAAACTCAGCCGCATTCAGGCCATTAAGAAGATAGATCTGGCTCACGATCTTGCCGATGTGGCGCACGCCATCGGTGGGTGAGCCATTGTCTTGATCACCGGTCATGAAGAGCATGGGGCGTGGTGCACCGAGGGCGATGACGGCTTCGGTGTCGAAGTGTTTGAGCATGCCGGGGACGAAGTAATAAATGCCGTGGGCCTTGAGCATGCCGGCGCGGATGAGTTCTTCATAGCGCGTCATGCAGCCGACGCACACGGCGGCGCGGGGGCGGTCATCCAGCGCCATGATCCACCAGCTGCGGGTGGAGCCCATGCTGATGCCGGTGACGCCGATGCGCTGAGCATCCACCTCGGGCCGCGAGCAGAGGTAATCGAGCGCGGTGAGATCATCGCGAATCATCATGCCCCAGAGCGTGCGACCGGCCCAGAGATTGAATTTGGCGGCGGTCATCTCGCCATTGCCGCCTTTCTGCTGCGGGCCGTCGGGGCCCTGACCGTTGCGCTCGCCGAAACAAGGGGCGTCGATGCCGAGGACGACGTAACCGGCCGCGGCCAGCGCAGGGCCTGCGGGGACGGGTGTGGCGTTCGTTTGCAGGAGCTCCTGTTTGCCAACGTCGTACTGCCCGCCATGCCAGTGGCAGTAGAGAATGGCCGGGGCCTTGCTCTGTGATGTGGCGGTCTTCGGCACAAAGACGTAGCCTTTCACAATTTCGCCTGCGCCATTGTCGAACTGGAGGGTCTCCAGAGTGTAGCTGCCTTTGTCTTCGCGAGTGATGACTTGGAATGCGGATACCGGTGGGCGTGGGGGCAGATCACCGAGGAGTTCGTTTAATTTTGTGCGGATTTGTGCTCGCTGCTGCTGCCATGCATCGAGGGATGCTGGCACCTGCAGTGGCGGGGCGATTTTTGTCTTTGCGAGCCAGGCTTCGGCGGCGGCGTTGGATTCAGCGACTTGCATGGAGGTGAGCAGGAGAGTGAGGCAGACAGCGGTGGTGCGCATGCGCCGGTTGTATCAGGTCGGGAATTTTCGCGCAACATGGATGCGGTACTGTCGTTCACAACGGCCCATGAAACACACCTCCCTGCTCACCCTAACGCTCGCTCTTGCCGCCTTCGCGGCACGTGGCGAGGACAAGCCACTGCTCGCCATCCCAGGCAAAGTCATCTATGAAAACAAGCTCACCGACGGTGCAGGCGCTCCGTGGAAAGCGGCCAAGGGCAAGTGGGAGGCGGTGGATGGTGTGCTGCGCGGCTCTGAGCTGGAGGCTGACAAGCATGGTGCGGTGACGCGCCTGCCCAACAAGCTGAAGGACTTTGTCATTGAGTATGAGTTTAAGTTTTCAGGGGCCAAGAGCACGAGCCTTTCGATCAATGCCGTCAAGGACCACATGGCGCGCATCATGATCACGCCGAAGACGGTGGCCATCCAGCGTGATGACAACGACCATGAAGGACCGGACAAGGCGGTCGTCTTTGCCCGTTTTCCCACGGAACTCGGCGAGGGCTGGCACAAGGTCCGCCTGGAAATGGTGGGAGACAAGATGCTGGGCAAAGTGGATGACCTCGTGGCCTGGGGTGCCAGTGACCTTTTCCTGACTGAGAAAGCCAGCCCCGGATTCACGGTGAGCGGCCAGTCGGTGGATTTTCGTAACTTTTCACTGACTGAAGCCACGCTCAATCCTGCGTGGGAAGAGGTGAAGGCCACCCTGCCGAAGCCCGGTGAAAAGGTGGCTGCTGCTGCCAAACCGGCTGGCAAAGGGAAGAAGAAGAAGGCGGAATAAGGCGGCGAATTGACTTTGCCATGCGTCCTCGTTAAAAAGGCGCATGGCATTTCCCATTCGTTCTCCTCGTGATCTGGTCGGCGGCATTGCCGTCTTCGGGCGCATCCTCGATAAAATCCGGCTCAACGCCAAGGAAGGCAAACTGCCCGACGGCTATCACCTGGGTTACCTGAGTGGGAGCCGCACCTTTGACGAGCGTGTGTGCAAGTTTCTCGGAGTGGATTTCTATGATCTGTCAGAGCGCACGCTGGCAGGTGGAACGGACGAAGAAATCCTGGAATGGTGCTGCCTGAATGGCAACCGGCCGACGGCAGAGCAGATTGAAATCTGGAACGGCTTCATGCACAAGCGCGGCTGGCGCGATGCCGCCAGTGAAGGGCTCATCAAGCAGCGGGCCGAGGCTGGTCTGGCTCATCGCGAAGACCTGGTGACGTTCTTTGACATGATGGATGTCGAAGAAGGACGTGCGCCCTGATCAGAACCCGCGTGGTGCCATGGAGTAGAGGCCCAAGGTGACATCGTAGGCGTCGAGCAATGTCATGCGCTTCAGCTCATGACCTGCGCCCCAGGAGTCTGTGAAGAGCACCTGATTCTTGGCCAGGTTATAACCAATGACCATGCGCATGTGGCCGCCGCTGACCTGGCCGTCACCCGGCAGCGGTGGATCTTCGGGCTTCTGGCCAAGGAATAAACCCCAGAGCAGTGGCACGCCTTTGTCGGTGTATTCCTTGATGATGGAGAGGAACTCCTTCTCTGAGACACGGCGCTTGCCTCTGGAATAATACTGTTCGGGATTCACCAGCGGTTTGAAAATCACGTTGAAGGCGCCATCGATCTTGGCGAGGCTCTTCTGCATGGTGGTGATATCAGCGCCGCTTTCACCATCGATGCTGACGAGTTTGGCCATCTCGTGCTGGTCACAGGGAATGCGCATGTATTCAAAGAGGCGCTGGCAGCTGGCGGCGACGCAGTAGCCTTTCTGTCCCTGATCCACCATGGGGACGCCGGAAATATAGACATCACCTTCAGGCGTCTTTTTCACACGCTGGAGCAATTCCATGCGCTGAACGCCGGTGGCCATCTTGCCCATGCTCCAGTCGGCCTGATTGGGTGCGGCGAGTTTCAGGCGCAGGAACTCGGGCTTGGTGACTTTGCCGGGTGCATTGTATTCGTTGTATTCGAGCAGGGCGACACCGCCGGGCGAAGTCCAGTTCCAGCCGGTGACGGGCAGCGCGGCATTGGAGGACAATATCTGGCGCTTGGGAGCGACCTTCATCACCTGGCCGAGGTTTTGACCGATCAGTTTGAAAATGCGGTCGAATTCCGCCGTGGTGATATCGCCCGAGTCGCCGCGATTGTAGAAAGAAATCGTGGCACGAGCAGCCTTGCCGTTCACGAACTCCAGAATGGCTTCCTCCAGTTTGATGGAACCGCCGAACATGGTCAGATTGGTCTCCGCGTTGCTGAACATGTGACGGGAGAAGCGCGCGCGGTCCCTGGCACTGCTCACCCATTCAAACTGCGGGGGCTTCTGCTGCTTTTCCTGATCTTCGAGCTTCAGCACGTAGTGCTTTTCCATGTCTGACGCACTCCATTTCCAGAGATCTGCGAAATTCAGCAATGCATCGAGATTGGCGGAGAGCTCGGGAAGCTTGCGCTCCTGGGCTTGTGCCGGCAAGGAAAGGAGACAAGCGAGGATTGCCAGACTAACGCCACGGTTCATGCAACGGTTTTAACCGCTGCGCCCCATCCAAGTCAATCACTTCGCCACAACAGCAGGGCGATCTGATGTCAGCACGTTCTGGAGGGGCTTGGGATAGACACCAAGGATCAGGATGACGAGAGCCAGGGCACCTGCGACGGCTTTGGCGGGACCTGAGAAGGTCAGCGCGGGGACGTCGGTGCCTTCGGTGGTGTACATCGCGAGGATGGTCTTGAAGTAGTAGTAGAAACCGGCGGCGGCGGCGATGACGGCGCAGCTCATGGCACCCCAGTAGCCGTGATCGGCGAGGCCGAGGAAGACGAAGAGCTTGCCGAGGAAACCGGCAGTGAGCGGCAACCCGGCGAGCGAGGCGAAGGAAATGGTCATCAGCAACGCGAGCAGCGGATTGCGTTTGGCGAGTCCGGTGAAGTCCTTGATGTCTTCGCCAAGGCCGTTGGCGCGCATGAGGCCGAGACCGAGGAAGCCGAGGACGGTCATGGGCAGGTAGGTGGCGAGATAGAAGGCGACGACACCACCGGAGGAGAGATCGAAGCGGGCGCTTTCGCGGCAGGCGAGTGCGAGGAGAAGGTAGCCTGCGTGGGAGATGCTGGAGTAGGCAAGCAGACGCTTGACGCTGGTCTGGAACATGGCGGGCAGACTGCCGAGCAGGGCGGTGAGCGAACCGATGACGAGCAGGAAGCCCTGGACCTCGCTGCCAATGATGGAGCCTTCGGCCATGAAGGCGTCCAGGGCACGAGTGAGGACGACGAAGCCAGCGGCTTTAGAACCGACGGAAAGGAAGGCCGTCACAGGAGTGGGAGCGCCCTGATAGACGTCCGGAACCCACATGTGGAAAGGAGCGGCGGCGACTTTGAAGCCGAGACCGCAGAGCAGCACGGCGGCACCGAAGAGAGCGGTGGTTTTGCTGGTGGCAGGATTGGCGAGCGCCTTGGCGATGCCATCGAAGCTCATGGTGCCGGTGGCGCCGTAGATCCAGGCGATGCCATAGACGAGGACACCGGTGGAAAGAGCGCCGAGGATGAGATATTTAACGCCGGCTTCGAGGCTGAAGGCGCTTTTGCGTGCAAAGGCGACGAGGACGTAGAAGGAAACGGTGACGAGTTCGAGCGCAACAAAGACGGTGACGAGGTCACGGGCGGAGGCCATCCACATCATGCCGGCGCAGACGATGAGCGGCAGGCTGAACATTTCGGCCAGTTTGCCATCGACAGTGAAACGGGTGAGGTAGGGGGCGCATTCCAGCGTGAGCCAGAGCACGAGAATGGTGATGACGAGCGCGAAGCCCTTGTAGAAGAGGGCGAGGCTGTCGAGCTGATGCCAGGGCTGGATGAAGCCGGGCAGGCTGGCAGAGTCGTGCGGCGCGATGGTCAACAGCACGAGCGCGATGGCGGCGCCAGCGATGGCGGTGAGACCGAGAGTGCGACGGGAGATGTCGGGCTTGAAGGCCTCCAGCAAAAGGAGGAAGAGTCCGAGAATGGCGAGGCCGGCTTCGATGGTGAAAACGCTCATGGCAGGACTACAGCGCGGATTTCATGAGGTTGAGCAGCAGCCAAGGGCAGCAGCCGGTGACAAGCAGCGTGGTGGCGAGCATGATGAACGGCACGCGCTGGGAGAACACAGGATCGATCATGAAGAGGCCTGTGGCAGGACTGCCGTGGAAGATGCTGCGGTAGGCGCGCAGCATGTAAACTGCGGACATCACCACGCCCCAAAGCGCCAGGATGACGGTCCACTGCAAATTGGTCAGGACGCCTGCTTTGAACTCGGTGAAGTTGCCGAGGAAGATCAAAACTTCGCCGGCGAAGTTGGTGAGGCCCGGAAGGCCGATGGAAGCAAAGGAACCAAAGGCGAACAGCACCGTGAACGCTGGAGCATGGGTGGCGAGGCCGCCGAGCTTGTTGTATTCCAGAGTGCCAAGCTGATTCCGCATGCGACCGCACAGACCGAACAGCAGCGCGATGGAGATACCATGTGCGAACATGAGGATCACCGCACCTTTCAGCGCGATCTCGGTTCCTGCGGCAATGCCGAGGAAGATGTAGCCCATGTGCATGACGCTGGAGTTGGCCAGAGTATTGTCGAGGCGGCTCGCATGGATGGTGACGAGGCCCATGACGAGGATGTTGCCCAGCAGCATCAAGAGCAGTGCGTTCTGCACCCATTCCACATGAGCTCCCTGAGGAAGCAGCGGAAGCGCGATGCGGATGAGGCCGTAGAGACCGAATTTTTTCAGCACGCCGGAATGAAGCATGGCCACGGGTGTGGGTGCTGTGGCGTAAGCCGGTGCGGCCCAGCTATGGAAGGGAAAGAGGCTGACGAGGGAACCAAACCCAAGAAGGAGGACAAAGAAGATCTGCGCCTGCTTGGCATCTGGCAGAGGAGTGAGCTTGGCCTGACTGCGGAGGGCTTCGAGATCGAAGGTGAGCTTGGAGCCGCCGCTGAATTCAAGCACCAGCCACACCAAACCAGCGAGCAGCACGAGACTGCCGACACCGAGGTAAATGGTGGCCTTCCATGCAACGGCCTTGCGCTGGGCAGGCTCGGCACGCCCGTGCAGCGCGATCATGAGGAAGGTCGGGATCAACGCGAGCTCATGGAAGGCGTAGATGAAGAAAACATCCGTGGTGAGGAAGGCCCCAAGCGCACCACCGCCGATGAGCAGCGAGGAAACGTAGAAGATCGGGGGACGATCCTCAATCTGCCAGATGGCAGCGAGCATCACCAGCGCGGTGAGCAGGGCGAGGATGATCGAGATGCCATCCGCACCGACGGCGAAGCTGAGCGATGGATTTTCGAGGATCGGGCGGGAATGGGTGAAGGCGAGACCCGTTTTGCCCCAGTATTGAACCGCCGTGTAGAACACGAGGATCAGATTGATGAACGTGGCACCGAGGGATGCAGCGCGGGCAGGCGCACCGAGCCAGATCGCCAGAGCGGCGAGCAGCGGGAGTGCGATGATTAGTTCAAGAACGCTCATTCAGTTTCTCCATCAATGGCCCATGCGGGGCAGCACAAACACGACTAAATAAATCACAGCAATGACGCCACCGCCCAGCAGGAAGGTGTAGCCTTGCAGATGGCCGCCCTGCAGAAGACGGGTGGCGGCTCCGAGACGGGCGACGATCGCCGTGGGCAGGCGGGCGATGAGGCCATCGACCAACACACGCTCCAAGGCGGTGACGATCCAAGCGAGGCGGTCCTGGCAGATGCGGACGATGACGGCGTAGATTTCGTCGAAGTAGAACTTGTTGGCGAAAAGCTTGATGCTGAGCGGGTCCTTGTCCTTGCCGCGATAGAGGTAGATGGCGCCGCCGGTGCCAAAGAGGAATGCCAGGATGGAAGCCGCCAGCACCGTGGTATGGGGCGGCTCATGCGCCGGCTTGTAGGCCTGCAGCGGCGTGGCGAAGCCGTCCCAGGCGGAGAAGATGGAAAAGACCGCCAGCAGGACGAGAGGAAGCAGCATGATCACAGGCACCTCGGTGGCATGATGCGCAGATTCAGTGCGGGGCTTGCCAAAGAAGGCGATGATGACCAAACGCATCATGTAGAACGAAGTCAGCAGCGCGGTGAGCGAGGCAGAGTGGAAGAGGATGCTGCAGCCGCTGTCATAAGCCGCGCCGAGGATGGCTTCCTTGCTGTAGAATCCGCTGGTGATCCATGGAAGGCCCATCAATGCCAGGGTGCCGATGAGAAAGGTCCAGAAGGTGACGGGCATGTGCTTGCGAAGGCCGCCCATCTTCCAGATGTCCTGCTCATGGTGGCAGGCATAGATGACGGCACCGGAGCCGAGGAAGAGCATCGCCTTGAAGAAGGCGTGCGTGTAAAGGTGGAACATGGCCGGATGGCCGGGGTTCGGGCCGTGCGCCTCGTGGCCGTGCTGGGCGGCCATCGCCACGGCACCGACGGCCATGACCATGTAACCGAGCTGGGAGAGAGTCGAATAGGCCAGCACACGCTTGATGTCGTTCTGCTGGGTGGCCATCAAGGCCGCCAACAAGGCGGTAAAGCAGCCGATGCCAGCGATGATTTCCGCCGCCAAGGGCGAAGCCTCAATGAGGAAGCTCACGCGCACCAGCATGTAAACACCTGCAGCGACCATGGTGGCGGCGTGGATGAGGGCGGAGACGGGGGTGGGGCCTTCCATGGCGTCCGGCAACCAGACATGGAGCGGGAACTGGGCGGATTTACCCACAGCGCCGAGGAAGATGCACAAGGCGGCCGCCGTGGTGAAACCTGCGCTGTAACCGGGTGCCCCGGGAGCCAGCGGGCCTGATTTGAAGGCCGTGGCGAGATCATCGAGGTTCACACTGCCGTGGTTGGCCCCAAAGAGCAGCAAAATGCCGATCATGAAACCGAAGTCGCCGATGCGGTTGGTGAGGAAGGCTTTTTTGCAGGCTTCGGCGGCGCTGGCCTTTTGATACCAGTGGCCGATGAGCAGGTAGGAGCTCAGACCGACGAGCTCCCAGAAGATGAACATCATGATCAGGTTTCCAGCCAGCACGATGCCGGTCATGGAGAACATGAAGAGGGAGAGAGAACCGAAGAAGCGCGGCTTCGCATCGTCGTCCTTCATGTAGCCGAGCGAGAAGATGTGCACCAGCATGCCGATGAAGCTGACGATGAACATCATGCCCCGGCTCTGTTTGTCGATCAGGACATCGATGCCTGCATGGAAATGGCCGCCGACATCGAGGAAGGGCAGGAGGAGCTTGTTGTCATCTTCAGCCGCCAGGAAAAACAGGCAGGCGATGAAGGAAATGATCGAGGAACCCACCGAAATGAGCACGGAGGCCCCTTTGAGCTGACGGTGGCCCAGAAGGATGACGAGCGCCGAAAAGAATGGCAGCAGTAGGATGATGCTGGCGTGCATGCGGGCGCGTTATCCTTGAAGTTTGGTGACGGACTCCACATCCACGCTCTGCTTGGAGCGGAAGAGAGCCACGATGATGGCGAGACCCACGGCCACTTCAGCAGCAGCCACGGTGATGGTGAAGAACACGAGCGACTGCGCGGTGTAATCCGGCAGGCCGTTGACAAGATGAAAGCGGGTGAAGCCGACGAGAGCGAGATTGGCAGCGCTGAGCATCATCTCCAGGCACATGTAGACGATGATGATGTTTCTTCTGGCAATGACGCCAGCGAGACCCAGAGAGAACAGCATGCCGCTGACAACGAGATAGTGGCCAAGGGTGATCATGGGGCGCTCCTTTCGCGTTTGCTGAGAACGACGACACCGATCGTACCGACGAGCAGGAGCAGGCCGATGACTTGAAGGTGGAAGCCGTATTGATCAAAAAGAGTGAAGCCGATCAGCTTGGCATCAGGCAGCGTGCCTGTTTTGAGATCGTTGGTAATCGTGGGAAGCGCCGCTTTGCCGATCTTTCCGGCCGCCTCGGCCAGAGCCAGGGGGGTATTTTGCGAGGTTTTATTCGCCAGTTCGGTACTGCCGACAACTGCAATGATCTGCAGAGTGAGCAACACCGCCAGCAGCACACCGGACACGATCGCGGGGACATTGATTTTCTTGCCCTCCTCCGTCTTGATGTCCAGCAGCATGATGATGAACAGGAAGAGCACCATCACTGCGCCGGCGTAGACGAGAATCTGGATGACTCCTATAAAGTAAGCGTCAAGGCTGAGGAACAGCGCGGCGAGGCCGACGAAACTGGCCGCAAGCGCGAGAGCGCAGGTGACTGGATTGCGACCGGTGACGACCAGGAAGCCGAAGCCCAGGGTGATCAGTGCAAAGAGATAGAACAGCAGAGGGGGCATTACTTGAGCTCGTTCCACTTGTTCACCAGCCCCACGCGCTGGCCGCCGATTTCATAGAGGCGCTTTTTGTTGTGCACCATCTCCTGGCGTGAGAGACCGGTGATGGCGTAGTCCTTGCGCAGGAAAATGGCCTGCTCCGGGCAGACCTCCTCGCACATGCCGCAGTAGATGCAGCGAATCATGTCGATGTCGAATTCCTTGGGCCGCTTTTCGACCTTGGCCCACGGATCATCGCTGGGGATCTCACTGGGGATGATTTTGATGGCCTTGGGCGGGCAGATGAACTCGCAGAGCTGGCAGCTGACGCAGCGCTCGCGGTCGTGCTCGTCCGTGACGAGGGCGGGGGCGCCACGGTAGTGTTCGGGCAGATGCTCGTCCCACTTCTGCTCCGGGTATTCCATCGTGACCTTGGGCTTGCCCCCGGCAATCTGGAGGAAGGTCTTGATGCCGTGCCCAATCGTGATTTTCAGCCCTTTCAGCAGCGTGGAAATGAACCAGCGTTCATGCCAGGCAAGTTTGGGACGTTGTACAATGATAGTGGCCATGTATGAGCAGGGAACCGCAGGAGAACCGGGTTTGATTATCCGAACGTCCCGCAGTGCGGCAACCGCTATTTGTGAAAAATTTCACAAGGCCGGGCCGGAATCCCAAAATCAGGCCGAAATGGGCCTTGAATCGCCTGAATGAGCGGCAGGGGCTCCAAAGCTCCCCTCTGCAGGCTATTTGGGGCTCGGAGCGTCCGCTTTTTTCGGCGCGGCCTTTTTCTTGGCGGGAGCTTTTTTCTCCGGCTGGGGAAAGCCTGCCTTCGCATAGGCGACCATTTGAGCAAAAATGCCCTCGCCGATGCCATCGACACTGACCACGTTGGTCACATCGGCCAAGGGGCGGGCTTTTTGAATACCCTTGGCGCGCACTTCACCAATACCGGGAATCGCCATGAGTGCCGCCAGATCACCCTGATTCAGCAAAGTCAGCAGCTGGGCTCTTTCCTGGGGGGCCAGTGTTTTGGCTACAGCCTCCACCTTGGCCGAGGGTTTCTCCGGACTTTTCTTTGGTGGGGAGGTTTCAGCAGCAGAAAGAGAGAAGCTGAGAGCTAGAGCGGCGAGAAATGCGAGAAAAGATTTCATGAGAGAGATTTTGTGAAGTGCCCGGCAAGGTTATTAAAAGAATACGCGGAATGGCGAGCCAAATTTTGACAGGTCTCTTTTTTTCAGAGGCCACTATGCCCAATTGAGCGATGCGGGGAAACTAGACTGAACAAAGGCACTGATGTAAGTTTCTATGTTTCAGTAAAGCACGGCCCTGTCAGTACAAGCAGGCAAGGCATCCTGGCAAAATGCCGTCCGGACCGTGAGTCATTTCTGGCAAATTCTCACCAGTCGAATAAAAGGACTTAGAATTCCTATGGCGTTTCTAATTCATATCGGTTAGAATAATGGAACTAACGGGGAAATGACCAATTCTGACCGCATTCGTATATTAATCGTCGAGAACGAGGGCCTCGTGGGCTGTGACATGGCCACGACTCTTGGTAAACTCGGCTATGTGGTGGTCGCCATCTGTGCTTCTGGGGAGGAAGCACTGGAGCGGCTGGATGAGTTTCGGCCTGATCTGGTCCTGATGGACGTGCACTTGGCGGGACAGATGGATGGGATTGACACTGCCCGTGAGCTGCAGAGCCGCAGCCGCGTGGCCATCGTCTATGTGACTGCGTGCGCGGATCTGGACACCGTGGCCCGCGCTCGAGGAACGCACCCGCATGGCTACTTGCTCAAGCCGTTTAATCATGACGAACTGCGCCTTGCCGTGGAAGTGGCTGCGCAGCGCCATTTTGAAGAGAACGAGCGTCAGCGGCGTGAGCACAGCTACTTTGAGGCCTTTCAAAGCCTGGCTGATGGCGTGATCGCCGCAGATCTGTCTGGAGGCGTGGTGTTCATGAACCCCTCCGCCGCCCGTGCCACGGGCTGGAATGCGCAGGAAGCCGTGGGCCGCTCCTTGAACGAAGTTTTTCGTATTTATCAGAGTACTGGTGAGCCCGCCGAGATTCTCTCAGCGGAGTCAGCCACGCAAACCGCTGAGCGCACGGTTTATCTCACGACCCTGGCGGGTGAACGCGTGCCGATCCAGGACCGTACGGCACCGCTGCGTGATGCGCAGGGCCAACTGACCGGACTCATCATTCTTTTCCGAGCTGCGACTGTGCCAGCGCCGGTGGAAGCCGCGCCCATGCCCAACCGCAGCACTGCGCCGCTGGTGGATGTGGTGGAAAGCATTTCCGACCCGCTGTTTGCTCTGGATGCCCGCTGGCGGGTGACCTATGCCAACGCGAGCGCGCTGCGACTCTTTGACCGCAACCTGCAGAACATGCTGGGTCTTTCATTGTGGGACATCATGCCCAGCGCCACGCGCGAACTGCATCATGAGGCCTTTGCCCATGCCATGCTGCACCGTGAGACGGTGAACCGTGAGCTTTACCTCGACGAAAAACAGATCTGGCTGGAACTGCGCGGTTACCCCTTTGGTGAAGGCCTGCTGCTCCTGGTGCAGGATGTGACGGCCCGGCGCGAGGAAGCGGAGCGCCGCAACCGCATCGACCGCCTGGAATCACTCGGCCTGCTGGCGCGTGGCTTTGCCCACGATTTCAACAATCTGCTCACCGTGCTGCTGGGCAACATCTCGCTGGCCGAGATGCGCCTGCGCAATGCCATCACCCTGCCTGAACTGCACACGGCCAAGCAGGCCACGCTGCAGGCGCAGAACCTTGTGCAGCAGCTGCTGACCTTCGCGCGTGGTGGTGCGCCGATCAAAACACAGATCCGCCTTGGCGATCTCATTGAGACCTTCTTTACGCATCATACGCGTGCGAATCGAGTGGAGTACCGGATCGAAGTGCAGCCCGGCCTGCCGCAAATAGCCATTGATGGTGCTCAGATCCGCCGCCTGCTGAGCAATCTGATCCGCAACGCCGAACAGGCGCAGCCGAACGGCGGTGAAATCACGGTGCGCTGCTTTGCTCCTGATCACGCCGAGATGTTCCCCGGTGAAATGGTCGCCGACACGAACTTCCAGCCCTCCGGTCTCGCGATCGAAGTCGAAGACAAAGGCGAAGGCATCACGACGGAGCATCTGCCGCATATTTTTGAGCCTTACTTCAGCACCCGCAAGGCTGACAACGCGACGGGTCTGGGCCTCACGGTTTGTGAATCCATCGCGAAAGCCCATGGGGGCTCGCTGACCGTCAGTTCCGAGCATGGCAAAGGCACCACGGTGCGCTTCTACCTGCCGCTGGATTCTGATGGTGAGGAAGCCGATGCCTTTGGCCTCAGCAAAGTGTTCGATGCAGCACCGGAACTGAACGCCGCCAATCCGCGCATCCTGGTGCTGGAAGATGATCCGCTCGTACGCTCGTTGATTGTCCGCAATCTCACTGGCAACGGCTTCGATGTGGCTGAGAGCTCCGAAGGCAGTGAAACGGTGCGCATGTATCAGGAAAGCGTGACCCAAGGCCGAGCCTTTGACCTCGTCATTCTCGACCTCAGCATTCCCAATGGCATGGGTGGGGTGCGTGCGATGGAAAAGCTTCGTGCCATCGACCCTGAAGTCTTTGCCATCGTTTCCAGCGGCTACTCGGATGATCCCGTCATGGCCAATCCAGCCGCCTACGGTTTTGCCGCCGTGCTGCCAAAGCCCTATGAACCTGCCGACATGCTGCGGCTGGTGCGCAACATCCTGGCGACACGTGGCATCCGCCGCGCTTCGTAAGCGGGGCTTGCGTTGACAATCGCGTCTGGTTTGAGAAAGAACCTACATGCGCGAACAGGACCTTCTCGACAAGCTCAGCAAGATCGAGCGGCTTTATGCAGGTGCTGCGACTCCCGGTGAGAAGGAAGCTGCTGCCGATGCCATCCTGCGCATCAAACGCCGACTGGGGGAGACCGCCAAGGTTGAGCGACCGATTGAGTACAAATTCACCCTTGCGGATGGCTGGTCGAAAAAACTCTTCACCGCCCTGCTGCGCCGGTATGAGCTCAGACCGTACCGCTATGCGCGTCAGCGGCGGACCACGGTCATGGTCAGAGTGCCCCGCAGTTTTGTGGACGAAACGCTGTGGCCAGAGTTTCTTGAACTCAGCAAGGTGCTGCAAACTTACCTCGATGAAGTGACCGAACGGGTCATATCCAGTGCCATCCATGAAAATGAGGGCGAGGAGGAAGTCATTGCGGGGGAGTATCTGGGCTGATGCAGGCTATTTGTCATCTTTCCAAAGGATGCGCGCGGCATAGACGCTGTTGTCAGCGCCATACTTGTTGTCGGGCTTGATGACGATGTCCGGGCCGTTCTTCTGCATCCACTCGGCCACGGTGACCCAGGTTTCGTTTTCACTGACCTCGCACACGCCGAAGTTTCCGAGTCGTGCGCCGCGTTCCGGCACCAGGATGCGTTCGGTTTCGCGTTTCACGGTGAGGCTGGCTTTGTCCACCTCCGCCATGAAAAGCGGGGCGCGATGGCGGAAGACGTGATCGTTGTTCGCGCCTTTGCGGGTGTAAACGAGGTAGAGATGGTCTTTGTGCGCCACCCAGTGCTGCTGGGTGTTGTAATTGCCCAGATCGCCGCCGTCACTCCAGTCCCAGCGCTTCGGTTCGCTGAAGTGCAGGCCGTCATCGCTGACACACACGTAGCCTGCGGTGTCATTGCGCAGGGTCAGATAGAATTTCCCCGCGCAGCGGATCAATGAAGGCTCATACACACCGCGTCCTGATTCCAGTGCGAGATCATTGCCCTGCTCAATGAAGCGCAGTGTGCTGCCGTCAAAGCTGCAGCGCAGCACGGTGACGCGGTAGTATTTATCTCCTTTGGCTTTGAAGTAGATGGGCAGCAGAATGTCGCCATTCTCCAAATCCACCCGCTGCACACAACCTGCGCCTGCATTTTCAAATTTCGGATCTGAGGGCATCGGCAACGTGGCCCATGGCGTCCAGGTGGACTTCTGCGGATCATAGACGGAGAAGCAGGTTTCGCGGGGGCGTTCGTGAATGACCTTGTCATCAGAATAACGCACGGTGTGGCCGATGCCGAGGAGTTTGCCTGACTTGGCATGCCACTTCGGAGTGAAGTCACAGGCGGCTACGATCACGCCAGCCGGTTCCGCACGCCGACCCAGGGTGTTCGTGTGCTCGACTGGCGGGGTCCACGTCTTGCCGAGATCGGAGGTGCTGACATGGTTCAGCGCATAAAAGACATCGCTGCCGGTGAGCAGCAGCTTCTGCATGGTCAGCACGACCTGCGGAGGGCTGCCGGGGATGGCGCCTGCACGAGGGTGCACCCAGCACATGGTACCATCGTAGCCTTTGGTGATTGTTTCGAGCTTCAGTTCATAGGGCTCGGCGGCGTGCAGCAGCGAAACGACGAGCAAGGCAGGAATCAGCAGACGAATCATGGCCCACTCAACGCAGCGCAGCAGCCGGGTCCTTCGACTTTTGCGTGTCCCACAGGAGCTTCATGGCGATGACGCCGAGCCAAGGCACAAGACCAGCCATTGCCATGCCGAGATCAAAGGACTTCGTTTCATCCACCAGCCTGCCGAAAAGCTTGTGCATGGGCGATGAGACCGCCCATACCCAGGTACTGAGCAAGCCGGTGAGCCTACCCACATGCCGGTCGGAAAGCTCCTGCACAAAGCTGTAGTAGCACGGGAACAAAGCCAGCGCACCGGCACCGACGATGAGGATGGCCCCCATGAGCGGCCAGCCTTTGGGCAGCCACAGCAGGAGCACGCTGAACGACGTCATGAAACAAGCGCCTGCATACACCCAACGCCGTGCGCCGTGAGCGGAGATGGTGAACCGCCGGGCGAGCCAGAGTGAGATGATCCCAGCGGCGATGCAGCCGATGTCCGTGCCGATGTAGTAGGCGGAATTGAACGCCAGTGCTTCTGTCTCTGAGTAACCACGGCCTTCCTGCATGAACTTGGGCAGCCAAACGCGGAAGAGATGCCAGCAGGTCTGCGCACCGAAGATTAAAATGGCCAGCGCCCAGAAGCGGCCGCCCCGAAGAATGCCCCACATGCTCTCGCGTTTCGATGGATCATCCTCCACCACCACATCCAGATCATTTTTGCGCATCGACACGAACCAAAGCACCACCCATAGCAGTCCGATGAAGCCGATGGCTTCAAAGGCCAGACGCCAGCTGGAAAGCTCGTCCGTCATGAGCCAGATCATCAGCGGGGGTGTCACCACAGCACCGATGGACGCCCCGCTTTGCAGCACGCTGTTGCCCATGGTGCGGTCTTTTGGCTGCAGCAGTGCGAACGTGGTCTTCAACGCACAGGGCCAGTGGCCTGCTTCAAAGAAACCCAGCAGCACACGGCAAGACAGCAGCGGCCAGTAGCCTTCCGTTTGTGCGGAGGCAATGCCCATGAGCGACCAGCCGCTGAGCACCACGGGGTAGAGCCAGTAAATGCGAAAGCGGTCCGCCAGAAAGCCGAAGACCAGCGATCCCACCGCAAAGGCCCAGCCGAAGGCCAGCTCCATGTCGCCATACTGCTCCTGCGACAGATGGAACTCTTTCGTTACGCGCGTCGAGGCATTCGCCAGCGTCTGGCGGTCCATGTAATTGATCGTCGTGGCCAGCAGCAGGAGGCCGCAGAGATACCATTTCCAGAGGGAGGAGCGTTGTGCAGTCATACATTCACCATTTGATTACCTTCCAGCATTTCCCTGCCTGGTCGAAAAAGACCAGCGCATGATAGTTGCATTCGAACCCAAAGTTAACGACCCGTGAAGACTTGTTGAAAGCCGCCGGCAGCACTTCTCTCTCGGCTGCGGTAATCTCCAAGTCCTTGGTCTGTTCATGCAAATCAGAAATCGAGCTGACAACCTCGGGCTGAGGCTCGCTGGCTTTACGCCAATCAGCTTCATGCGCATGTTCATCCCCCAGCTTGTCGATACGATCACGAATCCGAGACCATACTGCATCCATGGGATTCGAAACCGACTGAATGGTTTTGTGTTGGACACATGCCATGGGAAGAAAGAGCGCAAAGCCGCAGAGACACCCTTTCCATGTAGAGCGAGGTTTGGAATCCACAGGCAATTGTTTTATTCTTTCGGTTAGCCTTCCCATGTTTTCCCATCCCATGCAATCACGCGTTCCAGCAGCTTCACGACGGACTCGCTGAAGCATTGGAACAGCACCTCGCCTTTTTCGGCGGTGGCGGAGCGGGGATCGCCGACGTGGCCGGGCTCGCTGCGGTCGGGCATGATCCAGCCGCGGGAGGCGGGTTCGAAGGCGTTGCCGAAGGGGACATCCGTTGTCTTGGTCAGATCGACGACGAGTTCGGGGCGGAGGCGGAGGACCATGCTGGTCTCCCATTCGCAGGCGTGGCCCATGACGCGCTGCTGGATGGAAGGATCACGAGTCCAGGGTTCGGCGCCGAGGTTCCAGTAGGTGGCGAAGAGGAGCAGCAGATCACTGCGATCCCGATATTTCTGCCGGGTCTCGAAGACAGCCTGTTTGCCAGGGATGTCGTTGCCGCCGTGGCCGTTGAGGAAGACGAGGCGTTTGAAGCCATGGGCGATGAAGTTGTCCATCAAGCCGTTGAGCAGATCGAGATACAGCCGTGGCTCTGCGGACAAGGTGCCGGGGAAGTCCATGTGATGGTGCGAATTTCCGAGCCAGGTCAGCGGCGCAATCAACACCCGCTCTCCCAGGGTGACCTCGGTACGGCGGACGAGTTCGTTTGTCAGCATGCTGTCCGTAAAGACGGGCATGTGCCGGCCATGCTGCTCCAAGGCGGCAACGGGAAAGATGACGGGGGTGTTTTTGTCCAGGGCGGCCACAGCGGGCCAGGTGAGATCAGCTAAAAGCATCCGATTAGAACGTCATTCGCGATTCGTTTTTTGATGGACTTGCATCTTTGTTCCGCACTGGAATCATGCCTGATGAAATTATGGCCTCGTCTACTGCTTGGCGGGACACTCATTCTGCTGGCAGCTTGCGGGACCTCCGGTTCGAAAAATGGCACACTCCCCACGGTGGGATTTGTCAGTCAGGAAACCATCGCGCACGCCTGCCGCCAGCACACGGTGCACCGCAAGGGCACGGCTGGATTTGAAATGCTGGAGGATGGCCGCGAATCCTTCCTGGCGCGTCTGGCCATGGTGGAGGCCGCGCAGCGCACGCTGGACGTGCAATATTACATCTGGAGAGACGATGTGGTCGGCACCACCTTTGCCGACCGCCTGCTGGCAGCCGCCGACCGAGGTGTGAAAGTGCGCCTGCTGCTGGACAACACCACCGACGCCCAGGTGGAGGTGCGCTCTGCGGCGCTGGCGGCGCATCCCAACATCCGTGTGGCCTTCTTCAATCCGATGACCGACCTCAAGGGCATCTTCGCCGGAAACCCCATTCCGGTGATCGGAGAGATCGACCGCATGCAAAGCCGCATGCACAACAAGCTCATGATCGCGGACGGCACCCTCGTCATGGGCGGCGGGCGCAATCTTGGAGATGCTTATTTTGGCATTGATCGCCGTCACAACATGCGGGATTTGGATTTCATCGCCGCAGGGCCGGTGGTGGAAGCTGCTGCCAGGTCTTTTCAGCTCTTCTGGCGCTCGCCGCTGACCCGCATGGGCGATCAGACAAAAATCACTGATCGTGATCGTGAAGAACTCCATGATTTGCGCCGGCACATCGCACGCAAAAAACGCACGCTCGCCGCGAGGAGCGGCCGCCCCTTCCCCCTCTCTCTGAGCCGGGCGGAGTCACTGGACACCCTGCACAACATCGTGAGCCGCATGATCTGGGCTGAGTACGAGTTTGTGGCAGACCCGCCAGAGCGCATGATGCGCCAAGGACAAGTAGCCTCACCAGTATGGCGCAAAATTGAAACTGCCGTTCGCAAGGCCAAGTCGGATGTGGTGATGCATGCCGCTTATTTCATTCCCCAGGAAGACACGCTGGAGCTGCTGAGAACGACCACCGCACGCGGTGTGCAGGTGCAGGTGCTGACCAATTCCCTGGCTTCCATCGACGGGGTGGCCGCGATGGCGGGGATCGCAAACCGTCGCGCCGACGTACTGGACAGCGGAGTCAGCCTTTTTGAACTCAACTCCCATGCGGCAGACCGTAAAGACTACATCCATGCCCGCAGACTCACGCCGCTGGGCATGCACACGAAAGGGTTCGTCATCGATGACCGCCTGTCGTTCATCGGCTCCTACAACATGGACCCGCGCTCCCAATACATTAATACGGAGACGGGGGTGATCGTCCACAGTCCGGCCTTCGCAGCACGCTTGAAGGCCTATTTGCTGAAGGGTTTGCAGCCGGAGAACAGCTGGCACATCACGCGAGATGCCAGCGGCTCGATCCTCTGGACAGGGCAGCTTCCCAATGGCTGGCGAACCGTGCGACGCATCGAACCCGGCACGTCGCTGGTGCGCCGGCTTGAGTATTGCATCTACCGCTGCCTGCCCTGGGAAGATCTGCTCTGAGTGCCGCCTCAGCGGATTTCTTCGACCTTGATCGTGTGCGTGACGGGCTTGATGAACTTGCGGACGTTGGCGTCCTGCTTGGCATGCTCATCGGCGAGCTTTTTCTTCAGCTTCGTCAGAGCCACGGCCACTTTGGGATCTTCGGCCGCTTCGGCGGCGATCACGCGCATGTGGGTGACGAGATTTTTGATCAGGATCGTTTCATAGCTCTCCTTCTGGGTGATGGCGTTGGTCAATGCGGCAAAGTCATTATCAAAAGGTGTCTTGGTGAACTCGGCGGCTAGATTAACGCCTGCTTCGAGCTGCTCGCGGCTGAATTCCTTGCTCTGGGTGCCCCAGGTGACCTTGGCCTTGGCGCTGCCGAGGTTCACCACCTTGAGAGTGAATCGGTTGAGGTCCTGATTGAAGCTGGTGAAGGGCAGGATGCTGCGATTGCTGCCTGCTGAGGATGGATCTGCGTCGAAGACAAACGGCCACTTCGTGCTTTCCAGCGTGACGCTGCCGAGTTGCAGGCCTTTAACCGTGTGACCGGTGCTGGCGGTATTGGGGCCTTTCATGTCGACCGTGACGCGACCGATGTCGCCGTCAAAGCCCAGCGCCTTCAAAAATGCCTGCGCCATCAAGAGCTGGCCCGCTGGTGCCGGATGGAAGCCGTCACCGCCAAAAGGACCGTACTCTTTGCCCAGCGCCGCCTTCGACTTGGTGAGAGCGCTGATCATCGTGTCAAACACGTTGGCAAAGGGCTGCTTGTTCTCTTCGGCGAGTTTCTTGGCGATGTCACGCAGGTGGGAGAGGTTGTCGTTGTAGTCCTGGCCGGTGACGTTTTTCTTGAAGTAATCCGGGTCCACGCCGCCGGGGGAGCCGATGGCCATGACCTTCACGCCGACCTTTTTCATGCCATCGATCACCGCACGCATGTTCTTCTCATACTCAGCGCCGATCTCGGGGGCGTAGGGCTTGTAGCTGGCGTCGTTCATGCCGTAGCAGGTCGTGGCGACATTCGGATTGAACACCGCGAGATCGTTTTCGAGGCGTGCCGCGAATCCGCCAGCGCGTTCGCCGCTCCAGCCGAACTGAAACACCTTGATATCGCTGCGCCCGGTGCAGGCCAGCAGGTAGGTCTCGATGTATTTGGAGTAGATCTTCTGCTCCGTGATGCTGTCACCAATGACGGCGACACGGGCGTTTGGCGGCAGCAGGGATTCCGCACGCAGGCTGGCTGCGGCGAGGAGGATGCAAAGAAGCGGGAGAATGCGCATGATGGTTGAATTGAGAGAGGGACATACCTCCAAAAAAGGGGAGTTCTGGCAAGGAATTGTTTCACTCGAAGGATTCCGCATTCAGCGGTAGCCGTCCTTCATCCAGACAAAGGCGCAGGAGAGACTCAAAGCTGTATGCTGGCTTACCATATCGTAATCATAGCCATAACCGTCGATCTCGCCTTTAGCCAGGATTCGAAGGAGAGTTACAGACTGCTCCAGATGCTGGATGGTTATGGTGGGAATTTCGTGAGGCGGCTTGGCTTTGCACAAAACATTCTTTGCCGCCTCCATAGCATCCGCCTGTGCAAAAAAGGCAGATCCAATATTTCTGGGAATGGTGAATGTTCCTGAACTGACTCCACTGGCCTGCCGGACTGTCATGTATGCTGGCATCAGGGATTCAAACTCCATCGTCGCTTTGGCGAGCGCATTGATCGCCGGTTGATAATGTGGGTCCAACCCAACATCCTGAAACGCGGCTGCAAGGGACGGGGTCTGAAGGTTCTTCCCCGCCGGAATCTTGCTTTCGTCCGTCAATCCATTCACCACCATGATGAAGCGGTAGAACCGCTCATGCCCATAAACCTCTCTGGCCACATCCCTGAGCAGCATACCGCTTTTCAACACGATCAAAGTTGTCTTGGGTGCTGGAACTTCACTGACCGTCACTTTCGGCAGCGGAGGAGAATTCCGACCACATGCCGGGAGCATCAGGGCGATGACGAGACAAGCGGACAAACCGCAGATGCTCCATTTAAGTTTCATTGAGGAAAGTGCGCCGGTTTCAGATCAGGCCAGCAAAATTCCAAGCAAACCTATGCAGCACTTCCTCGCTGTATATTCCCGTTATTGACGCGCTTCCTAGCTCAGAATGGATTCCGTCTGCGCGAGGACATCGCCAAAGGGAATGCGCTCCAGCAAACCGAAGCTGGGATGTCTGCCAAGGCGCTCACGCGTGGTGGCAGGGCTGGTGAGGCCGCAGAGGAAGCGGGCGAGCTGGCGCGATGAGCGCAGCGCGGCTTTGCGCTCGGCGATGACCTCGTGAATGGCGGCGACATGCTCGACAGTGATCGGCGGCGGCTCGGACTGCGGGATTTCGCGTGGCGATTCGTCGGTGATGCCTTTTTCGCGCTCTTTGCAGCTGGTGCAGGTGCCGCAATCGGCGGCCATTTCTTCACCGAAGTAGTGCAGGAGCCAGCGGGTGAGGCAACCGCGATGCTGGGCGAAGGCGAGCACTTCGTTCAAGCGCTCTACATCGCGACGTTCGCGATCCGCAAAGAGCTGCTGCATCTTTTTGGTGATCTCCTTGGGGTCACGGCGATGCGCGTCTTCGGACAGCCGATATTTCTGGCGGCTGCCGCTGGGCTTGAGTTCGATGTCGCCGGATTCCTGCAGCCAAGTGAGTGCTTTGAGCACGCGGTCACGTGGTTCATTGAGTTCGGCGGCGGCTTCGTCAGGATTCAGCGTGATCCACTTGGTGCCGCGTTTGCCGCATTGAAACAACAGGCGGAGGAATGCCTGGCGCTCGGGTTTATGGCCGGAAAGGATGCGCTGCTCCGGCTGGATGAAGCGGAACTGGTAGCTGGCGTAAAACGAGCCGAGCGGACGCAGGATGCCTTCGAGTTCGAGGTTGGTGATGACCGTCTCGATGACCAGCGGGCGAATGTCCGTGGCATGGGCGAGATCGTACATCGAGATGTCGAATTCCGCGCCTTGGAGCAGCAGATGATCGAGAAGCTGGCGGATGGCCTGCGGCGTGGGGGTGTCGCCAAAGGTGAAGTTTTCCAGCACGATGCAGTCGTCCGCGCAGGCGAGCAGCTCGCAGACGGAGACCTTGCCATCGCGACCCGCACGGCCGGTTTCCTGGGAGTAGTTTTCGAGGGTCTTGGGCAGGTTGTAGTGATAGACGGCGCGGATGTCCGCTTTGTCGATGCCCATGCCGAAAGCGATGGTGGCGACGATGACATCGGTCTGGCCGTTCATGAAGGCATCCTGTGCGGCGTGCCGGTGCTCGTCCGGCAAACCGGCGTGATAGGCGAGAGCGTTCACGCCATTCTTCTGCAAATGCGTGGCCACATGCTCGGCGGTGTTTTGCAACGTCACGTAAACGATGGAGGGGACCTTGCGCTTCAGCAGCAGCTTGGTGAGCACGGGCAGGCGCTGCTGCGCGGTGCAGGGCGTGATGCGGAAGTGCAGATTGGACCGCAGGAAAGAGGTCTGCACATGATCCGCAGGCTCAATGCCAAAGGCCTTGCGAATGTCTGCCGCGACTGAAGGCGTGGCGGTGGCGGTGAGGGCGAGCACGGGCTTGATGCCGAGCTCCTTCGCGACGAGTGCCAGGCGCAGGTATTCCGGGCGAAAATTGTGACCCCACTCGGAGATGCAATGCGCTTCATCGACCGCCATCATGGAGATGCGCAGACGCTTGAGGCGCTCGACGAAATTTTCATTCATGAGCCGCTCCGGGGCGATGTAGAGCAGCTTCAGCGTGCCATTGCGCATGTCGTCAAAGACCTGCGCCGCTTCATCCGCTGAAAGTGAGGAATCCAAGCGTGCTGCGGCAATGCCACGTGCGCGCAGCGCCTGCACCTGGTCCTTCATCAGCGCAATCAGCGGCGAGATGACCAGCGTGACACCTTCCATCAAAAGCGCCGGGAGCTGGTAGCAGAGCGATTTGCCCGCGCTGGTGGGGAACAGCGCGAGTGCGCTTCTTCCTGCGAGCAGGGCCTCCATCACCTGCTCCTGTCCCGCACGAAAGGCCTTGTGGCCAAAGTGCTGTTTGAGGGCGGCGTGGAGATCGTGAGGCATGCGCACTCATGGCACATGCGGGCTTTGGCATGCAATGCAAACCTTGCGGCTGGGATTACACCAAGCCCGCAGCCGCAAAATGCGAAGGCCGGCGAAAATTCGCCGGCCTCCAGCCTGATTTAACTCAGGAACTTTTCAACCCAAGAGCCAGGCTCCGCGATCACTTGCTGTGCGTGTCGCAGTGTTCCGGCTCGGGCTCGGTTTCTTCGACGATGGCCTTGGACTTGAGGAACTCCATGGCTTCCTGCAGGAGCAGGTCGCTGCGGACGTTGTCGATGAGGCCGTTTTTCTGAGCCTCGGCCATGAACTTCTTGGCGGGGGTCTTCTGACGCTCAGCGATCTGTGCGAGGGCCATGGCGATCTTCTGGCCGGGAACTTCGAGGGCTTCCTTCTTGGCGATCTGCTCAAGGATGAAGCTGACTTTGACGTTCTGGCGTGCCTGATTGGTGGCGCTGTTGAGGATTTCGTCCTGCTGCTTGATCAATTCTTCTTCGCCGATGCCCTGCTGCATGGCGCGCTGGGCGATTTCGTTGGTGCGGCGCTGGGCTTCGCGGTTCACGACTTCCTGAGGAAGTTCGAACTCCACCTTTTCAAAGAGGTGGGCGATGACCTGATTGGACTTCGCGGCATCACGGGCCTGTTCACGGCGGCGGCGGATGGCGTCGCGCACTTCATTGCGCAGGGTTTCGAGGGTCATTTCCTCACCGGCGATCTTTTTGATGAACTCTTCGGTGAGTTCCGGCACGGCCTTGTTCTTAACGCCGTGGCATTTAACGTTCAGGGCAATAGTCTTGCCGCGCAGGGCTTCGAAGTTGAAGTCGTCCGCCAGGGTGATGTTGAGCGTGCGCTCGTCATCTTTGGCGATGCCGACGAGGCCTGCGTAGAAGCCGGGGAGAAAATCGTCTTCGTCGGCGAGGAGGAACCAGTTTTCCTTCATCTCCTTGAGATGGGAGGGGGCATCTGGCATGGCTTCGGCGATGGGCTGGCCGTCGAGGCTGCCGGTGACGCTGAGAACGACGACATCACCCACGGCGGCGACACGGTCCACGTCTTCGTAGGTGGCCTGGTTTTCGCGGAGGTGGAGGAGATCGTGGTCCACATCAGCGTCGGTGACTTCGATGCGGGGGAGCTTGACCGGGATGCCGGTGTACTCGGGCAGCTCAAACTTCGGCGCGAGGCTCATCTCGATGGTGAAGCTGAAGCTCTTGTCTGTGTCGTGATACATTTTGTCGTTCACGGCGAGGACGTTGAGGAGTTCGAGGCCTTCGCTCTTCACGGCCTGGCGCAGGCCTTCGCTGATGAGCTTCTTCTCGAGTTCGTCCTTCACTTCGTTTTCGTAGCGCTTGGCGACGATGCTCTTCGGCGTTTTGCCGGGGCGATAGCCGGGCATGCGAACCATGCCGGCGAAGTAGGTGATGATCTCGTCACGTTCTTTGCCGACCTGGTCGGAAGGAACGCGGACGTGGGCGACGGCGCGGCAGTTGGGCTGATGTTCGACGTTGATGTTCATGAGAAAGAGGTTAGGGGGCGAAGTGTTTTCCATCCCAACAACCGGGCGGTGGGGAACCGCGTCCGGGCCGGAGGGGCGCGCATGATAGACAGTTTGACGGTTTTGACAAACAGAGAACGACATCCCCGATTTTAGCCATCATGCGTATTTTTCAGAGATTTGAGGTCTGGCTGCTGCTTATCGTAGGCGGAATCGCCATTTGGTGGTCCTTTCAAACGGCCCCAAACCCCGCTGAAAACAGTTCTGGAGCCGAAATGAGCGCCGATTCCCCCCTGCAGCTGCGCCGCAGCACGCTGGAACGGGATTTTGGCAATGCCCGGCTGGATTTGGAGGTGCGCTACAAGAATTCCAGCCCCCGGCCGCTCTCCATGCAGGCGCCGGACGTGCGTTTGATCAATAGCGCAGGCAAAGAGGTGCCCCCCTTTATTCTGCCTGTGGAACGCCCGCCGAGCATCGAAGCCCAGAGCACGGGCGACGTCCGCCTGCGATTCTGGCTGGAAAAAACCGATCTCACTGGCCCCCTGACGCTGGAAATCCGCGGGCAGAAGATGGAAGTCAAAAACGGTAAGGCGCTGGATTTGGAAAAGTTGGAAAACGCCAAGCCGAAGGTGTGGACGAGTACCAACTGGGCTCCCTGACGAGCTTCAGGCCCGCAAAATGACCCAGGTGGCGCCCCAAGAGCCGCTGGTTTCATCGGCAGGCCAGATGAACTGGTGAACTTCGGGCAGTTTCGCGAGCAATTGATGGACGCCGCTTCGAAGGGTGCCGCTGCCTTTGCCATGGATGATGCGAACGCGGAGGATGCCACGCTTGCGGCATTCGGCGAAATATTCAGGCAGCAGGCTGCCGATTTCATTGGGCCGGAAGGTGTGCAGGTCGAGCTCTGGACCGATGGGATGCTCCACCACATCGGGGATGGGTTCGTCGGCATCTGCGGGCATGGTTAAAGGTGATTCGATAGAACCTTGAGTCCAGTGGCAATCGTATAAGCACAAAGCTTGTGATCTGTGCTGAGGCGTTTAGCATGGGCCAAGCGTTTCCAAGGAGTTTCTTTTGCCCTCCCATCTACAAGCCTGGTTCCAGCAACTGCGTGAATTCGCAAGTCGGGGCCGAACATGGCTGCAGACCATGGCCGCAGCCAGCGAGCTGGACCCGTTTCCGCTCAGGCAGATGCTGAAGGGCTACAACAAAGAAATGTTCAAGGCGGACTCCAGGAGCGGGCTGGACGGTGCGCTGCTGGCCATCCCGCAAGGCATGGCGTTTGCCGTGGTGGCAGGGCTGCCGCTGGCCTATGGCATCACGTGTTCCGCCGTGGCCTGTGTGGTTGGCGCGCTGCTGATGAGCTCACGGCATTCCATCTATGGGCCGACGAATGCCACGGCCTTCATGGTGTCGTCCTATTTCGCCGCGTTTCCCAACCTGAATCAAATGGCCTCGATGCCGATGCTGGTGTTCCTCGTGGGTGCGCTGCTGATCTTCGGCGCGTATTTCCGCGTGGCGGACATGGCGCGGTTCATCAGCCGGGCGGTGGTGGTGGCATATCTTACAGGCGCCGCATTGCAGATGTTTGCACATCAGCTCCCGGTGGTGCTGGGGCAGCAGATCTCCGAGCCTTCCGGGAAACCGGTGGCTCGAACACTGGTCTCCGATGTGCATGATGTGCTGGGCAATCTCGGGGGCATTCACTGGCCGAGTGCACTGATCTGCGCTCTGGCTATAGGCTGCTACTACGGCCTCAAACGTTTCGGCAAACGCTTCCCGGCCCTGACGCTGACGCTCATCCTGATGTCTCTCATCGCCGTGATGATGAACAAAGCCGGGCTGCAGGTGGCCACGTATTCCGATTTGTCCTTCACCTGGCGCACGCTGCTGCCGCCGTTTCCGGACTTCACCAGTGGAAATGCCTCGGCGCAGTTCAGCCAGCTCTTTGGGCTGGCGCTTTCGCTCGCGTTTGTGGCGATGATGGAAAACTCCGCGATGGCGCGCACGCTGGCCAGCCGATCGGGGCACAACGTCGATGCCAATCAGGACATGCTGAGCCTGGGCGCGGCGAATCTGGCCTGCGCCTACCTCAGCGGCATGCCTGCATCCCATTCACTGACGCGTTCGCTGGCAGCGTATGAGAGCGGGGCGGTGACGCCAGTCTCCGCGATTGTCAGTGGCGTGGTATGTCTGGTGGCGGCGCTGACGATCGGCCCGCTGGTGGCGTTCATCCCCAAGGCTGCGCTGGGGGCGATGGTGATCTGCGTGGCCGTGGCGCTCATCAACAAGCGGCAGATCCAGATTTCCCTGCGAGCCACGGGGGCGGATGCGGCGGTGTTTATCACAACTTTCGTGGCCACGCTGATGGTGCCTCTGCATGTGGCGATCTTCACTGGTGTGGGCATTTCGATCATTCTCTATCTGCACAAAGCCAGCCAGCCCTCGCTGGTGGAGTACGTTTTCAATGAGGAAGGCAATCTGGCCGAAGCGCACCAGGGCGGGCGCCAGCATCCGGCCATCTCCATCGTGCATGTGGAGGGCGATTTGTTTTTTGCGTCGGCCGACCTGTTCCGCACGCAAATCCAGGGCTCCTGCACTGACCCGAATCTGCGGATTGTCATCCTGCGGCTGAAGAATGCACGCCACCTCGATGCCACCTGCGCCATGGCCATCGAAGAACTGGTGCGAACGCTGCGTGCCGACGGGCGGGACCTGATCGTCAGCGGTGTGTCGAAAGATCTGTACCGCGTGCTGAAAGGTGCGGGCATGGTGGAGGTGATCGGCAAGGACAATCTCTTCCCGGCCAGTCCGTCCAATCCCAATCTTTCCACCCGGAATGCTTTGCGCCGTGCGCAGGAGATTCTAGGCATCAAAGACGCTGATGTGCGTATCTACTACGACCCTTCGAAATCCCCCAAGCTCTAGTTTTGACTTCCCCCTCTATGAAATGGTCCTTTCGCCTCTTCACCTTTGCCGGCACTGAGGTTCGTGTTCATGTCACCTTCCTGCTGCTGCTGCTGTTTGTCGCCAGCCAGAGCTTTTTAAGCGGACAGGGGCTTCCTGCAGCGCTGGAGTCGACCCTGTTCATCACCGCCATGTTTGCGTGCGTGGTGCTGCATGAATTTGGCCACGTCACGGCTGCACGGGGCTACGGCATCCGCACGCCGGACATCACGCTGCTGCCCATCGGCGGCGTGGCGCGGCTGGAGCGCATGCCGCGCAAACCTTCGCAGGAGCTGGTGGTGGCCATCAGCGGCCCGCTGGTCAATGTGATCATCGCAGCGGCTATTTGGCTGGGCCTTGGCATCAACACGGCGTTCCATCCCGGCTACGATTTTCTGCAATCAGGCCATTTTTTCCAGAAGCTCATGATGTGGAACATCCTCATGGTCGTGTTCAACCTGATCCCCGCCTTTCCCATGGACGGCGGCCGGGTGCTGCGCGCCTTGTTTGCCATGTTCATGGAGTACGGTGTTGCAACACGACGGGCGGCTTCGATCGGGCAGGGCATTGCGATGATGGTGGCCATCTACATGCTGCTGAACCACACGTTTCAACCCATGCTGCTGCTCATCTGCTTCTTCATCTTCATGGCCGCAGGGCAGGAGGCAGCCATGGTAACCCAGCAGGAGGCCACGCGGAATCTGCGCGTGCGTGATGCCATGCTCACGGATTTCCGCAGCCTGCCACCAGAGGCCACTCTGCGCGATGGAGTCGAGCTGCTGCTCGCGGGTGCACAGCAGGACTTTCCTGTGCTGGACGCCCATGGCGGCATCCAGGGCATGCTGACGCGACATGATCTGATCTCGGCTCTCGCGGAAAAGGGCCCGGGGCAGCCGGTGGTGGATGTGATGCGCCCCTGCCCTGAATCGACTCAGTCAACCATTGACCTCACTCAGGCGCTGGAAACCTTGAACTCCAGCAATTGCCCGGCCCTGCCGGTCCTTGATCCCATCAGCGGTGAACTCATCGGCCTGCTCACCACGGAAAACGTGGGTGAGACCCTCATGGTACGCGCAGCACTGATGAAACTGCGCGCCTAAGAAGCTGCGCTCTCCGCCGGCGGCAGATGCACGGCGGGCAGCGGTGCGACGATGTTCACCGGCCATGGGGAAAATTTCTCGAAGATGCCGGGCGCGAGTTCTTTGCTGCTGGCATAGCCGCGACGGAACATTTCGAGCTTGGCGTCGATGTTATCGACGTGATGCAGCGCCACGGCCTCAGGCGTCTTTGGCAGTACGGGGGAGCCGAATTCAAGGCTGCCATGATGGGCCGCGATGAGATGCAGCAGATGCAGACGCACGATTTCCGAAGCGGGCTCCAAGGAGGTCCATTCCACCGCGGCAGGATCTTCCAGCAGATCCCGCCACAGCTTGTTCACCAGTTCTAGTCCCAGCGGAATGTGGCCGAGCATTTCGGCGGTGAGATTGTAGGGCATGGTGAAGCCGGACTCGGCATAGACATTCTCCCAGAGTTTGCCGCAGTCGTGAAACAAGACGCCCGCGATCATGAGGTCGCGGTTCAACTGCGGATAGAGGCCCGCCAGCGCCACCGCGCAGCGCATCATCTGCGCGACATGCTCCACCAGACCGCCACGGCGGGCATGATGGTTCTTTCGTGCCGCGCCGGTGCGGCGGAAGCGTTCGCCGTGGCGTTCAAGAAACACCCGGCAGAGCTTTGCAAGACGTGGGTCACGCAAGGATTCGACGAAGGCGATGATGTCTGCGTAATCGACCGACTGGCGCGCTGAAAGATCGGGATCTCCGAGAAGCAGTGTACTGGCTTCGTCTTCGGCGAGCATGCGCATCTGCACCTGCCGTGGTTCGAGACCGTATTTGCCCTCCACCCACTGTCCCGCGAGCTGGATGAAAGCATTGCGCCCCAGTTTGGACGCATCTTGGAAGAGCGGATTGTTGTCAAAAACTCGCCAGATGAATGAATCGGCGGCATCGACGAGCTTCACCTCGAAGAACGGGCTGCCAGAGCTGGTGGCTTTTTCGATGCGTGATTCGACCTGCAGGTGCAAGCGGTAGGGCTGCGGTGTTGGATTCGCGACCTGCCGCAGCTGGGTGATCGTGATGAGGTCGAGGTCGTCTGGCATTTGATCGCTCATGGGGCGGAGTCTTTGGTGTGGCCGGGATTGTTTTGCCAGGGAGTGCCGGTGGTGTCTGAAAGCGGGGGGCGGCTTTGGGATGCGTGACCGGTTGGAAGTTTGTCTTCTTCGCTGATGAGGAAAAACAACAGAATGCCGATGACTGGTGCGAAAGTGATGACCAAGAACCAGAGGATGCGCTCATGGGTCCCAAAGCGTCTGCGGTTGAGCAGGTAGGCGAGAGTCACCCAGTAAATCAGGATATAAACGACCCAGACTGCGATCCAGAGCGGTTCTGTGCTGGTGAATTTGAAGTCCGGCATGAAGCCGCGAATTCAAGCGGTTGCGCCCAGAAAAGCAATAGGTATGCCGGTGTTATATAACTGGCTGCCCGATCTCACGCCACGGCCCCTGCTTAAGAACGATGTCTGGCACGAGGGACTGCCAGTTGCCATCCCGTGCGTGGATCATGTTGCGCACTTCGGCGCTGGTGTGAAAGAGGAAGTCCTGATTTGGCTCCTCCAGCGCCCGCACGCTCTGGGTTTCAATCAGGTAGCGGAGCAGATGCCTTTGCTCAGGAGTGACGCGAACGTCGTTCAACCCGAGAATCTGGCCGTTCATGGGGTTGCCCATGGGATAGACATAGACACGGACCTGATTTTTGAAGAGCCGCCCAAAGGCTTCGAGCAGGCCGCCTTCGAGATCGGTGCACCAGCGTTCGTTGAACAGCTCCTGGAACAAAGGCAGGCCAAGCACGATGCCAATGGGGCACTGTGTGTGGCGCGCAAGGTAGCTGCTGACACGGTGGAACTCCGGGTATGTCGAGATGAGCACGTTTTTGCCAAGTGCCTGGAGGACATCTGCACGCGCGAGGAATTCGCTGTCCGGCACCTCGGCACCACTGGCGAGGAGATTGTGCATGGTGATTTCAAGAATCTCGATGTTGTTGCGGGCGGCCTCACCGAAATCTGCCTGAAACGCGGCCTGTCCACGCTCGATCATGTCGAGGTTGAGCTTGGTGATGGGATCAAAGCTGCCGCGCTTGAGGAAGACCGGCTTTTTGTAAAGCACATCGGAAGCCTGCCAGATTTCGCCATCGGCCCCGAACAGTGCGGCGTCAGCCAGACCGAGGCGGACGAGTTTCAATGCCACGAGACGGTCCTGGAACTCCGAGGCTGCAAAAGCAGGGCCGGTAAAGTCGATCATGTCGATTTCCACACGCTTGCGGCTGAGATCATCGAGCAGGCTTTGAAGGAAAGTGGAGAGATCATCCCGCAAATGGAAAGCGGCGTAGATGAAATTGACGCCGAGTTTGCCGAGGGCATCCGACTGCCGCGCATTGGAGTCGTCCAAGAGACGCACATGCATCTGGATTTCGCTGCTGGGACCGCCGGGATCTGTCTGAAAGCGCAGGCCGATCCAGCCGTGGCATTCCTCCTTGGTGTCGCGGTAGGAACGAGCGCGCACAGTGTCTGCCAGCGTGAAGAAGGTGGTGGTGGCGCCCCGCTTGGCATTCAGCCGCTGAATGAGCATGGGATATTCATGCTCCAGCATGTCGCACATGCGCTGGCGCGAGACGTAGCGGGAGCATTTGCCGTAAATCTCGTCGCTGATGGTCATGTCATAAGCCGACATGGTCTTGGCCACGGTGCCAGATGCGCCGCCGGCGCGGAAAAACCAATTGGCGACTTCCTGTCCGGCTCCGATTTCAGCAAAGGTGCCGTAGATGGTGTGCGCGAGATTGATCTTGAGCGCTTTTTCAAGTGTGCCGGGGCGGTCGTTAACAGAATTCATGTGGGGTGATTTGATGATGCGCATGGCTGACGGCGATGCACGAAGCATTTGAAGGCAGTTCCGGCTCCATCGGCATCGGTGAGCGCGGCTGGTGCAGGTGCAGAGTGTGAATGCAGAAATACGGCCAAGGTCTGGCGCGAAGCCTCTGTGAGGCCCAGTTCAAGCAGCCAGGCGGCGTAGTCGGTAAAATTGATGTCGGCAGTGATGTCCTGGCGGCCAGGATTGGCATAGATGTCGGCTCCGGTGAGTCTTTGGTGCAGGAGATAAGCACGCAGCGTGCCGTGTGGCCGCCGATGGTAAAGCCGGGGAAATTCGTCGCCGTAGTCGATGGTGAGCATGGCGCCGCCTTTCCAATGCGGTGTCCATCGGTGCAGCCAGTCGCGCACACTGGGGTGGAGCTCGCAGCGCTGGCGGTCGGCAAAGGTGGTGTGACGCAGGGCGCTGTAATGGGCGGAGTCGAGAGCGTGTGAGTGAAGCTCTTCCGGCACCCAGACTTCGAGCCAGCGCTGCTCGGCGGCGTTCCATTGCACGAGGGTGGCGGGGAAGGCGTCGAGGAGTTCGTTGTGGTAGATGAGCGCGTGGCCTTGCGCAGCAACGAGTGCGGATTCGAGATTTTGATGCCATGTCACCTTGGTGCCCAGCTTCTTTTGCTGCTCCTGCCGCAGCACCGGGGAGGTCTCGACGATGTGAAACGTGAAGCGACGGCGCGCCCACCAGCCGAGCGCCTTGTGCACCGCATGCATGAGCGATCCATCGCCTGCGCCGACCTCGATGATGTGATGCACCTGCGGCGGCAAGCGGGATTCGGCCTTGAGCCAGTCGGCTACGGCGTGACCCAACGCTGGAGAGAGAGTGGCAGAAGTGGAGAAGTCGCCGCGTGCGCCGACGGTCTTGATGTGGCGGGTGTAGTAGCCGCGTTCGGGATCGAACAGGGCACGCGCCATGAAGGCTGAAAAGGGCTCAGAAACTGCGGATGATTTCATCAGCGATGATTTCCAAGCCTTCGCGCACGATGTGCTCCGGCTGCGAGTAGGTGAGCCGCAGGCATTCGTGTGGATGACGCCACTCCTTCTCCAGACCGAAAGCGAAGTAATGCCCCGGGATGACGAGCACTTTGCGCTCTTTGAGCCGGCGATACAATTCTGCTGCAGGGATGGGCAGTCCATTGACCCAGAGCCAGAGGAAGAAAGCCCCTTCCTGAGCATGCAGAGCCCACGGGACGCGATCTCCCAACGCGGATGCGAGCACGGATTTGGCGAAGTCGGAGCGTTCGCGGTAGAAGGGGCGAATGACCGAAGGGCCGAGTTTGACGAGGGTATCGTCTTTGAGCAGCGGCATGAGGAGCGCCTGGCCGAGATTGCCATTCGCCAGCGAGACAATGGCGTTCATGTTTGAGAGCGCCTTCACGATGTGAGGATCGGCAACGATCATGGCGGTGCGCACTCCGGGCAGGCCGACTTTGCTCATGCTGATGCTGAAGATCATGCCCGGCTGCCACTGGGGCTGGAAGCCGTTGTGAATGACGCCGGGAAAGGGATGGCCGTAGGCGTTGTCGATGATGAGAGGGATGCCGTTCGCATCCGCCAGTGCGTGCAGGCTTTCGAACTCGTTTTGCGTGAGCACGTTGCCCGTGGGATTCGTGGGGCACGAGACACACATCGCGGCGATGTCGGGTGTGATGCGCAGCTGATCGAAATCGACGTGGTATTTGATCTCGTGCGGGGCGGTTTCGACAATGCGGGGGAGACAAGCGGTGAACTGGCCGGGGGAGAGCGCCTGATTGGCATAGCCGATGTATTCAGGCAGCAGCGGGAAGAGGATGCGGCGCTTGGTGGTGCCGGTCTGACCGGCGAGAAGATTGAAGAGCAGGAAGAATGCGGACTGCGAACTCGGCATGACCGCGATGTTTTCGTGGGTCACGTTCCAGCCGCATTCACGCTGGAGAAAGGCGGCGAAGGCTTCGCGGAAGAGCGGATTGCCACCGGGGGGATCGTAGTTGAGCAAGGTGCGGTCGATGCTGCCATCGTCGAGCATGGCGTGCATGCGAGCGCGCCAGAGCTGCTGCACCTCGGGAATGGCCGCAGGCTGGCCGCCGCCGAGCATGCGCATGTCCGGATGGGTGGTGAGCGCGGCTCCGCAATCATCCATGAGTTCCTGGATGCCGCTGGGGCCCGCTAGGCGCTGGCCGATGTCTGAGAAGGTGGGTTGCATCAAGAGGCGACCGAGGTCTGCACCCAGTCGCGAATGCTGAAATCTGGCGCAGCTTTTTCAATCTGCCAGCGGCCATCCGCATTCAGTCTGACACTGCCGAGCCAGCGCTGATGCCACTCTTCGGGAGAAATCATGCTGAGCTGGTGCCTGCCCGAGACTTCGTAGAGGTGGTAGACCTCGCCACAGACGGGTTCAAAACCGAAGCTGCTTTCGTAGATAAGCTTGTTCCAGTTGAACGCGTCGATGACCTCCATGTAGCGCTCCTGGATTTCCACCATCTCCTGCTGGAGGACGCGCTCGACCCGGGAGACTCCGCGGGATTTGAAGTTGGTAAGATCCTGGGGGATGATTTTGGCAGCCAGGCGTGAAGCCGGATACGGCAGGTAGTTGCCGCGGGGTTCGGGGGCTTGCAGAGCAGCGTCGATGGGGTCCAAAACAGGGGCGTTTTCTGTCATAAGATGGGCTGCGGGGGTGCGGTATGCAACGGCGCTTTGATTTGAAATGCCGCTGCGGGGGGCTTAGAATGAACTATGAATAACGTCTCGAAACTCCTCCAGGCCGCAGTGCTCTCTGGTCTTCTGGCTTCATGCGCCAGCAGAACGATGGACAGCATCCCCACATTGGCAGATCTGAATGCCTACGAAAAAGTGGTCCGCGCCAGATATCAGGTCATGTACGATGAACTTGAGAAAAAGCGCGCCAGCGGTGCACTGAGCAAGGCTGACTATGCGGAAGAAAAGCACCGGCTGGATTCCAAGGTCGCTGAGAACGTCAACAACGCGGCATGGAACAAACACTACCTTGCGGAATCAGAGCGCAAATCCGACGGGGTTCCGACTCCTGACCAGCCCGTGGCTTTGAATTCAGTCCAAGTCACTCAGGGAGGCAACTCCTTCTACAGCCCATCCTACCAGAATTATGGGGCCGTTACAGGCATGGGAGGTTCCGCAGGCATGGGCAGCATGCGAGCTGCCAATGAACAGCTCAGCCAATCCAAAAGCATCCGCAATGATGCCATGTCGGCCGGGGGAACCTATCTTTCTGCGCCGCCTCCCGGCTCCGTTTACGACCAAGACGTGAAGCGTTAAGAACAGACACACGTTCATTTCTGGACCGAGATCGCGACAAAGGCCATCGCATTCAAAGATAAAGCCCTGTGAGGAGTGATCCCCACAGGGCTTTTGGCGGCGGATTGCTCCGCCACATTGACCTCCCTAGGAGGCCAATGCGTTACTTCTTCTTCGCAGCCTTCTTAGCGGCCTTCTTTGCGACTTTGACGGCTTTCTTTGCGGGCGCCTTTTTGGCGGCTTTCTTTGCAGCTTTCTTAGCCATGGTGTTTATCCTCTGTTTGTTGTTGGTTGCGTTGTTGTTTTGTTTTGCCACGGACGCGCTTTTGGCACCTCCACGGACACTTTTTCCTGCGGCGGCCGGAGCGGCGGCGCGCTTTTCTTCGATCGCGGCCTGCGCTGCGGCAAGGCGTGCGACTGGGACCCGGAAAGGACTGCAACTCACATACGTGAGGCCTGCACGATGGCAGAATTTGACGCTCTCAGGATCGCCGCCGTGTTCACCGCAGATGCCCAGCTTGATGTCGGGCTTGGTCTTGCGGCCTTTTTCGATGGCGATATTGATGAGCTGGCCAACACCGGTTTGATCCAGCGTGGCAAAGGGGTTCTTCTTGAAGATTTCGTTCTCCGTGTAAGGCATCAGGAAGCTGCCCATGTCATCACGGCTGATGCCAAGCGCAGTCTGCGTGAGGTCATTGGTGCCGAAGCTGAAGAACTGTGCGGTCTCGGCGATTTCATCAGCCGTGAGAGCTCCACGCGGCACCTCAATCATGGTGCCGACAAGATAGTCGAGCTTAATTTTTTTCTCAGCCATCACTTCTTTTGCTACCTTATGCACGATTTCGACCTGCAGGTCGAGTTCTTTCTTGAAGCCGACGAGCGGAATCATCACCTCAGGTTTCACCTTGATCTTCAGCTTCGCCACATCTGCGGCGGCTTCAAAGATGGCGCGAGCCTGCATCTCGGTGATCTCAGGATAGGCGATGCCGAGACGGCAGCCGCGATGTCCGAGCATCGGATTGAACTCATGCAGAGCAGCAACACGTGCGGTGACTTTCTCAACCGACACGCCCATTTTCTTGGCGAGTTCAGCCTGAGCTTTTTCTTCGTGCGGCACGAATTCGTGAAGCGGAGGATCAAGCAGACGGATGGTGGCAGGAAGACCTTTGAGGGCCTTGAAGATGCCGGTGAAGTCATCACGCTGATAAGGCAGCAGTTTGGCGAGCGCCTTTTTGCGGTCAGCCACGTTGTCAGCCAGAATCATTTCACGCACGGCGTCGATGCGGTCACCTTCAAAGAACATGTGTTCGGTGCGGGTGAGACCGATGCCCTGAGCACCGAAAGCGATGGCGTTCTGCGTCTGCTCCGGATTGTCGGCGTTGGTGCGGACCTGCATGCGAGTGGCCTTGGAGCACCAGATCATGAGCTGCTGGAAGCTCTTGAATTTTTCGGTGCCTTGGGCGGCCTTGTCGCCGCTGATCATGCCAGTGATGATTTCGGAAGGAGCGGTCTTCAGCTCGCCACCGTAAACGATGCCACTGGTGCCGTCGATGGAGAGGTAATCCCCTTCATTGAAGGTCACACCTGCGACAGAAACCGTCTTCTTGTCGTAATCGATTTCCAGAGCGGCGGCACCGCAGATGCAAACCTTGCCCATCTGACGGGCGACGAGAGCGGCGTGGGATGAAACACCACCACGTGCAGTCAGAATGCCTTCGGCAGCGATCATGCCGCGAAGATCTTCCGGGCTGGTTTCGTTGCGGACGAGGAGCACCTTCTCACCTTTTGCTTCGGCGATGACGGCGCGGTCGGCGTTGAGGTAGATCTTGCCAGATGCGGCACCCGGGCCTGCAGGAAGACCGGAAGCGATGGCCTTGGCCCTCTTCACGTCAGCGACGTCAAAGATCGGAGCAAGGAGCTGTTCGAGCTGATCGGCAGGATTACGCAGCACGGCGGTTTCCCAGTCGATGAGCTTTTCCTTCACCATGTCGATGGAGAACTTCAGAGCGGCGGCGGCGGTGCGTTTGCCATTGCGGGTCTGCAGCATGAACAGCTTGCCTTCCTGAATGGTGAACTCGATGTCCTGTACGTCCTTGAAATGCTTTTCAAGCTTCTGGCGGACCAGGAGCAGTTCGGCGTAGGACTTCGGCATTTCCTTCTTGAGCTGGATCACCGGCTCAGGAGTGCGCACGCCGGCGACGACGTCTTCGCCCTGGGCATTGATGAGGAACTCACCGTAGAATTCGTTGGTGCCGTTCGCAGGATTGCGGGTGAAGGCCACGCCGGATCCAGAAGTCGGACCGGTGTTGCCGAAGACCATGGCCTGCACGTTCACGGCAGTGCCCCACTCGGCAGGGATGTTGTACTTGCGGCGATAAACGATGGCGCGGTCATTCATCCAGCTGCCGAAGACGGCGCCGGCAGCACCACGCAGCTGATCCCATGGATCGGAAGGGAACACCTTGCCGGTGCGCTCTTTGACGAGAGCCTTGAAACGCTTCACCAGTTCCTTCTGGTCATCGGCGGTCAGATCGCTGTCGATGATGTCCTTGCCGTAGGTTTCGTGTTTGAACTTTTCGATGGCCATTTCAAACGGCTCATGGTCTTCACCTTCGAGCTTCTGCACGCCGAGAACGACGTCACCATACATTTGAACGAAACGGCGGTAGCAGTCCCAGGCGAAGCGTTCGTTGTTCGTGGCGGCAACCAGGGAGAGAACGGTTTGATCGTTCAGACCAAGGTTGAGGATCGTGTCCATCATGCCGGGCATGGAGTCACGTGCACCGGAACGCACGGCAACGAGAAGCGGGAAGCCTTTGGCGTCACCGAACTTGTAGCCCATGATTTTTTCCATGCCCTTGACGGCAGCTTCCATCTGCGACTGCAAAGAGGCAGGGTAGGTTCTCTTGTTTTCGTAGAAGTATGTGCAGACTTCTGTGCTGATGGTGAACCCGGGAGGAACGGGAAGGCCGATGCGGCTCATCTCTGCGAGATTGGCGCCCTTGCCGCCCAACAATGCTTTCATGGAACCATCACCGTCTGATTTTCCTGGTCCGAAAAAGTAAACGTACTTCTTTTTGTCTGCGCTGCCCTTGGATGCTGTCTTTGCCATATGAGATATTTCGAATCGTCTGATGCGATTCGTGGTTGTGTGTGTGTTCAGTGGGGTTTGAAGCGCGGATTTAAATCGTTGCAGTATATGATGCAAGCATTAGTTGACAATCAAAGCTCCCGGTGAAGGCGGCGCATCAAGGGTCACAAGGGTCGTGGTTCACCTTGTCAGCACCCGTCGAAGTTGGCGCTTGTTCATGACAAGTATTGACGTGGCAACGCAAAAACGATTAAATACTTCAGTCGGAACGACGACTGTTTTTTTCGAACCCCTTTCGTTCCTGGTACACGCCCAACACAAACCCAACCGAAGATCATGAAACTCAAACCTCGTTCCAACTTTTCCACACGACCGGGCTTTACGCTCATCGAACTGCTGGTGGTGATCACCATCATCGCCGTCCTTGCAGGTCTGGTCATCTCACAGGCCAACAAGCTGATGGCGGATGGGAGAAAGTTGCAGGTGCAGGTGGTCCTCAAAGACATGCGTAGCGCCATCACGAGCTATCAGGTTGATTACAACCGCTGGCCGGTGAATCCCAGCCTGCTCAGCGCGGCAGCCTCCGGAATGGACATTCAGGCTTTGCCGACAGATGAGAACAGCGGCATCGTCGGTGCGCTCACAACGCTGACATCAGCCTCTGCCTCAGGTGGCGGCGGCGGAGCAGTCAACCTGAACCCCAAGGGCATCAAATTCATCGACCTGCCGATTGCCAGGAATGGCAAGTTTGGCCTGGTCAACGCACAGCCTCCCTACAAGTTGGTCGATCTCTGGGGCACCGTCTATTACGTGCTGCTTGATACCAATGGTGATCTTCAGGTGGCCAATCCAGATTTGACCAACTCGGATCCCAAGATCTCTGCGAACACCATCAGCCCTCCGCCGCAGAAGCTCCCCTTGGAAGTCGCCATTTACAGCTGGGGCCAGGACTTGAAGGCACAAACGCAGGATGACGTTGTGTCCTGGCGTTCCAAGTAAGAAACCGACATCAGTCACACCTCAAGAGGCGCAGCGGCAAACCCTGCGCTTTTTTGTGCCTTGATCAGACGCGCTGAGCGAGCAGTTCACCCGCCTTGGCGGGATCGACTTTCTCATAGAAGTCGTCCTCGATCATGCAGACCGGACCAAAACCGCAGCTTGCCAGACACTCGGCAAATTCAATGCTGTACTTGCCATCGGCGCTGGCCGCGATGGGATGATGATGATCCGTGTGGGAGCGGTCGATGTTGCCGGCTTTGCAAAGCGCGTCCATCAGCTCGTAGCTTCCTGCCATGGCGCATGAGAGCGTGCGGCACACGCGGATGTGGTACTTGCCGGGAGCGGTTTGGCGGAAGCCCGGATAGAAGGTGACGACTTCGAGCACCTGAATCGGCTCCAGAGAGAGCTTGGCGGCCACCCAGTTCACAGCCTCTTCGCTGATGAAGCGGAAGTGCTCCTGCACGAGATGCAGCAGGGGCAAGACGGCGCTGCGTTTTGAAACGGGGTAATGCGAGATCGCCTCGTCCATGCGTTTTTCCAATTCGGCTGGAACTTCAAAGGCCATGCGGGGGAGTGTCTCGGATGAAATGGTTAGGATGAATCAGCGGTCACATTCGCCCATGACGAAGTCCAGGCTGCCAAGCACTGCAGGAATGTCGCTGAGCATGTGGCCGGGGATCAGCTTGGAGATGATGCTGAGATTGAGGAAAGAGGGGGCGCGGATTTTCAAGCGGTGCGGGACACCGCCGCCGGTGCTGTTGATGTAGAAGCCGAGCTCTCCCTTGGGATTTTCGGCGGCGAAATAAACTTCTCCCGCAGGAGCATCAATGCCCTGGGTGGAAATGATGAAGTGGTGGATGAGCTCCTCCATCTTCATCAGCACTTTTTCCTTCTTTGGCAGCAGCCCTTTGGCGTCGGCCACATTGATGGGGCCTTCCGGCAGAGTCGCGAACACCTGCCGGAGGATGCGCACGCTCTGGCGCATCTCTTCCATGCGCACCAGATAACGATCATAGCAGTCGCCCTTGGTGCCGACTGGCACGTCGAACTCGTACTTGTCGTAATCGAGGTAAGGATGCGCCTTGCGAAGGTCATGTTCGACACCTGAACCGCGCAGGTTTGGGCCTGTGAGACCGTAACCGATGGCGTCTTCTTTGGAGATGATCCCGATGTCCTGCGTGCGGTCGATGAAGATGCGATTGCGCGAGAGCAGCTTGTCGATCTCATCGATGACAGGCTCCAACTGATCGAGGAAGGTTTTCACGGCACCGACAAAGCCATTGGGCAGATCGCGGATCTGGCCACCCACGCGGGTGTAGCTGGTGGTGAAGCGCGCGCCGGTGAGCTGCTCGCACAGATTGTAGATCTTTTCGCGCTCGGTGAAGGTGTAGAGGAACACGGTCATGGCACCGACATCCATGGCAAACACCCCGACTCCGAGCATGTGGGCGGAAATGCGGGCCAGTTCGCAGCAGATCACGCGGATCGCGCGGCCACGCTCAGGGACTTCCCAGCCCATGAGCTTTTCCACAGCGAGGGCATAGGCGACGTTGTTCGCCAGCGGTGCCAGGTAGTCCAGCCGGTCCGTGTAGGGCACGAACTGGTTGTAGTGCATGTTCTCGGCGATTTTTTCGTCGCCACGATGCAGAAAGCCCACATCGGGATCGCACTTGGTGATGATTTCGCCGTCGAGTTCCAGAATCAGCCGCAACACACCGTGGGTGGCCGGATGGCTGGGCCCCATGTTGAGCACCAGTTTCTCTCCGACGATGTCCGTCGTGGCTTCTTCCACAGCTTCGAGCTGCCGGGCCGCTTTGGCGGCGGTATCCGGGGCCTCGTATTCTCGGGTGACAGTGGGCATGAAAAGCAGGGGGCTGGTAGCGTGCGTGAGGGGTATCTATCTACGCTGCCCAAAGAGCGGCAAGGCGATTTTGTGAAAAATTTCACAAGCGCGCTCAAACCAGCCTCAAAAAACCCTCTCCAGCCCGTTTATTATAGGGTCAAGGACCGAGGGCTGCCACGCCGGAAGTTGCCCTCAGGCCCGGTCTGGGACAGACTGAGGCCGGACATGCGATACGCTCCACGCCTCAATCGACACCTGCTTTTCCCGGTTTTTGCTGCGGTGTGGCTAGCCATGGCAGGATGGGGAGTGGCCCAGACTGAGCCACCTGCAGACGGTATTCGCGATGAGACCCGCGCCCTCACCGCTGAAGGCCACCGGGTGCTCGCCGAGGAGCTCAAACAGTTTTCCCAGAATTTGAAATGCGATGCGTGGATCCAGGCCACCAGTTTCATGCCTGCCGGGCTCACCGTCCGCAGAAAGGCCCAGATCACGAGACGTGAATGGAGCGGGACGCGGCCTGCCGTGCTGATGGCCTACGACCGTGCCAGCAACAGCAACGCGATTTCTTTTTCTCCAGATTTTTGGGAACGCTACCCGGCGGCCGATCTCGTCGAGATCATCCAGGAGGCTCGCCGCATCCAGGCCGACACCAAACTCACGCTCGAAGAAAGGCTCATCCAGGCCACGCGCTACTGGATGGACCGGCTGCGCAGCATGGAAACCGTGCGGCTGAAACAGTCGCTCTGGCTGCAACGGGGTGAAAAACCGTTCGCGCTGGGAGTTCCAATCTTTCTGGCTTGTGGGGGTGTCCTCCTGGCCTTGCTCGGGATTGTTTCACGGCGGCGCAGCGCACGCGCAGGCCGTCGTTTTCTTTTCCCCGAGGTGCAGGTGGGCATGCGTTTTGGCGCGGCCTACGGCGGAGGAGTGACATCCGAGATCAAAACGAATGCCGGGGCCCAATGACGGGGCGTCAGTCGTCCTCTGTCTTCGGCTCGTCTTCCTCGATCTTGATCCCCATGTCCTCCAGCTTCTTGTCCAGATCGACGACGTACTTCCAAGGGAGCTTTTTGCGCTGATACTTGCGGAAGAGCAGATCGCGCAGCTCCAGCCAGCGCTCCGGCGGTGGATTTTCCAAGGGCATCCACGCCTCGCCATCGGGATGGGCATAGCGAAACAGCCATTCGCGCGAGTTCCAGTACGCGCGGATGTATTGTTTGCGACCGTCTTCGAGACGCTCATGCCATTCGTGGATTTGGTTTTTGGTCATTTGAGAGCACGCAGAATGCGCTAGTATCGCTCCCATGCAAGCCGCCAGCCCCGGCAGTTCCCCTGCCCTGCCGAAACTCCTGCTCTATCTTCTCGCTGTCATGCTTGGCGGGGCGCTGCTGTCCGCGCCTTTGTTTCACCTTGGCAAAGCCGCCCATGGCTGGCTTTCCACTTCATCCCTGCATGACGCCGGGCTGGTGAAGTGGCTGCTCTCAGAAATCGAGCGGGCGCAGTTCACGCGCTACTTCAACCGCGCCGTGCTTGTCTGCGCCATCGCCTTCATCTGGCCCTTCATGCGCTGGGTGCGGCTGGAACGCACGCTGCTGCCTGCCTGGCGTCCGTTCAACACGGGGCTCAAACAATGGGCCGTCGGCTTTGTTCTGGCCTCGGGTCTGCTGCTCGCGCTCGGGTTCTTTTTCCTCGAGATGGGCGCCTACCAACTGCGCCCCGACCCGCGCTGGTGGAAACTGGGGGAACCCATCACCGCCGCACTCGGCGCGGGCATCGTGGAGGAGTTTTTCTTCCGTGGTCTGCTGCTGGGCCTGCTGCTGCGCACCATGAAGGAGACGAAAGCCCTGCTCTCACTCACTTTCGTCTTCGCTTTGGTACATTTTCTCAAACCCCCGGAAGGCTGGCAGATCAGTGATGCCGCCGTCACCTGGAGCAGTGGATTCCTCGTGCTCCGACAAATCGCCGTCGGCTTTGGGGATGTGCACTTTCTCCTCGCTGAATTTGCCACGCTCTTCGCCGTCGGCTGGGTGCTGGCCAAAGCGCGCATGCAAACGGGGGCGTTGTGGGCCGGCATCGGCCTGCATGGTGGCTGGGTCTTTGGCCTGAAATACTTCAGCGCCCTGACCACCTATTCCGGCAGCTGGCTGCCTTGGATCGGAGCCAATTTGAAGGTGGGGCTCATGCCGCTGTGCACTGTCCTGGCCACCGGCTGGATCGCCTGCCGTCTGCTGCGCACGCGATAATTCATTTGCAGCATGGGTGTCCGCACGGATCATGCCGCATGCAACTCCATGCCGGAGTGGCGGAATTGGTAGACGCGCCAGACTTAGGATCTGGTTGGGAAACTAGTGCAGGTTCGAGTCCTGTCTCCGGCACTTGCGATGGGGGCTGCGCTGTGGCGCTGGCAAAAAATCACATTGAACAAAGCCGACCCAGCCCGCATCTTATCTCCGCCATGGCATTCCTTCCCAAGCGCATTCTAGCCACTCTGGCCGTTCTGGTCGTGGGGTGCGCGCAGGTGTTTGGGATGCAGCGCGGGTTTGTTTGTGACCATCAGGGAATCAGGGTGGAGACAACTGCGGAGCACTGCCATCACGAAGCCGAGGCCGGGTATGTTTCCTGCGCTGAGGATGTACATGAAGAGGATGGTGAGCATGAGGGCACGGACCATCATGCGCCATTGACGGTGGATTTGCAGGCCGGCACCGCTGGCCTGACGGCGGTTTCCATCCCGGCTTTTGTAGCCGTCTTGGTGGCGGAGATTCCAATGCATGAGTGGGTGCTGATTGAAGGACTCACGGTGAATGAAATGATGAAGACGCCCCTGGAGACTGGGGGCGAGAGTCCGCCGCCTGCGGCTTTGCAGGTGGCACGTTGCGTGGTGATTTTGGTTTGAGAGAAGTGTGCGCCGCCGTCCACGACTGACGGCTGAGGCGCTTGTGTTTTTCCCCTGGTCCAGGGCATGGCGTGGCCATGCCTGCAAATCTCAAACCATCACGCTTTCCATGTTTCGCTCTTCTCTTTTGTGTATCTCCTTGATGCTGGCAGCCGCCGCCACGGCCCCTGCCCTGACGCTTTCGCTTGCCGAGATTGGCCCGCAGGTGCGCACTTCGCACCCCACTCTCAAAGCCGCGCGGCTCGCGGTGGAGGAGGCGAGGGGCCGTCAGCTCGGCTCCGGCAGGCTTTCGAATCCGACATTTGGCTACGCTCTTCAAAATCAAAGCAAGGTGAGCCCGCAAACCGGGGTGTTTTCCATCGATCAGGCGTTTCCCATCACCCGCAGGCTGAGCCTGGAAAAGAAACTCAGTTCGCAGATGGTGGGAGCTGCGGAGCTAGAGGTGCGGGACGCGGAACGGCGCCTGATCGCGGAGGCACAGAGCCTTGCCGTGCAATTGATGTCGCTCACCCAGCAGCGTGTGTTGCGAAAGCAGCAAACGGCACTGGCCACGAAGCTTTCTGAGTTTGTGCGCGGGCGTGCAAAAGTCGGGGAGATTTCCGCTCTGGATGCCGCCCAGGCCCAAGTGGATGCGCAGCGACTGCTGCTGGAGACGCGGAAACTGGAAACGACCAGCATCAGCCTGATGGGCCAGCTCAAACCCATGCTGGGTCTAGCACCTGAAGAGCCACTGACTCTCTCGGGCGATCTGCCGAGTATGGTCGTTCCTGGCATGGGTGCGGGCTGGATGCAGCGGGCGGACTACCAGCTGGCCCAGACCAAGATCGCCGCAGCCACGACAGACCAGCAACTCGCCAAGGCGCGGCGTTTGCCGGATGTGAAAGCGGGGTTGTTTGCCTCGCGGGAAATGCAGGATGTGACGCCGACCTACCGCCAGTACACGGGCTACTATGGATTCAGTATTTCCATCCCGCTGCCGTTCTGGAATCGCAATCAGGGAGAGATCGCCGAGAAGGCCGCGAGTGCGGAGCGTGCATTGCTGGAAAGAGAAGCGCTGGGCAAACAGATCATCAGCGAAGCCGAAACGGCCCGCCTCGAAATGCAGGCCAATGCCGACCTGGCGCATGAAACGCGGGACAAACTGCTGCCGCTGGTCATTGAGCAGACGGACAAGCTGGAAAAAGCCTATGAGCAGGGGCAGACCAATCTGCTGACCATCCTGCGGGCGCGTGAGCAACGCCTGCAACTGGAGGCCGCTGCGCTGGATGCCGTGCGGGATTTCCATATGGCGCGCATCCGATATGAAGCGGCCACGGGCAAGCACGCGCCTGCGGGTGCAGCCACCTCATCCACACCAGCTAAACGCTGACCTGCCCAATCCAATTCTGACCTAACTTTTATGATACGTTCCTTTTCCCGACTGATCCTCTGCCTCACGGTGGCAGGCATGGCGCATGCCGAAGGCGACTCCAAACGTGCGGCCAACACGGTGGTGCTGGATGAAACCGGTGTGAAGAATCTCCGCATCGAAACCGTGGAGGTGGAGGAGACGGACTTTGAGGCCACGATCTTTTCCCTGGGCCGCATCGAGGCCATCCCGAGCAAGGTGGCGGCCGTGAGCACTCGTATTTCAGGGCGCATTGTGGAGCTGAAGGTCGCCCCGGGGGACACGGTGAAGAAGGATGACGAGGTGGCGAAGATCGAGAGCCGCATGCCGGGTGATCCACCACCGGTCATCCCACTGAAAGCTCCGCTGGCTGGTCTGGTAACGCGTGTCGATGCGAGGCTGGGAGATCCGCTGGATCCGGAGAAGGCGCTGCTGGAAATCACGGATCTGAGTGAGGTGTATGCCGTGGCGCGTGTGCCGGAACATCAGGCGGGACGCATGAAGCCGGGCACGGAGGCTCATATCAAAGTGGCGGCCCTGCCCAATGAGAAATTCAAAGGCGAACTGCTGCGCTTTGGGACGAGTGCAGACAAGGAGAGCGGCACCATTGATGCGATCTTCCGCCTGACGAATCCGGGCGGGCTGCTGCGAGCGGGGATGCGCGCGGAATTCTCCATCGTGATGAGCAAGCGCAGCAATGTGGTGAGCGTGCCGCGTGCGGCGCTGCAGGGCGAATCGAGCAACCGCTTTGTCTATGTGAAGGACTTCGATCTGCCGAATGCTTTTGTGAAAACACAGGTGCAGGTGGGCGAGATCAACGACCGCTTTGTGGAGATCACCAGCGGCCTGCTGCCTGCGGATGAAGTGGTGACGCGCGGTGCATATTCCCTGTCCTTTGCCGGAGCCAGCAGCGTCTCGCTCAAAGAGGCGCTGGATGCGGCGCACGGCCATGAGCATGCGGAAGACGGCTCCGAGCTGACTCCAGAGAAGAAGGCCGCGATGGAGGGGAAAAAAGGCGGAGCGGCGCATGAGCATGAGGAGGAAGGCTCCAGCCCGATGTGGATGTATGCCTCCATCGTACTTTTTGTGCTGCTGCTGATCTCGCTCTTTTCCAAAAAGCGCGGGCCTGCCGATGAGGATGCCGCTGCTGCGAAACCCACTGAGAAGGAGGCGCAGTAGCCATGCTGAACAAGCTGATTCATTGGTCGCTCGCGAATCGCGCGGTCATCATTGGGGTGTCTCTGATCCTGATGGTGATGGGCCTGCGCACGGCCACGGAGCTGCCAGTGGAGGTGCTGCCGGATTTGACAAAGCCGACGGTGATCATTCTCACCGAATCACCGGGGCTCGCGCCGGAGGAGGTGGAGATGCGTGTCACGCAGCCCATGGAAAGCGCCCTGATGGGTGTGGCGGGGCTGACGCGGCTGAGGTCGAATTCGGATGTGTCGCTTTCGCTGGTCTATGCCGAATTCGGCTGGGACACGGACATCTACAAGGCGCGCATGCTGGTGCAGGAGCGGCTGCAAAGCGTGCGCGGTCAGTTGCCGCCGGGCGTGCAGCCATTCATGACGCCGGTGGCTTCGCTGATGGGTGAGATCCTGCTCGTCGGCGTGCGCTCCACGACGAAGGAGGGCGAGCCCGGGCACATACCGCCGCGTGAGGTGAGATCTCTGGCAGACTGGACCATCAAGCGCCGCCTGCAGAGCATCTCCGGCATTGCTGAAATCCTGAACATGGGCGGCGGCATCAAGCAGATCGAGATTCAGCCTGACCCCTACAAAATGCAGGCCAATGGCATCAGCTATGATGAGCTGGAGCGTGCGGCTGCCGAGGCGGCGAATACGACGACAGGCGGCTTTCTCAACACGGGACCGACCGAGATCATGGTGCGCAATCTGGCGATGACGGTGGAGCTCAACGACATCGCGCGGACGATCATCAAGAAGATCAATGACCGCCCGATTGCCATCGGTGATGTGGCGAATGTGGTCTGGGGCATCGAGCCGATGCGTGGGGATGCGACGGTGAGCCAGGCGCCGGAGAAATCGCCGACGTATGGCGTCATCATGTCCATCACCAAGGCACCGGGCTTTGACACGCGCAAGCTGACGGAGCAGATCAAGCAGGCGCTGGATGAACTGCAGGCCACCTTTCCCAAAGGCGTGGAGACGACGCTGCTGTTTCAGCAGAAGGATTTCATTGATCATGCCATCGGCAATCTGACCGAGGCCATCCGTGACGGGGCCATCATGGTGACGCTGGTGCTGTTTTTGTTTCTGCTGAACTTCCGCACCACCTTCATCACGCTGATGGCCATGCCGCTGTCCTTTGGCATCACGCTGCTGATCTTCAAATGGTTCGGCATCAGCGTGAACTCGATGACGCTTGGCGGCCTCGCAGTCGCCATCGGCATGGTGGTGGATGATGCGATTGTGGATGTGGAGAATGTCTTCCGCCGGCTGCGGGAAAATGCGGCGCTGACGAAGCCGCATCCCAAACTGCAGGTGATCGCCAAGGCCTCGGGCGAAGTGCGGAACTCCATCTTTTACGCCACCATTCTCATCATCCTCGTCTTCCTGCCGCTGCTCGGGCTGACGGGTGTGGAGGGAAAGCTCTTCGCGCCGATTGCCATCGCCACGATCATTTCGATGATCGCCTCGTTCATCGTTTCACTCACGGCCATCCCGGTGCTGTGCTCGCTGCTGCTGAACCCGGCTGCAGGACATGCGCACAAGGACGGCTTCATCACGCGGAACATGAAGTGGCTGCTGGAGCACACGCTGCTGCGCTTTGCGCTGAATCAGCCGCTCATCGTCCTCACGCTGGCGGTCGTGCTGCTGATCGTTTCATTTTTGCTGTATCCGCAGATGAACAAGGACTTCCTGCCGAAGTTCCAGGAAGAGACGGCGCTGGTGGCTGCGACCACCGCGCCGAGCACTTCGCTGGAGGAGATGAACAAAATCTCCGACGTGATCGAGCAGCAGATCCTCACCGTGCCGGAAGTGCGCAAGGTGGGAAGGCGTCTGGGCCGTGCGGAACGTGGCGACCATGTGGTGCCCGTGTCCACGGCGGAATTCGATGTGGATTTTCGTGAGATCGAAGGCGAGCGCGCGGGCCAGAGCCGCAGCCGCAGCCGCAAGGAGATCCTGGATGACATCTCGAAGAAGATCAAAACAGTGCCGGGTGTCTTTGCGGTGGTGGGCGGGCCGCTGGCGGATCGCATCGGCCACATGATGAGCGGTGTCTCCGCCCCTGTGGCGGTGAAGATCTTCGGGCCTGACCTCGACAAGCTGCGCCAACTTGGCATCGAGATCCAAAGCATCGCCAAAGCCATTCCGGGATTTCAGGACTGCAAGCTCGACCAGACTTCCTCCATCCCGCAGCTCCGCATCGAGGCGGATCGTGATCGCGCGAAGGCGTATGGCATCGCCCCCGGCAAACTCAATGACCAACTCTCCAGCCTCATTGGTGGCAAAGCGGTGGCTGAGCTGCGCGAAGGACAGCGGCGTGTGAATCTGGTGATGCGGCTGCCCGTCGAGTGGCGTGATTCACCGGACAAAATCGCCGAACTGCCCATCGAGATGCAGGACGAGGGCGATGGGCGGCACCTGCAGCGCATCCCTTTGTCACTGGTAGCCGATGTGCGCGAAGCCAAGGGACCGAACGTCATCTTTCGTGAGAACAGCCAGCGGCGTTTCGCGCTGGCCATCAAGCCCACGGTGCGGGATGTGTCGAACCTCGTCGTGAGGTTGCGCGATGAAGTCACGGCGAAGATAAATCTGCCTGAAGGCTACTTCATCACCTTTGAGGGCGAGTTCCAGGCGCAGCAGGAGGCCACGCAGCGCATCGCACTGTTTTCAGCCATCGTGTTCGTGGCGGTCTTCCTCATGCTGTATGGGTGCTTCCGCAGTGCCTCGCTGGCGTTGCAGGTATTGGTCAACATCCCGCTGGCGCTCATGGGCGGGCTTGCCTTCACGTATTTCAAGCTGAACAACATCAGCATCGCCACGCTGGTGGGCTTCATCGCCGTGGGTGGCGTGGCGGCGCGCAATGGCATCATGATGATCAGCCATTACCTGCACCTCATGACGCATGAGGGTGAGGGATTCACGCGCAAAATGGTGATACGCGGCACGCTGGAACGACTGGTGCCGGTGCTGATGACGGCGCTGTCCGCAGGCATCGGCCTTATACCGCTGGTGCTGGCGGCGGATCAGCCGGGGAAAGAAATCCTGCATCCTGTGGCGGTCGTGATCGTTGGCGGGCTGATCTCCTCCACCTTTCTCGACATGGCGATCACACCCGCGATGTTCTGGCTGCTTGGCCGCAAAGCCGCCGCGAAAGCCATCGAGAACGAAGCACCTGCATCTCACTGAATTTCTAGCGAGGCCAGGCATTCAAGCCTGAGCGACCAAGATAAAACCAAACCAAACAAGAACACTGACATCCCATGAAAAAACTGTTCATTACCACCCTGCTGACACTCGCATTGGCCTTCACCGCCAATGCTGCCGACAAAGACAAGCACGACCATGAAACCAAGGCTGGCCCCACCGGCGGAAGGCTCATCACGGAGGTGGAACCCCACGTGGAGTTTTTCGTGAACAAGGACAAGAAGGTGGAAATTCGCTTCATCAACGAGGACAACAAAGTCGTCGCCCCTGGCGAACAAGTCATCAGCGTCACGCTGGGTGAACGCTCAGCACCGACGAAGCTGAGCTTTGCCAAAGAAGGCGACAAGCTGATTTCTGACAAGGTCATCCCTGAAGGCAACAACCTCCCCACCGTGGTGCAGATCCGCGCGAAGGAAGGCGCCAAGGCCGTGAATGAGAAGTTCAATCTCAACCTGGAGCAATGCCCGACCTGCAAGAACAAGGAATATGCCTGCACCTGCGCGCATGGCGATGAGGCGAAGAAGTAGCATGCCGCGAATCACAGCCACGGCATGGACATGCCGTGCTATAATTTCACCTTCATCATCATGAAAAAGATCCTCCTTCTCTTGGCCATGCTGCTCGCTCTTTGCGGCAGCCTGCATGCGCACGGGCGCTTCATCTTCAGCCCAAGCGGTGGTCGCATCCTGGCGATTGATTCCGTGAGCACACCGAATGCAGAATTCAACGTCAGCGCGGATCGTCGCTTTGAAATCACCTTTCTGGACAAGGATCGCAAACCCATCGCGATTGGTGAGCGCAAGCTAGTCGTCACTGCGGGTGACCGCAGCTCGGCGAAGAAACTCAGCGTCGAAACCCATGGCGAAACACTGGTGACGGAGACCGCGCCTGCAGGGGACGATTACTACGTCATCATGCAGTTGCGCGAACCTGGAGCGTCGAAGTCCATCCCCTTCCGGCTGCACTTCAACACGGCTGTGTGCAGCGAGTGCAAGAAGCCCGAATGGCAGTGCGGCTGCGGCAGTCAGAAGAGCGGCAAGAACGTGGAAGTCCCTGCGGAACTCGCCGGCCTGTGGGCGGAGATCAACCAGCACACGGAAGAACTTCACGAAGGCACCGCCGACAAAAGGTATGAGGCCATCGATGAAGTCACCGAGGCATTCCCGGTGCTGGCTTCCGCTCTGCCGGGCAAGACGGATGCGCCCAAGCAGGCTGAAGCAGGAATGCTGGTGAATGCATTGAAGGCCGCGCTCAATGGCGTGCGTGATGCTTTCGCTGCGCGCAAACCAGCGGAGGCGGCTCCGCATCTGGACGAGGTGGATAAAACTCTCGCGCAGCTCAAGGCGCTGTACCCCGCCGAGGTCGCCAATGCGAAGCTCAAGGATTAATGCTATAATCGTGCGGGCCTGTTCCTTGTTCCAGCGAAAACCGCTCCAGTAAAGTCCAGGCATGACGCCCCTGGATTCAGCATCGTCATGAGGGTGATGAAACACTTCCATCATGACCGCTTTCACGTTTCATCCCATAAAAAAAAGGCCTGCCGGAGAGCTTTCGTTCTCCGGCAGGCCGTGTCTTCACCCTGGATTAGCGATGGCTGGAATGACCGCCAAAATTGAAATGAAATCCTGGCCAGCGGGAGGGTCCAGCATTGCTGCCAAGTCCATGCCCATGGCCATGACTGTGGCTCACTGGGCGGCAGTTATGGCTGACGATGCGATAGCCAAAGATGGGATGACCGTGGCGATCGCGGCCAACGACGACGCGTTCGCGATACACCGCAGTGCCGCAGGATCTGCAGTTGTTCGCGAAGCTGCGGCTGGAGTGGTGGCCGTCAAAGGCCTGCGAACTGGAAGGAGCGAAAACAGCCAGACTGGCGGTAACAGCAATGAGGGTGAAGAGTTTTTTCATGATGAGAGGAGGTTTGCTTTTGATTTGTTGCCGCATTCTAACGGCGTGTTCATGAGACGCGGAGCGGCTGCGCGTATTCGAGATTCATCCAACTATTTTCATCGCACACGCGAATCCCCGCAAAGGAACAGACACGAGGACCTTCGTTTCGCACGACTGTTTGGAAAGGCCGCCTGCCAGACATCTGGCACAACTCGGGCGCTTCTCTCTGCATTCTGCCTCCACGCTCACGATTTAATCACACTCTCATATGATCACCCCCAAGGCCCATGACTCTGAATCCCACGCCTCAGAGCATGGACATGATCATGCGCATGATCACAGCCAGACTGCGCCTGAAAGCATCGCTCTCAATCCTGATGCCAAGGGGGATGAACAGACAATTCTTCGGATTGCCGGGATGGACTGTGCGGATGAAGTCGCGGCGCTGGAGCAGGTGCTGAGACCGCTCAAGGGTGTGCGTGAGGTGCGGGTGAACTTGATGGGTGGCAAGGTCACGCTTTTGCATGAGGCAAGCTTGACAACGGCGCAGCTGATCAGCGCCATCGGCACCACCGGCATGAAGGCGGCGCTGGATGGTGAAGCAGCGGCCGACCTGGAAGGCGCGAAACGGGTACGGCAGATCGCGGTCGCCGTCTCGGGTGTGAGCCTCGGCCTGGGCATGCTCATTGAGTGGTTCAAAGTCGGGCCAGGGTGGAGCGCGGATGTGGGATATGCGGTGGCGATCATTGCAGGCGGATGGTTCACCGTGCCGAAGGCATGGCGTGCGCTGCGGCGGCTGGCGCTGGACATGAATGTGCTGATGACCGTGGCCGTGGCGGGAGCGCTGATGATCAACCAATGGTCGGAAGGTGCGGCGGTGACTTTCCTGTTTGCCCTGTCCGAATTGCTCGAAGCCTACAGTCTTGCCCGTGCACGCAAGGCGGTGCAGGCGCTGATGCAGCTGACGCCGGAGACTGCGCTACTGAAAGAGGGCGACGAGTTTCGTGAAGTGCCCGTTGCGGAGGTGGTCGTGGGTGCCACCATCGCGGTGAAGTCCGGCGCGCGCATCCCACTGGATGGTGAGGTGGTGAAAGGAAACTCCGCCGTCAATCAAGCGCCCATCACGGGGGAGTCGATGCCAGTGGAGAAAAAGCCCGGCGATGGCGTGTTTGCAGGCACCATCAATGGATCAGGATCGCTGGATGTACGCACCACCAAGGCGAGCAGCGACAGCATGCTGGCGAAGATCATTCATTTGGTGGAGGAGGCGCAGTCGCAGAAGGCCCCATCTCAGCGCTTTGTGGATGTGTTTGCCCGGTGGTACACGCCTGTGGTGATGGTCGCCGCAGTGCTCGTCATGCTGCTGCCGCCGCTGTTCTTCGGTGGTGTGTGGCTCGCGTGGTTTTATCGCGCTCTGGTGCTGCTCGTCATCGCCTGCCCTTGCGCGCTGGTGATTTCGACACCGGTGTCCGTGGTCTCCGGCTTGACGGCCATGGCGCGGCGCGGGGTGCTCATCAAAGGCGGTGCGGTGCTGGAGGCGGTGGGCAAACTCAAGGCGCTGTGCGTGGACAAGACGGGCACCATCACGGAAGGCAAACCGCGCGTAACGCATGTCATCCTGGTGAGCTCCAAGGATGAAACGGAGATCATCCGCATCGCCGCTGCCATCGACACGCACTCAGAACATCCGCTGGCGCAGGCTGTGGTGATTTATGCGAAGGACAGGAAGGTCGCGTTTCCACGCAGTGAAAACTACCAGTCTCTCGACGGGCGCGGAGCTGAGGCGGATGTGAGCGGGCATCGCTACTTTGTGGGAAACCATCGCCTGGCCCATGAGCTGGGTGTCTGCTCTGCGGAGATCGAGCAGCAGCTCGCGACCATTGAAGCCAAGGCGCAGTCCGTGGTCGTGGTCGGCCACCGGCCGCATGCGGGCTGTCAGGGGGGAGTGCTGGGCATCCTGGCCGTGGGCGATACTTTGAGGGCGGAGGCACCTGCGGCCATCGCGGCTCTGCACCGCGCAGGCGTCACACGGATCGTCATGCTCAGTGGTGACAATCAGCGCACGGCCAGCGCGATCGCCAGGCAATGCGGCATTGATGAAGCGCACGGTGATCTCCTGCCCGACCAGAAGATCGAGCGCGTGAAAGCTCTCATCGCCGAACTGAACTACGTCGGCATGATCGGCGATGGCGTGAATGATGCGCCAGCCATGGCCGCCGCCAGCGTGGGCATCGCCATGGGTGGTGCAGGCACGGACACAGCCATCGAAACAGCGGACATGACGCTGATGCGGGATGATCTGGGCATGGTCGCCGAAGCCATCGCACTGGGACGCCGCACCGTGGGCATCATCCAGTTCAACATTGCTTTTGCCCTCGTGCTGAAGGCGGTGTTTTTGATCATGGCCCTGCTCGGCCATGCCAGCCTTTGGCTGGCAATTCTCGCGGATACCGGCGCCACATTGCTGGTCATCGCGAATGCCCTTCGCCTCCTCCGTGGCGGCAAGACGCGCGCACGCCATGCTTGAAACTTTGCGGGGTGGTGATCCATGCGCACCCCAGGCCGGTCAATTGCGATCCGGGCGGATATGCTCCGCGATGATGCGATCCAGTTCGCGGACACCAAAAGGTTTGTTCAGGTAGGCGGTGGCTCCTGCGGCCAGACACTTTTCTTTGTCTGCGGCACTCGAATGCCCGGAAAGGCTGACGATGGCGATGTCACGCGTTTTAGGATCTGTGGAGGCACGAATCTGCCGGATGGCGCTCAAACCATCCACGACGGGCATGCGCACATCCATGAGGATGAGATCGGGCTGCACCGTGCAGGCCTGCTGGATGGCTTCACTGCCATCCCGGGCTGTGATGACTTGGAAGCCAACACTTTCAAGGTAGTTGCGTGTAACAGCGATGAGGGCAGGCTGATCATCAGCGATCAAAATGATGGGCTGGCGGGCAGCAGAAGCCGGAAGAGGGGCTTCATGGCTGATAGAAGGCTCAGGCAGGGGCTGTTCCTGCGCTGGCACCGCAGCCGACGACCGGTCCAGTGGCAGATGAATGGTCATGCAGACATTCTGCCCGGCTGTTTCGAGCACCTCAAAAGTGCCACAGTGGAGTTGCACCAGTTTCTGCAGCAAGGCCAGGCCAATAGGTTTGACTTTTCCCAGCCGGTTGAGGATGACCGCCGGTTCCGAGGGCAGCTGGCCGACGCTTCCCTGTGTCTGAAGTTGCAGAGTGCCTTCATCATGAGTGACATGGAGCCGCAGCTGACCGCCCGTGTGCATGGATAACACAGCGGCGGAAAGCAGCTCGGTGATGATCTGCTGCAGCCGGTGCCCATCGGCAAGGACTCCGAGGCTGGGGGGTTGTACTTCGGTGATAATCTGAATGGACCGTGACTGCGCAAGCCCCGCCAAGGCGGCCACGCTGCCAGCGCACTTTTCACTCACCATGCATGCTGTCTGGGTCAGCGATGACGCACCTGCGTCGATTTTGCCAAGATCCACCATGTCAGCGATGAGCTGGACCAACTGCCTGGCACTGTCCTGAATGGCTGTGACCGCCATTTTCTGCGCTTTCTCCATAGGCCCGTAAACACCCTCCTGCAGTGTTTCCGCCTGAGCGATAATGTTCGCGAGCGGATTGCGCAGCTCATGCCCCATGTTGCCAAGGAACTCGTTTTTCTCCGCTATGGAACCCTCAACGAGAGAGAAGTTCGGCCTCAGCGAGTCATGCTGCCGAAGTTTAGGCGAGTCTAAATCATTATTCATTATCATGCTTCCCCGCTACACGTGTCAGATTTGCTGTATGTTACTGCTGATTCCCGTCATAATCAGAAACTAAAGAGCATTTATGCAGCAGGCAAATTGGCATTCCAATGGTTCAGGAAATTCCGGAGTGATCCTGCTGGTCGAGGATCACGACCTCTATCGTGATGTGGTGCGTGCTGCCTTGGGCAGATACCTGCCCAATTATGAACTGCTGGAGGCGGACTGCGTGGCGGCCGCACTCCCAGTGCTGCATTCGCACCCTATTGACGTGATGGTCGTGGACATGACACTGCCAGACGGATCAGCCATTGATCTGGTGGAGCAATGTGGGTATTTTATCAGGCAGGGAATCAAAGTCATTGTGCTCAGCAGCCATTCCAGCGCCGACATGCTGCCGGTTTTGAGCCGTGGCGATGTACATGGCTACGTGTCGAAGGAGCAAGGACTGAAGATTCTGGCAGAGACGATCACTGCAATCTGCTCTACCGAAGTCACCGAGACTGATTCACCGGAGGAATTGACACTAGAAAAATCACTGTGAATGATCGAAACTACTCCTGCATGATCATTCCCACCATGACGACGGCCACCGCCACCGAAGACCTGGACATTGAGGTGCGTGGCGACTGGTTTCGCAGTGTTTTTGACTGCCTCAATGATGCGATTTTCATCCACGACGTCGTCACCGGGGCCATTCTGGAAGTCAACCAGCGTGCCTGTGAGATGTATGACTGCGAGGCTGGTGAAATGCGGCGGCTTTCCATAGCTGAGCTTAGCGTGAACACTCCGCCTTACACCTTGGACGAGTCTCTCTACTGGATGCGCAAGGCGATGGAGGAAGGCCCGCAGATGTTTGAATGGCAGGCCCGCGCACGTTCTGGACGCGTGTTCTGGGTGGAGGTAAGCATGCGCAAGGCCGAGATCCTTGGGAAAGACAGGCTGGTCGTCACCGTGCGTGATATTTCCAAGCGGAAGCATGCCGAGAGCGAGCTGCGGCGGAGCGAGGAGCGTTTCCGCACCGTGCTCGGCAACTCCAAAGACCCGGTGTACTGTCTCAGCCTGCCCTCGCTGACCTATGATTACATCAGTCCAGCGGTGGAGCAGGTGCTGGGTTTCAGCATTGAGGAATGCATCGCGGGAGGACTTCGTTTCATGTTTTCTCGGATTCATCCCGAGGATTATCAATCGAAGCGCGAGCGATTGGAAAAAGTGATGGCACGTGATCTGAACGGGGATTTTCAACCCGTTCTGGAATACCGGTTCAAGCACAAAAATGAGGCTTATCGCTGGATCAGTGACAACCGGTCCATTGTCAGAGACAGTGAAGGCAAGCCGGTGGCGATCATTGGCAACCTGCGGGATTTCACCACACGACGCGAGCAGGAGGAGGCACTGCAGCAGCAGGCCCATGCGACGCTGCTCTATCACCTGGAAAACACTTCGCTGGCGCTGGTGGAGTGCGACACAGACAGCCGCATCTGCCGTTGGTCGCCCCAGGCGGAGAAAATCTTTGGCTGGACCGAAGCTGAGGTCATGGGGAATGATCACAGTGACTGGAACTTCGTTCATCCCGAAGATCTGCCGCGGGTGAAGGCAACGCTGGGCCGGCTGCTGGACCGCTCGGAGTCCCGCAATACCTGCATCAACCGCAATTTCACCAGTGATGGGCGGGTGATTGTGTGTGAGTGGCATAATTCCGCCTTGTTGAACGAGGAGGGAGAGCTGCAGTCGATACTTTCGCTGGCCTCGGACATCACGGTGGAGAAAAAAATGGAGGAAGCACTGCGGGCGATGGCCGAAGGTGTGGATGCACGCAGTGGCGAGACTTTTTTCCAGTCACTCTGTCTACAAGTAGCCCGCACGGTAGAAGCCAAATACGCCACCGTGGCAATGCTCCTGCCAGAGCGAGACCGCATGGTGCGGACGCTGGGTTTCTGCGCAGACGGCAAGGTCCTGCCCAACAAGACCTGCTCCCTGATCGGCTCGCCATGTTACAACGTGGCCAGTGGCGAGGTCTGTTATTATGACAGCAATGTGCGGCAGCACTTTCCAGACGACCAGATCCTGCAGGAACTTGGGGCGAACAGTTACATGGGCATGCCGCTGCATGCCACAGACGGGCGTGTGATCGGAATGATTGCGGTGTTCAGCGAAAATACGCTGGACCACCGGGAGCGCCTGCAGGCCATGTTCCAGCTCTTTGCGGTGCGTGCGGCGGCGGAAATGGAACGCCACCAGGCGGAGCTGGCTCTGCGACAGAGTGAAGAACGCTATGCGCTGGCGGCCACGGGTTCCACCGGCGGTGTCTGGGACTGGGACATCCGCACAGGCGGCGTCTATTATTCCGCGCGTTTCCGTGAACTGCTTGGTTACAACCACGAGGAATTTCCCAGTCTGTTTTTTGCCTGGGAGCAGAAAATGCACCCGGCGGACCTGCCACTGGTGCGTGCCGCGCTGGAGAGCCATCTGGAGCAGCGCAGCGAATTCTGCATCGAATACCGCATTCAGGTGAAGGCGGGCGGGTATCGCTGGTTTGAGGCCCGTGGCCAGGCCTTGTGGGACAAGCATGGCGAGCCCTACCGCATGGCCGGGTCCGCACTGGACATTCATGAACGCAAGCTGGACGAACAGCGCCTGCTGCGCCTGAACCGGCTGCATGCGATGTCCAGCAGCATCAATGAGGCGATCGTCCGTATTCGTGAGCCGCAGCTGCTGTATGAATCAGCGGTCAGCATCGCGGTGGAGAAGGGCAACATGAAGATGGCCTGGATTGCCTTCTTTGATGAAGAATCCCAAAGCTTGAAGCCGGCTGCCTGCGCCGGCAGTTATCAAAACTATCTGGATGGTCTGACTCTCATCACCCGCGGAGATCATCCCTCCGGCCGCGGACCGGCTGGACGCGCCTTTAGGAGCGGCACCCATGAGATTTCCAATGACATCGAGCACGATGAAACATTCTACTTCCGCGAGCGGGCTTTGGAACGTGGCTTTCGCTCCTGCGCCGCGTTCCCGTTGAAACCAGGCAACATCCCTGTGGGGGTGCTGCTGATTTACGCCGATGAGCGAGACTGCTTCCAGGAGGAGGAAATCCGCGTGCTCAGCGCCCTGGCCAATGACCTTTCATTCGCCATGGAAACCGTGGAGAGGGAGAAAGAACGCCAGCAGGCGATCGAAGCCCTGCGCGAAAATGAGCGCATGATTTCGACGCTGATGGGCAACCTTCCCGGTGCGGCCTACCGTTCTCTGATCGATGAAAAATGGACACTGGAGTTCATCAGCGAAGGCTGTTTGGAGCTCACGGGTTACGAGGCGGAAGTATTCGCCGGCAACGGCGAGGTCTTCTTCGGTGATCTGATTCATCCGGAAGACCGGGAACATGTACGTCAAACAGTGACAGAGGCTGTCGCTGCTGGGAAACGCTTTGAGATGAGCTACCGCATCCGCACGGCGGAAGGCGCGGTGAAGTGGATCTGGGAACGCGGTCAGGGAATCCCCTCCGAAGACGGCGTGATGCGACACACCGAGGGATTCATGACCGATGTGACTGAGAAGCGCCGCATGGAATCACAGTCCCTGCGCAATCAGCGTCTGGAAAGCATCGGGACCCTCGCCGGTGGTGTGGCGCATGACTTGAACAATGTGCTCACCCCCATTTTGATGTCGCTCACGATTTTGCGCATGAAACTGCAGCAACCGCGCGACATCGAGCTGTTGAACGCCATGGAGAACAGCGCAAATCGCGGTGCGGAAATGGTGAAGCAGATTCTAAGTTTTGCGCGTGGCGTCGAGGGCCGCAGCATGCGCCTGCGCCCACAGGACGTGCTTCAGGAAATCGAGCAGCTCATCCATGAGACCTTCCCCAAGTTCATCAAATGCCGGATCTCCTGCCCGGAAGAAACGTGGAACGTGGAAGGAGACCCCACCCAACTGCACCAGGTGCTGCTCAATCTGTGTGTTAATGCCCGTGATGCCATGCCCGGGGGAGGCGAGCTGGACATCACCATGAGCAATGTGGTCGTGGATGAGCAGTTTGCCAGCATGCACCCCGACGCCAAGACAGGACCGCATGTGGTCTTTGAAGTGAAAGACACGGGCACGGGAATCCCGCTGGAAGTGCGGGATCGCATTTTTGATCCCTTCTTCACCACCAAGGAAATGGGCAAGGGCACCGGACTTGGACTTGCCACCACGCTGGGCATCGTCAAATCGCACCACGGGTTCATCGATCTCACAAGCCGGATGGGCAAAGGCACGGTGTTTCGCATTTATTTGCCGGCCAAAACGGACGTGGAGCACAGGGAGATCCAAATAGTCGAATCCAAACGCTGCCTTGGGCAGGGCGAGTTGATCCTCGTCGTGGATGATGAATCCGCCATTCTCACCGCCACCAAGCACACCTTGGAAGCCTTTGGTTACCGCGTGGTCGCCGCCTGCGACGGGACTGACGCCATCGCCACCTTCCTGAAAAGTTCCGAGAAACCGGCCGCGCTCATCACTGACATGATGATGCCCAACATGGACGGACCAACGCTCATCCAGGCGCTGCTCAAAATCCATCCTGACCTGCCCATCATCGGCGCCAGCGGGCTCAGCCACCAAATGCAGGCACAGGTCAACAGCCTGGGAGTGAAGCATTTCCTGCGCAAACCTTACAATGCCGACTCCTTGCTGGAAGCACTCGGAGACGTGCTGCAGACGACACGGAAGGCGGCCTGACCTTTTTGCGCTTACTGCTCGTGCAGAACGTTGTGCAGAGCCCGCAAAATGGTTTCGGCAGTGTAGGGCTTGGGCAGAAACTGCCGCACCCCTGTGCCTGCGGCCTTGGCAATACCACTGTTGGAATTGATGCCACTGGCGGCAATGATGCAGACCTCGGGGTTCATCTTCATCAAAACCTGAATCGTGGTGGAGCCGTCCATGACCGGCATCCGCATGTCGGTCAAAACCAGGGCGATGTCGTGCTGATGCTTGGAGTAGAGAGTCACCGCTTCCACTCCATCCGCAGCCAGCAGCACACGGTAGCCGTACGCTTCCAGTGTCTGCCGTGTGATTTCCCTCACGGCCGCCTCGTCATCGACGAGGAGAACAAGCTCCTGATTGCCACGAGGCAGCACCGGCTCTTCGACAACCGTCTGCTCCATGACCTGGGTCGGCTGTGCCGGAAGATACACATGAAAGCATGAGCCATGCCCCAGCTCGCTGTAAACACGGAGGAAGCCACCGTGACTTTTCATGATGGCCAGCGAAGTGGACAGCCCGAGTCCGGTGCCCTTGCCCATTTCCTTGGTGGTGAAAAAGGGATCGAAAATCTTTGGGAGAATTTCCGGCGCAATGCCCACTCCATCATCTTCGACGCTGATCATGATGTGCGGCCCTTCACGCGCCTCGATGTTCATGGCGGCGTATTGCGCGTCGATCAAAAGGTGTGCCGCCTTGATCGTGAGCGTACCGCCGGCAGGCATGGCATCCCGCGCATTGACGCAAAGATTGAGCAGCACCTGATGGATCTGCGTCGCGTCGCCTGACACGGCATCGGTTTCCAGCAGTTCATCCAGCAGCCGGAGCTGGATGTTTTTTGGAAAGGTGTCTCCGACGATGCGTGCCAGATCCTGCAGCAGACGGCTGATCTTCAAAGGGGTCTTCTGCCCTTCCATGCCCCTGGCAAAAGACAGCACCTGGTTGAGCATGTCGGCTCCTCGGCGTGCACTGGAGGCGATGGTCTCCAGTGTTTCCCTGCAAACCTCATCCTTGATGCGCAGATTCAGCAGATCCACCGACATCATGATCGGAGTGAGCACATTGTTGAGATCATGCGCGATTCCACCCGCCAGGGTGCCGATGCTTTCCATGCGCTGGGAACGCAGAATCTGATCTTCCAGCCGTTTTTGCTCGGTGATGTTGGTGTTGATGGCCAGCACGCATTTGGGCCGGCCTTCGGCATCGCGCACCAAGGTCCAGCGCCCCTCCACGGTCACCTCTTTACCCGCCTTGGTCACCTGCAGGATTTCACCTGCCCATTCTCCATCGGTCAGCACTTGGTTGTTTTTTTCCTCGAACTGCGAATCATCGACGTAGAGCAGTTCGGACACTTTGCGCCCTCTTGCCTCCTCGGCGGTCCATCCATAGAGACTTTCAGCGCTTTTGTTCCAGTAGGTGATATGGTGGTCCAGATCACGCACCAGAATGGCATCGTTTGCCTTGTCGAGGAGTGACGCCTGCTGACGCAGCATGTCCTCAACCTGCCTGCGCTCCCATTGGGCGAGCACCAGGGAAATGAAGTTGGCCATCGAAGTCGCAAAACTTTTCTCCTCTGGCAGCCAGGCCCGCAGCGGACCGACATGCTCCTGACAGAGCACTCCGGCCAGGACCCCGCCCACATGCAGCGGGGCATCCAGCATGGAGGTGATACCCTGCGGTGAGAGGTAGCTTTCGGTGAACTCACGTGTGCGTGGATCACGCTGCGCATCATCTGCCGCAATGGTTTCATTTTGCGCCATGGCTCGGAAATAGGCCGGGTAATCTCTTCCACTCAGTTCTAGCCCGGAGGAATGCCGCCGCGCACCTGCCTCAAACAGCATCTGACAGACGATGCTGCTGCGGTTTTGATCATACCGCCAGATGCTGACGCGCTCCACTTCCATGGCGTGGGCGATTTCTTCCGTGATCAGACGAAACGCGGACTCCAAATGGACGGCCTGCATCACGCCGCTACGTATCATCCGGGCCAGAGCGACATGCTGCCTCTCGTACCGCAGATTGCTCTTCCACAACCGGTCGGCGGCCTCTTTGCGTGCGGTGATATCACGCTGGACCGCCACAAAGTGACTCGTCTGGCCGTTGAGATCGGTGATCGGCACGGCATCAATCTCTACCCAGAAAACAGACCCGTCCTTCTTGTAATTGACCAGTTCCTCCTTGCATGGCAGCCCTTGGGCCAGGGCCTCATGCATGCGGCCCAGTGCCAGCCGGTCGGTTGCCGGCCCTTGCAGGAAGCGCGGGCTTCGCTCCAATGCCTCTTCCCGTGTGTAGCCGGTCTGCCTGGTGAACGCATCATTCACAAAAACAATGCGCGGGCCGGGTTCATCCAGGGGCTCAGGCTCGGTGATGAGCACAATGTCATTGAGATGAGCCACGCAGGCTTCAAGCAATCTCAGCTGTTCCTGGTTGTGGCGTGACTCCGTGATGTCTTTGCAGAGGACCACCATGTGCAGAGCCACCCCGGCTTCATCCCGGATGGCGGACACACTGTTTTCCACCCAGGCCACCTCGCCATTCCTGCAGAGATAGCGTTTCTCAACGACGAAGTCGTTGATCTCTCCCGCTATCAACCTCTGGTTCAGCCTCTGCTTGCGTGCCACATCATCCGGATGCGTCACAGAGGCAAAAGATCTGCCGATCATTTCGTTTTCCGCATAACCGATGATTTGACAGTAGTGCTTGTTGATATGGAGGACGACTCCCCTCATGTCCGTGATCGCAAACCCCACGCTGGCATTCGTGAAAGCATGCCTGAAGCGCAGTTCACTGGTTTTAAACGCTTCCTCGGCCAGCTTGCGCTCCGTAATGTCATGCGCCGTGCCCACCATTCGCAAGGGCTGGCCGGTCCGCTCATCGCGAAAAATCTGGGCGTCTTCGTGGATGTGCCGGACTTCGCCGTTTGGCAGAATAATCCGGTGGTCGATCGAATAGCGTCCATGGCTGCGGATGGCCTCGCTGACCGCCCGCCGGATCATTTCGCGGTCATCAGGATGAACCGCACTGAAGAAAATCTCATTCGTGGTTTCGGCCCCCCCCACTTCATAACCAAAGATGCGATAAACTTCGTCTGACCAGCGCAGGGAGTTTTTGCCGGTCCCGTCCAAAACCGTCAAATCAAGCTCCCAGCTGCCGAAATGTGAGATGCCCTGGGCGGTTGCCATGGTGGCCTCACTTTGCCGCAGCCGCTCTTCAACTTGTTTCCTTTCGGAAATATCCCGGGCCACACTGAGCATCGAAATCATGTGGTCTTCGGCATCACGCAAGGGAACCGAGTGCATTTCGATCCAGGACAGCCTGCCTTTGCGGCCAATAACGCGAAAAATCTGCTGCCCTGATTCGCCCTCAATCACCTGACGGAGATGCTGCTGAAGTTTCTCCCGGTCATCCGGATGTACCAGATCTACGATCAGCCCCCCCTTGACCTCTGCCAGAGACCCTGTTTCGATGATTTTCAGGCCCGCAGGGTTCATGTCCTGCAACCGCCCTTCGCAGTCGACGATCGTCACGCACTCGGGCTCGAGATCAACAATGGCCCTTCCTTGCGCTTCCCGATGGCGCAGTTCGAGTTCCGCCTGCTTCCGTGAGGTGATGTCTATGCAGGTGATCAGCGCACCAGGGCTGTCGCCAACCGGCAGCGGAATGATCGTGATTTCAATCCAACACCTTGCGGTCGAGCCTGAAAGACATGATTCGATCCGCGCGCCCGCCGATTGCTGATCCAGCACCTCCTTGAGAGTCTTTGCCCATCGAGCCCCCCCTTCAAAGCGGGTTTCACATTCGCTGGCAAAGAAATCAAAACAACTGCTGCCGCTTTCCGGCAGACGCAGATCCTGGCCAAAAATCTCCGCAAAACGAACCTGCCCGCCGTTCACCGCATGGACGATTCCCAGGCTGTCCACCAGGATGACCAGGCTGCATGCGAGAGGCTGCTCCTGTACATTCATCACAAAATCTGGCGCGTCAGACTTCATGGATGCAGAGCTTGCAAAGCTGCCACCTCCAGAGGACACGATTCAATACGTGGGCATTTCTTACGCCAGAGATGTCTACGCGCAAAGAGACACATGATGGGAACACAACGGCCAAGAGGTGTGCGGCCTTGGAATGGATTTGCCTCTGCAAGCAACAGAAAGACAATAATATATGGAGAGAACCATGCTCTTCCTTCGGTCATTGACGGGTGCGGTCAAGATTCTGTGAGCGCCAAATAATTCAGCGCAGAGAATTTGAGGAAAATTCCATTCCCACTATGCATGCTGGAGGAGTTGCCAGCTTCCTTATTCGCAGGTCCCGGAGACCTTTATTGATCTCACTACCAGTTTTTTGCGCAGTGACAGGCCTCCTGAGCATGGCCAAAAAGAGACCCCACGTGGCAAAGACTGAAGCTTTCGTCGTTTGGATCTCGGTGCCGTCTCGGGTCGCCCGCATGCGCGCATCCATGATTCCCCGCGTTCTTACAACCTTGCCGGTTGCAGGAGGGCCTGGCCCACGATGTTGAGCAGCTCCACCATTCCGAAGGGTTTTGGCAGAAAATTTTCGCCTGCCTTCAGCTCTTTCGCGTTGCTCAGCGTGGTCGGAGAGTAGCCGCAGGTGAAAATGACCGGGAGTGTGGGATCTTCCGCTGCCAGAGCTTTCTCCAAATCGAAACCGCTGACGCCACCGGGCAGCTTGACGTCGATAAGCGCGAGTTTGATGACGGCCGACTTCTCACGCCAGATGGCCCAGGCTTCATTGGCATCTGCAGCAGTGAGCACCTTGTGCCCTTGGCTGGTGAGCACATATTCCATCACCTGCCGCACGGAGTCTTCATCATCAACGATCAAAATGGTGGACGCTTCGTCCCCGGTGGTGCTGCTCAGGAGTTTCTTCTCTGGCGCAGGAGGTGTTGGCACCGTTCCGTTGGCGACAGGAAGGCAAATGGAAAACTCCGTGCCGACTTCCAAGACACTCCGGCCGTCGACCCAGCCGCCTTGCATGCGCACCAATCCCTGTACTAGGATCAACGCGATGTCCGCTCCGCCTTCTTGATCTGATGAGAGTTTGGACGAGTCAAACAGCCTTGCCAGCTCGGCAGGACTCATGCCCTTGCCTGTGTCAGAAATCGTCATGACCACATATTCTCCTGGTTTTGCCTCTGCATGCATCTGGCAGGCGGTTGCAGCGTCTGGGATGAACAGCGGCCTGGTTTGAATCATTAGTCTGCCTCCCATCGGCATGGAATCACGTGCATGGATGATGAGATTGAAAATGATCTGCTCCATGGCGGCCTGATCTGCCATGACACTCGGCAGATCGGGGCTGTGGCTGATTTGGATGGCAATCTGCTCACCCATGGCTTTCTGCAGCATGGAGGCCTGTCCATCAATGATCTGCCCGAGATGCAGCGGAGCCGGCTGCATGTATTCGCGCCTGTTGAAGGACACAAACTGTGAGGTGACGCCCGCAGCACGCTGCGTGGCAAGGATGAGTTCTTTCAGCGTGGAGGTCGGCAGCGTGCTTGAGCCGGTGCCATCCTGATTGAGCTGCGCAGCTTCCAGATGGCCCTGGATCACAGTCAGGTAATTGTTAAAAAAGTGTGCCATCGCATCTGCGAAACGCCCCACGGTTTCCAGCCGCTGGTTCCGGCACAACTGGTCCTCCAACTGCCTGCGGTGATCCTGCTCTAGCCGGAGCCGGTTGCTGACGTCTTCAAAACGTGAGGCCACCTCCAGTAGCTGGGCATTCAGGCTCAGATTGCGGTGTGAGGTTTGATTCTCTGCACTGTGCCTGACGGAGAGTGTGCGAATGAGCTGGGTGATCTCGAAGGGGACCAGCCTAAATTTGAAGACTAGCAGATGTGGATTGGACCCTAAGTCGATCGGGATTTGTTCGAATGATTCCAACTGGGAAACAGCATGCAGCACCACATGCAAGTCGCGCTGCGACTGCCATAAGCGATTGATGATATATCGATAGTCTTTCCCATAAAAAAGACGTCCATCCATAATAACCAGGGAGAACGGTTTGTGACTTTGAGCCGCTGATTCCACCAACGCTAACGCCTCTTTCTCATTCGCAGTGCAGACCACCTCAGGAGCGGAGGCAGCAGATCTAGCTTTATTGCTGCCATGCTCTGTGCCCAGTGAAGCAGAGGAACTGCCACTATGGCTCATGTTCTGTAGTGCATGGGAAACATGCAGATCTTCCAGCAAGGACCGCTCTTCGGTCACAATCAGAATCCGGCTGCAGGCACTGAGGTTGTGCTGAATGGTATTTAGATACATGTGCGGAATATTAGCCTTGGATTTTTATAAATTTAATAAAATTAGGTTTATTTTAACTAAATTCCAGATCCACAAGAATTCTTTCAAAAAAGACGGCACAATGCCGATTTAGGCAAAACCTAAATATTGAATCAACATTTAGGTGCCAAGCCCCACGGAATGTGGTTCTCCTAAATGCAGCGACATAATGATTTAAATTATTTAGCCCTTCACATGCATCCCATCGCCCTCGAAATGGAAAATAACTCAGCCGCAATGCTGCTACAGGCGCTGAGCAGTCTGTTAAAGGAAGAAGATGCTCAGCGCGTCGATCTCGCACATTTGTTGCACAAAGACATGGCTGGAGGTCTGGTGGCCTGCGCCTCGCTGGGTGAAATGATGCGACACGAACTGGCGAACGGTGGAGACGCGGCGAGCGTCGGCAAATTGCTCAGCAGCCTGGATTCTACTCTGCGGCAGACGTTGCAACTGGTGCGGGACATGACAGAAAAGCAGTTTCCTCCAGTTTTGAAGGCCTTCGGGCTGCATGTCGCTCTGCAGCAGCTGGTGCGCAATGTTGGCGAAAATTTTGCCGGCTCTTTGGTTCTCCACATCAGCGGTGATGAGCCGTCTTTCGATCTCGCCAGCCGGCTCAATCTGTTTCGAATCATGCAGGCGCTGTTAAAACATTGCGTGCGTTTTGCCAACACCTCTTGGGTGGAGGTGACCTGCCGGGCTTCTGCCGAGAAACTGGAAATCACCATTGATCACGATGGTGGCGACAGCATCTGGAAGGAGACCATGGCCGAATCAGAACTGGCCGTCATCGAAGCCCGGTGTGCTCTGCTGGGTTCCCGCATGCAAGTCATGGGCGCCGGACCAGGAGGCAGTTCGCGGGTCTGCCTCATGGCGCTGCCATCACCGCAGCCGTCCGCAGCATAAACCTCTTCACCGCATTGAACACTCTCATGCAATCTCCCCCGCCTTTCCGCATTCTGGTTGTCGATGATCATGCGCTGGTTCGTGAAGCTTTCACGAGCATGCTGAAGGGGGAGTTTCCCCAGGCGACCGTCGTCTCCACCGGCACTTGTGCGGAGGCGATGGTTGAAGCCCGCCTCCACAATTATGAAATCGCCCTTGTCGATATCGAGCTCGGGGACCGGTCTGGAATGGAACTGACTACGGAGCTGCGCACCCTGCCCACCCCTCCCAGAATCATCGCTGTTTCCATGCATCAGGAGGAAACGTTTGTCTCGCGCACCATGCAGCTCGGGGCGCGGTCCTACGTGACCAAGGACGCCCCTCCGCATGAGTTGTTTGATGCGATTCGCTGCACTTTGGAAGGACGCAGTTACATTTCCAGAGAACTGGCGCAAAAGTTTGCAGACCGCTCCATCCGCAAAGGATCCTCAGGGCAGGTGCATGAGAAGCTTTCCAATCGTGAACTGGAAGTCCTTATGCAGCTGGCCCGCGGCAAAAGCCTCAAGCAGGTGGCGCTGGATCTGTCTCTCAGCCCGCGAACCGTCGCAGTGCACAAGCACAACCTGTGTCGCAAGACCGGGCTGAAAGGGACCGTCGAAATTCTCAGATACTGCCAGTCCAACGGACTGGCTTAGCTCAGCCCAACCCAACCATGAATAACCGCGTCGTTTCTTTCATTCTTGCCCTGGGTTTGACCTCAGCGGCGGTGCAGGCATCCGAAACATTCTCCGTGATACCTGACTCCGCCCAGGCGTTGAGCATCGTGGGTGGCAGATATGCCAATCTGAGCGACGCCTCCGCTGTGCGTGTCGCTCCGGCCAACATTCTGAAGATGGAGAAAAGCGAGCTGCTGATCAACACAGCCATGTGGCATTCAGACATTCGCTTTGAGCAGAACGGTGGCCAGAACGTACGGATCAACCGGCCATGGGTGTTTCCCGCGAGCATGTACTTTGTGCAGCCGTTGCTGCCCGGCAGGCTGTCCTTTGGCCTCGGTGTTAGCACCCCATATGGCCTTGCCGCCTACTACCCCAGAGGCATGGGCGGCGGCCTGCGCTATGCGTTGCCCTACGAGGCCAATCTGCTGACGGTGGACATCACCCCGGCTCTCGCGGTGAAGATCACAGATGATCTCGGCTTTGCCATCGGGCTCGACATCTTGTATGCCGATCTGACGATGAAGCAGTTCTACTCCTGGAACAACATTATACCAGGTTCGGCGGAAGGAGACATCAAGATTCACGGCCAGGGGTGGGGCCTGGGCGCCTATGCAGGCATCAACTGGACCATTGCCAAAAGACATCGCATTGCAGTGATTGGGCGGCTGCCGGTGAAGGTCAATCTCAGTGGTGACTTCAAAGCCAGCAACATCCCGCCGGCGCTGATTGGCACCTTCAGCGAATCAAGCAGCTTCAAATCCGACATGACCTTTCCTGCCTCCATCTCCGTCGGCTATGGATTTGACGTGACAGACCGCTTCACCGTGGGTTTTGACTTCAAATGGGCGCAGAATTCCTCCCATGATGACCTCCCCCTCTTGATCGGCAACAACCAGGCTTTGCTCGGCGGGTCGACCAGCACCGTCTTTGGGTGGAGAAACTCGCTCGATTTTGGCACAGGGATGTCCTATCAGCTGAATGAACACTGGGCGCTGCGCGGCGGTTATCTCTATTCAGAAAATTCCCAGCCGCAGAACAGCTACACACCGCTGATCCCTGGCAACGACAGGCATGTCTTCAGCCTGGGCGTGGGCTGGCGGGGCAAAACTCGGGGCGTGGATCTGACCTACTCCTGCGTTTACTATCCCGCCCGTGTCATCAGCGGGGCCGCTTCCAATCCGCCCAACCAGTATGACGGCACCTACAAGCATCAGTGGCAGGTGCTGGCGGTGAGCTTCACGCAGAGGTTTTAATTTCAAATATAATGACACCATGTTTATTCTCCTCGTACGTCTCCGGCACCCTCGCTGGGCCATGCCAGAACACGCGGCGAACTTTTTCCAAAAGGCTTGTGTTGTCATCAGCGAGCAAACCGCTTTAGCAGAGGATTCGTAACATGGAGAACAACGACAACGCACTTCCCAATCTCGCTTCCTCAGGGGAGCGGCTCAGTTTCATCATCTGCCGCAACAGCCAGGGGGCTGAAGTGCGCGGCACGCTTCACCGGCTCACACGCTATCTGGGTGTGTTTGAAGTTTACAATCCCTACAGCATTGTTCAGCTCTCTGAAGTCCTGAATGACTTCCGGATCATGATGAACGACCGCGTGGTCTACACCGGGAGGGCCACCATTGCCAACTTGGTGAACACCGGCATCATGCTCATCTGCGAGGCTTCGCTGTCAGATGAAGGCTGGATTGACATCGACATCCTCTCCCCCTCGCAGAACAAGGGCCGCCTGCTGACCGAGTTTGCCGAGTTCCTGCGGGAGACGGAAAAAAGCTATCGCGTCATGCCCGATTTCAAAATCGTGGTGGCGGACATGCACACCATGCTTTCCGACCTGCGCCGCTGGATGGAGCAGGTGGAGCTCGGCGTGCGCTCACTGCCCACGGGAGATCGCATTCAGGCGGAGCGTGAAGTCCTCCTGCAGATGGAGGAGCCCATCGTTCCCACAGTGTATCCGCTGATGAAGCGGTTTGAGGAATCCGCCGCCATCATTCCGCTGGAGCAGCAGCCGGTGCATCGCAGCTACATCAAGCGCCAGCTTCACCCGCTGGTGCTGTGCGCACCGTTTGTTTACCGGACGTATCACAAGCCTCTGGGCTATGCCGGTGACTATGAGATGGTCAGCATGATGCTGCGTGATCCTTATGAAGGCAGCTCGATCTTTGCAAAGCTGCTCAACAAGCTCTATCTGGACATCCCGCCGGTGATCGCACACCGCAACCGCATCGTTTACCTGGTGGAGCAGCTCAAGGCCGAAACAGCACGTGCAGCCGCCCAGAACCGCGTGGCACGCATCTACAACCTGGGTTGCGGCCCGGCCCAGGAGATTCAAAACTTCCTCACCCATGAGCCCATCTCCGACTCGGCAGACCTGCTGCTGCTGGACTTCAATGATGAGACCATCATGCACACGACGCGGTCTCTGGAAGATCTGCGCAACCGACACCGTCGCCGCACCGGCCTGCGCTTCGAGAAAAAATCCGTGCACCAAGTTTTGAAAGAGTCCGGACGTGCGGCGGCCCAGTCAGGCACCTATGACATGGTCTATTGCGCCGGTTTGTTCGACTACCTCTCCGACCGCATCTGCCGGCGTCTGCTGGAAATCTTCTATGATCTGCTCGCACCCGGCGGATTGCTGATCGCCACCAATGTGCACCCCAGCAATCCCTGGCGGAACTGGATGGAGTATCTGGCCGAATGGCATCTCGTGTACCGTGACGAAGAACAGTTTCTCAAGCTGGCGCCTGATCGTGCGCCCCCGGGGTCTTTTGTGGTGAAACCAGACGCCACGGGCGTGAATATCTTCCTCGAAGTACGCAAACCTCTCGATGCCTGATGCTTCTCCAGTTTTAGCTGGTGGCCTGAAAGGAAACTTCCAGGCCTACGAGCAGGACATCCGAGTCCGTAACTATCAGCTCTGCGGCATCCTTGCCGTCGTGTTCATGCTGGCCGGAAGTTCATTGGACTGGGTGGTGTTTCAGGAGGAAGGCGTAAAGCGCTTCTTTCCCGCTCGTGTTCTTTCCGCCGTGGTCAGCATCCTCGTCTGGCTGGCTTTGACCACCGCCTGGGGCAAGCGCATGCACCGACTGCTCGGCCTGCTCATGGCCATGCCTCTCATTGTCGGGATTGCATGGATGATCTACGCCAAAGGGGGGGCTGAATCACCCTACTATGCCGGGCTGAACCTGGTGATGCTGGGAGCCGCTATTCTCATGCGCTGGACGCTGCAGGACAGCATCCTGGTGGTGGTCCTCACGGTGACGTCCTACCTGCTGGCGTGCTATTTCCATGGTCCGATCGTCAATCGCAGCATCTTCTTCAACAATCTTTATTTCCTTTTCGTCACCGGAGTCTTCACCACCGCCGGCACCTGGTTTTACAACACCATCCGCTTCTCCGAGTTCAAGCTGCGTCACGATCTGGACCTCAACCGCGCCGAGCTTGAGGCCAGCAACCAGAAACTGCGTGAGCTCGACGAGGCCAAAAGCCGCTTCTTCGCCAACATCAGCCATGAACTTCGCACGCCGCTTACCCTGCTTATCGCTCCGCTGGAAAGCCTGATCCAGAGCGCTGAATCCACCCGTCCTCAGGAAGAACGAGACCTGATGGCCACCATGCACGGCAACTCCATGCGCCTGCTCAAGCTCATCAATGACTTGCTGGATCTGGTGCGCCTCGAATCCGGCCGCGCTCAGGTCAACACCAAGCGCGTGAATGTGAACGATTTTATCAGCGGTCTCGCCAACGCCGTCGGCAGCGTCGCGAAAGACAAGCGCATCCATCTGCATTCCCATGTGGATGAAGATCTCGGCACCGTGCTCGCCGATCCGGAGAAGCTGGAACGCATCTGCCTCAACCTGCTCTTTAATGCTCTGAAATTCACTGCCGCCAATGGTCACGTCAACTTCAGCGCCCTCAAGACAGACGGCTGGCTGGCCATTGAAGTGCGTGACTCCGGCATGGGCATTCCAGCGGATCAGCTGCCGCATATCTTCAATCGCTTCTGGCAGGCGGACACTTCATCCCAGCGCAAATTCCAGGGCATGGGCATCGGCCTCGCCCTCGTCAAAGAGCTCGCGGAAGCGCAGGGCGGCAATGTCGTGGCCACCAGTGAAGTCGGCAAAGGTACGACCATGACGGTGAACATCCCTCTCCTCCAAGGTGAGCCGACCGCCACTGAAGATGATGAGTCGGATGAAACGATCGAGGAAGGAGACGCCGACAGCCCCAAGAACAAGGACTGGATCGCCGAACTCTATCGCCGCGCCGAACTCTTCCCGGCCATGACTTCGCTGCAAGCCACCCTGCGTCCGGTGGAAACCGGCGTCGGCCGCAGCCGCAAGCCCAAGCTGCTGATCGCCGACGACGAGCCCGACATGCTGCGCTTCCTCAAGAGCCAGCTCAGCGGCACCTTCGAAATTCTGGAAGCCGTGGACGGGCAGCAGGCCGTGGAAAAGGCGGCGCAGTTCCTCCCGGACATCATTCTCTCAGACATGATGATGCCGGAAAAAGACGGCCTGCAGGTCTGCCGTGAGCTGCGTGAGCGCAGCATCACACGCTCCATCCCCGTGGTGCTGCTCACCGCACGTGCGGATGAGAAAACCAAGCTCGCATGCCTCGACGCCGGGGCCAGCGACTTTCTGGCCAAACCATTCTCACTCACGGAGATCATGGTGCGCTTGAAAAATCTCGTCGATTCGCGCCTGTTCCAGAAGGAGCTCGTGGTGCAAAAGCAACAGCTCGAAAATGCGCTGGAGCAGATCAAGGAGACCGAATCCATGCTCGTGCAGAATGAGAAGCTCGCCTCCCTCGGACGCCTCAGTGCCGGCTTGATCCACGAAATCAACAATCCGCTCAACTACGCACGTCAGGGCCTGGGCATCATCAGTCGTTCCACCAAATCCCTGCCCGAGGATGAACGCGCCGACTTTGCCGACACCGTCAAAGATGTGGAGGAAGGGGTGAACCGCGTCATCCAGATCATCTCCGACCTGCGCGGCTTCACCCGCACCACCAACCAGCTCAATCACGCCTTTGACTTGAAGAACGTGGTGAACACCTGCATGCGCTTCTTTGCTCACGTCTGGAAAGACGGCATCCAGCGTGAAGTGGACATTCCCGAGGAGCTTGAAATCCGGGGCGACAGCAACCAGTTCGTGCAGGTGCTCATCAATTTCATCCAGAACGCCCTGGATGCCATGGCGACCAAGGAATACCCGGAGGGAGAGTCGGCCTGCATCAAGCTTTCCGCGTTCGCCCGCGGAAACAGAACCATTCTCTCCATCAAGGACAACGGACCCGGCATTCCGCAGGAGATCCGGGACAAGATCTTCGACCCCTTCTTCACCACCAAAGACGTGGGCCAGGGCATGGGGCTTGGACTTTCCATTTGCAACCGCATCATTGCCGACCATGGCGGACGCATTGAAGTACGCAGCCAGCCCGGCCAGTTTACCGAGTTCATTCTCGAGCTACCCTCTACCGACAGCCCCAACAACAACCACGCCGACACCTAGAAGGACTTCCCCATATGCAAAACCAATACGACCTCAAACGCTATGCCGTTCTCTATGTCGATGATGAAGAGAAGGCGTTGAAGTACTTCGAAAAGACATTCGGAGACGAATTCCGCATCCTCACAGCCATCAGTGCGGCCGAGGGGCTCAAACTCATCGAGCAGCATGGTGAGGACATCGGCGTGCTGCTGTCCGACCAGCGCATGCCGGGGGAAAAAGGGGTGCAGCTGCTTGAGCGTGCACGCCAGCTCCGCCCCCGCCTCGTGCGCATGATGGTCACGGCTTACGCCGACTACGATGTCACGGTGGATGCGGTCAACCTCGGCAGCATTTTCCGCTACATCTCCAAGCCCATCCAGATGGACGATGTGCGCAACACCCTGCACCGGGCCATGGAGTTTTACATCCTCCAGCAGGAGCGCGACGGTCTGCTGCAGGAAAAACTCTCTGTGCTGCAGAACCTGCTCATCACCGACCGCGTCATGGGGCTGGGGGTCGTTGCCGCCGGGCTGAACCAGAAGCTGAACCAGCCTCTGCGTGCCGTGCATGCCTTCCTGGACATCACTCCCGGAAGACTCGGCCAGCAGAATTTTGACCTCGACCGCCTGCGTCAGGCCACCTTCTGGCGTGACTTCCACGCGCATGTGGTGCGCCAAGCCGCCCGCATCGCCGATCTCCTCGGTGAACTGCAGTCCGCCTCCGGTGCCGAGCACAAGATGGATGCGGCCAATGTCATTCAAGCATTGATTGACCAGCAGCGTGCCGCCTTCACGGCAAAGGGTATCGAGCTGAAATTTGAAGCTGCAGGAGCACTCCCAGCCCTTCAGGCCAGCCGACCTGCGTTTGAAAAAATGCTGCACCTGCTGCTTCAGACAGAGCTATCGCTGCTTTCCTCCGGCACACAGGTCACCCTCTCTGCCAAAACCGCGGCCGAGGCCGCCGATACCGGAGCACTGCATCTCACCCTCACCGACACCGGTCCTGGACTCGCCAGCGATGTGCTGCGCTCCGTGTTTGATCCCTTCTTCACTCACGATGACGTCACCACGGATGGACCAGGCCTCACCCTCATGGGCGCGTTCTTCCTCGCCTACCATCTCGGTGGCCGCATCACATCCCAGCGCACTGCCAAGGGCCTCATCCTCGACATCGTCGTGCCTGCCGTGGCTCCGACCCCGGTGGCCGCCGTTGACAGCAGTCGCGAGTTCATCACGAACGTCCTCATGAACGACATCCTCTGGGAGCGTCTTCTGCCCAACGGCTGATCCCCTTAAAAATACGATATGCCATTCTGCCGCATCGGCGGAATGGCATATTTTTTGCCATTCCAAGCGAGCGCGAGATTTGGCCGCGGTGAGTGTATGAATCCTCATTGCTCCAAGCGCCTTCCTATCTACCTCTTCACCACCATGAACCGACCCACGCTTCACACTCTCGCACTGTCTCTGCTCACCACCGCTGCGCTCGCTGATGGCGCGTTCTACGGCGATCCGCCGGATGCGACGCATCCATGGGCAATCCATGACATGAACCGTCCGCAGCCCGTGCGCGTGGAGCCGGGCACGTTCAGCACCCAGGAAAAGCCGGGCACACCGCCTTCGGATGCCGTCATCCTTTTCGGCGGGAAGCCGGAGGAGATTGAAAAATGGCAGGCGGACAAAACGCCTGCTGAGCCCACCAAGTGGGAAGTCAAAGACGGTGTGCTGCAATGCGTGCCGGGCAGCGGTTACGTGCGCACCAAGGAGGAATTTTCCGACTGCCAGCTCCACATTGAATGGAGTGCTCCTTCCAAGGTCGAGGGCAACAGCCAGGGCCGTGGCAACAGCGGCGTCTTCCTCATGGGCCAGGTCGAAGTGCAGGTGCTGGATAATTACAACAACCCCAGCTACCCCGATGGCATGGCGTCATCCATCTACGGCATCAACCCGCCGATGGCGAATCCGCTGCGTACTCCGGGTGAATGGCAGACCTACGACATCGTCTTCCGCCGCCCCATCTTCAAAGACGGCAAGGAACTCGATCCCGGCTACATCACCGTTTTCGTGAACGGCGTGCTCACCCAGGACCACACGCCTCTCGAAGGCGGTGGCGGCCACATGAAGCGTTCCTCCCCCCGCCCTTTCCCAGACAAGGGCCCGCTCAAGCTGCAGGACCACGGCAACCCCGTCCGCTATCGCAACATCTGGTACCGCCCCCTGCCCAAGCGCGCCATCGAGGGTGGTGAGACCAGCCACATGAGCGAAGCCGCCACCACGGCCAAGCGCGCTGAGATTGCCAAAAACATCCGTGAATCGGCCGCCAAGCTCGAAGGCATCGAGAAGATGCTGCACTACTTTGAGTCTCTCTGCTACGCGGACAATGCCGAAGCCCGTGAATTTGCCATGGCCACCGTGCGCGATTTCGCCAGCGCGATGAAAGAGGTGCCCCCGGGCAAGATCGAATCCAAGAAGAACGAGATTCTGCAGGTGACCAAGGCGCTGCGCTACCTCACCAAGTTCAAAATCCTGCCGGAAGACATCGACGCCAAGAAAGATTTGGAAGCTATCATCAAGGTGGAGGACTGGGAGCCCAAGCCGCAGCCCAAAGGGAAAAAGAAGTAGCCTGCAAATTTACAAAAAAAGGTCCAGTTCATCAGGAACTGGACCTTTTTTATGCTTAGCAGCTTCTTCCTGCAGCGATGATCACACCGCGTCAGCCGCCAACGCGGCATTGCCAATGATGCCGGCCTCATTGCTGAAGCGAGCGGGCACAATCTGCAGGCGCTCCCAGACCACGGTGCTGAGCATGCTCTGCACCTTGTTCTTAAGTGGCGTGAAAATCAGGTCTCCGGCTTGCGCCACACCGCCACCGATCACGAAGGCATCAGGGTTGAGCAGCCAGGCGATGCTGGAAATCGCAGTACCGAGCCAGTCGGCCACCTCACCCCAGATCTGGCGGGCGATGTCATCCCCGGCCTGCGCCGCATCAGCGATCTTTTTGGGCGTGCAGTCGGCGATGTCTTTCTCGATGCCCGCTTCGGAGTAGCGCAGCACGGCATGCTCGGCGATCTGCTGGTTTCCGGTGTACTTTTCCAGCGCGCCCAGATTGCCGTAGTGGCCGGCCTTGCCGTTGTAATCAATGCTCATCTGGCCGATCTCTCCCGCCACGAAGCCGCTGCCTCGGAACATCTTGCCATCAAGCACCAGACCACCGCCGATGCCGGTGCCCATCGTGAGGCCGATGACGTTTTTCAGGCCGCGTGCCGCCCCATGACGGAACTCGGCATAGGTCATCGCATTCGCATCATTTTCCACCAGCACGGGCAGCCCGGTCTTTTCGCTGAGGATGGTCTTGAGCGGCACATGCTTCCAGCCGGGGACATTCGTCAGCTCATGCACAAATCCGTGATCGAAATCCACGAGGCCAGGAACACCGACACCGATGGCGCAGATGGCGGGATACGACTTTTGCAGCTTCGCGACGCGTGAGGCCATCTCCCCAATGAGCGCGGCAGGCCCGTGGAACTGCGTGGTGGGGATGGGCTCGTCGGTGACGAGCAGTTCATCGCCACGGCACACACCGAGTTTCACGGAGGTGCCGCCAAAGTCGATGCCGATGGAGGTTTTGTCAGTTTCAGCCATAACGCGTCCCGCCTCAAAGCGGGGCGCGGAGATTGCCCACCAAACGCAGTCCGTGCAAGGTCAAATCAGGGTCCGTGATGATGTCTTCGCCCATGCCGGAAATGATCCATTCCGCATCCCCACCCGTGGCGACGATGCTGACCTTCTGCCCCCCGAGCTCTTTTTTCAGCGCCTCCAGGATGCCTTTCACCATCCCTCGATACCCGATGGCAGCCCCCGCAAGGATGGCTCCCTCGGTGGACTGGCCGATGGCCGTGGTGGGCTCAAGAAGATCAACCCGGGGCAGCAGGGCGGTGCGTTCGTGCAAGTAATCGGTCATCAACCGCAGCCCTGGTGCGATCACCCCCCCGATGTAAAACTTGTCGGCGGAGAGGATGTCGAACGTCACCGCCGTGCCGAAGTCGATCACGATACCCGGCGCACCATGCATGTGCGCCAGTGCGACCGCGTTTGCCAGACGGTCAGGGCCAATGCTCTCCGGCTTCGGGTAGCGAATGCCTATGCCCATGGGAGTGTCATACCGCAGTTCGATGAGCTGGTCGCCCAACACTTCACGGAACGCAGGGACCGCCTTGGGCACCACACTGCAAATGACCGCGCTTTCAAACTGCCAGCCCTGCGTGACCGCACGCACGGCATCGGGCGAAAGCTCACGCGTGGCATGCTCCCGGCGTTCGAGAATCGCCTCACTCGTGGCTAAACCAAACTTGGTGCGACCATTACCAACATCAATGAGCAGCTGCCTCCGGCTCATGGTTTGGCGGCCTCGGCTTCCTTCTTGGCCTCTTCCTTCTTCTCTTCTTTTTTGTCCCCTTCCTTGGGGGGCTCGCCAAAGGTGTTCACGTTGAACATGCCCTCAGGGGCGCCTTTGGGCTCAGGAGGTTTGGGGCGAAGAGGATCTCCTTCCACGACGAGGGCCTTGGGCGGGTCCTTGACGAATTTCACGCACTGGTACAGGAGATTATAATTGTGACGCAGCGCGGCCGGGTAGGCGATGCGGCCTGGCTCGGTGACGTTTTCCCGGAGGAGCTTGCCGGCGAGGCTGGCAAAGACGTTGCTGCTAAGCTTGGCGGCTTTTTCCACAGTGCCGCCAGCGAGTTCACCTGCAGCCTTGGCAGCGGAACTGCCACCGCTGCGAAACATGTCGCTGCTGATGCGGCGTGCCTGAATGGAGATGGCCGCCTGGGAGGAGAGAAGGGTACCGTCTGGCGCAAAGCTCATCTCGATGCTGGCATGGTCATCGGAAGAAAACATGCCACGGAGGTGATCCACCCGTACGGAGATAAAGACGCCCCCATCGGGTGCGGTGGTGACCTCCGGTTTGTAGGTGCGGAAATCGACCTCCGAGAATTTGTACTCAGCAGCTTTCTTTTTCTCCTTCGTCCACCCGCCGAGACTCTCGCCGAATTTTTCAATGTCCACCTCCACGCCGGCGCGGGCAACGCTGGCAATGAGAAGCAACAGGGCAAAGGGGCGAAGGTTCATGCGCCACCACAGTGCTGCAAGAAACAATATTTTCAACTTCGGGGTATGCGGGCATGCCGCCGAGCCTGCGGCCTCAAGTCAGCCGTCCCGTGATGTAGGCCTCGGTCTGCGAATCCTTGGGGTGATGGAAGATGTTCATCGTCTCGTCCTCCTCGATCAGCCGGCCTTTGTAAAAGAACGCGGTGCGGTCGGCGATGCGCTTGGCCTGCTCCATGTTGTGCGTGACGATGACGAACGTGTACTGGTCGCGCAGCTGGTGAATCAGCTCCTCAATGCGCGCGGTGGCGATGGGGTCCAAGGCGGCACAGGGCTCATCCATGAGCAGAATGCGTGGCTGCAGGGCAATGGCGCGGGCAATGCACAAACGTTGCTGCTGGCCGCCGGAAAGTCCGGTGGCCACTTCGTGGAGACGGTCCTTCACCTCATCCCACAGGGCGGCCGAGCGCAGGCTGCGTTCGGCGGCTTCTTCAAGGTCGTGGCGGTCTTTGATGCCGGCCACACGCAGGCCGTACACGGCGTTTTCAAAAATGGAACGCGGGAAGGGATTGTACTTCTGGAAGACCATGCCCACATTGCGGCGCAGGTTGATCACATCGACATCAGGCGCATAGAGATCGATGCCGTCGATTTTGATCTTGCCACTGACAACGTGGGCGGAGTCCACAAGATCGTTGATGCGGTTGATGGAACGCAGCAGGGTGCTCTTGCCGCAGCCGGACGGGCCGATGAGAGCCGTCACATCCTCGCTGCGCATGTTCAGATCGACGTCAAAGAGCACCTGGTTGTCACCATAGGCATAGTTGAACTTTTCCACCTGAATGAGCGGCTCTGCGGCAGTGGGAGCTGGTGTTTCGGCGGCCATTTTTAACTGAAAGTGCCGCGCAAATAAGACTCGGTGAGCTTTTCGCGCGGATTGGTGAAGAGCTCCTCCGTGGGGGCAAACTCAACCAGTTTGCCGAGGTGCAGGAAGGCCGTGTAGTCCGAGACGCGCACGGCCTGCTGCATGTTGTGGGTGACGATGACCACCGTGAATTCTTTGGCGAGCTGGTGCATGAGCTCTTCGATTTTAAGCGTGGAGATGGGGTCCAGCGCCGAGCAGGGCTCGTCCATCAGCAGCACATCGGGCACCGTGGCGATGGCACGGGCAATGCATAACCGCTGTTGCTGGCCGCCGGAAAGGGCGAGGGCGTTCGCATGCAGGCGGTCCTTGAGCTCCTCCCACAGCGCGGCATGGCTCAGCGAGCGTTCAACGGCTTCATCGAGCACGCTTTTATTTTTCTCACCATGGATGCGCAGCCCATAGGCCACGTTTTCGTAGATGCTCTTGGGAAAGGGGTTCGACTTCTGGAACACCATGCCGACCTGCTTGCGCAACTGCGTGAGATCCACATCATCATCATGGATGTTCTTGCCTTTGACGAGCACTTCACCCTTCGTCACACGGGCGCTGGGAACGCGGTCGTTCATGCGGTTGATGCAGCGCAGCAGCGTGCTCTTGCCACAGCCCGAGGGGCCGATCAGCGCAGTGACGCGGTGGTATTCGACCTTCAAATTGATGTCGAACAGCGCCTTGCTGGTGCCGTAGCAAAAATCCATGTCCCTCACCTGGACGACAGGCGGCGGTGTGGACTGGGCGGTGGAATCGGCGGACATGAAATGAGAAGCAATTACCAGCGATACTTGGCGCGCAGACGTTTGCGCAGCATCACAGAGCTGGCGGCCAGCGAGGCGACCAGAACTAGGAAAACGAAAACAGACCCATACTGCGCACGCTCCGCGTACTCGTTCTGCGGGATCTTGGCGGCAAGTGTGTAGATGTGATACGGCAGGGCCTGCACAGACTCGGTGAAGATGCCGAAAAAGCGCGCCACGCTCTGCTCCCAGTGCGCAAAGATCGACGCGTCCGCCGGCAGCGGCGGCAGGTCCTTCTGCCAGGGCAGCTTGTCTTTGAAAGCCAGCGCAGCGGTGAACATGATCGGAGCCGTTTCACCTGCCGCACGCGCAATGCCAAGGATGCTGGAAGTCAGAATGCCGGGCGTGGCAAAGGGCAGCACGCTGTAGCGGATGGTCTGCCAGCGCGTCGCACCCAGGGCCATGCTTGTTTCACGAAAGCCCTGCGGCACCGCCTGCAGGCACTGCTCGCTGGCAGTGATGATGACGGGCAGGATGACGAAGGCGAGCGTGAACCCGCCGGACAGCACGCAGGTGTCCCAGCCTTCAAAGCTCAGCGTGGTGAAGCCGAGCGGGATGGAGAACACCGAGCGCTCCGCCGGCACATCGACAAACGTCGGTGCGGTCAAAACGAACGCCCCAAGACCAAACAAACCGAACACAACCGAGGGCACGCCCGCGAGATTCAAGATCGCCAGCCGCACCATTTCGAGAAATTTGCCGTGTTTGGCATACTCACTGAGATAGATCGCACAGGCGACGCCAAGGAAAAGCGCCACACCGACGCTGACGACCACCAGCAGCGCCGTACCGACGATCGGCCCCAGGATACCGCCGCCTGAATAGGAGATGGTTTTTTCCGCACGGAAGTTGTCGCCCAGCTTCTTCTTGATCGCGTCGGCTCCGTTCACATCGGTTTCAATGTGGTTGCCCTGCTGGTCTTCGATGACGTGCAGCGTGGCCGGCAGTTCGGTGAGGAACTTTGTGTTCACAAACGGCCACTTTGACTGAAACACCACCGGCGCGCCTTTGACGAAAATGTGCAGCATGATCGCCAGCGTGATGATGACCACGATGTAGCTGCCGATGCGCAGGGCCCAGCGCGCAGCGGTCTCGCGCTGCTGAATGCCGGAGTTGTCGCCGGCGAAAGGATTGTCGTTGGTGGGGACAGGAGTCATGCCTTGTGGGGTTCAAAGCGGCGGGCCACGGCGCGGGCGCACCAGTTGACCAGCAGCGAGATGGCAAACAGCACGATGCCGACCATGAACAGCGCCTGCCAGTGCGAGCTGCCGCGTGACACCTCGCCAAGTTCCTGCGCGATGATGCCGGTCAGCGTGTGGGCCGGATGAAAAATGACGCCAGGTCCGGCGCTGAAATCAGGAATGGCGATGCGGTTGCCCGCGACGAGCAGCACCACCATCGTTTCACCGACCACGCGGCCAAGGCCCAGCAGAATGGCGGAGAGAATGCCGGAGATGCCTGCGGGCACGATGACACGAAAGACAGTCTGCAGCTTGGTGGCACCGAGCGCGTCAGACGCATCAATGTAGGCACGCGGCACGTTGTTCAGCGCATCTTCCGAGAGACTGAACATGGTGGGCACGGCCATGAAAGCGAGCAGACAGCCCGCATTGAACATGTTGAGACGCTCCTGAATCGGGAATCCCGGCACCCATTGCAGCCAGCTCCATTCACTCACGTCTTTGATCAAATTCCCCACCAGCGAGATGCCAATGAATCCCAGCACGACCGAAGGAATGGCCTGAATGAATTCGATCACCGGCTTGATCAGCTCCTTCTCCCGTTCACTGGCAAACTGGTTCGTGTAAATGGCGGCCACCACACTGATGGGCGTGGCGATCAAAATGGCGATGGCGGCAATGACGAGCGAGCCCGTCAGCAGCGGGACAAAGCCAAAGAAGTCCTGCCAGGAGCTGTTCGTGATCCATTGGGTGCCGAAGAAGAAAGCGCCAATGACGGTGAAAATGGATACCGGTTTGTCCCAGTGCCAGCCTTCAAGCTTTCCAGCCGCAGCCCGCATTTCACGGGCATGCACCGGAATCCCTTCACGCACATCGCTGACCAGTCTGCGGGCGGCTCGGGTGCCCGCGTCTTTGGGCAGATCAGCAGCGGCCTTTTCAATGACCACGGCATATTTTTCCACCTGCTCACGCAGTTCAGCCGTGCGTCCGGTGATTTCCTTGATGCTCTCCTCCAGATTCACCGTTTCAGCGACGGATTCCTCCGCCTCCTTGGTCAGGCTGGCTTTTTCTTTTGGATCAGTTTCTGTGGCGGCGGCTTCGAGAAGACGCAGGCGGTTGGTTTCCAGCACCTCAAACTCCACGGCTTTTTCCTTCGTCTCCAGAGCTTTCGCCTTGAGCTCGTCCACCACTTCTTGGAGCGGTTCCGTAGCTTCCTCAAATTCTTCCTGCGCCGTTACAAGAGCAGCAAACTTGGTGCGTGCCTCGCGGTCTTTGGCACTGAAATCCGCCACCAGCGTCTGCATTAGCGGCGGCAGGTCAGTGACCTCCGGTGTCAGCGCAGAGAATTCGCGCTGCATTTGCTCGCGTTCTGCGGCACTGAAAACGGCCGGATATTCCAGCGCTTTCGCAGCAGCAGCGGACGCCTCAGCCAGTTCACGGCGAAAAACCTCGATCTGCTCCGGTGCGGGAGGCGTCTTCTCCAGCGCCTGCGTGAGCGATTCGCTCGGTCGCGCAGTCTTGTCCTCAACCTGTCGCTTCAGCAAAAAGGCCGCATCACGGCGGTCACGCGCTGTCTTGCTCAGCGTTTCCAAGGATGCACTGACTGCCTGGCGCAGACTGCTGGAAAGCGCCTGATTCCGCTGCAACGGCTGGTCGATGATGTCACAAAACTCCAGGCCCGCCCGGCGATAGGTCTGCAACTCACGCTGGTAGGTCGGCAGAAAATCAATGCCCTCGCGCAGCAGGAACACCATGATCAGCACCAGCACGATGATGGCCACGCTGGCATTGCTGCCGAAGAAATATTTGATCAGCTTCTGGGGATCCACCCCAAGAATGGTGTGCTTGCGACTCCTGAGCAGCACGCTGCGCAGCGGCGGTCTGCTGGGCGTCGGGAGGCTGTTCATGCGGCTATGAGGGAAGAATGCACCGGAGTTGAAAACAAATCCGGCGGTCGAGACATGTCTCTTCCGCCGGACTGGTGAATCGGTCAATCAACAGTTATTTCGCAATGCTAAGTGGGACAAAGCCAGCCTTGTTGACAATCGCGTCGCCCGCAGGGCTGAGGCAGAAGTCGATGAAGGCCTTGGTGGTGCCGGTGGGTTCGCCGCTGGTGTAGAGATAAGTCGGGCGGGACAGCGGGTAGGACTTCACCGCCGCTGGGCTGGGGAAGGCACCTGCGATGGAGACCACCTTGATGCCCTTCGCACCCGAATAAGCGTAGCCGACATAGCCGATCCCGTTCGGATTGGAGCCCACTTCAGCGGCAATCTGCTCATTCCCAGCCATCTTCTGGCTGTTTTTGCCATACTCACGGCCTTTCATGGCCAGACCGATGAAGTCTTTGTACGTGCCCGAGGATGTGTTGCGGGTGTAAACCGAGATGGGGCCGGGGGTGCCGCCGACTTCGCTCCAGTCCTTGATGTCACCGGCAAAAATCTGCAGCAGCTGCTTTTTGGAGAGATCGGACACGGGGTTGTTCTTGTTCACCACGACGGAGATCATGTCCCAGGCGACTTCGTATTCCGTGAGGGTCACTCCCTTGCTGCGGCAAAGTGTGCGCTCATCTGCCTTCACCTTGCGGCTGGACATGCCCACTTCCGCCGTGCCGGAGGCCAGATTCGTGAAAGCGGTGGAGGAACCTTCCGCCGCGATGTCAAAGCTGACTTTGCCACCCTGCTTCTTGAAGGATTCGGCCAGCTGCGGGACGAGCTTGGCTCCGAGGGTGTCGGAGCCGCGAATGCGCAGGGTGGTCTGAGCCTGAAGCGAAAGTGCTGCGGTCAAGGTGGTGACAAGGGTGAGGAAGGCGATCTTCATGAGGGTTGTAGGATAGAGTAAGGCGATAAGCTTGTCCGCCGGCAGTTCGCGGGTGACGAGGCGGATATTGGCGGAATGGGGCAGGTGGTCAAAATGCACACTGTGACGAAAGCGTCACAAACAGAATACTGAGCCCGCCGCCACCTCTCAAGAGGCAATTGCCATGTGAATAACTCACTTTCGTGACGAAAGCGTCACATTAAGGATCTCGCAGGGGATTCCGGTTACAGCCATGTGACATTCCTTTCCTAGGGGATACCACATCGCCTGGGGGAGCTCATTCAACTCACCTGACTCACCTCACACATGCGCCTCAAACATTCCCGCATTTCCCGTGTCATGGCTGCTCTTGCAGCCGTCGCCATCGCCCTGCCCCCCTCCTTGCCAGTTGCTGCTGGCCCTGCCATGGAAAAGCTCTTCTCCATCATGAAGGCCAAGGGCACCCTGAGCCAGGAGGAGTACGACATGCTGGTCGCCGCCTCCCGTGAAGAGGACAAGGAAAGGGACAAAGCCACAGTGGCCGCCGCTCCGCCGCCAGCAGCTTCAGTTCCTGCAGCCGGACCAGCGACAAACACCTCCGCTCTGGAAAAGCGTCTGGCTCAGACCGAAAGCAAAGTGGGTAATCTTGAGAATGCCTTGAATCGCGCGGGCGGCACCACGCTGGAAAAACGCCTCTCCCAGACCGAGAGCAAGGTGGGCGATCTCGAAAACGTCATTTCCACGACCCGCGGGCAGATTGAGGACATCTCCAAGATCACCGACAACACCTCCCCCTCCACCATGTCTGCAGCAGAGCTCGACACCCTGCTGGCTGACAAATGGTATGAGCGACTGAAAATGAAGGGCTACCTGCAAGTGCGTGCGGATTCCGTGATGCACGAAGATGGCGGTCAGCTGCATGTTCAGAATGACTCGTTTGCCAATGACCAGTCGAGCATCGGTGTCCGCCGCGGCCGTCTGGCCTTCAGTGGTGACCTGACCAACCATGTCTACCTCTATTTCCAGGCAGACTTGTTTGGCGGCGTCAATGGCAATGGCGGTGTGCAGGCGCGCGACTACTACGCCGACGTCTCCCTCGACCCAGCCCGTGAACATCGCGTCCGCATGGGTCTGTCCAAAGTCCCCTATGGCCATTCCATCTTGCAGTCATCCCAGAATCGGCTCGCCTTGGAGCGCCCTGAAGCCATCAGCACGGCCGTGGAAAGCGAGCGTGACTTTGGCGTCTACTACATGTATGCCCCTTATGAGATCCGCGAACGTTTCAAAAACCTCGTCAAGATGGGGCTGCGCGGTTCGGGTGACTATGGCATGATCGCCTTTGGTGCTTTTTCCGGCCAAGGCATCAACAAGCCGGACACGAACGGACAGCCGCATTGGGCGGCCCGTGCCACCTATCCCTTCGAGTTCGACAACGGTCAATTCCTCGAGCTAAGCGTCCAGGGCTATGCTGGGAAATTCAACACCACCACGGCAGCCATCCCCGGCGTGGGCACTCCTGCCAATGGCAACGGAGGCAACCGTGGTTTCACCGATGCACGCGTCGGCATTTCCGCCATCTTGTACCCGCAGCCCTTCGGCATCGAAACCGAATGGAACTGGGGCAAAGGACCGCAGCTTTCCAATGACATGCGCACCATCACCTCCTCCAGTCTGAGCGGCGGCTATGTGCAGGCAAATTACCGCCACGTGTTTGCCAACCAGCGCGAAATCATTCCCTTCGCCCGCTGGCAGACCTACAACGGCGGTCGTAAATTTGCCGTCAACGCACCGAAGGACAAGGTCAACGAAGTCGGCTTTGGTTTCCGCTACATCCCCTACCCGGAACTGGAACTCACGGCCATGTTCATGCACGGCATGCGCACCAACACCAACGTGGCTCCTTACAGCAACGTGAATTACGACTACCTCGGCGTGCAGGCCCAGGTCAATTTCTAAGCGCTCATTTTTTGGTTAAGGTTGAGTGGGAGGCCGGATGCATCGGGAGTGCGTCCGGCCTCTTCGTTTTCAGGCGGTTAAGACGAACGGATGCAGGGTTGCTTTGTCTCACCTCATCCTTTAGTTTCACCTTCGCTTCAAAATCAGCGGCCCCATGGAAACCTCACTCCAGCAGATTCTGTATGTTGCGGCAGTCATCGTTTTTGCCATCGCCTGCCGCTCCTTCAACAACCGCTTCATCCAGAAGCTGGGCTGGCTGGCTTTGCTGGGCGCCTCCTATCTCAGCGGCTACTACCTGACCTACTCGCACATCGGCGGCGCCATCTTTGTCGGTGCCTGGTTCATGCTGCCGTGGATGGAAATCGTCTTCCGCGTTCGGCGGCTGCGCTTCCCTATCAAAAGCGAGGTCAAGCACCGCTTCCCCCCTTCCCGCGAAGTCTTCCCTGAGCTCTCCGAGCTCAGCAGCGAGGCGGATGATGCCGGATTCACCGAAGTCGGTGACACCGGCTGGAAGTTCAGCCAGACGGACTACTTCATGCGGCTCTTCTACCACGCGGAAAAACGCATGCAGGCCGCCATTGCGCTGGCGCAGCAGGGGGAGTTTGGCTTTTCCTACGTCAGCCTCACTTCACGCACCACCAGTGGAGTCACCTTCACCACGACGAATTACCCCTTCGCCGCCACGATGAAGCACTCCCCCAAGCAGCGCCTGAACCGCTTCACCCATGCGGGCTCGTTCTCTGACCTGCTGGAGCGCCATGAAGACTTCCTCCACCGCGAAGGCATCCGCTCCGAAGACCTGGCGCTGCAGGACACTGAGTATCTCCACGCCTACATCGAGCGCGACATGAGCGTGCTCATTGACCACAACATCACCGCAGGCGTCATCGAGCCCACCGGCAACGGCGAATTCCGCTATTCCTGGCGCGGCTGCATCTTCCTCTACTGGCAGGTGGTGAAGGATATGCTGCGGGTGTGAATCAGGGCCGGGGCATCCACTCGCGCAGCTTGGCCATCGTCAGCGTCGTATGGCTGAGCAGGAAAAAGTGATCCGCCTCCGGAACGGTGAATGCCTGCGTGACAGGTGCGAGCTGCCTCACCTGCGCGATGCGTCGGGCGAAATCTCCCGACTTCACGAAGTACTCGTTTCCACCTGCAATGAATCCAGCCCTCGCCTCCCGCGGAAATTTCAGCAGCAGGTCCTCGGGAGGATACGCAGCCAGGCAGATCAGGCGGTCAAAGCGTTCCGGGTGCTTCGTGTACAAATCACAGGCACCGAACCCGCCTGCTGACAGCCCCATCAAAACCGGCTTCAGCACGGGTCGTCCCAGACGCAAGCCCACGGCCTGCACGCACTCCTGCACATACTCGCTGGTAATGGTTGAGGTGTTGATGCCATGAGCGGGACAGACAATGATGTGATTGCCAAAATGCTCGGCCAGCAAATGCTGATACCACAGGAAACTGCCGCCATAACCGTGCAGAAACAGCAGCATTGGAGTCCGCGCATCCGCCCCCGTGGGCATGTGCACCAGCGCCAGCCCTTCCTGCGGACGTTTTTCCGCAAAACAATACGGCAGCGCCGAAGCCACACCGGAGTAGGCCGGTGATTTGGCGATCAACGCATAACACTCCGCCACCAAAGGCCGCATCATGCCCGCCTGCGCAGGCGTCAGTCCAAGCATCGCGGGTTGTGACAGAGCCAGGGCGACGATCACAGACTCTGGCAGCGTGGTCAGCGCCAGCCGGAACATCGGCAGGAAATCCGCCGTCGGACGACTGAACTGCGGCGGTGCTGCTGCGTGCGTGGTCTTCCAGGTGACCCGGATGACCTCATCCGCATGCACTGCCCACGAACCGCCGATTAGGAAAAGGGGCAGCAGCCAGCGCATTCCAAAATTCTACCGCGCCAGCCTGCCGCATGACAATCAGGAACTGTGACGGGCAGGGCGAATCATCGCGTCGGCTCAAGATCCGGGAGCAGGCTGCGGCTGATTGCGGGCGGCTTCAGCGGCGGCACGCTGCGCAGCTTCGGCAGCAGCCCTCTGCGCGGCCTCTGCGGCAGCACGCTGGGCTTCTTCCTGAGCACGACGCGCCTGCTCCTCTGCTTGGCGCTGAGCCATCTCCTGGGCACGCCGGGCCTGCTCTTCCGCCTGACGCTGGGCCATTTCTTGGGCTCTCTGAGCCGCCTCCTGCTGGGCGCGCATCTGCTGTTCTTCAGCCGCACGGCGGGCCTGCTCCTGCGCACGCTGCATTTCAGCCTCCTGCTGACGACGGGCCTGCTCTTCAGCCTGGCGCTGGGCGGCCATTTCTTGAGTGCGGCGTTCGGTTTCCTGCTGCGCCTTCATTTGCTGCTCTTCAGCGGCACGGCGGGTGGCTTCCTCCTGCTGGCGCTGCTGCATGGCTGCGGCTTCAGTCTGCTGACGAACCCGTTCTGCTTCTGCGGCGGCGGCTTGTTCGGAAGCCATGCGTTCAGCCGTGGCACGCTGCTGCTGGGCCGCCATCTCCTGCTGTTGCTGGGCTGCGGTCGCAGCGGCCTGCTGGCGTGCTTTTTCAGTCTCGGCGGCTTGGTCGGCAGCCATGCGCTGCTGCTGGGCCGCCTGCGCCTCCTGCTGCGCAGCGGCGGCCTGCATGCGGCTCTTTTCCGCTTCGGCATTCGCGGCGGCTTGTTCAGCCGCCCTTTTCTCTGCCATGGCACGGTCTTGCATCTCCTGCTGCTGGCGCTGCTCCATGGCGGCGGCTTGGGCCTGTTCCCGGCCAGCATGCATTCGCGTTCTTTCCACCTCGGCGGCCACGGGTTGCGGCGAAACACTGGGTTCGGCAGGCGGCTGCGGCATGACGGCTGGTGCAGCGGTCCGTTCTGGCTCAACAACAGGCACCACTGGAGCAGCCGAAGGCTCCGGGGCCTTGTTCTCCACCACAGCAGGCATCACGGCGGGTGTGGATGATGCGGCAGCAGGAGGGCTGTTCTCCACCACCTTGCTCTCAGGCGACACATTCGGTGCCTGTGGTGCCCCCATCCCGGGCTGGCCATGCCGCCGAGGCTCTCTCGTCGCGTCTGCGCCAGGTTCTACAGCCACAGCGGGGCGCACGGTTTCCTGGGCTGGCAAGTTCGTCGCAGGCCGTCCTTCAGGCGAATGCCGACGAGATCCTTGTGGCATGCTTCCCTGCCCCGGCTGCTGTTGCACCGTCGCCACTGGAGCTGTAGCTGGAGCCACAGCAGGGGGTTCAGAAGGGCTGGCAGGCCTCACGGTTTCCGGCAGAATAGCACCTGGCACTGCGGGCGGTGCATTGACGACCGTCGGTGGCCCGGCCGGACGCCGGCCAGGGCCATGCTGCATGTGCCCGCGCATCGGTGGCGGTTGTTGTTGCACCACGGCCGTTTCTTTCTCTTGGGCGATGTTCTCGCGAATCTCCCTGGCAGCCTGCTGCGGCACGCCTTCAAATCCACCCATCAAAACCGGCTTTTGGATGTGCTCTTTGATTTCGGGGCGCCTCATGTGGCCACCGGGAGCCACGGCGGGAAGTTCCACCATGGCCACAGGAGCATCCGCGTCTCTCCGCCCATGATGCTGCGGGCGCGTCGGCATCTGGTCGGCGTGCATGGTTTGCACCTGCCGCTGGGGCACCGGCCGGCCACAGGCCTGCTCCATCTGGGAGCGGGGTGGTCCTCCTTGATGGACAAACGCATGCCGCTGGCTGTGGCTGGGCACGATCTGCGTCACGTTCACGCTGTGCTGGAAGATCGTGGTCTGCCGCGTCACGGGCGCATAGATGTTGATGTAGGTCGGGCTCACAAACTGGGTCGTGTTGATGAAGGTGTAGCTGGTGGGGCCGAGGCCGTAGCGTGAGTCACAGTCGCGATACGCACCGCTGAACACGCCTGTCTCCGGCGGCAGTGGCGCCCAGCCCACGCAATCCCGGCTTTGACGCCACGCGACCCACGCCGGAGCCCACTCGCTGCCCGGCACCCAGATCCAGCCGTAGCGTGCCAGATTCACCCAGCGCCCGTAGTGATAGGTAGCCCAGCCAAAGGGCTCGTTCGACTGCCAGGCCCAGCCAAGCGATGACCAGACCCAGCAGCCATCCACATAGGGACGCCAGCCCGCCACGGTGATGGTGGGCCGCCAGCAGTAACCGTAGCCATTCACCTCAAACCAGCGGCCAAAAGGCGCCAGACGGTCATAGAACAACGAGTAATCGGGCAGCGCCATGGGCTGCGGCACCACATTTGGCTGGGGCGTGACGACGATGCGCTGGGTGATGGCATTGCTCTGCTGCCGCGCAGCATCCGCTTGCACACGCAGCTCGTCATTCTGCCGCTTCAGAGCGTCCAACGAGTCACGCAGTTCGGCGTTGTCACGCTCCTTGAGCGACTGCGCCATCTCTGCCAGCTGCTTGTCCATCAAGGCCGTCTTGGTTTCGATCTCCAATGCCTGACGCTGCAAGGCATCTCGCGCCTCAGCGAGCTGGTTGTCTGTTTCTGCCGCCAAGGGTGCGGTAGCCGCAGGCGGCAGGGGTTTGTCACAGCTCGCCAAAGACAAAATGGCTGAAACGACGAGGAGCGGGCGAAAAGACGATTTCATAAGAGTGGGATGTTGATCTGACTCCCGCGACCCGAATTGTATTCATTCTCTCTCCTACCGCCGACGCTTGACCACCTGTTGCGTCTGCCGCGTCTTCAGCATGAGATCGGCCTCCAGCACACCGCTGAAATGCGACAGCGGATAGACGATGCTGCGGCGGCCGATGATGCTGCCGGGACTGATCACGCTGTTGCAGCCGATCTCAGCATAGTCGCCCACAACCGCGCCAAATTTTCGCAAGCCGGTGGGAATGACATCCGTGTCGGTCCTCACAGTGACCTCCAGCCGGTCCAGCCGCACATTGGAAAGGATCACGCCAGCTCCCAGATGCGCCTTGTGGCCGAGGATCGAGTCGCCCACGTAGTTGTAATGCGGGATCTCACAGCCGTCGAAGACCACGCAGTTCTTGAACTCGCAGGAGTTCCCGAGCACGCAGCCGTCGCCGATGATCACATTCTCACGGATGTAGCAGCCCGCACGGAGCTGGCAGTTGCGCCCGATCCATGCCGGACCTTTGATCACCGCCCCGGGCTCGATGGTCGTGCCTTCATCAATGAACACATCCTCGCCAATGAACGCCCCGGGTGGCACCTGGACGCGGATTTCGCGCTGCAAACGAAAGTCCAGATAGGATTCAATCCGCGTCAACGCCGTCCACACGGGCGAGTCATCCGGAAACAGGATGCCGTGCTTCGTGTGGGTGAGGTCGAGGTAGTCGCGCGCGGGAAACATCAGAAACGAGTTCGGCTCAAACCGTCATGATCTCTTTCTCTTTCGACACCACGTGCTGGTCGATCTCAGCGATCTTCTTGTCGGTCATCACCTGAATTTCCTTTTCCATGCGGTGGAGGTCATCTTCGGTGATAAAGCCGTCTTTCTCGCCTTTCTTGATGGTTTCGAGCGCATCGCGGCGGGCGGAGCGCACCCGCACACGGGCGTCCTCGCCGAGGGTCTTGCACATCTTCACCATCTGCTCGCGGCGTTCCGTGGAAAGAGAGGGAATCGGCAGGCGGATCACCTTGCCTTCAATGCTGCCGTTCAGGCCGAGGCGTGACTCGCGGATCGCGCGGTCAATGTCCTGCAGCGTGGAGGAATCAAAGGGCTCGATGCGGATCAGCCGAGCATCCGGTGTGGTGATCATGGCCAGCTGCTTCAGCTTCATGTGGCTGCCGTAGCTCATCACATGCACGTCCATGTTTTCCACGAGCGTCGGCGAGGCCTTGCCTGTGCGCACAGTGGCAAATTCGTGGATGGCATGCTCCACCGCCTTCGTCATGGCCTCTTCGGCCTCCATCATCGTCAGTTCAGGGTCCATATCAGTATCGGGTTGGAAGTTAGATCAGCCTTTCGCATCGACCATCGTACCGATGTATTCGCCGATGAGCGCCCGGCGGATGTTGTCAGGTTCGTTCATGCTGAAAACACCGATGGGCATGTTGTTCTCCATGCACAGGGAGAAAGCGGTCGAGTCCATCACCTTGAGCTGGCGTGTCAGGCACTCATGAAAGCTGACGCGGTCGAATTTGACGGCGTTCGGGTTTTTGTTGGGATCGGAGTCGTAGATGCCATCCACCTTCGTGGCCTTGAGCACGATCTCGGCATTGATCTCGCTGGCACGCAGCGCAGCGGTCGTGTCGGTGGAGAAAAACGGATTGCCCGTGCCGGCGGCGAAGATGACCACGCGGCCCAGTTCCAGATGGCGCATCGCTTTGCGGCGGATGAAGGGCTCGGCCACATTGTCCATCTTGATGGCGCTTTGAACGCGCGTCGGCACGTCCATCGCTTCCAGCATGCTTTGCACCGCGAGCGAATTCATCACCGTGGCCAGCATGCCCATGTAGTCGGCCGTGGCGCGTTCCATGCCTTTGTTGCTGGCAGTCACGCCGCGCCAGAAGTTGCCACCGCCCACGACGAGGGCGATTTCGAGGCCGGTTTGATGCGCTGCTTTGATCTGCGCCGCCATGTCTTCGACGATGGGCGGGGAAATATTGTCATGGCTGCCGGGTTCTCTCAGCGCTTCACCGCTGAGTTTGAGCAGAACGCGACGGAATTTTCGAGGAGCAGTGGAGTCGGGCATGAAAGAACAGATTTAACTCATAAAGCATGCGCGCAGGGGCCTTGCAAAGCTAATTCTGCATGTCACACATCACCTCATGAAGGACGACCCAACCATCCCCGCCGACGCACGCTTCGAAACGCGCGCCATTCACGTGGGCCAGGACTACCGCAGCGAGACCGGCGCCGTGATCCCGCCGATCTACATGACATCCACGTTTGAGACCGGGAATCCCAACGGCTTTGACTACACCCGCTCAGGCAATCCGAACTTCCGCAACCTCCAGACCACGCTCGCCAGCCTGGAAAATGCGAAGCACTGCACCGCCTTCGCCAGCGGCCTCAGCGCCATCTCCGCCATCCTGTTTTCCCTCAAGACCGGCGACACGATCCTCTCCGAGCAGCAGATCTACGGCTGCACCTATCGCATCTTCGAGAAGGTGCTGAAGCGTTTCGGCGTCAAAATCAAATACGCCAACCTCGCCAATCCGGAGAACTACGACCTCATCACACGGCTCAAGCCCGCTCTGGTGTGGCTGGAATCACCCACCAATCCGCTGCTGAAAATCTTGGACATCAAGACCATCAGCGAAGTTGCGCACAAAGCGGGGAGCATTGTGGCCATGGACAACACCTTTGCCTCCAGCCTGCTGCAGCAGCCGCTGGATCTCGGTGCCGATCTTTCCCTCCTCAGCACCACCAAGTACACCAACGGCCACAGCGATGCCCTCGGCGGTGCCGTCTGCACCAATTCCGACGAATGGCAGGAGAAGATGATCTTCGCTCAGAAAGCCATCGGCCTGCAGCCCAGCCCCTTCGACACCTGGCTCATCTCCCGCGGTGCCAAAACCGAGGCCATCCGCATGGAGCGCCACTGCTCCAACGCCCTCGAACTGGCCCAGCGTCTGGAAGGGTGCAAAGGCGTCAAGAGCGTCAAATACCCCTTCCTGAAGAGCCACCCGCAGCACAAGCTGGCCAAAAAGCAGATGACCGCCGGCGGCGGCATGCTCCTCGCCGATTTCGGCCTCAGCTACGCCGACACCCTCGCCTTCATCCGCCGCCTCCGCCTCTTCACCCAGGCGGAAAGCCTCGGCGGCATCGAAAGCCTCGTCGCCCATCCCGCCAGCATGACCCACGCCTCCATCCCCAAAGACGCCCGCGAAGCCGCCGGCGTCACCGACGGCCTCGTCCGCTTTTCCGTCGGCATCGAGCACATGGAAGACCTGTGGAAGGACATTGATGCGGCGCTGAAGAAGAAGTGACCTACTGATATGGCGAAGTTTTACTTCATGGACCAGGAGTTCTCTGGAACTCAATTTATCTCTTTGGACGAGTCCATTGAAGCAGGAGATTTCCCGTTGGTTTTCGGGGACAGCTGGTATTGGTTTCACTACTGCTTTTTCGGTCGCGACGCGATTGGCAGCGAGGAATCCGATGCCTTGAGAACGCATCTTCTGAATCTGGTGGCGATGCTCTACAAGCATCACGATCTGGTTCTGGAACAATTGCGATGGACGAAGGATGTCTTTGAACAGGTCACCAGTGAGTTTTTGGCCATCGTCGATGCCAGTAATGACTACCCGATTAGCCTGTGGATATTTGGAGACGAGACATCCAAGGCATATCTCGATGAGAAGCGAGCCGGGTTACCCACCTCCGAGCAGATGAAAGCATTCCTCGCACTGCCTCATTTTGCACGTACCCGCCGAGAGCGCCCGCATTATCGATATATCGACGAAAAGATGGCCCTGAAGCGCTACCGCAACGAGCTGGCCGACTTCAACCGGCGGAAGAAACTGGAGCACAAAAACCAGCAGCGCCAGACTGCAACGGGCATCAACGAATAGCCTGCCGCGCTGGGGATTGCTGCGTCATCTCAAAAGCCACGCCTCTGGCTTTCTGGTGAGGGCCGCCGCTTCTCACAATGCGCCGCCGCATTCCCTTGCACTTGCGCAGGTGTGAAGAAAAGTGCCGTCCCCCCCAATGACCGACCTGTTCACCCACCCTCTCTGCAATGCCGAAGACCTCGGCAAAGCGATCCCTGACCACGACCTCGGCGTGTCCGTGTGCCTGCCGCTGTGGGAACATGTGATCGGTTATGAAGAAGGGGACCAGAATGTGGTCTCAAAGTTCAAATCCGGCTACCCGCGCTTCTGCTGCCCGCCGGCCATCTCCCGGCTGTTTGCAGCGGCGGAAAAAGAATTCGCCGCAGCCGGCGAGCGCTGCCTCGTGTTTCCACGCGTCGTGCATGCGGAGCGCTGTGTGAAGTTCATCGGCACCGGCCGCGCGCTCGAATGGACCGTGCATAACCTCGGCGTCGCCGTGTTTCCAGCGGACAGCTACGTGCAGGCCCGCAAGTTCTGGCGCTTCTGCGGTGAATGCGTGAGCACCCGCCAGGCTTGCGATGCCTTGGGCGAACGCCAGAGCACCGCCAGCGTGGACGAAGGCACGGCCGCCAACCGCACCATCCGCGAGCGCATCGCGCAACTGGCCGGTCAGCAGCCTGAAGACGTCTTTCTCTTTCCCTCCGGCATGGCGGCAAACTTTGCCGTGCATCGCATGCTCACACAGCTTTTCCCCAGCCGCAAAACCGTGCAGCTCGACTTCCCCTATGTGGATGTGCTGAAGCTGCAGCAGTTCTTCGGCACCGGCGTTCATTTCATGCCGCTCATCAAGGACGGCGAGTACAATGACCTCAGCGCCTTGCTGCAAAGCGAGCCAATCGCGGGCATCTTCTGCGAAGCCCCGAGCAATCCCCTGCTCCGCTGCGTCGATTTCGAACGCCTTCTCGCGATCCGTGCTGCCGCACAACCCGGCGTACCAATCATCATCGACGACACCATCTCCACCGTCGCGCATGTGAATGCCCACCGCGTGGCCGATGTCGTGACAACAAGCCTCACCAAGAGCTTCTCCGGCGTAGGCGATGTCCTCGCCGGCAGCGTCGTTCTCAACCGCAACTCACCGCATCACGCGGCCTTCTCCGCCTTCCTGACGGCCCATGCCGATCACGAACTCTGGCGCGGCGATGCCGTGGCCCTGGAACTCAACAGCCGCGATTTCTCACAACGCGCCGCTAAGATGAGCCACAACGCGCAGGCGCTCGCCGATCATCTGCGCAGCCACCCCAAAGTGGACCGCGTCTGGCACGCCGCCAGCGAAGGCGGACGCGGCTACGAATTCATCCGCCGCGACAACGGCGGCTACGGCTGCCTCTTCTCCTTCACGCTCAAAAACCCCGAGCAGACCAGCCCCAAGGTCTTCGACGCCCTGCGCGTCTGCAAAGGCCCAAGCCTCGGCACCAACTTCACCCTCGCCTGCCCCTACACTCTTCTCGCGCACTACGATGAACTCGACTGGGCCGAGAGCTGCGGCGTCAGCCGCTGGCTCCTCCGCGTGTCTGCTGGCTTGGAAGACACGGCAGATTTGATCGCACGCTTTGACGAAGCACTCGCCAAAGCGTGACCACAGCAGCAGCTACTTCAAGACCGTCTCCAATTCGCTTTCTGGCAGGCTCATGGGATGGCCTTCCCATACAACCTTGCCCTCCTTGTCGAGGATCATGGCGTGAGGGATGCCCTTGATGCCAAAGGGCTTGCTGAATTTGCCATTGGAATCAAAGGCCACGTGGTAGTTGATGGGCACCTCTTTGAGGAATGCACTCACTGTTGGGCGGTCTTCCTTCGTGACGCCAATGATCTCGAGGCCCTTGGCCTGGTACTTTTTGTAAACTTCATTGAGATGCGGAATGCTGGCGCGGCAAGGCGGACACCAGGTGGCCCAGAACTCCACGATGAGAGGCTTGCCGGCAAACGAAGACGCCTTCTCCTTAAACTTGAGCCCGTCCACTTTCACCACCGTGCCCACATTGCTTTTGGAGGCGGTAGCAAACAGGTTCTGAAGGGCAAACAAGCTGCCGACGAGCAGCACAATCCAAGTAAGTTTCGTTTTCATGGTGGGTGGCAATACCTTTGCAGGCCGGATTAAATGAAAACCGCTTCGACCTTGCAAACTAATTTCTCATGCCTCAGTCCCGGCGCCGCAGCAGGTACGCCAGAAAATGCCCCAGCCCGCTGAACTTGAACTGCGGATCCACCCAGCGCTCGATCACGTAGAACGCGAAGTAATACGCCCGGCAGAATCCCCACACGCACAGCGCCAGCAGCAGCGCCGTACGCCAGCTCCAGTTCTCCACCAGCAAGATGGCCGCTGACATCAGCCCAATGAGCAGAAACAGCCAGCCCTTGAGCCACATGGCTTTCGTGGATTGCAGGTCCTTCATGGCTGGGGTTTCGGCGGCAGGAGCGTTTCTTTGAGCTGTTTGGCTTTCTCGATCACTCGCAAGGTTTTTTCCATTTTCGTCGGTTCGGGTGCCCGTGCTGGTTCGGGCACCGTAGCCGGTTTCCGAAACCAGGCGAAATAGACGATCCCACCTACCAGGCCGAGCGCCAGAGTAGTATGCAGGCAGCTGTGGATGACAAAGCGTGTCTCTTCAGACAGCCTCTTTATTCTCCGCAGCCCAGCAAACTTCGAACAGCGGCAAAGCCAGAGCACACCGCAGACGATGTTCTCCACCACAAAGAACAGAAGTTGCAGAAACCAGACAGTCGCCTCCGCCAAGAACTCAATCAAGAGGCAGAAAACCTGAATCAAGGCAGACAAAATATCGCCAACCGCTTCCATGGAACTGAAGCGTAAGCTGGTCAGCCGCTATGTCGAACGATCACTTGTTCTCCAACCTCACATAATCCAGCCCCACCACGAATCCCGGCACCGCATCCGCATGCGTGCGTTGAAGTGGATATGTCTCGTGGTTATTCCAAAAGTGACTTCAAATCGCGCGCACCATGAAGAACACGTACGATTTCAACTTGCCCTTCACGCAGACGATAAAACATCAGATAAGTGGGAAACTCTGTGACCACCCAAAGACGCAGTCCACGCAGGCGGGGTTTGCACGGCCCAAGTTCCGGCTGTGTCGCCAATAAAGCAGCCGAGGCTTCAAAAGCCTGCACGACACGCTACGCCGCTTCTGGATTGTCCATGGCGATGTAACTGCGGATGCCTCCCATGTCCTGGAGCGCTTCCGGAGAAATGATCGCCTCAGCCATGAATCAATGGCTTTGATTGCGCAGCATCGCAAAAGCCTGGGAGGCTGGAATGCCCTGGCCTGCATCGAGAGACGCAATCCCTGCATCAAGTTTTCCCAGCAATTCGTCCTCGCTCGCAGCGGTGAAGGATTGTTTAAGCTGGGTTTGCCTGGCAAGAAGTTGCAGCCCTTCTTCAATCGCCGCATCCGCGCTGGCAAACAAGCCATCCCGCACTCCGCGAGTGACAAAACTATCCAGCGCAGGACTGAGATTGATGTTCATGCGGCCAAGTGTGCTCAAAAAATGCCGCCTGTGCAAGCACGGGCTACTTCTTCTCCAACCTCACATAATCCAGCCCCACCATGTATCCCGGCACCGCATCCGCATGCTTGCCAGTGATCGTGAGGGTGAGCTGATGCTCCCCGGCGCTAAGCTCATGCGTGCCCCAGTCGAGTTCATCGCTGTGAATCACTTTGGGTCCATTGTAGCCGTCCCAAGCCGTGGCCACAGTTGTGTCATCCAACGCCACATCAATGATGCCGTAGTCCTTCGCAAGGGTGAGCGCCGCTTTCAGCGTGTATTTCCCCTTCTCCTGCACCGGCAGCGCCAGCGTCAGCTTCTGCCCCGGCTTGGCCCCTGTCCACCAGAGCTGCGAAGCCCCGCTCCAATCGCCACCAAAGCCACCCATGCCCTGCGGCTTGGCATTGCCACCCGTCTTCGCCAGAACCTTGAGCCCCTCGCCTTCGATCGCTCCGGGCACTTTCGTCCCAGCTTTCGCCGCTCCGGCCGCCCCGCTTTGCAGATACTTCACCAGATCAATGACCTGCTCCGGTTTGAGCGCATCAAACAACCCTTCAGGCATCGTGCTCAGCTTCGACACCTCACGCTTGGCGATGTCCGGCTGCGGCAGCGTAAACTCCACCCCGCCCATCATCGCGATCTTCACCGCCGCAGGACTTTCCTCCTTGATGACACCACTCATGACACGACCATCCTTCATGGTGAAGAGGTTGAGCTGGTAGGCCTTGCCGATCACCGCATTCGGATCCAGCACGTTTTCGAGCAGGTAGTTCAAGTCCGCGCGATTGCTTCCCGTGATGTCCGGCCCCACGTTCTGCCCTTCGCCAAAAAGCTTGTGACACTGACCGCAGGTCATGGTGAAAAGCATCTTGCCCTTCGCCAGATCCCCCTTGGCCAAAGCCGCAGGCGTGAGCAGTTCGCGATACTTCTTCGTCCTCTCGCCCAGATCCGCCTTCGGCGCGTTCACATCGCCCCAGGCAGATTTGATCAGCTCATTGATCTCCGCATCGTCAAAGGCCGTGAGCTGACGCACAAGGAAAGGCGAAAGCGCCGTGGGTGGCACCGTCTTGGCCTCCACCGCCTTGAGCAGCTCCTTGGATCCTTCCTTCGTCGAAGCGAGCGTGTTGACCGCATCAGGCAGTTCATTCGCAGAAAGCTTCGGCAGCAGCGCCCCAAGCACCTTTGGCGTTCCCGCATCCTTGAGCGATGCCAGCGCCTGAATCGCCTTCCTCCTCAGCGAAGCCGGAGCGTCCTGCGTGAGGATCTGCAGCAAAATCTTCGCCGTGCCCCCATCGCCAGTCTGAATGAGAACACCAAGCGCCTTCTCGCGCTCATTCACCAGCGCGCTGGCAAGCGCCAGACGTTCACGGAACATTTGCAGCGCCTCCGCATCGCCAAACAACGCGCTGAGTTCGGTGACCAGCTGTTCCGTAGTCCCGGCTTTAGCCGGTCTGGCGGCTCCTGAACCGCCAGCCTTGAGCTTTGCTGCAGTCGCCGCCCAGTCCGGTGGCATCGTGAGCTTGCCCGCACCACGAGCACTGCTCAGGATCATCGCCAGCGTCGCCTCGCGCTTGGCCGCATCCGGCTCCTTCGTCAGCTCCGAAAGCATCGAAGCCCGCCCCGCATCATCCGAAGATAGGCGGCGATAAATAAACTCCGTCACGTTCGGCAGCTTCGACACCCGCGCGAGCTCCAGCCCCACCATCGGATCAGCGCCGACAAGCGGCTCGATGCCATACCAGATCAGCAACGGGATCATCGGGTCGTCTTTGTCCTCGCCGTGTTTTAGGAGGGCGGTGGCGAGGTCTTTGCGCTTATCCTGCGGCAGCCGCTGAAGCGCCGAGGCGATTTCGCGACGAACGATTGGGGAAGGATGTTTCTGAACTACATCATTCAAAACGCGAAGATCTGTATTCAAAAAGTCAGGCTGAGAAGCTGCAGAACGCAGGCGCTGAGCCACTAGGCGCTCATTATGTTTGGCATCAAAATTAAGATTTTGGAGGTGAACGTCTGGCATGAGCAGAGATCCCAGCCAGTCCTGCTTTAGCCATGTTTCAGTCTTTAAATGCCATCCAGAGTCCTCATTATTTTCAAAGATCGAGAGTAGAGAGATGAGCTTTTTTCGAGAATTTGGAATTATTATGATTTTCTCCATCAGCACCCTCCTCGCCATCCGCGACTCCCACTCGTTCTCCGTCTGCACCGCGAGCTTCGCCAGCGCCTCATCACTCTCCTTCGCCAGATCACCCTTCCAAGGTTTCCAGCCGTCATAGCTCACGCGATAAATCCGTCCATTGCTCCGGTCCCAGTTCTCCACCGCATTGCTGCCGCGGTGGCAGATCTGCTCATCGCTCCAGTCACTGACATACAGCGCGCCATCCGGCCCCACCTTCTGCGTCACGGGAATGAAGTGCATGTCGTTGGCGCGCATGAAGTCACTGCCGTGCTTGCCCACATAGGTGCTCGCATGCGGGTCCGTGTAGTTCGTCACCAGCCGATGCCCATGCAGGTTGCCAAAGATAAGCTGATTCCGATATGTCGGCGGAAAAAGGCTGCTCTGATAAATGGCGAGACCGCAATGCGCATGACCGCCACCAAGCGCATTCGTGTCGTCATTCACGATGCCAGCACCCGTCGATTTATCATGCGAGACATCAGGCCGCGGATTGCCTGCATAGTGCGCATGGTCGGCGATGGTCTTGATGTCATCATACGTGTACGGATTGAAGTGCTGACCCGCCTGCCGCTGATAACGTCCGCCTGGCACAATGTGGTAGAGATGCGGGATGACGCAGGCGGTAACGAAGAACTCGCCGTACTGGTCGTAGTCCAGTCCCCAGGGATTGCTGGTGCCCTCGGCAAAGATCTCAAACTCATGCCGCACGGGGTGGTAACGCCAGATGCCGGCATTGATGGGTTTGCGCTGATCATCCGGCGTGCCCGGCTTTCCGACCTTGCTGTGCGTGAAGACGCCGTGGCATCCGTACAGCCAGCCGTCGGGCCCCCAAATAAAACTGTTCAGCGTCTCATGCGTGTCCTGGCTGCCCCAGCCATCGAGGAGAATTTTGGCTGGAAAGTTCAGGCCGGGAACTTGGTTCGCCATTTCGCCCTCAATGGGGTCGGGTCTGTCATCATGATCCTTGTCCGGGATGAACATCAAATACGGCGCCGCGCCCACCCACACCCCGCCAAAACCCAGCTCGATCCCGCTTACCAAGTTCAGCCCCTCGCAGAAAATCTTCTTCGTCTCAAACACGCCATCGCCGTCCTTGTCTTCAAGAATCTTGATGCGGTCCTGCCCTGCGCCCACCTCACGTGGCTTCGGGTAGCTGTTTCCCTCCACCACCCAGATGCGTCCCCGTTCATCAAACGTGAACGCAATCGGCTGCACAAGGTCCGGCTCCGCCGCGATCAGCTCCGCCTTGAACCCGCCGGGGAGTTGCATGATGTCCAGCGCGTGAGGGAGCGCACGCGTCTCGCGTGCTGCATCCGGAGTCCCGCCGGATGCCGTTCTATCGCTCTCGCCAGCCGGTGTGTTTGCGGCTGCCTTAAGACGGTCTTCCGCGGGACGCGAAAGACTGCCTGAGGGACGCAGGCGCTCCCCGCTGACGCGCGTGCCATGCGCATACTCCTTCTGTGGCTTCAACGCAGGACCATACATTTTCTTCGCCGTCAGATCCGCCGTGGTGTCCTTCCTCTCCTGCGTGAGGATGAACACCCCCGCTTTGTTCCCCACCACGATGTCAGGCAGCTTGTCCCCATTCACATCGCCCACCTGCACATCCACACCCACGCCGCTTTCGGCATCGACCAGATGCGGGACGAAATCCACGCCGCCCTTCCCATCACGCTTGGTCTGATACCAGTAAATGACACGGTGGCCGCGCTCATCGGGATCATGGCCGTTGTGCGCCCAGTAGCGCTTCCCCGTGACGATGTCCTGGATGCCGTCGCCGTCGATGTCCGCCAGATACGCGGCGTGCGGCTGGGAGAAGACGATGCCGTAGTCGTTGTCCTGAGGCTGCTCGCTGGCCAGCATGACGCGCTGCCAATTGGGGCCCGGATTGGCTGGCGCCGCCGCCGGAGCACCAGAGGTCTGAAGCGTTGAGCCTACGACCACAGTCGTTCCCGTGTAGGTATTGTTACCGCTGAGATGGCTCACAGACGAGCGGTTCAAAAACACGGCCACGCCATAGCGATGCGCCGCGAGGCTGGTGAAGATGTCATTGCGCCCGTCACCATCAAAGTCATACGCAAACATCTGAGCGCCGCCGCCAATGCCCGCCGCGAAGCTGTGCTGCTCCCATGGTCCCGGCTTGACCTGCCCTTTTCCAAAAGGACAGCGCCACCAATGACGGGCCTCTAGCAGGTCCATGTGTCCGTCTCCATCCACATCGCCAACGCCGAGGCCATGGGTGAATTTGGCGACCTTCACATCCTCCGTCACCGCCACAAAAGGCCACTTCTCAGTCGGCTTCTCCCAGTTCGGCGCGAACCATCCAAACTTGCCCCCCGTGCTGCACACGATCTCCGGTTTGCCATCGCCCGTGACGTCGGTAAAAACCGGCGACTCATTGTCCACCACATCCGCCACGATGTTCACGGGCCATGGCTTGTCATCATGCGTACCCGGATTCAGGTACAGCCGCGCCTCCTTGCCGGGAAAGCCGAGGATCAGAATGTCGTTTTTCTGGTCGGCGTTGCAGTCCTGCACATAGGCGAAGAAATTGTCCGAGTAGCCATTGATGCTGAAAATCTTCGGCTCGTAATAGGCGTGCTTCTTTTCAAACGCCGGTCCCTCCCACCAAAACGGCCCCGCGACCACGTCCGGTTTGCCATCGCCATTGATGTCGCCGATCGCGGCACCTTCCGAATAAAAGTCACCGTGCAGTTGCTGGCGCTTCCAGGTGATCTGGGTCTCCGCATGGAGCTGGGCGGCGAGGAGAAGGAAAAGCAGGCGTTTCATGGTTGGAGGATTCAAACGCTATCAGAAACCCGCACCAACGGACAAGTTTTATGAGCAATCGGCCATGCACTACTCCGGTTCACCACAGGGGGCACAGACTTTCGGATTTATATCCCTGTGCCTCTCTGTGAACTCTGTGGTAATCCTGTGCCCCTCCTTCCATGCCCCCCGCCAGCTTCATTCTTTCCGCAGAGCCCATCCCCACCACCCCTGCCGATTTCCAGCCGGGCGAGGGAGCCGAGGCACAGTTTCTCGGCGTCGTGCGCGGCATGGAGGACGAAAAAGTCATCTCCGGCATCGACTACAGCGCCTACCTGCCCATGGCGGAAAAAACGCTCCAGGAGCTCGTCGACCGCGGCCAGCGCGACCACGGCCTGCACCGCGTTTTCATCCAGCACCGCCTCGGCTTCGTGGCGGCAGAGCAGCCCAGCATTGTCATCCGCGTGCGCACCAAGCACAGCGCCGAGTCCTTTGAGCTGTGCCACTGGTACTTGAAGGAGATCAAGACCCGCGTGCCCATTTGGAAGAAGCCAGTCTTTGCTGAGTCGCCACTTTAAATTTCTTTGCTCGGGAAGACGAGTGATTTCACCTCCTCCCACGCGGCAAGCGCCTCAGGAGTGGCCTCATGGTCAGCGAGACGCCGATCCAGCAGTTGCAACACCGCAGCCTCGTCCATCACCTCAGCGTCCTCGGCATCGGCGGCGTTCCAAAGCTCCTCGGCCAGCAGCCGCTTGTCCCGGGAACTGAGCTGCTGGACAACGGGCATCGTTTCCAAAATCATTGGGGCGAGACTATCCCTGCCAGCACCGCCTGACAACGTGCAAAATGCTCCTTTCCCTCGTTGCCCGAACTCGTATCCCTTTCAAATTCACCTCCCCATGCCCACGCCCCCCTTTCACTACCAGGAACTCCTCGAACTCGGCACCGATGACACCGAATACCGTCTGCTGACCAAGGAACACGTCTCCGTGCAGACATTTGGCGAGAAGGAAGTCCTCGTCGTGAATCCCGAGGCTCTCACCCTGCTGGCCAACCAGGCCTTTCATGACATCAATTTCTTCCTACGCCCCAAGCACCTGAAGCAGGTGGCCGCCATCCTCGAGGACCCCGAGGCAAGCGAAAACGACCGCATGGTCGCGCTGACCATGCTCAAAAACGCCGACGTGGCCTCCGCTGGCCTGCTGCCCTTCTGCCAGGACACCGGCACCGCCATCATCATGGGCAAAAAAGGCCAGCAGGTCTGGACCGGCGGTGGCGATGAAGCAGCGCTTTCCAAAGGCGTCTACCTTGCCTACACCGAGAACAACCTGCGCTACTCCCAGAACGCGGCGCTGAACATGTTCGACGAAAAGAACACCGGCACCAATCTCCCCGCGCAGATCGATCTCTACGCCACCGATGGCGACGCGTACAAATTCCTCTTCATCGCCAAAGGCGGTGGCTCGGCCAACAAAGCCTACCTGTATCAGGAAACCCGCGCCGTGCTCAATCCGAAGAGCATCGTCAAGTTCCTCAGCGACAAGATGGTCTCCCTCGGCACCGCCGCCTGCCCGCCCTACCACCTGACCTTCGTCATCGGCGGCACCTCCGCTGAATCGACGATGAAGCACGTCAAACTGGCCTCCACCAAGTACTACGACAACCTCCCCACCACCGGCAACGAACACGGCCGCGCCTTCCGCGATGTCGAACTCGAAGCCCAGATGCTGCAAGCCGCGCGCGAGTGCGGCATCGGCGCGCAGTTTGGCGGCAAATACTTCGCCCTGGATGTGCGCATCATCCGCCTGCCACGCCACGGCGCCTCCCTGCCCATCGGCATCGGCGTCTCCTGCTCCGCCGACCGTCAGGCCAAAGGCAAGATCACCAAGGATGGCATCTTCATCGAGAAGCTCGAAACCCATCCCCTGCCCTACATCCCCGAGGAGCTGCGCCACCGCAAAGACACCAACGCCGTGCGCATCGATACCAACCGTCCGATGGCCGAGATCCGCGCCGAGCTGAGCAAGTACCCCACCACCACGCGCCTGCTCATCAACGGCCCCATCATCGTCGCACGCGACATCGCCCATGCGAAGCTCAAGGAGCTGATCGATTCCGGCAAGCCCCTCCCCGACTACTTCAAGAACCACCCCGTTTACTACGCCGGACCGGCGAAAACACCCGCCGGCATGCCCAGCGGCAGCTTCGGCCCCACCACCGCTGGCCGCATGGACAGCTACGTCGATCTCTTCCAAAGCCACGGCGGCAGCATGATCATGATCGCCAAGGGTAATCGCGGCCAGCAGGTCACTGACGCCTGCAAGAAACACGGCGGCTTCTACCTCGGCAGCATCGGCGGCCCCGCCGCCATCCTCGCCAAGGAAAACATCAAGAAAGTCGAAGTCGTCGAGTTCGCCGAACTCGGCATGGAAGCCATCTGGAAAATCGAAGTCGAAGACTTCCCCGCCTTCATCCTCGTCGATGACAAGGGCAACGACTTCTTCCAGACCGTCGGTCCGGGCTGCTCGGTGAAGCATTAAAACAAGCCGATGAAACGAGACGAGCCAGCAAAGAAGTTTGGAGACGTTCTTCTTGGTGGAAGCCGGTTTGTGTTTTGGACTCTTGGTCCTCTCATGCTTTGCTTGGCTCTGTTCATGGCCCTCATGGCTTATGTCCGATTCTCGGCAAATGATCTTCAAACAGGCTTTTTGTTTTTGGGCTGCAGCCTGATTGCCTCCTGCCTCTTTCTTGCATTGCTAAACGGACCGCGTTTCTGGTGGGCCGGGAGATTCGTCATGTTGTCCGTATTCAGCGCATACTCTTGGTATTTGCTGGACACGTGGCTGATTCATCCAAAGCCAATCGAGATTGGAGGACCAAGAAGCAGCGCAACACCATGGAATGCCTTGTGCGGCCTGGTGATCATCGGCTTTCCGTGTCTGTGCTACACTTTACGAGGTAGATTTACATGGCGGGAACCGGCCACCGATCAGGAGGCAATGGAAATCGATACATTGGAAAGCCACGATCATTCATCTTCGCAAGAAGGTCCTAAGGAGCTAAGACGTTGAGTTTTCAGTTCGCGAAGAAGCCGTAACCCGACGTAATTTCAGAGTCATCATCCATGCACAATCCCCTCATCCGCGTCACCATCTGGAACGAATTTGTCCACGAACGGCAGAATCCCACCGTGGCAGCCATTTATCCGAACGGCATTCACGGGGCGCTGGCGGAGTCGCTGTCCAAGCATGGCGATTTCAACGTGCACACCGCCACGCTGGATGAACCGGATCAGGGTCTGCCCCCGGTAGTGCTGGATCAAACCGACGTGCTGCTGTGGTGGGGCCATGCGGCGCATGATCAGGTGAGCGATGAGCTCGTCACCCGCGTGCAAGAACGGGTGCTCGCAGGAATGGGGCTGATCGTTCTGCACTCCGGGCATTTCTCCAAAGTCTTCAAACGCCTCATGGGCACCAGCTGCGCCCTGTGCTGGCGCGAAGCGGGCGAGCGCGAGCGTGTGTGGAAAATCAATCCCGGCCACCCCATCGCCGCCGGCATTGGCGACTGCATCGAGATCGAGCAATCAGAAATGTATGGCGAGCCCTTCGGCATCCCCACACCGGACGAGTTGATCTTCGTCTCCTGGTTCCAAGGCGGCGAGGTGATGCGCAGCGGCGCCACATGGACTCGCGGCAGCGGTCGCATCTTTTACTTCAGCCCCGGCCACGAAGTGTATCCCATCTACCACCTGCCGGACGTGCAGCGTGTCATTGCCAACGGCATCCGCTGGGCACGTCCGCAAGGAGCGGCGGCCAACACCCCACGCCATGTGCCGGTGGAGCAGGCGCGCGAGAAGATCGAAGTACGCGGCGGCACCGTGCACGTGGAAGACGGCAAGCTTGCGGGTCAATGACGGCTGCGGAGGATAGGCCTCCGGCCTGTCGGCGGATCGAGGCGTCCCGCCTTTGATTCAAAAACTAAGGCGAGACGCCTCAAGCCGTGGTCAGGCCGGAGGCCTATCCTCCTCTACTGCGCAGCAATATTCGCCCGCCCGCCACGCAGCACATACTTCTGAATCTTCCCCGTCGCGGTCTTCGGCAGCTCAGCAATAAACTCAAATCCATGCGGCACCTTGAAGTGCGCCAGATGCTCGCGGCAAAACAGACGCAGCTCCTCGGGCGTGGTGCTGGCACCGGGTTTGAGCACAATAAAAGCCTGCGGTGTTTCCCCCCATTTTTCATGCGGCAAGCCGACGACGGCAGACTCCTGCACGGCAGGATGGCGCAAGAGCACGCCCTCCACCTCAACAGATGAAATATTCTCACCTCCGCTGATGATGATGTCCTTCCAGCGGTCGCGGATTTCGATGTAGCCGTCCGGATGCACCACAGCGGCGTCTCCGCTATAAAACCACCCGTCGCGGATGGCCGTGGCAGCGGGGTCATTATAATACCCCTTCATCACGGCATTGCCGCGAATGATGATTTCACCCATGGCCGCACCGTCCTTAGCGACCTCCTGGCCATCATCATCGACCACGCGGACCTCCGCATTCGCGAGGTATTCCACCCCCTGCCGGGCCTTGATGACAGCACGAGCCTGCGGGGTGAGCTGTGCGTGCTCGGGGCGCGTCTCACTGATGGTGACGATGGGCGAAACCTCCGTGAGACCATACACATGAGTGATGTCCCAGCCGAGCTCGCCTTCCATGCGCTCAATGGTGGCGGCAGCAGGCGGAGCACCGGCAGTGATGACGCGGACACCACGCGGTGCGTTCTTGCGGAGCTCTTCCGGCGCATTGGCCATGCCGATGAGCACGGTCGGAGCAGCGCACAGCAGAGTGACTCCCTCCCGTGAGATCGCTTCGAAAATGAGCCGTGGGTCCGCCTTCGGCAGGCAGACATGACGGCCACCCACGGCGGTAACGGTCCAGACAAAGGTCCAGCCATTGGCATGAAACATGGGCAGCACCCACAGGTAGCGGTCCGCGCTGGTGATATGGGTATGCATCAGGTGGCCCATGATGTTGAAGGCCGTGTTGCGGTGCGAAACCATGACGCCTTTCGGATTCGCCGTGGTCCCGCTGGTGTAGTTCAGCGCGATCATCTCCGTCTCGGAGATTTCGGCGGCAACGAAATCGGGCGGAGAGGCTGCGAGCGTGACTTCGTAGTCGGTCCAGCCGGGCCTGCTGCCCGTGAAGGCCACAAAATGCTCCACCCCGGGCACTTGATCGCGGATCGAATCCACCGCGTCAAGGTAATCGGCAAGCACACAGACGACTCGGGCACCGCTGTGCTTCAGGATGTAGGCGAAGTCGGCGGCGGTGAGGCGGAAATTAATCGGAACGATGACGGCTCCGATCTGAGGGATGGCGTAAAACGCTTCCAGATGAGAGTGCGTGTTAGGCGCAATGGTGGCCACGCGTTCGCCGGGCTTCACCCCAAGCTGCTGCAGCGCAGCCGACCAGCGGTCGCAGCGCTCAAAGAATTCACGATAGGTGAAACGGCGTTCTCCATCCACCACGGCTTCGCGGTCAGCATAAAGTCGGCGGGCACGGCGGGCGAAATCGAGGGGCGAGAGCGGGGTTTCCATGAAATTCGGCCGATCATAGGAAGTCATGCCCCGCAGTGGCGAGCGAAAAACATGCGCAGTCTTTTCCGCCAGCGCGATGATTCTTGCCACGACTTTGCCGCCAAGGTGGCTTAAAGTCGAAGACCCATGACTGACATTGACCCTGAAACACTCGCCGTCCGCATCCGCCAGTCACTTGGCTGCAGCAAGGATCTGGCTGCAGACTACGTGAAGGGCATCAGCAATCCCCCCGAGATCATCCACGGCAAAATCGTCGTGCGTGATCCCGAAGGGCGTATTGTAGCTCGTGTCCCGGAAAGCGTCCTGGCTTAAGCCGGACGGGATTCGATCCGGGCGACCATTTCGCGCACATGCCAGGCTTTGTAGGCCCGTGGCTTCAAAATGGTGAGGCTTCTGATGAACGAGCCCCACTTGAGGACGCGAATGGTCACGTGGCGCGTGCCCCAGTTGTTCATCATGCCGAACGTCGGCTTGTAGAGATCGATGGTCTTCGTGCCCACGAGGGCGGAACCGTAGTCATCGACGACGTAGATCGAGGGATCTCCCTGAATCTGGAACACCGTGCCCACCGGATAGATGGACCAGTCTGCAGCAGCACTGCGGATCTGACCGTGCTTGAGCGGGGTACCGGCTGCGGTGCGGGCACCGTATTCGATATGGTCGCTTTCGTCGTGAGTGTAGGCGGTTGTCTTGACGCCTGCAATGACCTGGCCTGGAGTGCCAGCTGGGGTTGTGGTTGAGCTTTTAACTTCTTCCGCGGCAGCGGAGACGCACATAGCAGCGAGGCACAGGAGGGTGGTTGGATTCAATCTGTCGGTTGGTTGTTGGGTCACGCTCGACCAGATGGGGGGCCCGGTCGGAGGGGCGCGCATGGTGACGAGTTCGACACCCCTGTCAACGCGCTGGTTTGTAGCCGGGACAGGCCAAATACCTAGCTTAGGACGACCCTAAGGCCCGATTTAGAGCCACAACGTCACTTTAAACGAAGAACTGCCCCGTAAGCCTCGGCCCCGCCGGGCGACGCCATGGTCTGGCCACCGAATGTCGCAGGTGCGACACAAGACCCTGAAATAATTAGCCTGCCGGAGGGGTGCCAGGCCATGCAGTAGGCGTTGTCCCCCTTGATTCCACCGCTTTGGACGAGCCATTCGAGGCCGCCTTTGGCATCAAAAGCAGCTGTAAAGATGTCCGTGGCACCTTGGGTTTTGAGAGTCTGATCAGCGAAGGTGGCAGTTTCGGAAAACTCGCCTGTCACGAAGCAACGCCCCGTGTTGTCCGTGGCGACACCGAGGCAGTAGTCGGTGGCCGGACCTTGGAGAACATGGCTCCATACCAGTTTGCCCTCGGGGCTATAGTGCGCGAGCACACCATCGTTGTCTTTGTCCCCGGTGGTGTGCACGGGGCCACCATTGAGAACGCCTTTGAACATGCCTGCACACCAGGTGCGTCCTTTAGCATCGACTGCGATTTCATGGAAGCCTGCGCTGGGTACGCCCGGGAGGGTGGCTGCCCAGACGCCTTCGCCTGAGGAAGTGAGTTTCAGCACGATTCCAGCCTGGGATTTGGCATCCAAGGTCACTGCATCCATCGTGCCTGTGCCGCCGCCGCTGCCTCCTATATAGATAGAGTCGTTGGCATCGACACCAAGGCCGTGGCCGCTGCCGGAGAATTTGCCACCGGTTGCCTTCACCCACTTCAGTTTGCCATCGGAGTCATACTTGGCGCAGAAGATGGGGCGGGTGGTGCTGCCGGCATTCACGGTGACGTCGCCGAACTTGGCTTCGCCTGCGATGGCACCCGTCACGACGATGTCGCCCTTGGAATCGACCACGATTCCGTGGCCGTAATCGTAGCCTTTGCCGCCGGCCGTTTTGATCCAAAGCAGTGTTCCGCTTGTGTCGTATTTCGCAATGAAGATGTCATAATCACCCGAATTCGGGAGGGTCTGGCCGTTGGCCTGGGCATCGGTGCTTTGGTAGTGACCGGTGACGTAGGCATTCCCCGCCGAATCGGTGGCCACGCCATAGCCGCGGTCCACCAGGCTGCCGCCTAGACTGCGGACCCAGAGGAACTTTCCCTCCGGGGAGACTTTGGCGAGGAAGAAATCCATGCCGCCGAGTCCGGTGCGTTTTTGGTCGCCAAAGGTACCGTCATCGGTCGCCTCACCGGCGAGGAAGACGTTGCCTTCACGGTCAAAGGTGACCGCGCGGGTCTTGTCACTTTTGGCTCCACCACCTGCGGCAACCCAGTCGAAGGTGGGGGTGGCGGCGTGGAGGGAGGTGGCGAGGAGGATGAGGCAGAGCGTGCGCATGGTCTTACTGGATGGGTGAGAAGTCCGTGGCCTTCATGTAGATGCTCTTCACGCCTTCGGCCTGGGGCTGGATGGTCAGCGGGCCGCCGTTGGCTTCCTCGCTGGCAGCTTTGGCTTTCACCCAATCGGGATCAGCACGGAATGAGGTGAAGGAGGCGAGCCCGGCTTCCTTGCTGTCATGGGCGAGGATGTAGATCAGCTTGTTGGCAGCACCTTTGTCCGCATCCGTCGGGGTCCAGTAGGCGAGATTGGTCATGCCGTGCTTGGTGAAGAGCTTCACGGTGTGATCACGAAAACGGGCGAGCAAGGCGTCGAGCTTTCCTTCCGGCGTGGTGTAGGTGCGCATTTCGAACACGCGGGGCTTGCTGCCTTTGGCAATGGTCAGCGACGGTGAAAAATCCGTCGGTTTCATGAAGATCGACTCCGGTGCTTTGGCGAGGATCTTGCCCCCCTCTTCGCTGGCCTTGCGGGCGGCCTGCCATTCGGGATCAGCGCCAAAGGCCTTGAAGCTTTCCTTGGCGGCTTCGCGGCTCTTGTGTTCGAGCACGTAGATGAGGGTGGTTTCAGAGCCGTTCTCTTCATCCACCGGCACCCAGTAGCCGATGTTTTTCATGCCGTGCTTTTCAAAGAGCTTGCAGGTGTGATCGCGGAAGCGGGCCAGCAGGGCATCAAGCTTCCCTTCGTTGCAGGTGTAGATGCGCAATTCGTAGACCCGGCTGTCATCGGCGGCGTGGATCAGCGGGGCGAAAAGAATGCCAAGGGCAAGGGCGAGAAAGGTGAGGCGCTTCATGAGGGATGAACATACGCCTTGGAAGTGAATGCTTATCAAGGAAGCCTAATCTCAGGATCTCCTGTGCGGCGGAGAGCTTGAAAATCGGTGAGGTTGATCGTGTAGAGAACATCGGCAGCGGCTTTTCGCGCCGAGACGAGGTGCACGTAGTCGTAAACAGCTCCGCCGCGCACACCGTGTTTTCTCGCCACCTGGAGCGCATTCAGCAGTTCCTCCGCACTGAGTTCGACAAGACGAACACGAGGCATGATCGTCTGGCTGAGCAGTTGCGCCGCCAAGTCAGCATCCACTTTCATGCCGAGCTTGCCGCCCGTAAGCGTTGAAAACGTCTCGAGCAACGCATGCACACAAATCACTCCCTCACCTTTCATCAGCAGCGCCAGGCATTCCGCATGCCTGATTTCGTCGGGTGCAAGTGCTGCAATCAACACCGAACTGTCCAGCAGGAAACTCATCGCCGCAATGCACGGGTGGCCTGGTCGTCACGCTCAGCACGAACAGCGGCACCGGCGTCCAGCTTGATGCCAAGCCTGGGCAGCACGAGAACTCCATTTTCCATCTCCCCCGCAGTCACCACCGGAACATCCTTCACGATTTCGATTCTATCCTCGGTGACCTCCGCCCGCAGGCGCTGACCAGGTTCGACGCCGAAGACGCGCCGCAGGGATTCCGGCAGATTGATCTGCCCGGCTTCGTCAATGGTGAGCGTCGCGGTCATGAGGGTGATTTTGCCACTCAATGCCTTGAACCGCAAGCGCCGCATGCCTCACCCCGCTGCAGCCAGAATACCCGCCGCTTTGTGGAGGGTTTCTTCGTACTCGTGCTGGGGGATGGAGTCGGCGACGATGCCGGAGCCGACGTGGAAGGTGATTTGATCGTCTTTCTGCACGGCGGTGCGGATGGCGATGTTCCACTGGCTGCGGCCATCAAAGCCGAACCAGCCGATGGCGCCGGTGTAGAGGCCGCGGGCGTGGGGTTCGAGTTCGGCGATGATTTCGCTGGCGCGTTTTTTGGGTGCGCCGGTGATGCTGCCGCCGGGGAAGCAGGCGCGGAAGGCATCGACGTGATCGACATGCGGGCGCAAGATGCCGGTGACGGTGGAGACGAGGTGGAAGACCTGAGCGAAGCTTTCTACGCGCCACAGTTCCGGGACGGCGACGCTGCCGAATTCGCAGACCTGGCCGAGGTCGTTGCGTTCGAGGTCGGTGATCATGAGGAGTTCGGCACGCTCTTTGGGCGAGGTGGTGAGCTCGCGCACGGCGGCGGCGTCACGTTCGGGGTCAGCGGCGAAGCGAGGACGTGTACCTTTGATGGGCCGTGTGGCGATGCGGGAGCCCTGCATGCGGAGGAAGAGCTCGGGGGAGGCGGAGAGGACGGTGGTCCCGGCCAGCTGCATGAAGGCGGCGTGCGGCGCGGGGGAAACGGCGCGCAGTTTTAAATAGAGAGCCAGTGCATCGGCTTCCTGCGGCCAGGCTGCCTGCCAGGGGTAGGAAAGGTTTACCTGGTAGATGTCCCCGGCGGCGATGTAGCTCTGGGCACGCTCGACACTGTGAATGAAGTCTGCGCTGCGGACGCCGGGTGTGAAATGAAGGCGTGGGGCGGCGGCAGGCTGGCAGGGGGAGGGCTGCCACTTAAAATCGCCGAATTCGAACCATTTTGCGGTGTCATGATGATAAACAAGGCCGTGCGGGTAAATACCGAAGACAAAATGGCCGTCGTAGCCGACCCAGCCGTACAAACCGCCGGCCGAGGCCCGGGGAATGCGCAACGCAGTACGTACTTTTTCCCAGTCCCGGTCGATGTGGCCCCGCAATAGGGCGACAGGCTCGGCGGTAAGAACGGAGACCGCGCCGGGTGCCGCCAGAGACGAATCCATCCATACCAAGCCCTCGCGGTGGCACAGTTGCGCCGCGATTTCGGCGGGAGTGAAGGAAAATGCACACGGCCGGTAGTGCGGTGACGTTTCAATGGCATGAGAAAACAGCGGCAGGGAGTGACCTTCCGGCATTTTGAACGAAGAACCCTGAAACATTGACACTAGGAGGCCTAAATCGTACCATGAGCGTCTTTTTCAGCAACTTGTGACTCCTCCATCTACCATTCTGTCTTCCGAGCGTGATCGTTCTACTGCGGTTGCGATGGGGACGCTATGCGTGCTGGCGGTGGTGCAGCTCAGCCTGGCGTTCAAACTGCTCACAGCCCACCCTTCTCCTGCTGCGGAACAGAGCCCGATGGCAGCCGCGCCGACTCTGCCAGCGCCTGTGCCTAGCATGGTGCCGGAGATCGGCCAGATCGCCATGCCACCGAGTGCCGTCACTGCCCCCCCCCTGCCGGGGTCTTTGATGCCAGCACCACCCGCCGCGCCCCCTGTGTCGAATGCTCCGCCACCCATCGGTTCCTTCGACAAAATCGGAGCTGCGGCACCCATGCCCGCCCCAGCGTACATCCCCCAGGCTCCGCCCACCGCCGCGACGCCGGTTATTCCTGCGGCCCCAGCTCCTGCCCTGCCCGGGACCTCTCAGACTTTTGCACCTGCTCCTGCCATGCCTGGGACTTCTCTGACTTCCGCGCCTCCGTCAGTGTCTGGCACGCAGGCTGCAGGATTCAAGACGACAGCACCGACTGGACCCAACTCCAAACCCGATGCCGCCACGGCACTGCTGCGGGATGTGAACTACGTCATCACGGCGGCCAAGGAGCTCCGCGGCCTGAGCGACATGCAGGGCACTTTGGAACTGCTGCGCAAGGCGGATGAACTGACGCCGGATCATCCGGCCATCATTGCCGAGATGGCGCAGACCTACGAACAGATGGGGATCACGGCCAAGGCGACGGACGCATGGCGGCGCATTCAGCTTCTCGGAGCCACGAAGGCGGGCAGTTATTTTGAACTTGCCTCACGAAGGCTGGGCGCGGGTTCGGCAGCGGTGTCGGCACCTGCATTATCGGCTGCCTCCGGTGCGGACGGTGAAAAGTTTCTGCGCCTCGGCGCCTGCCAGGCGATCCGTGATTTCCAGGTCCCCTCCGGCGAACGCTACGTGCTGCATGTCCCCATCTCCCGTGCGGGCAACCGTCCGATCAATTCGCAGGAGCTGAATCTTGAGGTGTTCTTTTTTGACCGAGTGAACAACCAAACAGTGGCGCAGACCATCGCCCCTGAACCGGTCGAATCCTGGCAGTCCGCGCCTGTGGACTGGAACGGCACCGGCGAGGAGCTGCTGGACGTCGTTTATCACCTGCCCGCCCTTTCCCCCGCCGAAATCCAGCAGCATGGACGCCGTTCGTACTACGGGTACATGCTCCGGCTCTACTACAACAACAAACTCCAGGATGTGGCTGCCGAGCCCCGCGATCTCCTGGAGTTCGGAACCACACCTGGCGCTGCTCCTGCGGGTGTGAATCCGCTGCTCCCGCCGATGGGAAAATGATCGCCACTGACATGCCCGCATGACTCTTTTGTTTGTTGATTCCAATGCCGCACTGCGCGGCACCCGAACCATCTGGCTCAGGGACAACCTCCCTGGGTACACCGTGGTTGATTTTGCCAGCCCGTCCCAGGCGGCTGCGTGGGTGGCGAAAGCCGACTCACTCGACATCCTCGTGACCGAGGCGATTTTTCAAACGCAGGAAACCGGCTTTGCGCTGCGCGACACGGTGCGCGCACGATTTCCGCAAACACGGGTTCTTTTCACGACCCGCTACGACCTGACCGGATTTGAAGACCAGATCGCCGACGGCCTGGTGCTCAAGGATGCACCTTACACACCGGAGAAGCTGCTGGATCGTGTGCGAGCGCTGCTGACGCTGCCGGTGGAGTCCAACGAACCGCCACCGGTCATGGTGCCTGGCACCGTGCTGGGAAACTACCAGGTGCTGGAGCGGCTCTACATTGAACGGGAGTCTGAAACCTACCGCGCGCTGCAGATCACCGTGCAACGACCGGTGGCCTTGGTGCTGCTGAAGCCGGAGTTTCTGAAGCAGCCGGATGTGGTGGCGAAGTTCAAGGAACGTGAGCGGGTGAAGGCCTCGCTGATGCATCCACGCATCGCCCCGCTGTATGAGGCGGGTGAGACGAACGGCTGGTTGTTTTACACGCGCGAACTGCCGCGCGGCCGCAGTTTGTCGGAGATCGAGCTGACGGATGAGATGCTGACCGAGCGCCGCCTTGCGGAGGTTTTGTTCGGAGTGGCGGAGGCCATGCAGTTTGCCACGGAGCGTGGTTACCATCATCGCAGCATCTCGCCGCGAGACATCTACATTGATGCGGACCATCAGGCGAGCATCGTGAATTTCTTCCGCCCGTCCGTGGCCAAAAAGCGCGATCCGCAGGCGGATGTGAAGGCTTTTCTGGACCTGATGCGCCCCATCGCCGCAGAGGGCAAGTCCCGTGGACTGCTGCAATCGCTGGCCGATGCCAACCACGACTGGAACGGACTGCTGAACGCGCTCGATGATGTGCGTGACGACATGCGTGAGCGCAGCATCGTGCGCAAGATCGAGGCGGAGACGCTGCCGGTAAACGTCAACGGCAACAAACCCTGGTGGGTCTGGGTGATGATCGTCCTCATTCTGGCGGTGGTCGCAGGCCTCGGCGCCTTGATGAACAGCAGCAACACCCTGCCAACTGCCAATGCTTCGGCGCTTCCCATCGAGATGGTGAAGATCCCAGCCGGCACATTCATTTATCAAAAGAATGAGAAGATCAATCTGCCGGAATTTTGGATCAGCAAGAATGAGGTCACCATCGGCCAGTATGCGGACTTTCTGAAGGCACTGAAAAAAGCGCCGACGACAGCCTTTGATCATTCCCTGCAACCGAAGACCAAAACGAGCCATGAGCCTGTGAAGTGGGGCCAGTATTATGCCGCCGCCAAAGCGGGCACCACGTTCAACGGTGAGAGCATCACGCTCAACACACCGGTGTCCCAGGTGGACTGGTGGGATGCGTATGCCTTTGCCAAATGGAACGGCCAGCGCCTGCCAACGGAGCAGGAGTGGGAAAAATCCGCCCGTGGTGAGCACGGCTGGATCTACCCCTGGGGCAACAAGCCCAACAGCAAGGCGGCCAACCTGGGCGATGATTACGATGCGTCGCCGAAAGGCAAAGGTGGCAAGATCGACGGGTACAATCTCTGGGCGCCGATCACACGCGTCACGCAGGACGTCAGCCCCTACGGTGTGTGTGACATGGCCGGGAACGTGAGCGAATGGACTGCGGGCGAAACGCAGTCCGGCGAATGGCCCTCGCACCCGGACTACATCGACATCAAGGTGCCCGTGGTGCGTGGCGGGCACTTCGGCCTGAAGAGCAACGACCAGCTGCTCACCGACAGACGCTTTCCTGAATCCGCGAATGAGGCTACACTCGCGCGCGGCTTCCGCACCGCCAGCAGCACCGCCCCCGCTGCCAGCACTGCACCGCCAGCCAAACCCAAATCTTGAAGCTTATGAACCGCCTCCTCCTGCTCCTGATCCTCTGCCTGTGCTGCGGCCAGGCCCGTGCTCAATACGTCACGAATCTGACCCTGCTGAAAAATCAATTCCTCACGGGCGAGCCAGTGGTGGCGGTGGTGACTGTCACCAACCGTTCCGGTGCGGATGTGATCGTGGGCGGCCATGGCGCACCCGACTGGCTGCAGTTTGAGATCACCCAGTCCACTGGGCAGCGGCTGGCCCCTGTGGGGATCAGTTCGGAGGAGCCCATCACCCTGCCGGCAGGTGGCACGACCAAGCACACGGTGGAAATTTCCGGCGGCTATTCCACGTCCAGCCTGGGAACCTTCACCATTCTTGCGAATGTGCTGCACCCAATCTCCGGGCAGTACTTCATGTCCAATAAACTGCGCATGACCATCACGGACTCCAAGCCGAACATGTTTGACCAGCCGTTTGGTGTGCCGCAGGGTTTCACCGGAGCCGGGCGTCAGCGCCGCTACCAGGTCATCCTGTTTCGCGAGCTGGATGATTTGCAGCTCTACTGCCGCATCACGGATGACCGCAGCGGAGCCTACATCGCCACATTCCTGCTGGGGCCTGCGATGATGGCGGTGCAGCCACAGATCAGCATCGACGTGCATAACAAGCTGCACGTCTTGTTCCTGGCGATGCCGCATGTTTTCTGCCACGTGGTGGTGAACCCGGATGGCAAGGTGCACCAGCGCACGTACTACAAAGACCCGGAAGGCAACCGGCCCACCCTGATCATGACCCAAGGCGGAGCGCAGGTGGTCGGCGGAGCACCTTTTGACCCCGGCGCGCCTCCTCCGCCAAGGAAAGCCCTGCGCAAAGCCTCCGAACGTCCTTCGGCAGAAATGGGCACGGTGCCGAAAGCGAAGAAATAACGCTAGGACCCGAGGTTCTGGGGGCGTTATGCATGCCCATGCATTTTCGTTTCTCCCTCTGCCTTGCCCTTTCTCTTGCGCTGAGCGCCCTGCACGCTGCCGACCCCAAACCGGCGGCGAAGGCCGGTGCCAACGGCCCGAAGTGGAAGGCGCTCAAGCCGCAGACTCCGGCCGGATTCACGCTGAAGACGATCGAGGTCGCGAAGTATCCTGAGCACACGGTGGAGTTGTACGTTTATGTGCCTGATGCGGCGGGAACGTGGCCCTGCATTCTGGACATTCATGGCGGGGGCTGGAAGGCCCGGCAGGTGGAGGCTGACAAGCCGATGATGGAGCGCCTGGCGCAACGCGGCTTCGTGACCGCGCTGGTGAGCTACCGCCTTTCCACCGAAGCGAAATACCCGGCGGCGCTGCACGACTGCAAAGCCGCGCTGCGATGCCTGCGTGCGCATGCGCAGGAGCTCAAAATTGACCCTGACCGCATCGGCTGCATGGGCGGCTCTGCGGGCGGGCATCTCTCCGGCTTGACTGCGATGACGACGGGACTGCCCGAATTTGAAGGTGAAGGCCCGTTCAAGGATCAATCCAGCGCGGTGAAGGCCTGCATCGTCATGGCGGCCACGCAGAACCTTGTGGACTCCAACTATTTCCAAAAGAACGAGAGCGCGATCCTCTTCTTTGGCGGCAATGCGCTGGAAAAACCGGAGGTTTACAAAGAAGCCTCGCCCATCAATCACGTGCGCGCCGGGGTGCCGCCGACGATCTACATCGAAGGGGAAAAAGACACGCTCAAAGTGGGCCGTGCGGAGATGATGGAGAAGCTGAAGGCGCTCGGCATCGAAACCGCCGTGCATACGCTGAAGGACGCGCCGCATCCGTTCTGGATGAAAGATCCGTGGTGCGCAGAGACGGTGGACATCGCGGCGGCTTTCTTCAAGAAGCACCTGGGTGAGCCGGTGGTGAAGTGAGGGGTGCGACAGGGCCGTGCCTGCGATGATGCCCACTGATGCCTGATCCTTGACGTCCGGCACCTGAACGGTAGCAATGACGATGAGCATCTCTTTCCGCATCCTAGGGACCGCTGGCGGGGATAACGCTCTGCTGGTGCAGGTGGACAGCGGCCAGGCCGTCGAACGCCTCCTGTTCGACTGCGGCGAAGGGTGCGTTTCTGACCTGCCGTTTGCCGACATCCAGGCGATTGATCACCTGTTCTTTTCGCACCTGCACATGGATCATGTGGGGGGATTTGACTCGTTCTTCCGCTGCATATTCAACCGGCAGACCAAGCCAAACCGGATCTGGGGGCCGCCGGAAACCATCCGCATCCTGCAACACCGCTGCCAAGGATTCTTGTGGAACCTGCATGAGGAGATGTCGGCGACTTTGCGTATCTCCGACATCCATCCCGGGCAGATCCACACGGCCCGTTTGGAGCTGCGTGAGGCCTTCGCGGTCGCGCATGACGAAGGGGCGCAGCCGTATGTCCGAACCCTCTGGGATGGTGCTGGATGCGCCGTGGATGCTGTCACGATGGACCACCGGACCCCCACGCTGGCCTACGTAGTCCGTGAGAAGGCGCGGCGGAACATTGACACCTCCCGGCTGCCGTCCTTGGGCTTGCGGCCGGGGCCTTGGCTGAAGCAGTTGAAGGAGTCAACGAGCAGCTCCGAGGTGGTGGTGATCGATGGTGTCACGCACTCCATGGGCGAGCTCCGGGAGCGATTGATCGTCGAAACGCCCGGGGACTCAATCGCCTATCTGACGGATTTCATGCTGGATGAAGCGGCGATGGAGCGCCTGACCGAAGCCTTGCGTGGCTGCCGGGTGATGATCTGCGAAGGGCAGTACCGCCACGCGGACATGGAACTGGCCAGGAAAAACTTCCATATGACCACGGTCCTTGCGGCGACTCTGGCGCAACGGGCTCAGGTCGAGGAACTGGTGCTGTTCCACTTGTCGGATCGATACCAACGTGCTGACTGGTTGGAGATGTTGCAGGAAGCCCGGCAGATCTTTCCGAAGACTGGCTACCCGGCGCACTGGAACCTGGAATCGAACGCCGAACCAGCCGATGCAGCCATCTAGGGCCGCTGACTGTTATCTGGCGGCCCTAGCTCCCAGCGCTGCTGGCCGCAGCGCTTAATCTTCTGCTCTTCATGAGCGGACTCGGAAACTACTTCGTCTTCGGCAGGGCCTGAACGAGCAGATTGTAGAACTCGTTTTCCTCGTGGGTTTCGCCGTCGCTCTTGAGGATGTTTTTGACCACGCCAAGCACTTCCTTTTGCGCGGTCTTGGTGGTGAAGACCTGCGCCTTCTCGTTGATGTAATCGAACATGGCGTCGTCGCTCTCGGCAGCCTCACGGGCGCGGGCCAGGGACTCGTCGATAAAGAGGCTCTTCGGGTACTCCGAATCCCAGCCTTCGGCGACAAAGGCGGACTCCAGCAGACGATCTTCGGTCAGGGAGATGTGCGCGTCGGCATAGATGGAGAGACTGAGAATGTCGAACAGGGCTTCGCGCTGGGGTTGGTTCATAATGTTCTATTTTGCAAACATGCTGCTGCTGATCAAGCGCACACTTCATCCCACTGAAATCTTCAGTGTTTGGAAGGCTCCTGTGTGTGACCCTGCGTGAACTGCAGCCGCCACCTGGGAGCCATTGACCGTGACCACGGCGTAGCCTGCTGAATCTGCCTATTCGAAGGACGTGAGTTGGGCAGCGGACAAACGCAGGTTTGGCAGGGTGGCGGCGCTGCAGAGGCATTTCATCGTTCACTCGCTTTGCTCGCCCTGCGGGCCCCTTTCATTCGTGTGTCTCGCTTCGCGCGGCTCCGAAATCGTCATTCGTCATTGCTCCATCTTGACCTTCCGTCCAACCTCTTGATTCCTTGCCCCCGCCCATGTCCGACGCCAGCACCACTCCCATGATGAAGCAGTACCTCGCCATCCGGCGCGAACTGCCGGAGGACGTGCTGCTGTTCTTTCGCCTGGGGGATTTTTATGAGCTGTTCTTTGAGGATGCGAAGACGGCCTCGCCGATCCTCAATGTGGCGCTGACGAAGCGCAACGGGGTGCCGATGTGCGGGGTGCCGCATCACTCATCGCAGGGGTACATCGCGAAGCTGATCAAGGCGGGCAAGCGGGTGGCCATCGCGGAGCAGACGACGGACCCGGTGCCGGGGAAGATCGTGGAGCGTGCGGTGTCTCAGGTGCTGAGCGCAGGGACGATCAATGATCTCAATCTGCTGGACTCGAACCGATCGAACTACCTCGCGGCCGTGTTTCGCGAGGGGAAGAAGCTGGGCCTGGCGTATGTGGACCACACGACGGGTGAGTTTGAGGTGGCGGAGTTCAAGGACACAACGGAACTGGCGGATGAGCTGGAGCGACTGCAGGCGAGCGAGCTGCTGTACAGCGAGGAACAGGGGGACTTGATCGCGGCGCTCGGCAGTCCGAGCTGTGCGCAGCCCATTGAAAGTTATCTGTTTTTGATTGATCAGGCGCAGCACAGTCTGACGCAGCATTTCAAGGTGCAATCGCTCGATGGCTTTGGCTGCCAGGGGCTGAGCGCGGCGATCGGTGCGGCGGGCTGCATTTTGCAGTATCTGCAGTTTCAACTGCGGCGCAGTGTCGATCATATCCAACGCCTGCGGTATGCGCAGATCAGCGATGTGGTGCTCATTGATGCTGCGAGTCAGAGCCATCTGGAACTGGTGACGGCACGGGGTGGCAATGCGCATACGCTGCTGAGCGCGCTGGACCGCACGTGCACGCCGATGGGTGCGCGCAAACTGCGGCACTGGGTGCTGCACCCGCTCAGAGATCTGGAAGCACTGACGCAACGGCAGGACATGATCGCGGCGCTGCTGGAGGAGAGCATGCTCTTCAGCCAGATCCGCACGCTGCTGAAGGAGGTGCGCGATTTGGAGAGGACGAGCTCACGCCTCAGCCAGGGCAGTGGGAACGGGCGTGATTTGTTGATGCTGGCGTCGTCGCTGGAAGTGGTGCCGGCTTTGCGTGCGGCGCTGGAGCAGCTGATCGCGGAGAAGGACGCCGAGTCGCTTTCTGAAGGAGGGATCAAGATGATCCCGCTCCTGCTGGCGCGTCTGCATGATCTCACGGGGATCTCGCAGGAGATTCAGCGTGCGATCGCGGATGAGCCGCCGATGCAGATCAAGGAAGGCGGCGTCTTCCGCGAGGGCTACCTGCCTGCGCTGGATGAACTGCGCGCGGCCTCGACGCTGGGCAGGCAGTGGATCGCGGATTTGCAACAGCGTGAGATCGAGCGCACGGGGATCAAGAGTCTCAAAATTAAATACAACGCGGTCTTTGGGTACTTCATTGAAATCACGAAAGCGAACGTCGGCAGCGTGCCGGCGGACTATCACCGCAAGCAGACGACGGTGAATGGCGAGCGCTACATCACGGATGAGCTGAAGCGGATGGAGGACAAGATCCTCGGCAGTGAGGAGCGCAGCAAGGCGCTGGAGTATGAGGAGTTTCTGGGGCTGCGCAGCCGTGTGCTGGAGCATCTGGTACACATCCAGGAGACGGCGGAGACGATTGCCATTTTGGATGCGGTGGGCTCGCTGGCGGAAACGGCGCGGTTGTTTAACTACACACGGCCTGTGCTGAATGAGACGCGCAATTTGTTCATCCGTGATGGGCGGCATCCGGTGCTGGATCAGAACCTGACGAGCGGCGAGCGCTTTGTGCCGAATGACATCACGCTGGAGCCGGAGGAGAGCCGGCTGATTTTGATCACGGGGCCGAACATGGCGGGGAAGAGCACGTATTTGCGCATGACGGCGCTGCTCACGCTGATGGCGCAGATCGGCAGCTACCTGCCGGTGTTCAGCGCAGAGGTGGGGCTGGTGGATCGCATCTTCACGCGCATCGGCGCGAGCGATGACATCGCGCGCGGGCAGAGTACCTTCATGGTGGAGATGAACGAGACGGCGCTGATTCTGAACAATGCGACGGAGCGCAGTTTGGTGATCTTGGATGAGATCGGGCGCGGCACTTCAACGTTTGATGGGCTCAGCATCGCGTGGAGCGTGGCCGAACACATCCATGACAAAGTGGGCGCGCGTGCGTTGTTTGCGACGCACTACCATGAGATCACGGCGCTGGCGCAAAGCCGCAGTGCGGTGAAGAATTACAACGTGGCGGTGAAGGAGTGGAACCAGCAGATCATCTTCCTGCGCAAGATCATGCCGGGCTGCGCGGAGAAGAGTTATGGGATCCAGGTGGCAAGGCTCGCGGGCCTGCCGGAAAACGTGATTGAGCGCGCGAAGGAAGTGCTGCAGCAGCTTGAGGCGGGGCACCAGCCTGCGGAGAGTGTGAAGGAGGTGCCGGTGGCGACGAGTGTGCCGGCGAAGGTGAGGAAGAAGGCCGTGAGTGACGCGGACGCGGGGCAGATGGTGTTGTTTGGGTGAGGCCTCTAGCAAAAGCAGGCGCATCTGCATCGATCAGCTCTCCTGAAATAAGTCTTCGGCATGACGAGAAAAATCCATCGCATCATGGAGCACGCGGGCGATTTCGACACGGTCATCCTTCACGCGGAATAAGATGGCATGTCGGCCTGCCAGGCAGATGCGGCAGTCAGGATGAAGTTCTGAGCGCAAACGCCAGCGAGTTGGATTGTCCGCGATGCGCTCGAAGGCGGCCCATAGCATCGCCAGATAGCGGTCTGCCTGCTCGGCATCCCAGGTGCGCAAAGTGTAGTCATCGATGGACTCCAGGTCTTCGATGGCAGCCTGAGCCAGACGGAAGGTCATGCAGCCTGCCTGCGATTGCGGAAGTGATTCATGAAGGCGTCACGATCCATTTCGATGGCCTCGCCACGATTCAACTGGTCAAAGCCCAAGGAGGCTTCCTGGCGTAACAGTACCAGCGCTGATTCCCGTGACTCCATCTGCCGCAAGGCGTCGCGCACCACTTCGCCCTCATCCGCATACATCCCGGAGGCCATTTTCCTGGCCACGAGTGCGTCCAGAGCTGGTGGTAGGGTGATGGTCATGCTCAACGAAATGCCACAAAGTTAACGGGCTGCAACCTCTCAAAAAGAGACTGCACGGGCCGATTCAGAATCCGACTACCGCCGTTGCAACGAACGATCCACCAGGCCTTCGTAGATTTTGCGACGTTCGTCGAGGCCGAGGCCTTGGTTGCGGAGGCCGAGCATTTGTTGGTTGATGGTCTCGCGCTGGGAGGTGCTGAGGCGGGAGAGTTTGGCGACCATCTCGGGGGGCGGGGCCTTGGGGTAGCCGTCTGAGGAGAAGCCTTCCTTGTAGTTCACGGCGGCGGCTTTGGCCTCGTTGAGCTGGGAAGATGTGAGCGGTGGAGCGTTGCCACCGGAGGTTCCGGAGCTGCTGCCGCCTGATTTGGATCGAGGAGGTCTGGGCGGGGGCTTTTGGTAGCGGACGGAGATGACCTCACCGCCGGGGATCTGAATCTTGGCGGACCAGGTTTGGATCTCGGCAGAATTGCCGCCGACGCCGACGAGCTGCCAGCCTTGGAAATTGGGGGTCTTGGAGACGACGTGGGACTCGAAGGTTTTGGTGTCGAGCAGGGTGGCGAAGGTGTCTGTTTCGAAGTGGGCGACTCCGGTGAGGATGAGTGAGTCGGAGACGCCGAGGGAGCGGGTGAAGGGGGAGTTTGTGACGAGCGCGTCAAAGTCTTCCATGTTCACCGGACGCGGGATCGCACCATCATCATCAGGTGAAATGGTCTCTGCGGCATGCAGCGTCACAGCCTTGCACAGGCCAAGGAAGAGGGCGCAAGGCACCTGCTTTATGGAGTTCCCTTTCTTCCTCATGGGGTGAAGTACGGCGGCAACGTGATGGAACCATCACGGCAGCTTCTGAAATTCCGACCAGCCTTCCCAGGCGATGCGCTGGAGGTCGGCACGGTCCTTGTCGGAGAACTTGCGGGTGATGGGGTTGCCGTCGCGGTCCTTGGTCTTGTCGTGGGTGGGAGTTTCCATGGTGCGGATGTCGGTGACGGAGTCGATGGGGAGGCCGACGGGGCTTTGATGGAAGATGGCGGCATACAGGGTGCAGGCGGTGAGGTAGGACATGGTCTGATTGAGATGGGCGTCATTGATGAAACGCAGCGTGAGATCGGGGCGCTGGGTCTGGCAGCGCAGGGCGACGAGAGCCATGGGGGCGACGGAGGCATCGATGCGCTTGGCGAGTGCGGCGATGGCGCGCTCTTTGGCCAGGATGGGTGCGGGATCGGGGACCTTGGTCAGGGGCTGCGGGTTTTGCGTGTTGGGTGTGGTCTCATAGAGGATGACACGTGCGCCCTGGGCTTTGGCGAGTGCGGCGAACTTGGGTGCGTATTCGGCATAGAGTGTGGGATCGCCCTCGATGTCATCGCGATAGGACTGGAGGACGATGATGTCCCAGGGTTTGCGGTTGGCCTCGAGCTTGGCGAGCACTTCGGCATGGCGTGCGAGGGCGCTTTTGGCGTATTTGTCCTTGGGGTCTGCGGCATCTTTTTCGAGGGCGGCGATGGTGGCTTTTTCCTCGGCTTCGGTGAGGGTAGATTGTTTGACGATGTTTTGTGTACCGAGCCGCCAGTGGTCCTTGAGGGTGCGGCCGCCGTAGATGACATCGGTGCGGTTCAAGGTGAGGCCCGAGTTGCCGGCCTCGGCCATGGCTTTGACCACGGTGGAGAGATCGTGCCGGGCGGTGTAGCTGTTGCCGATGAAGAGGACGTTCAGTGTTTTCGCTTCGCCGGCCGCGCCGGCCGCCATGGGAAGTGAGAGGAGTGCGAAAGCCCAAATGGCGATGTGATGGAAGCTGCGTGTCATGGTCGGAGGAGTGGGAAGTCGCGGAAACGCGGCGGCGGCGTTTTGTCTCTCACTGATTCGACATGATGGCGGTGAAACTTCCGATGCAAGGAATGCAGCGCCCGGTAGTTTATCAGACAAGTCCACCCACCCATCTCTCATGACCACACGCCGCCATTTTCTTCACACTGCCCTGGGGTTTGCCGCCCTGCCATCATTCGCGCGTGCTGCGGCGCCGGGAGGTGTGAGTCTGGGTTTCAGTTTGTATGGGATGAAGACGCTGACTTTGAGCGAGGCGCTGAAAGTGTGTGCGGAGATCGGCTATGCGAATGTGGAGCTGGCTTTGAATGCGGGGTTTCCTACGGAGCCGAAGGTTTTTACGGCGGAAGCGCGGGCTGACGCGGTGAAGCAGCTTGCGGCGCTGAAGCTGGACCTGCCCTGCCTGATGGTGAACCTGAGCCTGACGGCAGATGACAAGGCGCATGCGCTGAACCTGCAGGGCATCAAGGATGCGGCGCAGGTGGCGCGCGACATGAACGCCGCGCAGCCGCCGATCATCGAGACGGTGTGCGGTGGGAAACCGGCGACGTGGGAGCAGCAGAAGGCGGGCATGGTAGAGAAGCTGCACGCATGGGCGGAAGTGGCGGAGAAGGAGAAGACAACCATCGCGATCAAGGCGCATGTGGGCAGTGCGGTGAACTCGCCTGAACGACTGCTGTGGCTGCTGGAGCAGGTGAAGTCTCCGTCCATTCAGGTGACGTATGACTACAGCCACTTTGAGCTGCAGGGCATCGACATGGAGGAAAGCATGAAGCTGCTGCTGCCGCGCACGAAGTTCATTCACGTGAAGGACGCGACGGGTGATGCTGCGAAGTTCCAGTTTCTGCTGCCGGGCGAGGGCAAGACCGATTATGTGAAGTATTTCACGGCGCTGAAGCAGCATGGGTACCAGGGACCTGTGGTGGTGGAGGTGAGCGGGCAGATCTTCAGCAAGCCGGGGTATGAGCCGATTGCTGCGGCGAAGAAGTGTCATGGGGTGCTGGCGGGCGCAGTGGCGAAGGTGGGGTGAAGGAAACCCCAAAAACAAACATGTCGCACCTGTACGTTTTCATCCATCTCGACAATCAATGCCCCTGAGTGTATTATTGAGTCATGACGACTGCGTTGACCTTCATGGATGAACTGCGACGCCTGCCAGCCGACCAACTGGAGGAGACAGCCGATTTCATTCAAACTCTGATCGAAGAACGCCGCATGCGCCGCGCAAACATGATCGACGCCACTGCTGGCAGTCTGACTGGCGAAGAAGGCGAAGCACTCGAAACAGCCCTGGCCGAATGCAGCACCGTGGATGAAAACGCCTGGTAGCCTTGCCCTCGACAGCAGCGTCATCGTTCGTCATATGCGGACTGGTGATCCTGTGATTGCTGCCAAGCTCAAGGCGGCCACAGAGCTTTACCTTCCGCTCACAGCTCTTGGAGAAATGCGCTTCGGGATCCAGCGCGCGGGCAACAGCCGACGTGCCATCGAACAATGGGAGCGCTTTTACCGTGAGGTTGTCATCCTCCTGCCTGATGACGCAACAGCCACTGCTTATGCCGAACTCAAGCAAGCTCTCGCTCTCAAAGGCAGGCCGATTCCAGAAAACGACCTCTGGATCGCTGCCACCGCCAAAAGCCATGGCCTGCCCCTTTATTGCAAGGACGCTCACTTTGAAGAACTGGCCGATCTATTGACGATCATCCAAGCCTGATTCACCCACATCGCTTGATGCAACCCAACCTGATCGCTCTTCTCTTCGTTATGCTGACTGCCGCAGCGGCGGCGCAAAACAAGGTGCTGACGGTGGCGGATTTTGAGACAGGGAATGTTTCGCAGCTAGGCACGCAGAAAGCCCAAAGTGATTCGATTATCAACATGAAGGCTGCTGACTGATCCGAGGGTTTGTGGAGAAACGTGGTTGAGAGTCCGACGGCGACGTTCAATGTTGGGCCGCATGCCCTTACCGAAGAAGCCCAGGCAATCCATCGTCAAGGCGGGTCATGGTTTTGACCGGCTGCTGAGCCAGTTGCGCGGGCTGATTCTGGAATCCCGAGCGCAGCTGCTGCGCGCTGTCGACGTGATGCAGGTGCGCACCTGCTGGGAGGTGGGCCGTCATATCGTGGAGTTTGAGCAAGAGGGAGCGCAGCGGGCTGAATATGGAGCCGGCCTGCTCAGACGGCTGGCAGACAAGCTGACAACGGAGTTTGGCCGTGGATATGATGCCTCGAACCTTTACAAGATGAGACAGTTCCATGCTGCCTTTTCAAATTTAGACGCAGTGCGTCCTGAATTGAGCTGGACGCATTACCGCCTTCTTCTGCGCGTGGATGATGAAGCAGCCCGTGAATGGTATGTGCGTGAGTCCATCGCGCAGAACTGGAGCACGCGCGCTTTGGAACGGCAGATGGGCAGCCTTTACTATGAGAGGCTGCTGAGGAGCCGGGACAAAAAAGCCGTGAAGGTGGAGGCGGTGCAAAATCTGGCCTTGGAAGCGCCCAGCCCGCGCGACTTTATTCGTGATCCGATCGTGCTGGAGTTTCTGGGACTGCCCGGCACAGGCAAGCTGTTGGAGTCGAATCTGGAAGACTCGCTCGTCAGCAATCTGCAATCTTTCCTGCTTGAGCTGGGCAAGGGCTTCGCGTTTGTGGCGCGGCAGCAACGCATCAGCACGGAAACGAAGGACTTCTACGTGGACTTGGTTTTCTACAACTACGTGCTGAAATGCTTTGTCCTTTTCGATCTCAAAACCCGGGAGCTGGAGCATCAAGACATTGGCCAGATGGACATGTATGTGCGCATGTATGACGAGCAGCATCGGGGGCCGGGAGACGGACCCACCGTGGGCATCATTCTGTGCGCCCACAAGGATGCCAGCGTGGTGCGCTATTCCGTGCTGCACGGTCATGAACAGCTTTTTGCCAGCAAATACCGGCTCGTGCTTCCCAGTGAGGACGAACTGCGTGCCGAACTGAATCGTGAAATGGAGATTTTTGCGCGCGAGCAGAGATTGCAAGACAAGCCCACCCCGACACGATCCAAGAAAAGAACTCCCAGCCGCACGCGACGTGCTCGCTGAGCCAAGCACAGCGTTTCTATTCCAACACTTAATCTACGAACCCTCTCATGACTCGAAGCACTTTCCTCAAATCCACCGTGGCCGCCAGCGGGCTGGTCGGCGCCATTCAAAACCTGCCTGCGGCTGATGAGCCAAACGGAGCTGCGCGGGAGTATTTTGAAATTCGGAAGTACACTCTCAAGAGTGCGGAGAAACAGAGTGTTCTGGAGACTTACCTGAAGGATGCGGCGATTCCGGCGCTGAACCGTCTCGGCGTGAAAAACGTGGGGGTGTTTCTGCCGGAGAAGGCGGAAGGGACGCCTGTAGTTTATGTGGTGCTGCGGTACAGCTCGTTGGATCAACTCGCGAAGAGTGCGGAATTGCTGGCAGACGCGGCCTTGCAGAAGCAGGGCGCGGCTTACCTCGATGCACCGGCGGCGGATGCGGTGTACGAACGCGTGGAAAGCTGGCTGACGCAGGGCATCGCAGGCATGCCTGCGATGGCGGTGCCGGTGAAGGGCAGCCAGGTTTACCAGTTGCGCATCTATGAGAGCCCGAGCGAGAAGACGGGGAAGAAGAAGATCGAGATGTTCAACATCGGCGAACTGGCGATCTTCAAGCGCAGCGGACTCAACGCCGTTTTCTTTGGCGAAACCATCTTGGGGCCGCTGATGCCCAACCTGACCTACATGCTGAGCTTCAGCGATGCCGCAGCGAAGGATCAGGCATGGAACACTTTCCGCGTCGATCCGGAATGGACGAAGCTCAAAACGACGCCCGGCTTTACGGACAAGGAGATCGTGTCACGCATCACGAACCTGGTGCTGGTGCCGACAGCATATTCACAGATCTGAGGAGTCGAAAGGTTCTTGGCTGCGTCATGGGTGGCGCGGGACGGAACCCCTTCAGGGTTCGAGCTTGAGAAGAAGCAAGACCGTGGACCAACCCAGGGGAGCACTCGCTAAAGCTCGGCACCCCTGGGCTATGTTACGGAAGGCCGTTGGCCTTCAAGACACCCTATTATGACTTGGTGAGCACGGTGCCGTTTCTGGAAACGTGCCAATCCATTGAGCCCGTCTCATCAAGATTTGTTCGCCTTGGCCAGCACGTTTTGGAGTGTCTTGGCGAACTCTTCGGAGGAGGTGCCGCCGACTTGTTTGGCGACCTCCTTGCCTTCGGCATTGAGGAACTCGATGTGCGGGATGCCGTTGACGCCGTACTTGTTGGCGACGCTTTCATTGCGCGCATCATCGATGTCGATGTAGGCCCAGACGAATTTGTCGTGAAAGGCCTTCACCTCGGCGCTGGGATAGACGTCATGTTTCATGGCCTGACAGGGTGGGCACCAGGCGGCGGAAAAGACGAGGATAACCGGCTTGCCGGATTTTTTCGCGGCACTCATGGCGACGGTGCTGCTGTCTTTGAAGTCCGGGCTGCCTTTCGGGAAGTCGCTGGCCAGGGCGAGGCTCGAGGCGGCAGCGAGGATGAGGAGGATGGTTTTTTTCATGGTTGGGGGGTATTAAAGGGAACGATTCATGAGATGTGCTGGGGGCGTTTTTTATTCCCCATATTTTGCATGAGCCCGAAGAATCATGGCGCTGGCTGATGCGCATTGACTTGCCAGCAGGCTGCCTTAACCCGTGCGCCATGAGCATCTCACGACTTCCGGTTTTTCTTGTCAGTGCTTCTCTTGCCCTGACGTTTTCATTTCAATCCGGCATAGCCAATGAGGCTTTCTTTTCGAAAGACGGCAGGACAGTGACGATGGGACTCGGAAGCCGGGGCCGCTCCGGGCTGGTGCAGGTGGACATTGCCACGGGAAAGATCACGCAGGCGCCTTTGCCAGCGGAGCTGAAGGACGAGAGCATCGAAAGCGTGGCCGCAGGCAGTGAGGGTGAAACGCTGTTTCTGGCCAAAGAGGGTGTGTGGGTGTGGACGCCCGGTGCAGCGAAGCCAGTGAAACGCGTTTACGCCACGACACCGGTGGTGGGCGCGACGGATTTGTTCGTGGCCACGGTGCCGGGCACGCCGCTCACGGATTGTCTTTTTGTCAGTGGCAATGAAACGGCTGACGCGACGAGCATGGGGACTTTCTACGGTCGCAAACCGGGCGGCAAACACACCTTTCTGTCCATTTTCTGCCGCCGCGTGAGCAGCGCGACGGGCGGTGTTTTTTCCAACGACGGCCGTCTGTTTTTCATCAGCGACGGCGATGTGTGGGAAGGTGGCATTCAGGCGGATGACGATACGGGTACGGAGCGTCTGGGCACGCTGGTGGGAGCACGCATCGCGCCTTTGGCCATCATGAACACGGACGAGGCCAATGGTGGCAGCATGTGGGTGCAGCATGTGGCTCCGGCAGGAAAATGGATCTACGCCCAGCTGCGCGGGCGCCACATGTCCGCGATACTGCGCACGCCGCTGCCTGCCAAGCCCATGTACGCGCCGACCTCCAACGAGTCTCCCAGCGCGAAAGATCAGCTCGATGCCATGTCCTACTCGCTGAACAAAACCGAGGTCATTGCGGATGACATGGAATACGCGGCCGGGTTCTGTGCCATTGAGATTGGCGGCACGCCGCGCGTGTTTTTCTGCGGAGATGCGACGGAGGAAAACAAAGGCCCCGCGCTGATGCTGTGGGAAGGCGCGGGCAAGCCGCGTGTGATTGGCCACCTGCCGCAGGAGTGAGCTGAATCGGTGTATAACACAACGCCCGGAGAAAACCTCCGGGCGTTGCAATGATCAGATTCCTTGAGGGTCGTTCCGACTCTCAATGCATGCCATGACGGCCGCCGCTGTGATGTCCGCCACTGGAGTGGCTGGGAGCGCCAACGCCCGATGGAGCGGATGGAGCGCCGCCAAATCCACCGTGTGAACCACCGCCAGATGAGTGGCTGCTGTGGTGGTGGGAACTGCCGCCGAAACCGGAGCCTCCTGAAGATCCACCACCGAAGCCACCGCTAGAGTGGTGCGTCGTGCCGCCGCCAAATCCGCCACCACCGAAGCCACCGGAACTGCCGCCGGAACTGCCGCCGGAATGGTGCGTGCTGCCACCGGAGTGATGAGAGCTGCCGCCAAAGGAAAAGGGAGCACTGGAAAAGCCACCGCCGGAGTGACCGGACGAATGGTGCTGGTGATGGCCGTAGGAAGGAGATGAGTACCCGCGGCTGGAGTGATGCGAGGGCGCGCCAAAGAATGAAGTGAAGCTGGGCGTGGAGTAAGAGCGGTTTGAATAACCGGAATAGGGCCGCGAGCTGTAGCTGTTAAAGCTGTTGTATGACACTACTGGCCGCGAGTTGTAGCCGCCGCCGTAGTAGCTTGGCCGGGACGAGTACCCACCGCCATAACCATAGCCGGAAGCATACGGGCCAGCGAATTCCTCACAGGAGGTCAGAGAGACGGCGACGGTAAGTGAAGCGAGCAGAAGTGAGAGCGATTTGATTTTCATAATCCTCACCTCCGACGCGTAGGCTCAAAGCTTATTCATTCGATTCTTGAGGAACGTGATTTAGGCCGGACAAGCCGCACCAAGCATCTCCCACTACGGGGCCAGTTCAGCCGCCAGGGCAGTCGCTTCCGCGAGGAAGGCCTCTCCCAATGGCGAAAGGCGTCCTGTCCAAAGGGCGCCAAAGCAAAGCGGTGGGAAACCATCCAGCGCGAGTGCTTTCACCTGGGCGGGAAGTTCAATGCGCGGATGAAGCAGGATGAGGCCTGCACCAAAACCTTCGACAACATAGCGCAGCACGAGATCGAAGCTGCCGACTTCGAGACTGGGCAGCCATTCGACACCGCGCTGGCGCAGGGCGGCCTGAAAGGAACGCGCCACCACGTCTTTGGCCTCCAAGGCGACGAGAGGCAGATCAATGCGATCCTTTTCAAAAATCTGCTCGGCCTTGGTGATGCCGCTCTGCTTGGGTACCAGCAGGGCCATCGGCAGACGTAGCAGCTCGCGCGATTCGATGTTGGCCACGGTTTTTTCCATGAGTGTGCCAAAGCCGATGTCCACCTCCTGTGCGGCCAGCAGGGTTTCGATCTCCTGCTGGCGTCCATGGGTGAGGGTGAAATGAAACCCTTTCACCCGCCGGCGCATGCGGGCGAAGAGCTCTGGCAGATAGTCCCGCTGCACGACTTCTGCGGAGGCGATGCGCAGCCGGTTTTCTCCGCCACCGCGCAGGCGATCTCCCATCTCGGTGAGACCACCGAAGAAGGGCGCGATGAAATCGTAGAGCGTCTGCCCTTCGCGGGAAAGCTGGAAGGGGCGCCGCTGATACAGGGTGACACCAAGAGCATCTTCGAGCTGGAGAATCTGGGCACTGATAGCCGGCTGCTGAATGCCGTAGGGCATGGCCCGGGCCGCCGCACTCACGCCGCCGTGACGCGCCACATAGTAGAAGAGTTCGAGGTGATGGACGTTCATGCAGGTGAAAGGCTATACGGTTTATCAATGATGCCACGTGGAAATATCAATTTCCCTTGTCTGCCGATCCTGAGAGACTGCGCAGCAATATGGACGAAATCATTTTCATTCTCGTGATCATCGGTGGCGCGGTGCTCATCATGCCCATCATCGCGCTCGTCATTGCCGTCAGGGCGCGGCGGCGCGGCGATGAACTGGGCGCACAAATCAGCTCGCTTCGGGAAATCACCACGCGGAGCGTCGAACGCGAGGCGCGGCTGGTTCGGCGCATAGAAGCGCTCGAAGCCGGGACTAGGCCGGCACAGGCACAGCAGGCTCCGGCGGCTGCCGCCCCGGTGGCAGCGCCTGAAACCATCGCCAAGCATGCGCCTGTTCCTTCAGCTGAACCCGTCTTCGTAACGGCTCCGGCTGCACCGCCGCCGGTTCCGCCCTCCGAACCCGCTGCGGTCAAAACTCCCATTCCCCCTGCTATCGTGCATGCGCCGGACTTCAGGCCAACGGTGGAGCCCAAGCCACGCCCCTCACTTGCACCGGCTCCCAGCATTTCTCTGGAACAATTCATGGGGGTGAAGCTCTTTGCGTGGGTGGGCGGGCTGGCCCTGTTTCTGGGTATCATCTTCTTTGTGAAGCTCAGCATCGAGCGCGGATGGATTTCCCCCGAACTGCGCACGGCGATTGGTTTTGTGATCGGTGCGGGGCTTGTGGGTGCGGGTGTGGTGATCCAGCGCCGCAAGCCGTATGCCACGCTGGCGCACACGCTGTGCGCCACGGGCATCGTGGTGCTGTATGGCGTGAGTTTTGCCGCGCATGCCCTCTACCACATTCCACCGTTCAATCATGCGCTGGTGACCTTTGGCATGATGACCCTGATCACCACAACGGCGTTCCTGCTGGCGGTGCGGATGGAGGCGCAGGTGGTGGCTGTGCTGGGCATGCTGGGCGGCTTTTTGACGCCGATCCTCTGCTCCACCGGCCAGGACAATCCTTTTGGTTTGTTCAGTTACATCGCCTTGCTGGACATCGGCGTGCTGGCGGTGGCCAAACACAAACGCTGGCTGCATCTCACGGCTTTGGCTGCGGCTGGCACGATCATCATGCAGGCGGGATGGATGATGAAATTCTTCCGCTCGTCCGAGTATGCCATGGGTTCAGCCACATGGATTCCGGTGATCGTGTTTCTAGGCTTTGCCACCTTGTTCATGCTCGCTGCCTGGTGGTCGCGGCAGCGGGCCGATGAGGATGCCTACCCTGCGGGTGCGGCGCTGGCCCTGTGCGGCAGTGCGCTGTTCGCCGCGTTCGTCTTCCTTGGATTTGGTGCCATCGCCGAGCGTCCCACGCTGCTATACACCTTTGTGCTCGGCATCAATGCCGTCGTATTGCTCATTGTGTGGCAGCAGCCGCGAGTGGCCAGGGCTCACGGCATCGTCGCCACACTCACCTTTCTGCATCTTTCCATCTGGACCACGACGAGGCTCACCGACGAGCTGCTGCCCTATGCGCTCGGTATTTATCTCGGCTTTGGCCTGCTGCACACGGCCTTTGCCGTGCTGTGGCAGCGCCGCAGCCAGGCCACCACGCTGTTCATGAGCTGGACGCCAGTGGTCACGCTGGTGCTGCTGCTCATGCCGGTGCTGTGTCTGGATGCGGTCAGCCTCATGCTGTGGCCGGCGATCCTGCTTGTGGATCTGCTCATCATTGGTCTGGCGATTTTCACGGGTGCGCTGATTCCCGTGCTCGCCGCACTGGCGCTGACACTCCTCACGGCAGGAGCGTGGTTGTTTCGTCTGCCTGCGAATACCGCCGGCGGCTTGGGACTGTTCCTCATCGTGCTGGGCGGCTTTGCGGTGCTGTTTGGTGCGGCCAGCAGTTTCCTCTCGCGCAAAATGCCGAAGGTGCCGCTGGCAGGGATGCTGCCGGTCAGCTCTGCGGTGCTGCCTTTTGCGCTGCTCATTCTCGCCACACTGCATCTGCACGTGATTGATCCCTCGCCGGTGTTTGGTCTCGCGCTGCTGCTCACGGTGTTTCTGCTGGGGCTTGCGCACATCAGCGGCATCACGGTGCTGGTGCCGACGGCGCTGGGCTGTGTGCTGGCGCAGGAGTGGGCGTGGCATCAGCAGAGCTTCAACGCGGAACATGCCGCCACGCCGCTGCTGTGGTATCTGGGCTTCTACGCGCTCTTCACGGCATTTCCGCTGGTGTTTGAGAAGCTCTTTGCCAAGCGCCAGCTGCCATGGATCGCCTCGGCGGCTGCGGGTCTGGGGACCTTTGGTCTTGTCTATCGTCTCGTGGGGCAGACCTGGCCGAATGAGATGATGGGGCTGCTGCCTGTGGCGTTTGCCATCGCGCCGCTGCTGTGCCTCGTCTTTGTGCTGAAGCAGCATGCGGCAGACAATCCGGCGCGACTGACGCAGCTCGCGTGGTTTGGGGGTGTGGCACTGTTTTTCATCACACTCATTTTCCCGATCCAGTTTGAGAAGCAGTGGATCACGCTGGGCTGGGCGCTGGAAGGTGCGGCGCTGTGCTGGCTTTTCCGCCGGGTGCCGCATCCCGGCCTGCGTGGCACGGGCGCGGTGCTGCTGGTGGCCTCCTTCGTGCGGCTGGCGCTCAATCCAGCGGTGCTGGCCTATCAAATGCGCGGTGAGACGGCCATCCTGAACTGGCAGCTTTATGCCTACAGCCTCTCGGCGCTGGCGATGTTTGCAGCGGCACGCTGGCTCACGCCGCCGAATGATTGCTGGGACAAGGTGAACCTACGGGGGCTGTTCTGCGCCTTCGGTGGCATCCTGCTCTTTCTGCTTCTGAACATCGAGATCGCGGATGCCTTCACGCCTGCGGGGGAACGATCGATCACCTTTGACTTCGATGGCAACTTCGGGCGTGACATGACCTACACAATCGCCTGGGCGCTGTATGCGCTGGTGCTGCTCATCATCGGCATCTGGCAGCGCAACGCGCCCACGCGCTATGCGGGAGTCGGATTGCTGGCGGTGGCGCTGCTGAAGCTGTTTCTGCACGATCTGGCGAACATCGAAAGCATCTACCGCATTGGCGCGCTGATGGTGGTGGCCGTCATTGCCCTGGCCGCTTCGTTCCTGTATCAACGTTTCCTCACTGACGACAAATCATGAAACTGCCTCTTCTGCTCATTGCCCTGTGCCAGTCCTCAATCGCCGGTGCTGCTGACTTTGCCGCGTGGACGCATCGTCAAACGGTGCGCGTCACGCAGCCCGGACTCACGCGTATCGAACTCGAACCGGAGCTGCTCGATGCCTCGCAAACGAAGGGAGGCGCGGCGTTTCATGACCTGCGGATCATCAGCCCGGGCAATGTGGAGACGCCCTACATCATCGCTTTGCCACGGATCATCCGGCCTGAGATGGTGGAGGTCCCGGAGTTTAGGGCGGAACTCAATCCGAACACCTTGAACACCGTGCTCGAATTCCGGCCGCCTGCGGGCAGCACAACTTCGGAAGTACTGCTGCAAACTCCGGCGGCCAGTTTCATCAAGTCCGCCACTTTTGAAGCAAGCCTGGATGGCGCACGCTGGCAGACGCTGGCCAGCAACGAGCTGATCTGCCGGCAAAACGGGACGGAGCGGTTGCGCTTCACCTTTGCGCCCGCAGCGTGGACGCATTTTCGCGTGACCCTGAATGATGCGCGCAGCAAGCCCGTGGTGTTTACCGGGGCGCAGGTGCGGCGGGATCTGCCTGAATGGCGCACGCTGTCGCAGCCGGTGAAGATCCGTGGACGCACGGAAACCGCCGGTGAAACGCATCTGAAGCTCGATCTGGGCAGCGCCAATGTTCTGCTGGGCAACCTGCGGCTGCACATGCCTGAGGCGGTGTTTCAACGTGAAGCCTCCTTGCTGGGCGCGCGTGCCACGCTCTTCCGGCTGCAGCATGAGGGCCGCAGTGCGGAGGACCTCGACATCGGCGTGCATCAGCTGGCGACCACGCGTGAAGTGGAGCTCGTCATTCGCAATGGCGACAGCCCGCCGCTGCGGATCGAGAGCATCGAAGCGACGCGGCATCCGGTGCCGGTGGTGTTTCAAGCGGATACCGCAGGGGAGTGGCAGTTTTACATTGGCAATGTGCAGGCCCCAGAGCCGCGCTATGACATCGCCGCGCTGAGTGACAAGCTGCGCGATGCGTCCGCGCAGTCCGCCATGGCCAGCGTGGTGGAAGCCAACTCCGGCTTCAGCAAAACGGCCACCGCGCCTGATGTGGGAGATGTGGGTCCGGAGATCGATGTTTCTCCGTGGTCGTTTCAGCGGCCGGTGGAATTCAAGGAAGCCGGGGTGCTGGTGGTGGAGCTGATTCCCGAAGTGCTCGCCCTCACGGCGAATGACCTGCACGACATGCGTGTGGTGCGGGATGGGCATCAGATACCGTTTCTCGCCATCCAGCCGGGCGTGGACAGGCAGGTCGAAGTCCCCATCAAAGAAGTGCCCGATCCTGACAAGCCCCGATGGTCCAAATGGGACATTCAGATGCCGTTTGCGAATTTTCCAGCGAGCGAGCTGCTGCTGGACTCCCCCACGCCCTTGTTTGCGCGGACGCTGACCGTTTCCGAGCAGCATCTGACGGAGAAGGGGCATTTCGAACGCATCCTGAGCAATGCCAACTGGCAGCGGCTGCCCGGCCAGGCTGCCATCACCTTTCATCTGGCACTCTACACCGCGCCGCGTGCCGCCACGATCCACCTGGCCACGGACAACGGCGACAATGCGCGGCTGCAGATCACCGCCGCCCGGGTGGTGTATCCCGTGGTGCGGCTGATGTTTCGTGTGCCGGACACCACGCCTGTGCAAATCTGCTACGGCAACCGGCGCGCTCCGTACACACGCTACGATCTCCAGCTGGTGAGGCCTGATTTTGAAAAGGCCACCCAAGTCGTGGCCACATTGGGCGAGGAAGAAAAGCTCCCCGGCTACGAGGCCGATGCCAGTGGCCCCTCCGGCAAGGGCAGCCCCTGGCTCTGGGCCGCGCTGGCGCTGGTGGTGGGAGCGCTGCTGTGGGTGGTGGCGAAGATGCTGCCGAAGAAGGTGGAGTGAGTGAAGGTCAAGGCTTCGCCTTGCAACCCCGGCCCTCATGCGGACGTTATCTCATTACCCCCAACCATGAGTGATACGACCGGCCAGCCCCCCAAATTTACCAACGCCCTCGCCAAGGAGCGCTCGCCCTACCTGCTGCAGCACGCCCACAATCCGGTGAACTGGCTGCCCTGGGGCGAGGAAGCGTTCAAGAAGGCGAAGGCGGAGGACAAGCCGATCTTCCTCTCCTCCGGCTACTCGACCTGCCACTGGTGCCATGTGATGGAGCGCGAGTCGTTTGAGAACGAGGAGACGGCGAAGCTGATCAATGACCACTTCATTCCCATCAAGGTGGACCGCGAGGAGCGGCCGGATGTGGATCTGACGTACATGACTTATGTGCAGGCGGCGAGCGGGCACGGTGGGTGGCCGATGAGTGTGTTTCTCACGCCGGAGCTGAAACCGTTTTATGGCGGCACCTATTACCCGCCGGAGAACACGCCGGGGCGCATTGGCTTTAAGAACCTGCTCAACGAGCTGCACAAGGTGTGGACGGAGGATCGCAAGGGCATCGATGAACGTGCGGCGCGCTCGGTGGAGAAGCTGCAGGATCATCTGGACAACGAAAACACGGTGCTGGATGAGATCAATCACGAGACGCTGGTGCAGAAGGCCTATGATGATCTCTCGGGCTCTTTTGATTACCATGAGGGCGGGTTTGGCAGCGCGCCGAAGTTTCCAAGGCCGACGTCGCTGAACATGCTGATGCGGGTGCATCGCATCCTGGCGGAGCGGAAGGGGAATGACCGCGAATCTGAGAGCAACTGGGCGATGGAGATGACGGTGAAGACGCTGCGCGGCATGGCCAATGGCGGCATGCGCGACCACATCGGCGGCGGGTTTCATCGCTACAGCGTGGATGGCTACTGGCACATCCCGCATTACGAAAAGATGCTGTACGATCAGGCGCAGCTGCTCACGGCGTACACCGAGGCGTGGCAGCTCTCGCAGAATGTGCTGTTTGAAAACATCGTGCGCAGCACCGTGGCCTATGTGAATCGCGACCTCCGGCAGAAGGATGGCGGATTCTTCTCAGCTGAAGATGCGGACAGTCTGGCCAGTGCCGATGCGGAGCACAAAACCGAGGGGGCCTTTTATGTGTGGAAGGCTGCCGAGATCGACGAGCTGCTGGGCAAGGAAAACGGCAGCATCTTCCGCTATGCCTACGGTGCACGCCGCGATGGCAATGCGCGGCCGGAAAGCGATCCGCATGGCGAGCTCAAGGGCCTGAACACTCTTTACCGCGCCATTTCCTTCAAGAAGACCGCCGAGTTTTTCAAGAAGACGCCAGAAGAGGTTAAAGGCATCATCGATCAAGGAATTGCCACGCTGTTTGAAGCGCGTGCGAAGCGCCCGCGTCCGCATCTGGATGACAAGGTCATCGCCGCGTGGAACGGCCTCATGATTTCCGGGCTCGCCCGTGCTGGTGCGGCGTTTGGGGATGCCGAGATGATTGGGCTGGCTGCTGGTGCGGCGCAGTTTTTGCATGACCAGCTTTGCACCACACCGGGCAAAGAACTGCACCGCTCCTGGCGCGAAGGTGAGCGCGGCCCGAGAGCTTTTGCCATCGACTACGCCTGCCTGATTCATGGGCTGATCGATCTCTATCAGGCTTCGTTTGAGGTGAAGTGGCTGCAGTGGGCCACGGCTTTGCAGACCGAGATGGATGCGCTGTTTCTCGACACGAAAAACGGCGGCTACTACAGCGTGCACACGGACATGCCGAACAGCGTCCTGCGCATCAAGGAGGACTACGATGGCGCTGAGCCTTCGCCAAATTCGCTGGCTGCGCTCAACCTCGTGCGCCTCAGCGCGCTGCTGGCCAAGGACGAGTGGAAGAAGCAGGCCGAGAAGATTTTTGCGCTCTTTGGTTCGACGCTGCAGAGCAGTCCGTCGTCGGTGCCGGTGATGGCCATCGCGTTTGACATGCATCATCGCGGCAAGCAGCAGATCGTCCTGGCGGGTGATTTGAGCAGTGCAGCGTTCAAGGCGCTGGCCGCGAACGTGCAGCGGCGGTTCCTGCCTACGGCGGTGATTCTCTGTGCGGATGGGGGAGCTGGTCAGCAATGGCTCGCGACGCACAATGAAGTGCTCGCAGGAATGAAGCCGGTGAACGGGCAGCCTGCGGCGTATGTGTGCCAGAATTTTACGTGCCAGGCACCGGTGACGACGGTGGAGGGGTTGGAGAAGGTGCTGGGGAAATAGCTTCTTGAGTAGAGGTTGTCTCCCTCATATCCTCAGCCCATGCTTATTGAGCAACATCCCTCTCTTCATTCCTTGAGCATTGAAGACAAGATTCTGCTCGCAGAAGAGCTGTGTTTGGATGCGCTGCTCGATGTGCAGCGGAATCCGGCGCTCTTGGAACGAGTTCAGCAACGCCTTCACGAATACCGTGACGAGCCTGACAGCGGCATCTCCTGGGATGAACTCAAAGGAAAGATTCGCTCGCGCCAGAAGGTCGCATGAAAGGAGATTGTTTTGGCGGGCGGGAAATGCGGCACCAGGCTTTCTTTCGCAAGCGCCCTAAGCCTCGCATTGTCAAAAAATCCCTTTCTGGGTTGAAATGCCCCTCATGCGGCATCAAGCGGTGCAGTTAATGAACCGGCTTCGATTTATCCTATCTGCCTGCGCTTTTCTCGCTGGATGTAAAACAACTCCGGCGACTCAAACTATTCCAGCACCACCGGTCAATGACATGGGAGCCTCTTTTCGCGCCAACCAATTCTCGCAGGAATATGCCGCCCATAAAACCACCGGAAGAGCAAAGGGAGAAACCCTGCGTCCCAAGACTGTTCGCAATGGCATCCCCACGGAATTCTCCTTCATGAACCGCCCTGGAATCTGTCTGAAACTGTTTCTTGGGAAGCGATATTCTGTCAAACCGGGAAACATTACAGGCCCGAAGCGAACCACATCCAAATATAAGCTTCTCACCAAGGACGGACGCCTGCTCGCTGAGGCAGAAAGCATCTATGCAGAAGATGATTCCATTGAGAACGCCAGCATAAGGACACGGGTTTTTTATGATCCTGTCGATGGAGGCCTCTTGATTGAGGAAGAGTGGTTTGGAGTAACCCACCGATGCATTTTGATGACTCCGGTTTCAGGAAGTCCGAACATCAACGAAGAGCCTTCAAAGTGGCAGGCACGTTATCTATGTATTCCAGGATGGGAAGAAGACATGCAGGACCGGATGCAAGGCATTGAACGGAGCAAGCTGTACATCGATCATAATGGGATCTATGAATTTCCGTTCGAAGATCTTCCGACCTGCTCAATTTTGGAATACACAATAGGCTGAATGGCGATCAGGCCAAGCGCTGGTGGCGGACAAATGATGTGGCTATTTTGATGGAGATCTCGGTTTTCCAGAGGTCTGCGACCCCTGGCTACCTGCTGTGATCCCTTCGGGATCGAGACTGTGCCATCGTCGTCGCCGCTTTCCTTGACCTCCCGGGCTTGAAACACCACCTCCACGCGCTTTCTTTTCTTCATCATGAGCGCCCGGTTGCCAGTGAGGGGCGTATCGTTACTCTCGCGCCCCCATGTCTCGTGTTGCCAAAAAAACTGCCGCCCGGAAGTCTCTCAACGATGTCATTCGCATTCGTGGGGCGAGGCAGAACAATTTGAAGGGGATCGATCTCGATCTACCGCTGGGAAAGCTGAATGTGATCACGGGGCCGAGCGGGTCGGGGAAGTCGTCGCTGGCGTTTGATACGATCTACGCGGAAGGGCAGCGGCGGTATGTGGAGACGTTCTCTCCGTACACGCGGCAGTTCTTTGAGCGCATGGACAAGCCGAAGGTGGATTCCATCGAAGGGATTCCGCCGGCGATTGCGATCGAGCAGGTGAACAACATGCGCAGCACGCGCTCGACGGTGGGCACGATCACGGAGATCAATGACTACCTGAAGATGCTGTTCCCGCGGCTGGCGGAGGCGACATGCCCTTCGTGCCACCGGCCGGTGCGGCCGGAGTCACCGGAGAGCATTCTCAATGAACTGCTGAACGCGCATGCGGGGAAACAGGCGCTGATTCTGTTTCCGGTGCCAGTGCCGAAGAACACGGTGACGGAGGACTTTGCGGCGTTTCTGCAGGCGCAGGGTTTTCTGCGGGTGTGGCTGTATGGGAACGTGATTCGTCTGGATGAGGCGGACGCACTCAAGGGCCGCAAACTGCCGGCTCAGGTGATGGTGGTGCAAGACCGTGTGGTGCTGGAAGCGAAGCAGCGGGCGCGTGTGAGCGAGGCTCTGGAAGCAGCGCTGCGCTATGGCAAGGGGAAGGTGGCAGCGAGCATCGACGATGAGACACTGCATTTTTCCACGGACTGGTCCTGCGCGGACTGCGGCATCACGCTGCCGGCTCCGACGCCGGGGCTGTTCAGTTTTAACAGTCCGATAGGCGCGTGTCCGACCTGTCGTGGCTTTGGCCGCACGCTGGGGCTGGACATGGGCAAGGCGATCCCGGATGAGTCGCTGAGCATCAATCAGGGGCTGGTACGGCCGTTTCAGGGCAGCACGTATGGCGAATCGCAGCTCGACCTGGAAAAGGCGGCGCGGAAGCGCGGCGTGGACATTCACAAGCCGTTTGAGGATTACTCGGCGGAAGATCGCAAGTGGCTCATTGAAGGCACGCGGGATGATCCTGAAGACGCGTACAACCGTGGCGAGTGGTACGGCGTTCGCGGCTTTTTCAAATGGCAGGAGTCGCGCAGCTACAAGATGCATGTGCGGGTGTTTCTGAGCCGCTACCGCGCGTACACGGAGTGTGGCGACTGCGGCGGCGGGCGATTGAAAAAAGAGGCGTACAACTTCCGCATCGGCTCGCATACCATCGCGGATCTGTCGCGGCTGCCGGTGGATGAGCTGCACCCGCTGGTGCAGTCGTGGCCGATCAAGGCGAGTGATCATGTCGCGACGATGTTGCGCGGTGAAATCGCCAGCCGCATCAGCTACATGGATCGTGCAGGGCTGGGGTATCTGAATCTGGACCGTCAAACACGCACGCTGAGCGGCGGCGAGCTGCAGCGCGTGAATCTTACGACGTGTCTCGGAGCCTCGCTGGTGAACACGCTGTTTGTGCTGGATGAGCCGAGCATCGGCCTGCATCCGCGCGACATTGGACGTCTCATTGGTGTGATGGAAGGACTGCGCGACAAGGGCAACACGCTGCTGGTCGTGGAGCACGAAGAAGCGGTGATGCGCAGCGCGGACAACCTCATCGACATTGGGCCGGGTCGTGGCGAGAAGGGTGGCGAGCTGGTTTATAGCGGACCGCTCGAAAAGCTGGGGGCGAAGGTGAAATCGCTGACGGGAGACTATTTGTTTGGGAGGAAGAGTGTGCCCATTCCGGCGCAGCGACGTTCCATTTCAAATCCCAAGTCGACAGAGGCAGATGCGGCTCCGGTGAAGGCCAAAGGCGGCCGCAAAGGAGCGGCTGCGAACCAGAAGCCAGGAACTCTCTCCATTCGCGGTGCACGGCAAAACAACCTCAAGAAGCTGGACGTGGACATTCCGCTTGGGGTTTTCTGCTGCATCACCGGCGTGAGCGGTTCGGGGAAATCGACGCTGGTGCATGATGTGCTGTACCGGAACCTGCAGCGGCTGCGCGGCGAGGTGTGTGAGGAAGAGCCGGGGCGTGTGAGCAAGATCACGGGCTGGGAGCAACTGCATGAGGTGGTGATGGTGGATCAGTCACCACTGGCACGTACACCGCGCTCGACACCGGCGGTGTTTCTGGGGGCGTTTGATCACATCCGCACGCTTTTCTCCGAGACGGACGACGCGAAAGCGCAGGGCATCATGCCCGGCTTCTTCAGCTTCAATTCCGGCGAAGGGCGCTGCGAGCGCTGCGCGGGCAATGGCTTTGAAAAAATCGAGATGCAGTTCCTCAGCGATCTGTATGTCACCTGCCCCGAGTGCGAAGGGAAGCGCTACCAGCCGCCGGCACTGAAGATTCTGCTGCATGGGCAGAGCATTCATGATGTACTGGGCATGACGGCGGAGGCTGCGGTGGAGTGGTTCAGCAGCCCGCTGTTTGAGTCGTCGAAGAAGGCGAAGCAGATTGTGGCGCAGCTGCATCTTTTGAATGAGGCCGGACTTGGCTACTTGAAGCTGGGGCAGCCGCTGAACACGCTTTCGGGCGGCGAGGCACAGCGTCTGAAGCTGATCGGGCATTTGATCGAAAACCCTGCGGGCGCAGCGGCAGGCAGTCTGCTGCTGCTGGATGAACCGACAACGGGTCTGCACTTTGATGACATCGCGCTGCTGGTGAAGCTGCTCCAGCGGCTCGTTGAAGAGGGGCACAGTTTGCTCGTCATCGAACACAATCTGGAAGTGATCAAATGCGCCGACTGGGTCATTGATCTCGGACCGGAAGGCGGAGAGGCGGGCGGAGGCTTGGTGATCGCTGGAACTCCTGAAGAGGTGGCTGAATGTGCGGCTTCGCATACGGGGCGTTATCTGCATGAGCTGCTTTCAGGCTCGAAGGGGCAGGCTGCGAGCCGTGTGGCGGAGACTCCAAGGAGAGAGCTCTCGCTGCCGCAAGAAACCAGCAACACCATCAGCATTCGCGGTGCGCGTGAGCACAATCTGAAAAACATCTCGGTGGAGATTCCGCGGGATGAGTTTGTGGTGGTGACGGGACTGAGCGGTTCGGGCAAGTCGTCGCTGGCGTTTGATCTGATCTTTGCGGAAGGACAGCGGCGCTTTCTGGACAGCATGTCTGTGTATGCACGGACGTTTGTGGAGCAGATGGAGAAGCCGGAGGTGGATCTCATCACAGGTGTGCCGCCAACGGTGGCGATCGAGCAGCGCATCTCGCGCGGCGGCGGCAAATCGACCGTCGCGACCGTGACGGAGGTTTATCACTTTTTCCGCCTGCTGTTTGCCAAGCTGGGCACGCAGTACTGCCCGACGTGCAATGTGCCGGTGAAGAAGCAGAGCGTGCAGGCCATTTTGAAAACGGTGCAGCAGCATCTGCGCAGCGGTGGCGGGCATCTGCTGGCGCCGCTGATCAAGGCACGCAAAGGCTTCCACACGGACGTGGCGGAGCATGCAGGACGGCACGGCATCGAGACGCTGCTGGTCGACGGTGAGTTCCGCGACACGATGGGCTTCCAGAAACTGGAGCGTTTCAAGGAGCATACGATTGATGCGGTGATTGGCCGAGTGGCCAAGAGCGATGATGCCGAGAAGTTGCGGCCGCTGATCGAAGCGGCGCTGAAGATGGGCAAGGGCACGATCAAGCTCCGGCTGAATGACAAGACGATGCACGTGCTGAGCACGGAAATGAGCTGCCCTTCGTGCGGACTGTCATTTGAAGAACTGGACCCGCGTCTGTTCAGCTTCAACAGCCCGCATGGTTGGTGCAAGGACTGCCGTGGCTTTGGTCTCAAGGGCCATAAGACCGATCTGAGCGACCGGCAGACGGATGTCTCGGTGCTGGAGGCGGAGCTCGAAGAGGAGCGACGGTTTGAAAGCGCGGATGATGAGGGAGAGAAGCCGCGTGAGGTGTGCCCAAGCTGTCAGGGCAGCCGCATCAATGAGATCGGTCGTGCGGTGCAACTGCAGGGCACGAAGATCCAGCAGTTCGCCGGATTGACGGCGGGAGATGCGGGCAAACTGCTGGCGAAGTTTAAGTTTGAAGGCACGGAGGGCATCATCGCGCTCGACATCGTCAAGGAGATCGCGCAGCGCTTGAAGTTCATGCAGGAGGTGGGCCTGGGCTACCTCCAGCTGAATCGCAGCGCGGACACGCTCAGCGGTGGCGAGGCGCAGCGCATCCGCTTGTCGGCGCAGCTAGGCAGCAATCTGCGGGGCGTGCTGTATGTGCTGGATGAGCCGACCATTGGTCTGCATCCGCGCGACAACGAGAAGCTGCTCGACACGCTGATGGCGCTGCGGGACAAGGGCAACTCGCTGCTGGTTGTGGAGCACGATGATGAGACGATGAGGCGTGCGGACACGATCCTGGATCTCGGGCCGGGCGCGGGCAAATTTGGCGGTCAGATCGTGGCGCAGGGCACGATGGCGCAGATTTTGAAGAACAAGAACAGCGTCACGGGCGCGAGCCTGCGCACGCCGCTGAAGCATCCGGTGCGTGGCTCGCGCCGGGCACTGCCTGCACTGAAAGCGAAGGAGGGCTGGCTGCGCGTGACGGGCGCGACGGCGAACAATTTGAAGGACATTGATGTGTCCATCCCACTGGGGCGTCTGACCGTGCTGACGGGCGTGAGCGGCAGTGGCAAGAGCTCCTTCATGCATGGGGCGCTTTCGCCGGCGGTGCGCGAGAAGATCAGCAAGTCGAAGGCGAAGGTGGTGAAGGCCTGGAAGAGCATCAGCGGCTTTGAAAATCTGCAGACGGTGCACGAGGTGGATCAGTCGCCGATTGGCAAGACCAGCCGCTCGTGCCCGGCCACGTATGTGGGCATTCTGGATGACATCCGCGCGCTGTTTGCACAGGTGCCGCTGGCACGCACGCGCGGCTACACGGCGAGCCGCTTCTCCTTCAACACCGAAGGCGGCCGCTGCGAGACCTGCGGCGGCAATGGGGAGATCAAGGTGGAGATGGCCTTCCTGCCGACCACGCGCGTGCATTGCGAGGCCTGCAACGGCCTGCGCTTCAATTCATCCACGCTGGAGATCGAATACAACGGCAAGCACATCGGCGATGTGCTGCGCATGAGCATCACCGAGGCGGCGGAGTTCTTCGCGCCGGTGCAGAAGATCGCGCGTCCGCTCAAGCTGCTCGCTGACACGGGCCTGGGCTACCTGCAGCTCGGCCAACCCAGCCCCACGCTGAGCGGTGGCGAGGCACAGCGCATCAAACTCGTCACTGAGCTGCGCAGCGGCGATGGCCGTACAAACAAGGAGCGGCTCAAGGGCATCACCGTGGCCGGAAAGCGGAATCTCTACCTCATCGAGGAGCCGACCATCGGGCTGCACATGCAGGACGTGGCGCGTTTGATTGATGTGCTGCACCGCCTGGTGGATGAAGGACACACGGTGGTGGTCATCGAGCATCATCCGGATGTGTATGCCGAGGCGGATTATCTCATCGACATCGGGCCGGAAGCTGGGCCCGAAGGTGGGAAGCTTGTCGCGGCGGGAACGCCGGAGCAGGTGAAGAAGTGCAAGGGAAGCGAGACGGCGCGGTTTTTGTGATGACTTGTGCACGGTAAGAATCATACAGCCGCGAGAGCGTTTTGGAGTGCTCCAGCCCTCTGGAGCTTTTCGCGAGCCAGAGGACGTTCGAAAGCGCCGGAGGTCCGGCGCACTCCAGGACGCTGTCGCGTTGGATGACGCTGCGCCTTGCTAAGCGGCATTCAACGCCCAGTCGATGTCGTTAAGCTGCTGCTTCTCGATCAGCTCCTGTTCGGCGGAGAGCGCCTCGGGTAGTTCCAGAGTCAGCGTGGTCATGACATAGATTATGCCCACTAGGATGCATTCGCAAGGTCGTGCTCCTTGCATTCCCACGGCTCCCACCTTTGATTACGGTCTAACTTTGAACTGAAAGACAACATCATGGGCGCACAATGGAAACAGAAATGGCGGGAAATGGCCGCAGACCAGAAGGGGAAGATCACGGGCAAGCTGGTGCGTGAAATCCAGGTGGCGGCGAAGCTGGGCGGGCCGCACCCGGAGTACAATGCCCGACTGGCGGCGGCGGTGGCGGTCGCGAAGAAGCAAAGTGTGACGCGGGAAACGATCGAACGTGCGATCGCGAAGGGCTCGGGCACCGGGCCGGATGCTGTGCAGTATGAAACGACGACGTATGAGGGCTTCACGCCGCACCGGGTGCCGGTGATCGTGGAATGCCTGACGGACAACAACAACCGCACGGCCTCGGACATCAAGGTGCTGTTCCGTGCAGGCACCATGAGCAAGGTGATGTGGATGTTTGACCATGTGGGCCTGATCGAGGCGCACCATGCGGACAAGTCGCTGGACATCGAGGAGGCTGCGCTGAATGCCGAAGCGGAGAATGTGGAGCCGATGGAGGTCGAGGATGAAGAAGCGGCAGGCCACATCGGCGCGCGCTTTTTCACGCAGACGACGACGCTGGACGCGGTGACGAAGGCGCTGAAGGCGGCGGGCTGGGTGGTGACGACCTCTGAAATGAGCTACGTACCGAAAGAGTACCCGGAGCTGACGGATGAGCAGCGCGAAGAAGTGACGAATTTCCTGCAAACATTGGATGGACATGATGATGTGCACCGGGTGTATGCGGCGCTGAAATGACGCATGACAAAAACAAAATGACGAAGCCGTGCCAAAGCCCGAATGCCACCGGGGTGAGGCATCGACTCGTGGGGCGCGGCTTTCGAATTTCGTCCTTCCTGCTCCTTCCCGTGATGCTGCTCTTGTGCGGCTGCGGGAAGAAAAAGGCCGCTGCGAAGCCCAAGACCGAAGCTCCGGTGGTGGTGATGCCCACGCTGCTGACGGAGGCTGACCGGCTGGGGCTGGCAGGCCGCGTGCCGGTGGATGTGGAGTTTTGCGTGAGCAGCGTGCAGTTGAAGAAACATGTGGAGGCGCTTAAGGCCTCGCGCTGGTGGGGGCAGATGATGGCGTTTTTGGAAGACAAGGCGCCGACTCCTGACAAGACGAACAGCGTGACAGTGGATGAGGCGTTTATTGCTTTTGGCAAAGACAGCGTGAAGAGCCTGGTGCTGCTGCGGCAGTTGAACGACCTCTACAACGAGACGGCGTATCGCGGCATGATGAGCGGCGGGATGCTGGCGGGTCTGGGGACGAGTTTTGATGCGAAGAAGCTGATGGAGGCCGCGCTGCGCGACCCCGATGTACTGGAGGCGCTGATCTTGCTGCTGGAGCGCTTTGAAATGCCGCCGGTGATGATCGGCGTGGCATCGCCGGAGCCGGAGCAGGTGCTGAAACGGATGAGCGACATGCTGCATCTGGCAGACTGGCTGGGAGATGCGCCGCAGTCGCGCATCGTGACGGCGCAGGGGGAGAAGATCACGGTGAATGAGATCGCGATGGACCAGGTGCTGACGACGGAGCGGCGGCGGCAGTGGCTGGAGTTGCTGGCGCAGGCCGTGCCGGGGATCACGCCGGAAATGAAGGACCGGATGGCGCGTGGCCTGGAGGTGCTGGCACGCAAGAAGTGGGTGCTGGCACTGGGCCTGGGCACTCAGCGTGCGTATGTGGCGGTGGGGAAATCGAAGGATCAAATCCGACTGGCCAACTCGGTGGAAGAATCGCTGCTGGCGCGGCCGGAGCTGCGCACGCTGGATGCGAATGCGCTCAAGGGCCTGGGTCTGATCACGTGCTGGGACGGCGTGTTCTTGGACGTGCTGCAATCGGACCACCCGTTTCAGCCCATCGTGCGGGGAGTGATGGCGGGCTTGCAGCGGGAGAAGATTTTTTCAGGCGTGGCGCGCGCCCTGGAGCCGCAGGTGATCGAGCTGGCGGCGGCGGAGCGCGCTTATTACCGCAACGAGCACACAAACGGCGCGGCCGTGGCATGGTGGGACGGCGGGCTACAGATGGAAATGGCCGGCGGGACCTCGGCAGCGGAAACCGCAGAGCTGGCGAAGGCATCGCAGTTCTCGGCGTTGCTGGATGAACCGGAGCTGGTGTTTGGCGTGAGCGGGCAGGGGTCGGACGCTGGAACGGGGAGAGCTTATTTTGAAGCGTGGATGCGTGCGTTGCATGCGACGGCGCATGAACTGGTCAAGGCGGGTGTGGGCGGGGAGCAGTCTGCGCAAATGTTCAAGCTGGCGGATCTCGCGGTGCTGCCAAGCGTCATCGCCGTGTATGATGGGACTAAGACGATCTGGCAGAAGGCGCTGAGCGGAGACGGGGCTTTCATCCTCGACATCGGCGGGAAGATGCCGCTGCTGCCGGGCCTGCCACCGGGAGGTGAAGCGGTGCCGGTGCCACGCTTTGCCAGTGTGCATGAGATCAAGAACCGCCCGTTGATCGGGGTGTCGTGGGATAACATGGAGACGGCGCTGCAGACGTTGCTGAAAAACGTGCCTTCACCGCAACCGATCGAGCTGCCGAAAGTGGTGGTGAAGCGGAGTGGTGAGCTGACGAGCTACAGCTATGAGCTGCCGTTTGATTCGAGAGAGCTGGGGCCGTGTGCGTCGCTGAATGATCGACTCTTCATGCTTGGCACATCACGTGTGCAGCAGAGTCATTTGGCCGAAGTACTCAAGCAGCCGAACGCGAGTCCTGCCAAGGGAATGCGGGTGAAGCTGAGCATCACCAAGCTGCGGGAGTTTCTGAAGGCGTTTGCGACGGTGCGGGCGCAGAGCGGAGGCGCAGGGGAATTGAAGGCGGCATTGAAATGGCTGGAGCCTTTTGAGGAGCTGGACCTGCGGCGGTGGAGCGAAGATGGAGTGAGCAAGGGACGCATGTCGTGGAAGATGCACGATGTGCTGAGCTATGACTGAGGCAAGGCTGCTGGCACGACCTGCGAAAACGGCAGCTGCGTTCGTTCCTCACTCCGCAACCGCAGTCCAAATGGGAGCATCCCAGCTAGATGCGGAAATCACTTCGAGGACGAAGTCACCGGCGCTGGCTCGGGCTGAGGACGCCAGGTGAGCATTCCTTTTTCATTCATGACATAAAGGACGGGGATGGGCTTGCCTTGCGGGCCGTCAGGCAGGAGCCGGCCTTCGGCGTCGAAGTTGGCGATGCGGGAGTCGGCGTAGCGGATCCAGCCTTTGAGTGCGCCGGAGTCGGGATCGTAGCGATAGACATCGCGCCACTGCTTGAGTGTGGTGAGGCGCGGGCTGACGTAGGCGGGTGCGGTGGAACGGTCGAGAACGTCGGGGAAGAGCACCTGGCTGAGGAGGGTGAGGTTCAGGCCACGCAGCATGTAGCGCTCGCCGAGAGAAAGCTTTTCCGGCGGGGACATGGTGTCGATCTGCCCGGAGGCCTGCTCGACGAGAACGCCCTGCATGATGAGGCGGTGAAGCTCTGCGCGGACATCGGCGACAGCGGTGGCTTTGGGCGAAGCGGCTGCGAGTGCATCGAGCTCGCGCTGGGAGCCGAGGTAGAAGGGATGAAAGGCGGCGATGGCGTTGAGCACTTTGTCGATGGTGGCGCGCAAGGTGAGATCGGATTTTTCCGCGACTTTTTTCTTCAAGGCGGAGCTGATGGACTCGCCGAGTTTTGCACGCAGCTGGGCGGCCTCGTCTTTGCGTTTGTCGGCGTTTTCGATGGCGGTGAAGGCATCGAGCAGGGGTTTGAGCACGACGTAATGCTGCTGCAGACCGCTGCGTTCATCGGGCGTGAGAATTTGATCAAGCAGGCGGCTGCGGAGGTTGGTGTCCTTCATGCTGAAGGCGAGCAGGATCTTCACCCAGCGGGGGTCGGTTTCCGTGACGGGCAGACCGAAGTCTGGATTGTGAGTTTGGTAGTGGATTTCAGAGACACGGCCCTTCTCATCGTAGAAGTGCATCTCGTTGGGCAGCATGTAGAAGCTGATGATGGCGGGGGCGCTGATGCTGGAGCCGTTGTCGGCGAAGATGCCGATGTCGATACGATGGCTGCGGATGCCGGTGGCGGTGATCACGGGCGGCTCCCAGCGGATGCGGAGGCGCATCACATCGCCGCCGGGTTCGGACTCGATGTGGACGAAGCGCGGATCTCCCTGCAACACGACGGCGCGCATTTGCAGCGGGGCTTTGAAGAGGTTCATGGTTTTATCAAAACCGATGAGCATGCCGTGCTCGGCTTCATTGCCACGCAGGATGCGGGCGATGGATACAGGGGTGTCGGAGAGCTTCCAGGGATGAGGATTTGCGAGCTCGAAGAAGTTCTTGCCGGGCTCGATCTTGGTTTCCTCGATGACACGCATCAGCACGAGCGGCGGGATTTTCGCCAGCGTCATTTCATGGGCGATGCGCACCATTTTTTCCTCATCGATCTGCATGCCGTCGAAGACAGGCGGATGGGCTTTGCCGGTGAAGTAGTCCTCAGGTGTCTGCACCGCCGTGTTCGAGCGGCGAAAGATGGACTGCAGCGTGGGCATGAGCAGACGCTTTTCGATGAGGAGCTTCTGCGTGTCCGGCGGAAAGGCGGCGGTGGCGGAGAGCAGGGCCTTGAGGAAGGGCTGATCGGTGAAGGAGGAGCCCTGGGAGATGAGCAGGCAGGGGGTGTTCAGCGGCAGGAGATCGCCATAGCCACCGCCACCTTGTCCATTGGCACCAATGTCGTAGTCCTGGTGTTCAGGATAGATGAAGAGGTTGTTGGAGAGGTACTGCTTGGCGAGGAAAAGATTGCCCCCGGGGTCCATCGTGATGATCCGCGGCAGGCAACCCATCTGCGTGGCGCCGGAGGCCATGGAGCAGTTGCCCAAAGTCGGCTGGGGGCGGATCATTGTCGCGGCACCTTTTTCATTCTCGGCCCCTTTGTACACCTGCAGCTGCGGATACTGCGCGGTGTTCAGGGGCGAATGCTGGCCGTCGCGATTCTCGTACGTGATGGCCTGGAGCCCCGCCGCTGTGCCTTTGGCAAACCAGTCATTGAGCAGTTCGGCGACTTTGTCCGTGCGAGTGGTGACGGGCTGCGCGAGGACATCCGAAAGACCAAGCGTTAAAAACGCCAGGAGGCACAGGCAGGCCGTGGGTGGGATCAGCACACCGCATTGTCACGACAGCGCCGCTATTGGCAAAAGGAATATGCTACGCCGAAGGTTTAACCTTCGGGCGTTGCCAGCGGGAAACGCAGCTTGATCTCGGTGCCTTGGTCGGGATTGCCCCGGACAAAGAGCTGGCCGCGCATTTGATCGGCGAAGACCGCGAGGATTTTGAGGCCAAGGCCGCCGCCTTCACCGGGATGGAAGTCGGAGGGCAGGCCCACGCCATCGTCACTGATGACGAGTTCGCCGCTGCCCTGGGTGTAGGTCAGCGTGGCGGTGATCAAGCCCTTGCGGCCATGCGGATAGGCATGCTCAAAGCAGTTCGAAAGCGCCTCATTGAGCGTGAGCGCGAGCGGCATGAGCCACTCCTGCTCTATGGGGCCTTCCTGCACTTCCAGATGCACCTTGATCTGGTCCGCCTTCACCTCATAACATTCACGCAGATGCGCGACGAGATCGCGCGAAAAATCGCTGAAGGTGTCACCCTTTCCAAGAGCGACCTGATACAAGTGCTGGTGCAGTGCGGCGATGGCACGCACGCGGTTCTGGCTGGAGCGCAGGGCATTGCGGGCATCCTGATCGCTCACCCCATTGATCTGCATGTTCAGCAGGCTGGAGATGATCTGGAGATGGTTCTTGATGCGATGATGCGTCTCGGTGAGCAGGAGCTTTTCGCGCTCGAGGTCAACCACCGGCCAGCGCTGGCTGGAAGGCGACACCACTTGGAAAGCCAGCGGGATGGCGGCTTTCAGGATCGCGGCAGGCAGCGGAGGAACGGCTGAATTTTCGACTTCGGCCGTGAAGTGGGCGCTGAGTTCAACCCCGCCCTCCTCAAGCACACGCACGCTGGTTTCCACTTCCCCGCGTTTGCCATTCCCGCCGAAAAACGGACGCTGAACGATGCTCTGAGGATGGGCTGCCTGTGCGGCGAGATCTGCAAAAAAACCGGTGGCGTCTGAAGGGCGGAAAAACTGATGCAGCGGTCGGCCAATGGCGGCGGCGGCCTCGAGACTGAACAACTGCTGGGCATGCACCGACCAGGTGCGCACACGGCCATTCGCATCCGTGGTGAGCAGGATGACGCTGGCCGGCCGGGAAGCTGCGGCAGGTGCCTGGGAAAAGGGTGCGGCGGAAAACGCTGGCTCTGCCAGGGGGGGGGCCACGGCTTCATGGACCTCCTGCAGGTAATGGATGGTGCAATGGGTTTCCCCCTGCGCATCTGGAACGGCCGCAAGGTGCAGGATGGCGTGCGAGAAAGAACCATCGATGCGCTTGATGCGAACTCCCAGCGCCTCCGCCTGACGTCCGCTGTTTTGCAGGGAGCGCAGAGCATCACGCCGCGCGGTGGCGCTGTCAGGATCCAGCCAGGCATCCAGCGGATAGCGCCGCAGCTCGGACTTGGCCTTGCCGAGAAGTTCTTCGGCATGCTGGTTGACCTCGAAGATAACGCCGGCCTTGTCCGTCATCACGATGGCGATGGGACTGCCCTGCATGAGCGTGCGGAGCTTGGCCTCCATGCTGCGGAGCTGCTCTTCATGACGGGTGTGCTCGGTGGCGTCCTGAATGCTGACGAGCAGTCCCCCGCCGGGCAGGGCAATGGGATGAAACTCGAGTTCTTTGAGCAGGCCGTCCGCCGTGGCCAGAGACACGGTGCGCGTCAACTGACGCCGCCAGACGCTTTCACGCCAGGCGAGCACGACCTGCGCGCGATGCTCCTCGGTGGAGCACGCGTGAGCCAGCCAGCTTTCGACGGTTTGATCCGCTTCGAGCGGACGCCCCAGCAGTTTGGCCAGACCTTCGTTCTGATACACTGGCATGCCGCGTTCATCCAAAACGAAGACTCCGCAGGGAATGCCTTCAAGATAGCTGCGCAGGCGGGACTCACGCCTGCCGAAGGCCTGCTGCGCTTCGGCGAGAGTGCGCAACTCCTGCCTTGCACGCGAAAGCTCGTTTTCCAAACGCTGCTGTGCGGCATCATCCACCGGCGCTGCCGCAGGAAGGGGAGGGGGAAGCACCATGGGCGCAGGAGGAGCCATGGGCGGAATGAAGCGAGGCACGATTTCCGCAGCTGGCGGAGCTGGAAAGCCCATCACCATGACCTGGCGTGGGGAATCATCCGCCCCTTTTCGTGCCAGAGCTGAAACCAGCCAGCGGGAAGGGACGGAAGGATCCGGGGAGGAATCCTTGTGCGTGGTGATATAAACCGGAACCGGTGAGTGAGCCAGCGCCACGCGGGTGAGTGCATCGAGCGTCTGCTGACGCAGGGCGCTGTAGTCCCGGCCTTCACCGAACACTTCCCAAAAGCAGGTGGTGCCCTCTTGGATGCCTTTGTCCAAGGTCAGATGCGCAGCGGCGACGTTGGCGCGCAGGATCGCTCCGTCCAGATTGAGGATCAGCATCGGAATGGAGCAGTCCAGCGGATCGGGCGTTTTCGCCACTGGCTGGGAGCTGTCTTGATCCTCCGAGGCAGGAGCTGATTTGACAGCATCCTCCCCTGTAGGTTGTGGCGAGCTGAATTTCTCGCAGGTGACCATCAGGCCGCCGACAGCGGCGTCACGCTTCTTGCGCCAGGGCCGCACTTCCCAGCGGTAGACCAGATGCTGGCCATCAGGTCCGCTGAGTGAATCATGCTCGCTGCGGACGATGTGCCCCTGCAGGGCACGTTCATAGACCTGTCTCCAGCCTGGGTGCAGGCCGGGAAAAATTTCATACTGGCTCTTACCCACCAGCGGCTGCACCTGCTGCAGGCCGAATTCCGTGATCCACTGGCGGTTGGCCAGCATGTAGCGCATGCCACGATCAAACATGGCCATGGCCACCGGGGCGTTTTCCACCAGGACACCCAGCACCAGCTCCATGTCCTCCGATTCGTGTTTGGGGGCTTCTGGGCCGCCCTGAACTCCAGTGCGCGGGTCCTGGGCCTCGTCACGCGCCTTCTCCAGAGGCGCGGACTGCGCCTTGGGGTGAATGACGTTTCTAAGGACCGAGGATGACATGTCGCGATTAGTTGAGAAAATTTGAAATTTAGGTTCTCCCAAGTTATCAGCAAGGCGAAAGTGCGAAGATTTGCGTCTCAGTTCAGCAATAAACGCGCCGGGAGGCAAGTTTGATCCTTAAGCCTGCTGAAATCATTCCCGGTGGTAGGGTTCCCCGCGAATAATAGTATAAGCACGATAGATCTGCTCCATCAGCATCACCCAGGCAATATCATGCTGCATGGTGAGGGTGGAAAGGGACCAGGCCATTTTGGCCTTGGCACGAAACTGCGGGGAGTGACCGTCCGCCCCCCCGATCACGAGGCAGATGCGTTTGCGGCCGGAAACCTCTTCGTTTTCGATCCATTTCGCCATCTCTACGCTGCGCAATTGCCTCCCGCGTTCGTCCAGCAGAATGCAAAGATCACCGGCACAAGCGGCCTCGATCTGCTTCTCCACCCGCTCCAGCGGAGCTTCTTTAATCACCACATGCTCGAAATGGCTGTAGTGCTGTAGTCTCTTCCAATAGAGATCCACAGCCTCTTTAACCCACGGGTGACCGGGCTTTCCAACAGTGATGATGCGCCATTGCATGAGGTCAAAAGCGCACATCTCAGCGAGATATACAAGGCAGGCATGATATTATTGTTATTTTAATAAAGATGGATTTTGTTGCGCAGCATTACCATCCTTGTTGTTGCATAATTTAAAAAGATCGTTAAAATGAGAATGCCACTTTAAAATTAACCGTCGCCACGCCTATGTCCAAAGCACCTCATTCCCCGGTTCATCTCGTCGCAACAAGTGTTGTGACGCTCATGCTGGCATCCTGTGCCGTTCCTCCCCGTGAGGCATGGCAGGCGATCCAGAGTCGTGGGCTCATCACCTACTACATGGGACACGAAAGTCGTCCGCTTGGAGCCACCAATGGATCACCGACGCTGGCAAAAAGCACGACGCCAGTGCAGACGCCCAGCCCGATCGTGGGTCCTGATCGTCCCGCGACACCACCTCCTGCGATGCTGAATGCATCCACGATGCCTGTGGCGCAGGCAGTGCCAGACCTCCCCGGCTATGTTCGCACTCCCTTCACCAATCCACCACGCCTAGTGGATGTGCGCGGAATGTCTGCTGGCTCCAAAGTGGTGTGCCCTTACACGCAGCGTCCCTTCCTGGTTCCGGGCAGCGTGACCGCCGCCCCATCCAACGTCGCGGCGAATCGTCCAAAGACACCTGCAGCGCCCGAGCGCCCACGCACCACACCTGTGGCACCTAACAGCAACGTGGCCGCCATGACCACGACAGCGCCCTCCGCCCCATCGGTGGCACCGACAACTCCCGCCGCCCCAGTGGCCGAGCTGCCTTACGGTTCCCCTATCGCCGGACGCCCTGGCTTCGTGAACAGCCCGTTTGCCGCCAAGCATCAGCTGGTGGATGTGACCGGCCTTCCCGTGGGCATGGAAGTCAAGTGCCCCTACACCGGCAAGCTCTTCCGCGTGCCGCCGCAGTAGCATTCGCTGCTACAAGCAGTCGTTCAATACCTTTGCCCCGTCTGGATCGTCTCCAGACGGGGCTTTTCATTTTCGTCTCCAAGGATCTCGGTTAATTTGCCTTCATGCCACAACATGCGATGATGAAAGCGTAATGGATTTACCTTCAGGCCTGCTGGTCTTACCGGGCCGCACCTTCCTACATTTTCTAGTCTATCTCGGACAGCTCGCAGACTTGATGCGCGAGTTGACGATTGCTGTTCGTTCGGGCGTGTGGCGGCTCAAGCTGGTGGCGCAGCAGATCGTGGCCATCGGCTATGGCTCACAGGCGGTGGTGATTGTGACCGGTGCCTTCACCGGTGCGGTGTTCACCTTTCAAAGTTACGCCAAGTTCAAGGACTTCGGCTTTGAAACCACCGTGGGCGCCGTGGTTTCCGTGGCGCTCTGCCGTGAGCTGGGGCCGGTGCTGGCCGGGCTGATGGTGGCAGGCCGCGTAGGCGCTGCCATGGCGGCTGACATTGGCACCATGAAAGTCACCGAACAGGTGGACGCCCTGCGCGTGATGGGCGTGCATCCGGTCGATTTCCTCGTCCTGCCACGTTTCCTGGCGATGATGATCTCCATGCCCTTCCTGGTGGCAGAAAGCATTTCCTTCGGCCTGTTCGCCTCCTACCTGGTGACGAGCTTCGGCTATGACATGCCCTCCGCATGGTACCTCACTCACATGCTCGATCACACGAACATGGAGGATCTCAGCATCGGCATGATCAAAGGCTTCGTGTTTGGCATGCTGATCACTTTGATTTCATGCCATCAGGGATTGTCCGCTGAAAACGGCGCAGTCGGCGTCGGTCTGGGAACCACCCGTGCGGTGGTCATCTCCTCGCTCGTGCTGCTCATCGTCAATTTCTTCCTCTCCATCCTGCTCAACTACGTCTTCCCCATCGGCACTGTCTAAGTCATGGCTGAACCAACCACCGGCACGACTCCAGCCTCCGCCCCTGCCTCTGACAACGGCAGCCCGCATGCTTTCATTGAGTTGAAAAACGTCTGCAAACGCTTTGGCAGCCAGCAGGTGCTGCTGAACATCAACCTCACGCTCAAGCATGGTGAGACGCTTTGCATCATCGGCCCCAGCGGTGAGGGCAAGACGGTGACTCTGAAACACATCATCGGCCTGATCAAACCGGACAGCGGGGAGATCTACGTGGATGGCGTTCATGTGAACCGTTTGAAGGAACGTGAGATGGCCCCCATCCGGAAGAAGGTGAGCATGCTCTTCCAGGGCGCCGCCCTCTTCGACAATCTCACGGTCGAGCAAAACGTGGCCTTCCCGCTTCTGGAGCACGGTGTGCGCGACCGGGCGGAAATCGACCGCCGCGTGCGTGAAGCCCTGCAGGCCGTGGATCTGGACGAGCACCGGCATAAATTCCCGACCGCTCTTTCCGGGGGCATGCGCAAACGCACGGGCATCGCGCGTGCGATCATCGACCACAGCGAGTGCATCCTGTATGACGAGCCCAACTCCGGTCTCGATCCCATCGGCGCCGACGTCATCGACCAGATGATTTTGCGCATGCAGCGCCGCTACAAAATCACGTCCATCATCGTCACCCACGACATGCGCAGCGTCTTCAAGATCGCCGACCGTGTGGCCATGCTCTACCGTGGCCAGATCCGTTTTCTGGGAACTCCCACGGAACTGCGTGCGTCCACCGATCAAGTCGTGCAGGACTTTATCAACGGCCATTCCGACATCACCGGTTGAACCCGCCCTTTTTCACCCTCATTCTTCCCATCTCATGATCGACAGCGATAAAAAAACCGAAATGCTCGTCGGACTCTTTCTGTTCGTCGGACTGCTTCTGCTCGGTGGCCTCATTCTGATGTTCGGACGCGTGCGCGAAGTGTTCAAGGACACCTACCATCTGCAGGTGTCCTTTCCAAACGCCTCCGGCATCAAGGAAGGATCGCCCGTGTTCCTCGGTGGCTCGCGCGTGGGCAAGGTGGACAAAAAACCGCAGCTCAACGAAACCTTCACCGGAGTGATTCTTGATCTGGAACTCTTCAGAGACGTCATGATCCCCGCTGATGCGACCTTTGGCATCGGTTCAGCCGGTCTGATGGGAGATGCGCTGGTGGAAATCAAACCCACCGGCAAACAAACGGATGTGTTTCTGCCGCATGATTATGACAAGATCATCGAAGGTGAAAAAGGCGGCGGCCTGAACGACCTGCAGAGCCAGGCGGAGAAGGTCGGCAAAAAAGTCGATGTGGTGCTGGATGACGTGCGCGTCGCTCTCAAAGATGTCCAGTCGGCCATGGGCAAGGTGAACAAAGAGGCTCTCTCCGATGCCACGATTCTAAATTTCAAGGAGGGCATGGAACACCTCAACAACACACTCAAGCGTGTGGATGACAAGGTGCTGGGCGAGGAAAACGCACAGACCCTGAAGACCGCGCTCGCGGAGCTCAAGGACGCCGCCACCAGTTTCAAAGGCGCGGCCAAAAACATGGAGGAGTCGAGCAAAAAACTCGGCCCCATGTTTGACAAACTCGACCCCGCCATCGCCAAGGCTGACAAGCTGATGGCGACTGCCGATGAATCCCTGCAGTCGATCAAAAAGGCCGCCGACACATTTGCGGTGGTCGGTGCCAACATTTCCTCCGGTAAAGGTCTGCTGGGAGCGCTGATGCATGACCAGCGTTTGATGACCGACTTCCGTGACTTGATTTACAACTTCAAGGTCAACGGTCCGCTTTGGTACAAGGACACGGCGGAAAGACTCCGTGCCGAGGAGGCGAAAAAGCATCTCGAAGAATCTCCGCCGAAACGCGGCATTTTCCGCTGAGCCTGTGAGGGTGCCGGCTCATGCCAGCACGGCATGCAGCATGCCTTCGTCCTCGCGGCATTCGGCCAGGATCAGCGCGCGCAGGCGGCGCTTCGCACGGTGAAGAGCAGTGCGCAGTGCGCCACTCTGCGGACGTGCGGCACGGCAGCCTTTGACGATGTTTTCCTCAAGGCGGTCCCAGATTTCGCCACGACCCTGAGCGTGAAGTTCGAGGTTAAATGAATGCAGTGCGCGCTCGATCACGCCCCTGGCCCACTCACGGTCCATTTCTCCATCTGGAGACGGACGCGAATCAACCAAGTCGATGTTGCCGCCGTTTTCATCGCTCAACGAGAAGCAAACCACGCCACCTCCACGGCGCTGCCGTGTGCGGTGCTGCCAGCGCTTGATCAGGTGCGTGCGCAGGCGGGCAAAGAGGAAGGCCGCCTGCTCGCCATGATCCACGATGGCCGCGGCACGCTCGTGCTGACCCTGGGCCACGAGTTTGGCAAACAGCTCCTGCACGGCGTCTTCGGCATCGTGAACCTCGCATCCGCGTGCCCGTGCAAAGGCGCAGAGCACAGGCCAGTGGCGGCTGTAGAGCATTGAGGTGGCATTGCAAGCGGATGAATCCGTGGTGTGGCTGCTGGCGTGGTCTTCTCCAAGGTGCATGGCGGTGTGGGGTGGTTACCCATGCATTGGAGCAGCGGTGCATGACACAGGACTGCGGACGGACATTAATAGGCGTTTATCTTCGTGCGAATCCTCGCTCCCCGCATGAGAGTCTGGGTGTTCACCTCCTTGCATGAGCGCCCCGGCCAACACCCGCAGCTTCCGCATCCGCCTGGCCCTGCAGACGATGATCGTCGCAGGGACGCTAGTGGCGGGCTTTGGTGCCGCTGCTTGGTGGTATGCCAGCCAGACGCTGGAACGCAGTGTGGATGACCGCATCATCGCTCCCGCTCAGCGGGTGTGGAACCGCATCGACCCCTACACGACGGATGATCAGTTCAAACTGATCGCCGACCTCGTCTTTGGCACTTCAGCGGAGCACAATGCCACCCATGCCGTGCTGGTGGTGCAGGAACATGCGCAGGGCAAGACCCTCTTCGCCACGCCCAACGCCCCCAAAGATCTGAATGTGTACTTCCGCAGCTGCTTCCCGACGCAGGAGGAAATCGGCCGAGCACCGCCAGTCGCGCCCCCTGGCGGAGGCCCCGGCCCACCCAATGGCCGACGACGCGAACCTCCGCCACCACGCAGAGACAGGGACTTTGACGATCTGCTCGGCACGCCGGGATTTGGCAGGCCGCCACCTCCGCAGGAGCGTGGTGATCTGCCCTTCCGCCCGCAGATGCCCATGGTGCGCGAGCCGACCACTTTCACCGCGCGCTCCGGCGGCATCGACTGGCGTTTCGGGGCTTTCAGCAGCCCCACGTACACCATCTTCATCGGTCTCTCGCTCACAGATTTTTATGCCGAGATCAACCGCATGGCCTGGTGGTATGTAGGTGCGGGAGCGCTGGGCCTGGTGCTGGCCGGCTTCGGTGCGCTATGGACTTCCGGGCAGGCGATGCGGCCGCTGGAACGCGTGGTGAGCACCGCCCAGCGCCTCACGGCGAGTGATCTGGCCGAGCGCATTCCCGTGCAGCGCGATGACAACCGCGAGTTCACCCAGCTCATCGAGGTGCTCAATGGCATGATGCAGCGCCTTGAAGGCAGCTTCCAGCAGGCCGTGCGCTTCACCGCTGACGCCTCTCATGAACTGAAGACCCCGCTGGCCATCATGCTGGCGGATCTGGATGACGCGGTGCGCCACGCCGCTCCCGGCAGTGAGGAGCACGAGCGCTTTGTCTCGCTCTTTTCCGAAGCCTCGCGCCTCAAACAGATCACGCAAAGCCTGCTGCTGCTCTCCCAGGCAGATGCGGGGCGCCTGCCCACGCATCCGGAGAGCTACGACCTCAGCCTTGATCTCGAACGCCTGATCGAAGACGGGGAAATCCTCTGCGAGCAGGCCGGGCTGACACTGGAACATCACATCCAGCCCGGCATCACCGTACATGCGGACCGCGCGCTGCTGCAGCAGGTGTTTCAAAACCTGCTGAGCAACGCCATCAAATACAACCGCCCTCAAGGCCGCGTCACATTGCACCTATCAAAACAGGACACGCAGATCGTGTTCACCGTCACCAACACCGGCCCCGCCATTCCGGCTGAGAATCAGCAACGCCTCTTCGAGCGCTTCTTCCGCGGGGACAAGGCCCACACCCGGCAGACCGACGGCTTCGGCCTCGGCCTCAACATCGCCACCGAGCTTGCCCGTGCGAACGGAGCGGAGCTGCGGCTCGTCAGTTCGCGAGAGGACGAGACGGTGTTTGAGGTGCGGATGGCGGCGCCTGCCTCCTTTTAGCCTACTTTCCCCCTTGCCAAACACGGAACTTCTCCGAGAATCCCGGCCCTCTTGTCCGGAGGCCTTTTGGCTTTGCGGGACGAAAGCCCGCCGTGCGCCTCAGGAGTGGAGGTTTGCGAGCGGTTCCCTCCTAAACACTCGCAACCCGTAAAAACAGATAATGAGCGCAACAGCTACTCTCGCAGACCTGATCGCAGGTTCTTTCCGCGAGCTTTCCGAAGGATCCATCGTCAAAGGCAAGATCCTCGAAATCAAACCGCAGGTCATCCTCGTCGATATCGGCTACAAGTCCGAAGGAGCCATCCCCTCCAACGAGTTCGAAGATGAAGACATCCAGGTGGGCGATGAGGTGGAAGTCCTCCTCGAACGCCTCGAAAACGACGAAGGCATGGTCGTTCTCTCCAAGGAGAAAGCCGCCCACCGTCAGAACTGGGAAAAGATCTACAACGTCTTCAAGGACGGCGGTCTCGTCAAAGGCAAGATCAAGAGCGTCGTCAAAGGCGGCCTCATGGTCAACGTCGGCGTCGAAGCCTTCCTTCCCGGCAGCCAGATCGACATCATCCCGCCGAAGGATCTCAACGAGTACGTCGGCAAGGTGTTCGAGTTCAAGATCGTCAAGATCAACGACGAACGCAAAAACATCGTCCTTTCCCGCCGCGAAGTCATCGAGGCAGAGCGCGCCGAACAGCGCCAGAAGTTCCTCGACGGCGTCACCCCTGGCGACAAAGTCATCGGGATCGTCAAGAACATCACCGACTTCGGTGCGTTCGTGGACCTCAACGGCATGGACGGACTGCTCCACATCACGGACATGTCCTGGGGCCGCCTCAACCATCCTTCCGAAATGCTTGGCATCGGTCAGAAGATCGAAGTCCAGATTCTCGAAGTCAATCGCGAGAAGGAGCGTGTCTCCCTCGGCCTCAAGCAGCTTCAGAACAATCCTTGGGAAAACATCGAAGCCCGTTACCCCGTCGGCCAGCGCGTGCGCGGCAAGGTCACGAAGCTCGTCGCCTACGGCGCGTTTGTGGAAGTGGAAGAAGGCGTCGAAGGCCTTGTCCACGTCTCCGAACTCTCCTGGACGAAGCGCATCGCGCGTCCTTCGGACGTTCTCACCGTCGGTCAGGAAATCGAAGCTTCCGTCCTTGGCATCAACAAGGAAGAGCGCAAGATCAGCCTCGGCGTGCGTCAGCTCGACACCAATCCTTGGGACGACATTGACGCTCGTTACCCAATTGGCACTGTGATGAAGCGTGCCGTCCGCAACCTCACCGCCTACGGTGCGTTTGTGGAGCTGGAAGAAGGCATCGACGGCATGATCCACGTGTCCGACCTCAGCTGGACCCGCAAGATCAACCATCCTTCCGAGCTCCTCAAGAAGGGCCAGGAAGTGGACGCCGTGGTTCTCGGCATCGACAAGGCCAACCAGCGCATCAGCCTGGGCATGAAGCAGCTCGACACCGATCCATGGTCCATCATCGACACCCGCTTCAAGGTGGGCGACGTCGTGAAGGGCCGCGTGGCGAAGATCGCCTCCTTCGGCGCCTTCGTCGAACTGGAAGACGACATCGACGGCCTCGTGCACATCTCGCAGATCAGCGAAGACCGCATCGAGAAGGTCAAGGACAAGCTCAATGTGGGCGACGAAGTGGAAGCACGCGTCATCAAAGTGGACAAGGTGGAGCGCCGCATCGGCCTTTCCATCAAGGCCATGAACTACAGCGAAGCCGACATCCAGAAGGAAAGCCAGGCCTTCGAAGCCCTCCGCCCAAGCACCGACCTCGTCGGTCTGGAGCAGGCCTTCAAGTTCGCCACCGAAGAGTGGCGTCCAGGCGGCCAGTAATCCGCGATCTGAGACTCAACATCCAATCAACCACGAAGGGGACGCCGCAAGGCGTCCCCTTTTTCTTGACCATCTTCTGACACTTTCCCTGTGGCGGTCTGCTTCGAAGAAGGCAGTTTCCCGCAATGTCCGAGGATGTTCCTTCAGCGCTTCCAGAGACACGCCGCACCTGGTTGCAGCGTGGCCTGCTGGCATTGCCTGCGGCGCTCGTCGGCTGTGCGGCTCCCGCCACCTCGGTGCTGGGTGCCTCGGCACGCAAAACGCGTGCGCAGTGGGAGTATCACAACCGCTTTCTCGCCTCGGGCGCCCGGCTGCGCTTTCGCTCTCACAGTGCGCATGGCAGGCCTTTCACAGCGGGCATGGAGTACGTGTATCGCACGCACAAGCACGATCCGCGCATTGGCTATGCGGTGAAGAATCTGGCCACGGGCCGGTATCTTGCCGAATTTCAGGCTGACAAGCTTTTCCTGGGCGGGTCCATGCCCAAACCTGCGGTGGCGGCGCTGCTGCTGGAAAAACGCCGTGGGAATCTCACACGCGAGGAATTTCAGAACATCGTGTATGCCTGTGATCAGAGCATCAACGCCTCCTGGTACTACCTGATGGCCCGCCTCACGAAGGCCGATGAACAGTACTTTGAGCAGAAATACCATCTGCCCAATGTGGAGATCCTCAACAACTGGCAGTCACCGCGCTTTTACGCGGAGTTTTACGAGCGCTGCGTGAACTACCGCCTCGAGTATGGCTGCGAGCTGCTGCTGGAGGCGATGCGCCGCGATCAGTACGGCCTCGGCCGCTGGGTGATGCCCGCGAGCATCACCTACATCGGCGGCAAGACGGGCAACTACGGCGAATGGGATCACGAATCGCTGTTCTTTTATTATCGCAACACGCCCTATGCCATCGTGCTCTACACCCGTGGCAACTTCGCGCCTGGCAATCAGCTCGGCTGCATGATGGGCGGCCTGTTCCGTGAGTATTGCGCGTGAGCTTCACGGCTTGAGCCGGCCGGCTTCACCGTTCCTTGTCTGGCAGCACCTCCACCTCGATGTCCCGCACCACGAGTGACGAAGACGTCGTCACAGGCTTCTCGGGCTCCAGCCAGATGTCACGTTTGGTCCCGGACGAAAGCTTGCGTCGGATGGTGTAATACAAGGCCGCAACGGCGGAAATCGCCAGCCCGGCCACGGCCACCGCAGCACCGACCATGAGGACCAAAGCAATGAGCCCGGCTCCCACGATGGCAACCACTCCCAGAAGCAGCATGGCGGGCAGTCCACGGATTTCGAATGTCCTCGGTCTCATGAACATAACATGCGGCCTGTGTCCGGGATGACAACCCGCATGTGGCTCCAGAAAACGAGCAGCTTTGTAGTCTCCTTGTTCGTAGGGGACGCCACACCTTTTCAGCCTTCAGGAAAGTAGATGGGCGCAGGACGGGAGAGGGAATGCGTGAAGCTGACTTCCGTGTGCGCCGAGACATAGGCCTCCAGGCAGTGCAACACAGGCGCTGGTTTTGCCCCGTCATTTCAGCACGACTCCCGCCTCGCCCACCTCCCAGCCTAGGCCGCCAGCGCGAATGGCCACGGCGGTGGCATTGTCCGGCCATGGGGCGCTGAGCTGGTCTTTGAAATAGGTTTCCCACGTGATCCATTTGCCATTGATCTGCGCCTGCATCACCCACCAGCGCGTCGCGCTCATCCAGCGTATGTCGCTGTGCTGCCAGGCGACGGTGAGTTTGCCGCCGGGCGTGATTTTGCCAACAACGGGTGCTGGTAGCTGCGACTGACTGAGCCATGGCGATGCAGGCGGGATGGCATGCGAGGTGTAGGCACGCTCCTTCGTGTAAGTGCCGAGCTTGCCGAGGTCCTTGTGCAGGGAGCCAAAGTTCCAATGAAAGTGGCCCGGGGTCATTTTCAGGCCGCGCTCACGCAGCACACTCATCTGGTGCAAAATCTCACCCGCATTGCGGTCATCGCCGACCTTGGACGAGTTCATGCCGGGCCAGATGTGGCGGCCCTGCGTGTTCTGCTCCAGCCACCAGTCGTAGTAAGTGATGAAGCCGAGCTTGGGCCGGTCGATCGTCCAGTAGAGCTGCGGCGTGAGGTAATCCACCCAGCCCTGCTGCAGCCATTTGCGCGAGTCCGCGCCGAGGTCTTCAAAGGGATCCAACCCGCCTCCGGTGCCTTCAGGATAATTCGGCCGCCACAAACCGAAGGGGCTGATGCCAAACTTCACGTAGCGCTTCTCCGCCTTGATGCCCTCGTAGATGAGGCGCACGGTCTCATCCACATTCTGCCGCCGCCATGCCGTGAGTTCCAAGGGCCCTCCGGCAGCTTTATACCGCCCAAACGTTCCGCTGTCGGGAAACTCGATCTTCTTTTTGGCCGCATCCATGAGCGGATACGGATAAAAGTAATCGTCGATGTGGATGCCATCCAAATCGTACCGGCGCGTGACGTCCATGATCACCGCGATGGCCTGCGCGCGCACCTCGGGGATGCCGGGGTCCATCCAGGTGTCAGGGCCGTATTTCATCGTCCACTCGGGATGCTTCCGAACGATGTGACCCGCGCTGGGGACCCGCTTTTCTCCGGCCAGCGCGCGAAAGGGATTGAACCACGCATGCAGTTCCATCCCGTGCTTGTGCGCTTCCTTCACCGCAAACTCCAGCGGGTCCCACAAAGGCGAAGGTGCCACGCCCATCTGCCCCGTCAGGAAAGGCGACCACGGTTCAATCTGCGAGGGATACATGGCATCACCCGCCGGACGCACCTGGAAGATGAGGGCGTTTAATCCCACGTCCGCCGCCGACTCGATGAGGGTTTTGAGCTGCTCCTTCTGCTTCGCCACCGGCAGCCCCGGCTCGCTGGGCCAGTTGATGTTGTGCACCGTCGCCAGCCACGATCCGCGCAGCTCCCGCGCCGGCAGCGGCACGCCGGTCTGGGCACGCAGCGAGGCGGTGAGCAGCAAAGAGATCGGGAGCAGAAATTTCAAAAGCATGGGGTCTTCAAGAAAACGCTGCGTGATGGATGTGTCGCTGAATTTTTCCAATGGATGCCGTATTGATGGACCGCATGTCTTTCCGAACACTTTCCACCCTCGCCCTGGTACTCATCCTGGCCTCCTGCTCGTCCCAGCGCTCACCGGTCGTCCCCGGTGCCAAACCCAAAGATCATGGGGCCATCGGCGCGACGGAAGGCCCCGCATGGAAAGACGGCTCCCTCTACTTCACCGACGGCAAGCACATCAACCGCCTGGGCCCGGATGGCAAAACCACCGTCTTCCGCCACAACGCCTCCAACGGCCTGCTCTTCGACAAGGAAGGCCGCCTCATCGCCTGCGAGTCCGGCCTGCGCCGTGTCACCCGCACAGAGAAAGACGGCAGCATAACCGTGCTGGCGGATCGGTTTGAAGGAAAGCGCTTCAACACACCGAATGACCTCTGCATGGACTCGCAGGGTCGGATCTATTTTACGGACCCCCGATATGGACCGCGCACTGGGATGGAGATCTGGGAAACACGCGTCGGCAAATACGGTCCGGCATCGAATGCAGGATCCAACATCGAATTCGTCGAAGGCGTCTATCGCATCAACCGTCAGGCCAAATTACCGGATGGTCTTTGCGCTTTCGCTTATGAGATCCCCAACGTCGACCGCATCCATTGCGATGGAGCCGAACGCCCCAACGGCATCCTCATCTCTCCGAAGGACCACCATCTCTACATTGCCGACAACAATAACAACACCCACGGCGGTTCGCGGAAGATACTGCGCTACACCCTCGACCAAAACGGCGACGTCAAACCCGGCTCACGCAAAGTCATCTTCGACTGGAAAGACGGTCGCGGCCCCGATGGCATGAAGATGGACAGCGCAGGCCGCATTTACGTGGCCGCAGGCACCAACAAACCCACCGAATTCGAAACCACGCGCTTCAAGGCGGGCTGCTACATCCTGTCTCCTTCAGGCCGCCTGCTCGACTTCATCCCCGTCGCTCCTGATGAGTGCTGCAACTGCGCTTTCGGTGGCAAGGATGGCAAGACGCTTTTCATCACCTCCGGCAGTCATCTCTGGAGCGTGCCGCTGCGCTGAGCCGCGCCTCGTTTAACTCAAGCCCCCATGAAAACCGCCGTCTTCTTTTGGCTTCTTTCTGCCAGCTTGTTCGCGCAGGAACTGCCGGACATCCGCAGCATCCCACCAGATCTCGACGTGCCCGCATTGAGCGCAGGCCCGCCTGCCGCTGGCAAACGCGTCAAAGTGGGCCTGCATGTGCTCTACCTGCCGACCGATTGGAAACCCGGCGCAAAGATGCCCGTGATCGTCGAACTCGCCGGCAATGGCCGCTACACCAACAAGTTCGGGGATGTCAGCACCGGCCTGCCCGAAGGCAGCAATCTCGGCTACGGCCTCTCGGCCGGTCGTGGCTTCATCTGGCTCTGCTCGCCCTATCTGAATGAGAAAGGCGATGAAATCGCGATCACCTGGTGGGGCAATCCACCGGCCTATGATCCGCAGCCGACGCTGAAATACCTGCGCGAAACCGTGAAGGCCGTCTGCCAAGACTACGGCGGCGATGAATCGAAGGTCGTCCTGTGTGGCTTCTCTCGCGGTGCCATCGCCTGCAACTACCTCGGCCTCTACGACGACGAAACCGCCAGCCTGTGGTGCGGATTTCTTTCCTACAGCCACTACGACGGCGTCAAAACCTGGCCCTACCCCCATTCAGATCGCGAGTCGGCCCTGGCCCGCCTGAAACGTCTCGGCAACCGCCCCCAGTTCATCTGCGGCGAAGGATCGAATGCCCAAGAAACCGAAGCCTATCTGCGCCCGCTGCTGCCCAAGGCCGATCTGACCTTCCTGAGCACCGGCTTCCGCAATCACAACGACGCCTGGACCCTGCGCCCCAGCCCGGCGCGTGAAAAGGCCAGGGAGTGGCTGCAGCGAGTCACTTCTGGCCGCCCAGCAGATCCCAAGCCTTGAAGAGCTTTTCTCCCTGCTGCGGATTGATCATCTTCACGTAGCCGAGCATGCCGCTGACCCAGCCTGCAAAGTTGTCATGGCCGATGCGGTTCTGTGCGGGAATGCCGGTCTGCTTTGCCTGATGCAGGATCGCCCGCAAGCGGCGGCGTGTTTTGCGGTCCACATTGCAGCGGTCGTTCACCACCACGCCCGTGACACTCTGCTGCGCATTGCGGCGCTGGATGCGGGTCTTGGCTTCGTTGATCTCAAAGTGCTCGTCCTTCACGATGTTGTGCAGCCGGCTCAGGATCAGCGCGGTGGCCTTCGCCGCCTCGCCACGGGAGGAGAAGGTCAGGTCATCGGCATAGCGCGTGTAAGTCCAGCCATGCTTTGCAGCCAGGGCGGCAAAGCGCAGGTCCAGTTTCCGTGCGCACAGATTGCTCAGGGCCGGGCTGGTGCAGGCGCCTTGCGGCAGTGCGCGCAGGCCCGTGGCCACGTGAAAAGTCTGTCCATCGTAAACCACGGTACGTCGCGGGCATTCCGTGCACAGCAGCGCCAGCATCGTGGCCACCGCAGGGGAGTAACCCAGCTGCTGAAAAATGCCGCGCACTCGCGGAAAGGTGATGCTGGGAAAAAAGTCCTTCAAATCCGCATTCAAGACCACGTCCTTCCCGGTGTGGGAGCGCGCATTCGTCAGCGTCCCTCGCTCTCGTACAAAGCCGTGTGCCACGCCGCTCACCGGCACGCGTTCGAGGATGTTTTGCAAAATCCAGCGCTGGGCGCGGGCGAGATCGGTGTGCGGCGTCGAGATCTCCCGCACACCACCGCTCTTCTTCGGAATTTGAAAGCGGATGTAATGCGTGACCACCGCCACCTCGGCATGAAAGGCCAGCCAGCGCAGGCGTTTCACGGGAAGCTCCAAGGCTGCGGCGAGTTCCGCTGGCGTCGAGAGCACAGGCAGCTTCGCCTCCTGCAACTTTTCCACATGCGATCTCCGGTCCGCCAGACCGCCTGAGACACCACGCCCCAGGAAAATGATGTCCGTGGCTTTGCGGTGCGCGATGCCCGCCGCACGCTCCTCTTGGCGCTTCGCAGCCTCAGCTTTCTTTTGCCGCTTGAGCTCCGCCTTGGCCGCCTTGTCCGCCATCACCGCCGCTGTGCCCTGATTCTGCGCCCAGTCATTCCCCGGCCGCAGTTCATCCATCTTCTGGCCGATCTCGTGGATCTCCATCAGCTCCTCCGGGGTGATAAGCCCCTCGCCCACCATCGCACGATCAATCATGAGCGTGCGCGCATCCGTGACCGGTGGAATGACGCTCTGACGGCCAAAGGCAAACAGATTGCTCCACAGCGGACGGCCCATGGCCTTCGCCTGCTGCTTGGTCTCGGCACCGGAAATGCCCGCGAAGACATCCGAATCGAGCTGCGCCAGCGTCCGTCGGATGGGTGACGGAGGCGTCGCACGCGCCTGCGGCACCACGTTGTTTCGTGGACTTGAGTCAGGCCGGGAAAGAGGTGGCGGCTGGCTGGGCTGATCGCGGCCGAGGAGTCGTCTGATGAGGCTTAAGAGTCCCATGAATGTGTGCGTACCGAAGGCGATGTTTCGAAATATTTCCGGGAGGGGCGCATGCGTCACTGACTACTTGCTCAGGACCAAGTCCGTTCACTCAGGCCACTGTCGCCACCCGACGCGTGCGAACGTTCGGGTTGCCTTGGCCAAGCGTCGGGTGGCGACAGTGGCCATCCGAACAACGGGCTTGGGGATGCATGGACGGGCAGCTTCATTCGCGGCGGAACACCGCAAGGATGGTCTCAGTGAGCATGCGTCCCCTCTCGGGAAATGTGGAAAGATCGTATTTCGGTGGTGGCGGCCTCCGTGGTTAAGGGTTCGTGCGAAACCCGGACCAGAGCCTCTCATACAGAGAGGGCGTTCCTGGGTCAACCGGGTTCAAAAGTTTGCGGCGAAAGGCGATGAGGTGGCGGCATGGCCCTTTCCTCAATCCTCCTTTGAAATGGTGCGAGCAGTCGCACTTCGCGCGGCGCATCATGCCATCGCGGTCCAGCAGCAGCTCCACCTCGCGGGTTTGCACCTTGCCGGTGTGCAGCTTGGTGTCGTTGGGCGCGTCGGTGCTGCTCAGCACTCGGATCTCGCGGTCCGGGATCTTTTGCGCGCCCAGCGCCTCCGCGTTTTCCGGGCCGAGCTGTTCCTCTCCCAGCACCTGCGGCATGATCTGCCGCCAGCGATACACCTGATGCGGCAGATCAAAGATGACCTGCCCCGAATGCGCCAGATGCTTCAGCGCCGCCGTCGTCAGTGCCTCCGTCGCACCGCCGGCGCTGACGAGTGCGGCCAGAGTCGCCGACTGCTGCTGCCTCAAGGTGGCAGCCATTTTGTCGATCAATTCTTTCCCCGGCTCCTGCGGTGGCAGCAGCAGATCCAGCGCGCTGCCACGCGTCCAGTCATTCGTGGTCCAGCCGGAGAGCCCCAGCGTGAGCTTCATCGGCCCCATGTGCGCAATCCACAGGCTCGGCAAACCGGTGCCGAGCAGGCACACCTCCACGCGGTCGATCAGCGGCAGCAGACGCGCCAGCGTCAGCAGACGGCGCACGCCCCACACGCGGATCGGCTCCATCGACTGCACGCACGGCGGCGCAGCACGGTCGATGATGCGCTGCTCCCATGGCTCCAGCACCAGCTCCGGCGCACGCCCTTCCACGATCTCAAACCGCAGCGCCCGAGGGCTGCGCGGTGCCTTGTGCCGACGAAGCCAGGCGAGCAGTGAGTACAGCCCCTGTCGCGACAGCGTCACGCGCCGCATCGGCAGTGTCATCGCCCCCTGCAGCTGCATGAAGCCGCGCAGCCATCCTGCAGGCAGATCGATCTTTTCTTCCCGATAGTCCTCCCCGCCCTGCACTTTGACTTCAAAGCCGGAGGGATCCACATGGAAGCGCGCCGGCTGGTACGTGCGCAGCGTCTGGAAGTGGTGAAACAGATCCCAGGAGTAGTCCACATTCGTCGTGCCACACTGCACGCCTCCCGCAGCACTGAAGCACTCATCGCGCTCCACGCTCAGACAGCCGTAGCTCGACTCATCCGCGCTGAAGCATTCAAAAAACACCACGTCTGGCGCCACGGTGATCACCGGATCGCACGGCATGAGCAGACGCCACAGCTCCTGATCATGGCGGCGCAGGTGGTCCGAGTACTTCAGCCGCGCATTCCAGTAGCGCTTCCTCGCTTGGTCAAACTGACGCTCAAAATCACGCGGCATCGGCTGCTTGAGCTTTGACTCAACTTCCAGCCGCGCATCACGCACGGCCTCCGTTCGAATGGCCCGCTCGCGCTGCAGCTCGCCTTTTTTCCACTCCTCGTAGGCGGCTTTGTCGCGTGGTTTGAAGCGCAGATCATTGATCACCACATCATGCAGCGCGGAGATGGCCTCACGAAAAGTCAGCGGATTCTTCAATGCCGCGTCAAAGGCCACCACGTCCCGCGTCAAATTCGGCGCCAGCGACACGATCTGCCCGCCGCCTGTTTCAGCGACATGACTGCGACCGCGATAAGCAAAAGTGATGTTCATGCGGCGGCCTTGAGTGGGTTTCCTGCCACTGGATGCAGCACCAGCTCGGGCAGTGCCGCCGCGATCGCGCTTTCCAGTTCCGGCCGTCTGGCCAGCAGCGACATCACCGCCGCCAGCGCCGCACGTGCTTCTGGGCCCCGGATGGAGCGCACCGTGGCCGCCAGCACTGGCAGCAGTTTTTCATGGGGCGTGGTCGCAAGTGTGTCCGCAATCTGCCGCAGCGCCTTCAGCTTCTGCCTGCCACCGCGGTGCACATCCAGCAGCACGCTGGTCCACACCGGGGCCAGATTTTCGGCGCTCACAGGCGGTTTCCCGGCGCGCATCGTCAGCGCATCGACCATGCGTCCGCGCAGGTCCGCATACGGCGTCTCCGCCAGCCGGCTCCACAGCGCCGCATCCGGCCATCCCGGTGAACTTTCCTGCGTCATCCAGGCCCACGCTCCTTCACGAATGCACGCATTCGCACTGTCAAAAAAACGGCACACCACCGGCATCTGATAAACCTCCGCCGCGCCAAGCTGCGCCAGCGCCCAGCGCGCGATTTCGCCCCCAATGCTAAGACATTGCGCCCGCCACAGACCTGCAATCACATCGCGCTCGGTGACATCACGCGGCGGGGTCTTCTCCAGCAGTCGCAACCCCAGCCGTGCGATCGGCGTGGCCTTCGCCAGTGCGATCTCCACACGCTGCGCCAGCGTCACCCGTTCATCACGCACATGCTTCAGCATCGCATCGCACAGCAGCTGGGCCACGCGCGGGTTCTCGCATTTCAGCAGCTTCAGCCATGTCTCCAGCGGCCAGTTGGCCGCTTCCGCACACTCGGCCAGCAGCTGCGCGCCGTAGCTCTGCACCTCCTCATCGCCATGCGCCAGCATGCGGGTCAAAACGTCCGCCGCAGGAGCAACCAAGATCGTCTTCGCCAGTTCCTGATGCCAGGCCAGCGCCCACACCCGCACCAGCCGCGACTGCGCAGCAACAATCAGCTCCAGCGCCGCCACCACTCCCTCCGGCGTGCGCCAGTGCTTCGAAAACGCCGGCTCCGGCCGCAGGTCCGCCAGCGTACGTCCTTCCTTCAGCACCGCCCGCAAATTGCTGAACTCCACTGCCTGGCTCTCGCCATGCAGCACATGCATCAGGCTCCAGCTGTCCATCAGGTGCTCCCCCGCCGCCAGATCTGCGTCCTGAAAAGCTGCCAGCGCCGGCCCGACCGCCGCAAGATAACGCGGCCCCTCATTGAACCCCAGCTTGCGGAAGTACCGCCACACCCGCCGCTGCAGGTAGTAGCGCGTGCGGTATTTAAAAAGACGAAACTTCTCCAGCTTCTTCGGCGTGAGGTGCTTCGACATCACTTTCGAAAACACATCGCGCGGTGTCTTGAGAATCTCCGACTGGATCATCACTCGCGTGACCCGGTCCCACTGAAATTCTTTGGCGCGCACCCGCCGCACCAGCCGGTCAAACGCCACCAGGCAGCGAGCCATCACCGCATCATCCCCTCGCAGCTCCGCAGCCTTGAACAGCCGTTTCACCACCACCTGATGCCCCGGCTTGTCGAAGGGCAGTTCCAGGTACCGCTGCATCATCGTTCTTGCCCAGGGCCGCGGATCATTCTTCCATTTCTCCGCCAGCCCTGCGAGCGCCTTCGGCTCCTTCATGCTTCGAATCGTCTCCAGAAAAGCATCCGCGCCCGCACTGAGTTGTTCCTCAGCCAGCAGATGCATCCCCCGTTGATCACTCGAATTTCCCACGAACACCGACTTTGGAAAAGAAGCGAAATAGCGTCAATGAAAACCGGTGAAGCCATGCAAGAATTTCACCCTCCCCTTGCGAGCATTGCCGCATGCGTCTGCAAAAAAGCCTTTTCTTCAGTTCCGTCGTTGCTTCACCGCCTCCGCCACGACTTGATCCCAGACCGCGTGCGTTTTCACAATCCACTTTTCCTCCATCGGCGTGTCCCAGAGCAGTTTGCGCACCTTCGCTTCATCCAGCCTTGCTGTGGCCAAAAGGAATGACAGCAGCCGAATGTCCTTGGGCCGTCCGGCAAAGAGCTTGGCCACGGCCATGTCGTGCGGGTCGAGTGCAAACACTCGCGGGCAGCCTTCCAGAGGCACCAGCCGATCGCGGAAGTCTGGTGGGAAATTGCCGAAAGCGGCGGGGCGAACGATGTCAGCGTAGTATTTGTAGTGCTCGAAGAAGCCACTATCCTTGCCGAGCGTGTCACTGAGCAAGTTTCCCAATGACTCGTCCCATGGATCCAGAATGAAATCAGCATCCAAAGTCTGCTCATAGCTGTCGGTCACCTCCGGCAGATTGGGGTGTGTGCAGAGGGCGGAAGAAGAACCAAAAACAATGATGCGGGCCTCAGGCGCGATAACTGAGACAGAAGCAGCCAAATGCTTCAATGACGAGAAGCGCATAAAAATTGTTTTTTCTCTGTGCGACTGAGCAGGCCGGGGAAGGGAGCAAAACCTTTCAAAAAGCGAGTTTCTTCATCATCCGCACGCAGCACTTCACCAAGCCTCGACATGCCGGAATGGGTTTCAAGAGCATTTTCAATGAGCTGCTGCCAGGAAAGAAGTTGTTTAGCCCCATGATGATCAATGGATAGCCAGCGCTGAATAGTCGCCTGAGCCCTGCGCAACAGCTCAGGCTCCCGCTCAAACTTGTCCGCGAGGTAGCAGAAATACGCGTGTTCCAGCTTGTCGCCAGTGTCGTCGTGCTCGTGCATGGGCGAAAGATAGTGGACAGGAGGCGGGCTGCCAAGGGGCGTTTTAGCGGGTGGCCAGGACGCCCGCCACTGCTTGGAGGATCGTTTCCACCTCCGCCAGCCGTCCTACCCCCTCATACCCGCAGGCGAGCATGCCGGAGGCGGGTTCGACGAACTGCGCACCGAAACCGCGCAGGGTTTCCACGTTCTTCTGCGTGGCGGGGTGCTGCCACATCTTGCCATTCATGGCCGGGGCGATCAAAATCGGGGCGCGGGTGGCCAGGGCGATGGCGGTGAGGGCATCGTGAGCGAAGCCATTGGCCATGGAAGCCAGAATATTCGCGGTGGCGGGGGCGATGAGCAGCAGATCCGCCTCGTCGGCAAGCTGGATGTGGCCGGGCTGCCAGCCTTCCTTTTCAGCAAACAGGTCGGTGATGACGGGATTTTTAGACAGCGTTCCCAGCGTGAGGGGCGTAACAAATTCCAGCGCCGATTTCGTCAGCACGCAGGTCACCCCATGGCCGGCCTTGGTGAGCTTGCTGGCGAGGTCCGCCGCCTTGTAAGCTGCGATGGAACCGGTGACGCCGAGGATGATGCGGGACATAAACCCACGATAAACGCGAAAATCCGCCCGCAAAGCCCGATCTACGAAGCTGCTTGCCATACTGCCCCCGAGAAAGCACATTCCCCACCCCTACCCCCCGACTGAATGCGTTGCCCCAAATGTGGAAGCTCCCAGGATAAAGTCATCGACTCCCGCGAGGCGCGGGAAGGGCATGCCATCCGCCGCCGCCGGGAGTGCATGAAGTGCGATTTCCGCTTCACGACCTATGAGATTGTGGAGCGCGAAGAACTGCGCGTGGTCAAGCGCAACGGCGCCCGGGAGAACTTCAACCGCGACAAGCTGCTGGGCGGCGTGCGCAAGTCCTGCGAAAAGCGCCCGGTGAAGATGGAGCAGCTGGAGCAGCTGGTGGATGACATCGCCAACGAGCTCGAAGAAGAAGGCTACCGCGAAATCCCCAGCACCGTGATCGGCGCGAAAGTCATGCGCCGCCTGGAGTCGATCGACCACGTGGCCTACGTGCGCTATGCCTCGGTGTACCGCCAGTTTGAGGACGTGGGCGAGTTCATCGACGAGATCAAGAGCCTCGGCGAACGCCGTCCGCGCGATGGCAAGCAGCCGGAACTTTTCCGTTAATCCGCCATGAGTGAGAAGACCATTTTTCAAAAGATCATCGACCGCGAAATCCCCGCCCCGCTCATCTATGAGGATGATCTGGTGGCCGCCTTCAACGACGTCAATCCGCAGGCTCCGATCCATGTGCTGATCGTGCCGAAGAAACTGATTCCGCGCGTCGGTGAAGCTGTGGCCGAAGATCAAGCCACGCTGGGCGCACTGCTGCTCGCAGCGGGGAAAATCGCCGACAAGCTGGGCATCAATGACCGCAGCAAGGGCTTCCGTCTGGTGATCAATCACGGCAAGGATGCAGGCGAATCCGTACCCCATATGCACGTGCATATGCTGGCAGGTCGCAGCCTGGAATGGCCGCCAGGCTGATCAGAAATTGAAGCGGATACCGCTCAGACCTGTCCAGCCACTGAAGACCTCGGTGCCTCTCACGCCGCCCATGTGCGCGTACTCGATTCCGGTCATGAGTTTCAACCGGTCACCATAGATGCGGTAGTTGAGGCCCAAGTAGGCAAACTCATAGTGTCTGCCCATGCCACGTTGCGGCAAGGTGCCAACCTCGCGCTCATAGCGTCGCGAGTCTCGGATGACAGCAGCGTCGGAACGCGCGGCATGGAGATGCAGCACGAGCTGGACTTTGGAGGTCAGATCGTAACTGGGCATGAAGGTGAGGCCCCAGGTGGTGTCCACGTTGCCCGTCAGCATCAGGACCTCGGTCATCAGTCCCAGCGGGCCGTCTTTGAGATCGGCACTGAGGGCGATGTTGGTGTCCCACGGGCCTTTGCCGGTTTTGCCGCGTCGTCCATCATCCTGCATGTAGTCGAGGCGGACATTCGCGCGATCAAGGCCGGTCTGTTGGGTGAGGTCGTAGCGCAGGCTGGCCACGTAGAGCGCCCCCACATTGAAGCTGCCCAGCTCGCGGTCCCAGTCCCCGCCATAGATACCGACATTCCAGTCCCACCGTCCTTTTTTGCCGTCGATGGCGACACCTGGCAGGTAAAAGGGCCGGGCAGTGTCCACCAAAAGGCTTCGCTCGAAGGTCAGCAGCTCATAGGAGCTCTTGGCCCACTCTTGTGACCAGCGCGGGCGTATCTTCCCAAGCGAAACCGAAAAGAGATCACTCGGCTTCCAGGTGAGGATCAGGCTCCAGAGTCGTTCGTAAAGCAGCCCCTGATCGGCATCCGCATTGATCTGGGCGCTGAACTGAATATTGCCCGCAAACTGGGTGCGGATGCCGTAGCGGATGCGGCGGTTTTCCCAGCCAGAGGCGTTGCCCTCATGGCTGTCCACCTGGTAGTTCTGCAGCTCGTAGCGACCGATCAGGGAGAACTCGCGCAGGAAGGACCCTTTGGGATTGGTATAGAGCTTTGGATAGGCCCACATGCGGTCATAAAATGACGGCTCTTCCTGCCCTCGCAGCAAAGTCGTCAGCACGACCAGCAGGCAGAGGCAGCGGAGTAAAACTTTCATGGATTATGCGGGCGGAAATGGGCGGAAATTTGAAAATGCCCGCAGATTCGGAGCCTTTTGGCTCATGCTGGCAAAAAAATCCAGTCTGGGTGCAACTTTGGTTTGTGAGGGCTGTTTGAAAGACTGATCATATCCCCCGTCCGTCATGGAACCTCTCTCGCCCCAAGACCCCATCGCCAAGCTGCTGGCCCAGGCCCGCGCGGTCGAGGTGCGTACCAATTTTGCCCAGAACGTGGTGCGTGCCGCCCGCCAGACCCCGCAGGATCGCGGCTGGCTCGCTGCTTTGCGCACTTGGTGGGAAGATGTCTCGTTTGCGGCCCCTGCCGCCAAATGGGCCTTCGCCACGGTCACCGTGGCCACCCTCGCTTTGGCACTCGTGATTTTCCAGACTCAGCCTGCGGCGGAGACTCAGCTTGCCAAACAGGAAGCGCCCGCAACGGCCGTGCCTGATCTGCCTCTGCTCGCTGCAGCGGCGGAGACTCCGTGGGAGGCGACCTTTGACACTCAGGCTCTGCTGGCGGTGGATGACACATCCCAGCTCACAGACAGCGAAATCGGCTTCCTGCTGTATTAACCGGCGGTCGCCGTGTGACAAAATCGTCGGAACTTGCTGACGGAAGAAGCCTGCGCTCATGCCAAATGGCGTGATGGGTTCGTCCGCCACGCCATTTTGGAATGACCAGCGCTGCCGCCAGCATGGCTGGTGGGTGCTGCTGGTGCTCGCCCTCCTGCTGTATCTGCCGGGGACGTCCACGATCCCACTCATGGACCGCGACGAACCGCGCTTTGCCCACGCCACGGTGGAAATGATGGATCGGGATACCTGGACGATCCCCTATTTCAACGGCGCGTACCGTTTCGACAAACCGCCGCTGACCTACTGGTGGATGCGGCTGCACTACTCCCTGCTCGGTGTGAACGAGCTGGCGGCGCGGCTGCACAGCATCGCAGCCGTTTATTTGACCGCTCTCGTTGTGGCGGGCATGGCGCGAAAACTCACGCAGAATGCCAGCGCGGGCTTGGTGGCAGGCGTGGCCTGGCTCACCAGCCTCCAGTCGCTGGTGCATGGCCGCTTATGCGTGGCTGACATGCCGATGATCCTTCTGGTGGCGCTCGCGTGCCGGGCCCTGCTGGAGCTGCTGACAGAGCCGCAACTGCGGCGGTGGCACGGCTGGTTTTGGTGCCTGTGGCTGTCTCTTGGCGCTGGGTTTCTGGCCAAGGGGCCCATCGCTTGGTTGGTACCCGCGCTGGCTCTCGTGCTGTGGCGCTGGGTGTTTTGGAAAAAACCGCTGCCGTGGAGCAGGCTGCAGGCAGTGCCCGGCCTGTGCATCGCCATGGCAATGGTGGCGGCCTGGGGCATACCGGCTTTGCTCGAAACCAACGGTGCTTTCTGGAAGACCGGCATGGGCGAGCATGTAGTGAAACGCGGCACGGATGTTTTCAATGGCCGCAAGTTTGTACCCGGCTTCTACCTCCTCACCACCTGGCTGAGCCTCTTTCCCTGGATGAGTTTTGCACTGCCAGTGTGGCGCAGCCTGCGGATAAACTGGACAGCGCAGACGTCGTTTCTAGCCGCGTGGTTTCTCGCACCGCAGATCATCTTCTTTTTCTATGCAACACAACTGCCGCATTACGTGATGCCGGGTTATCCGGCGTTCATCGTGCTGCTGGCGCTGGCATGGCAAAACCACAGTCGTGCAGTCCCCGTTGCGGCGAAATGGCTGACGTTGGGGATGGCAGCTCTCATCGCAGGCGGCTGGATGTTTGCGATGCAAATCCAGCAAGGCAGCATCCGGGATCTGATGGGCAGCGCACTGTGGGTATTGACCTGTGTTCTAGTTGTGGGTGGTGCCATAGCCTGCGCAGTGTGGAAACAAGGCATGACGCGCCGCAACACCGGGCTCGTCTGCCTGACAGTGGCGCTGACCAGCCTGAGCCTCGCGCTGCTCGGTCAGCAGTTGCGCGCGACTTCCGTGCCGGTGCGTGTCGCCGCCGAACTCGGCACGCTGCCATCTGGCATGACCCTGCATGGCTGCGGCTACACGGAGCCCAGCCTGGTGTTTTACACGAACCATCTGTGGGAGTTCACGGATGATGTGAACGAGGCGAAGCGGCTGCTTCAGCAATCCGGCCCTGTCGCTGTGGTAGTGCTCAAACGCGAGTGGACGCTGGACCGCTGGTTCAAAGGGATGCTGGGAACGGCACCGAAAGGAACCGCCGCGAAGGACCACACAGCGAGCTTGCAGATTGAATCAGTCGGCGTGCAGAGCCAGATGATTGAAGGCTTCAACGTGGCACGCTTCAGCTGGGCGGAGGTGCAGCTCTTGATCAAACGCTAGGTGCTGCACGCCGCATGCGGCGCACGGTGAGGCCAAGCGGTACACCGAAAGCAAATGCCAGCAGCACAGAGGTCAGCACATCGCTGGGATGGTGGCAATTGTTCTGCATGCGTGACCATGCAACGCCGCCGGACACCGCCAGCAGCGGAACACCTGCGGGTGGAAACGCGACGGCCAGTGGCACGCAGGCGCCAAACGAAGTCGCCGTGTGGGCGCTGGGAAACGATTGTTTGCGGGCGCTCAAGGTGGGCCCATAAAATCCGGGCGCCACGTTGCTGCCTGGCCGGGCGCGTCCGGTGGTAACACGAATCACATTGACCAGGCCGCCAGTGAGCACGGTGCCCATGACTGCAGCTAGAGTCAGCCGCCGAAAAAAGGGCGAACGCCTCACAAACGCAAAGCAGGTGAGCGTGCCGAAGACGAACATGTTGAACCCTGCCAGATCGCCCCAGTAGCTCAGCCACCGCGCCACGCTGCGGATGCGCTCACACTCCACCGAATCCCCCACATGCCGCACCTGCGCCAGCAAGGCGAGATCCTGCGGCATGAGCCAGACAATCAGCGCAACACTCAGCAGCACGAATCCCAGCAGCTTCCAGCGGTTGGCCGCCAGCATGGCTTTGGCGCTGCGAAAGAGGCACACCACATCCGCCCACCAGCAGGCCAGCAGGGGACGCGCCTGATGATCAAAACCCGCAGGCAGCCACGAGGCCGAAGCTTCTGTGGCAAGCTCATCCCAGGACGCTGCATACGGTGGCAGCAGGCCGTGTTTTTTGTACATCGTCTCACAATGAAAACGCGATTGGTAAAATGCCCACCGCATGGATGGAACGAATTCGTTGCGCTCTGATTGTGTGACGAAACAAACACACTCGCCTGCTGGCTCATTGTCACATTTCGCGTGAACAAATGACTACTCCATCGCGATCATGCTCAAAGAGTCCCCACCCCGCCGTCCGGTTCAAATGTTGAAATCGGCTCATGACCTGGTTTTCCGCCATGTTCACAATTCCAACCTCATCTACAACACGGCATGGGAGGATCCGCGACTCGACCGGCAGCTGATGAAGCTCGATGCGAACAGCCGCGTGGTCATGATCACCAGCGCCGGCTGCAACGCGCTCGACTACCTGCTCGACAATCCTGCGGAGATCCATGCGGTGGACATGAACTACCGGCAGAATGCACTGCTGGAGCTCAAGCAGGCGCTCATCCGCCAGGGCAACTTTGAAGAGCTGTTTGAGATGTTCGGCTTCGGCTCCCATGCTGAGTACGCTTTTGTTTATGACCGTGTGCGCAAAACGCTCTCCGAACCCGCACAGAGGTTCTGGGACAAACGCATCAGTTTCTTCAATCCCACGAGTCTCAAGAAGTCGTTCTACTACCACGGCACCTCCGGCATCGCCGCGTATGTGATGGGCAATGCGCTCTTCAAGCTGCGCCCGAACGTGAAGAACTTCGCCACCTGCCTGCTGGATGCCCGCTCCTTGGAGGAACAGCGCAGCGCGTATGAACTCTTCGAACGCGAGATCTGGGGGCCGTTCAGCAACTGGCTGCTGCGCCAGCCCACACTGATGACGCTACTGGGCGTACCGCGTCCGCAGATCAAACTGATCCAGGATTCCTATCCCGGCGGGCTCACCGATTATGTAAAGGACAAGCTGCGCCATGTGTTCACGGAGCTGCCGATCAGCGACAACTACTTCTGGCGCGTGTACATGACCGGCTCCTACACCCTGGGCTGCTGCCCGAATTATCTGAAGCAGGAAAACCAGCCAGAGCTGAAGTCACGCGTGGACCGCCTGAAGAGCTACACCACCACGCTCTCGGGTTTCCTGCGCGAGTATCCCGGCCAGTACACGCACTTCGTGCTGCTGGACCATCAGGACTGGCTCGCAGCCCATGACACCGAAGCTCTGCGGGATGAATGGGAGCTGATCCTCGCCAACAGCGCCCCCGGAGCCAAGATCCTGATGCGCTCGGCAGGTGTGAACCTCGACTTTGTACCTGACTCGATCCGCTCACGCGTGCGCTTCTTCCCGGAACGCACCGAAGCCCTGCATCAGCTGGATCGCGTGGGCACCTATGGCAGCCTGCACTTTGCGGAGGTGCTGTGATGAGCATCACCGCAGACACATCCTCATCCGCCCATCGCACAGGTGCCGCGCTGGAACGCTACTACCAGTTCCATTCGCGCATCTATGACGCCACGCGCTGGAGCTTTCTGTTTGGGCGCGAGAGCGTGCTGATGCGCGCTTCTTGCGTGAGCAAACCACAGCGCATTCTCGAAGTCGGCTGCGGTACCGGACGCAATCTGCCAGGCCTGCGCCGGCGCTTTCCACAGGCCCACATCACGGGCGTGGATCTCTCCGAACAGATGCTGGCCATTGCCGCGAAGAAAGTGCGTGATGACAAAATCACACTGCTGCGTCGCTCCTATTCAGCCCCCATTCATGAAGACGGGAAGCCTTATGATCTCGTGCTGTTTTCGTACGCCTTGTCCATGTTCAATCCCGGCTGGGAAAAGGCGATTGATGCCGCGTGGGAGGATCTTGCCGAAGGCGGCTGCATCGCCGTGGTGGATTTCTCCGATTCATACTTCTCCTGGTTTCGGAACTGGATGGGCGTGAACCATGTGCGCATGGAAGGCCACCTCTGGCCGTATCTGAGCGGGAAGTTTGCACCGCTGCTCGATGAGCGTTTCGCCGCCTACGGTGGTGTCTGGAACTACGGCATCTTCATCGGCCGCAAGCAGGCCTGAGTGTGGCGATAGTGTTTCGTGCAGTTCGGTGAACTGCTCACATTTTGGAGTGCCGCAAGCCACTTCTTCTCATGACCCACATCGTACTTCTTGGTGCCGTTTTCGCGCTGTTTGCCTTCATCTATTTTCTCCGTCGCTTCAGCACCGCATGGTCGATGCGTGGCTGGCGGCGCACCGAGGGCCGCGTGGTGATGGCGGAAATGCGGCGCGGAAAACAGAAAACCCCGGACGGCTGCCTGCTGTATGACCCGGTGCTGCGCTACTCCTACACCGTGGGCGGGCAAACTTTTGAAGGCAACCGCTTCACTCATCAGGCCGTGGGCAACGCGGCCGGCCGAACCACGCAGTTCATCACCCGTCTCACGCAGGGCTCGGAGGTGCCGGTGTATTACCATCCGCGCAATCCCGCAGAGGCTGTCGTGCAGCCGCTTTCCTGGCAGGGTTCAGCCATGGCGGCGCTCACCTGTGCGCTCTTGCTGATCCTGCTTGCGGCCTTACTCTGGTTTGCGTGAAAAGCCTGACACCTGCCTTCATCAACGAGTGCGCAACGCATGAGTTGCGACGCTCCATGGCCGGAATTTGGGCGGGACAAATCGCCGTGACCGGCTTTGTGGCGGGTCATTCCTGCCTGCCCAATATTTGGGTGCATCTCGGGTGGTTGTTGATCGCAGGATTGCCCGCGCTGGCATTGACAGACTGGACGCCGCACCTCAGGCGCTGGCAGACGGATGTCGGCGCGCTTTCAGTCATCTCCTTCCTGCTGTGGATGACGGTGCGCTCCTGCATCCAGATCCCCTTCGTGCCAGATCGCACGCTGGATGAAATCATGCGTGGCATCGTCGGCGTCAGCCTGCTGGTGATGTTCTGCGCGCTCGTCTGGCAGCAGGCGCAAAGCCGTGAATCCCTGCACGCCGTGGGCTGGGTGACGGGAATGACGAGTGCTCTCGCCGCGCTGATCAGCATCCTGCTTTCGTATTTCGTGCTGCCCCATCATCAGGCGGGAGAGCGGCTCATGAATCTGCTCGTTCACGGGGGACTCAATCCGGTCTGCACGGGATTGATCTTCGGCTTTGCCGCTTTGTGGCTCGCGGCGTTGATGGAGCATGAGGCCACGCCTCTGCCGCGCAGGATCGCCTGGGCCGCCATCGTGCTGCTGCATTTCGCGGCGTTTCTTTCCGGCAGTCGCGGTGCCATGCTGGCACTGGCATGCGGCCATGCGGTGCTGCTGTCAGCACGCGGCTGGCGGCGTGGCAGGGTGGCGGTCTGTGTGTTCCTCCTGACAGGAGCGGTCTATTTCACCAGCGCCCCTCTGTTTGCACACCTGGCGCATTGGCGTTCGGAACCGGCGGCTGTCACTGCCTCTGCGCCCGGCATCACCCATCATTTTCAAAAAGCGGTCGAGCGTGGCGACAACAGCCGCCTCGATATCTACCGGGCTGGGTGGAATGCGATGGACAATCTCTGGCTCGGCACCGGCCAGTGGGGGGTGTGCGGGATCTGGCAATGCGAACTGCAGGCCAAAGCTGACATCTCCATGATGTCTCACCTGCACAGCGCCTTCCTGGCCACCTTCGTACATGGTGGGATCGTCGGTGCGGCACTGCTGCTGCTGGTTCTCAGCCATGGAATCAAGCGTGCACGTCGACTGGCTGTTCAAGGAGATGCCACGTGGATCGCGCTGCTGGCGTTTGGCTGCGGCGGGTTGCTGTTTGATGGCGAATCACTGGCCTCGCTGGCAACTGCGCCACGTTTCGAAGGACTGCTATTCTGGCTGCCGCTGACGGTCGCTCTGGCACGTGGATCCGTTATGTCACGATCCGCTGAAAACAGGCCTGTCTCTGAGCCGTGAAGCCTCTGGAATCGAAACGGCTCACGGCATTTTTCGACAGAAAGCGCATGCCAGGACTTGTTCATACCATGATCTGTTGAATACAGGTCCGTTGCTCCGCACGTCACACCCGCGGGAGCTTTTAAAAGGGGCATGCGATGAGGCGGCAGCCCACGATGGAACGAACGCGCGCAACGCAGCCCCACCATCCAGAGCAGCGCGTGCCGCAGCGCTGGTAGGGAACCGCTGTGCGGGTCCGAATTTGTGGGTCTGCAGCGTCGCGGGCGCTCAAAAAGGTGCGCCGTCCTTGGAATGTAGAGAGGCAGGAAATGCGGACCGTTGCCACAATGGACTCCTTTTCAACGGCTGATGCTATCACTTCACCACCTGCAAATTCTTGAAGCCAGACTCACCATCAAACACGATCAAATTGACCTGCTCCTTGGCCTCAGCGATCACCGGGTGTTTGCCTGTCGCCGTGACTCCTGCGATTTGAGCGGTCACCTGATCGCCTTTGAAGGTGATGCGCAATGTCTGCCAGTCTTCGGCATTGAGTTTGATCTTCTGCCGGGCCAGCGGCTCCGTCTGGCTCTTGTCCTGCCCTTGGTCGGGATTCTTGGTGATCTCCAGCACTGTGCTGCTGACGACGATGCGGAAGGAATGCTTGCCAGCCGTGTGAATGCGCAGCGAATGACGACCTGCGGTGTGGAGCTTCATGTCATACTGCAAGGTGCCGTCCGTGATCGGCAAAGGTCCGGTCAATGTAGCGCCCTGTTCCTCGGTCTTTGGCGCGGGATTCCAGATGGCGTCATCATGCACCTGCCAGGCACCACGTGTCAGGGTCCACGGCTTGACCGGCAGTGCTTTGAAATCCTGCGCCAGCACCGGGCTTCCCAAGAGTGCGGGAAGTGCCGCCTGCGGCTTTTTCTCCACGATGGGCGGCAGTTCGCGGCTGTAGCCGCCATCGCGGTAGCGATTCACCAAGACGCTCAGTTCCTTCACCACCTCAGGATTCTGCGCGCTGACATCTGTCGTCTCGGCGGGATCTTCCTTCACGTTATAGAGCTGAGGTTTGAACTGTGTCGCGTGGGCCTTGCGTGCTCCGAGTTTGATGTCGCTGACAGGAATGCCCTCGATCCATTTCCAGGGTCCTTTGCGAATCGCGAAGACGCCGTCGGAGCTGTGGATGAACATATGATCGCGAGTGGGTGCGGCGTCCTGGGTGCCGAGGAAGGCGGGCAGCGCGTTGAAGCTGTCTTCTGCAGCCGTGGCGGCAGCGGGCAGCTTTTCTCCGACGATGGCCGCCGTGGTGGCCAGAATGTCGGCTACGCTGATCATGTCATTGCATTCGGTGCCCGCAGGGATCTTCGCAGGCCACCGGGTGATGAAGGGCACTTTGAACCCGCCTTCCCAGACGTCGTGTTTGCCGCCGCGAAAACCGGCATTCACTTTGAGCCCGGCCTTGAAGGCCTGCGTCTGCACGGTATCACGCGTCGGCGTGAACACACCGCCGTTGTCGCTGGTGAAAATAACGAGCGTGTCCTGCGCGATGCCCTTGTCATCCAGCGCTTTCAAAACACCGCCCACGCTGCGGTCGAGCTCGAGAATCCAATCTCCGTAAGGTCCAGCCTTGCTCTGTCCGGCAATGTCCTTCTCGGGCGTGACGGGATTGTGCACCGCGACGGGCGTGTAGTACAAAAAGAAAGGTGTGCCCTTCTTCTGCTGCGTGATCCACTCGGCCGCCTTGGTGGTGAGCAGCGGCATGACGCGTTCATTCACACGCCGTGGCGCATCAAGATCGAGGATGGTCGCCTTGCCGCCTTCTGTGTCTTCGGGGCCGTAGGTGGCTTTGAAATTCGGATCGTCAGAATCCGGGCCGTGCAGCTTCATGCCGACGGGGATTTTGCCGCTGCGCAGGCCATACACGAAGCGGTTCTCCACAAACACGCCGGTGAGATCGCCATGATTGCTCGGCACGCCGAAATGGTAGTCGAAGCCGATGTCCAGTGGCCCGGGCGAAAGCTCAGCGGTGTAGTCCGTGCGCCATTTCAGCGAGCCGTCATCCGTCCCATAACCCAGGTGCCATTTGCCGATCGCGGCGGTTTGATAGCCGTGCTTCTTGAGCAGCGAGGCCATGTTCAGCCGCGTCGTTTCGATGTGCAGCGGAGAAAACGTGCCCAGCACCTCATGCGTGAGGGAGGTGCGCCAGCAGTAGCGCCCCGTCATCACCGAGTAACGTGTGGGCGAGCAGACCGAAGAAGTCGTGTTTGCATCCGTGAAACGCCGCCCCTCTTTCGCCAGACGATCAATGTTCGGCGTCTTCACCAGGCTGCCATCCGCGCCATAGCACCCGGCGCTGCCATAGCCATAGTCGTCCGCCAGAATGATGACGATGTTCGGTGTGTCGGCGGCGAAAGCGGCTGTAGCAAAGAAAGCGAGGAGGGGCAGAAAACGCATGGCCCGTTGACGAAGGGGAGGCTGGCTGACTTTCATCAAGTTGCGCCTTTCCCATTGCGACGGCTCCGGCACGCTTCACAGTGGGCGCAGCCATGCCACGCCGCGCCCTCTTCTCCTTTTTGTTCTGCCTTGCCAGCCTCTTCATCACCGGCTGTGAAACCACCGGTCTCACTCCCCAGCAGTCTGCCATGGTGGAGGCACGCCACCGTCAGATCGCCATGGAGCCGCGCGGGGATTACTTCATCGGCCGCCGGTTCTACATCAATCACACCCATCTCTGGGGTTATGTGCGCAGTCCGGGGCAGACCTGGGAGAACTCAAAGCTCGTCATCATGAACGAGCGCCACCAGAAGATCCCTTATCGTCTGCCCGAGCAGCCCACCGATGGCGGCTACGCCTACGGGGACGATCACAATGCCGAGTACACCCTCTGGGGCCGCTTCACGGGCCGCAAGGTCTTCGACCCCAACAGCAACCTCGTGCTGCCTGAGTTTGAACTTCGCCGCTGGGAAGTCCGCAATGAAAGCCCCGGCTGGCTCTTCAAGCCCAACGAAAGATTCAACGGTTCCCAGCTCCTGCGCTCTGAACCGGGCTCGACGCCCTAAAGGCGTCTCACCGCCATCCACCTCGCAAGGGACGAAGTTGAGCGGGCCACCGCCTTTTCGTCATTCTAAATTCGTCATTCGTCATTTCCCCTTCTCATGCCCACGACCGACCTGATCGCCGATCTCGAATGGCGCGGCCTGCTCAAGCAGTGCAGCGACCTCGAAGCCCTCAAGGAAGCCCTCAAGACGCAGCAGACCTTCTATTGCGGTTTTGACCCCACCGCTGACAGTCTGCACATCGGCAATCTGCTGCCGCTCATGGCCCTGCGCCGCGTGCAGGAGCATGGACACAAGGCCATCGCCATCGTCGGTGGCGGCACCGGCTTGATCGGCGACCCCAGCGGCAAGGCGAACGAGCGCACGCTCAACACGCCCGAGACCGTCGCTGAGTTTGTGAAGCGCATCGAGGTGCAGATCCGCAGCATCCTCGTCCCTGAACAGACCATCATCGAAGACAACGCCTCGTGGATCTGCAAACTCAGCGCCGTGGAGCTTCTGCGCGACATTGGAAAAAATTTCACCATCGCATGGATGCTGGCGAAGGAATCCGTCAGCGCCCGTCTCGAAAGCGGCATCTCGTTCACCGAGTTCACCTACATGATCCTGCAGTCGTACGACTTCGTGGTGCTCAATGAGCGCCACGGCTGCACGGTGCAGATCGGCGGCAGCGACCAGTGGGGCAACATGACCGCCGGCATCGACCTCGTACGCAAAATGCGCGGCCAGCAGACCTACGTGGTCACCTTCCCGCTCATCACCACCAGCTCCGGCAAAAAGTTCGGCAAATCCGAAGCCGGTGCCATCTGGATGGACGCCACCAAGACCAGCCCGTACGCCTTCTACCAGTTCTGGGTGAACTCCGAAGACCCGGACGTGCCACGTTTCCTGCGCCAGTTCACGCTGCTCTCACACGAAGAGATCGAAGCCATCGAAGCCGAGCACAATGCCAATCCCGGACAGCGCAGCGGCCACAAACGCCTCGCCGCCGAAGTCACGCGCATGGTGCATGGCGAAGAAGAGCTGCAAAAAGTCATCCTCGCCTCCCAGGCCCTCTTTGGCGGTGCCGATCTGGCCACGGCTGATGTCGGCACCCTCATCGAAGCCACTGCCTCTGCACCGAGCACCGAAGTCGAACTCGCCAGCATCCCACAGATCGCCGACCTCCTCGTCACCCTCGGCCTCGCCACCTCCAAAGGCGATGCCGGCCGACTCATGAAAGGCGGCGGCTTCTACATCAACAACGCCCAAGTACCAGCCGGAGAAGTACCCGTGCTCACCCCCGAAAACTTCCTCGGCGGCCGCCTCTGCATCCTCCGCAAAGGCAAGAAAAGCTACGCGACCGTGCGTGTGGCAGGGGTGTAAGCCTGCGTGCGAAGGGTACGCTTGCGAATGCCTCCCAAACATGGCAAAATTCTCTTATGAGCACCAAGGTTCTCGAAAAAACGATCATCGATCTGAAGCGCCGTGTTGCCAGGATCGAAGCCAGCATGAGCCCATCTGGCCGTGGTTGGAAGAAGATCGCTGGCGCAGCCAAGGACGATCATCACTTCGCCGAGGCCATGCGGCTTGGAGCCAAATGGCGGAAGCAGGCCAACCAAGAAAACTGGTAGGCCGATGTTTGTGGTGCTGGATACCAACCACTTCGCCGAACTCGTGCATGACACCGGGTACGGCGCGCGATTGAAGCAACGATTCACCAAGCACCGCGCCGAAGTGCTGACCACGGTCATCACAGCGCAGGAAGTTTGCGAGGGTTGGAGCGCGTTCATTCGCAAACAGAAGGCCGGCAGCGAGAAGCAGATCCATGGCTATGCACAGTTCCAGCACAGCCTCGAACTGCTGATGGAGCTCACATTGCTCCCCTTCGATGATCAAGCTGCGGTGGTCTTTCGTGACCTGCGCAAACTTCTGCCTCAGGCCGGCACGCAGGACCTCAAGATCGCCGCCATCGGCCTCGCTCACGATGCCACTGTGCTGACTCGCAACCTGGTTCATTTCATCAAAGTGCCGGGCCTGAAAGCAGCGAACTGGCTGGATTGAACCGTACTGACGGATTCCCAACTCTCTTTTCCATGAAGTACGCACCCTGTCTTCTCTCCATCTTCATCGGCATTTCTCTTCACGCCGCCGACTTACCCACCCTCGAGGCCGACCTCCTCATCGTCGGTGGCAATGAATCAGCCTGTGCAGCAGCTGTGCAGGCCGCACGTCTCGGCGTAAAAAAGATCGTCCTCGTCAATGACATCGACTGGCTCGGCGGACTGTTCAGCGCGGAAGGCGTGGGGTGTCCGGATGAATGGACCGGTGTGAACGGCCGTCGCGTCAACTTCCCCCGCAGCGGCATCTACAGCGAGGTCATCCACCGCATCCGCGCGCACAATTCGCAGACCTACGGCATCCCCTCTCCCGGAAACGCCTACTGCGGCACGGAAACCATAGAACCCGCAGCCGCAGCGAAGATTTTCGAGGAACTCGTGAAACCGTACGTGGAATCCGGAGTACTGCGCATCGAGCGCGGCTGGCAGCCGGACAAGGTCACTGTCGAAAACAACCACGTCACCGCGGTCACCTTCGTTCGTCGTTCGTCTGCCTCACCCCTGACCATTCGCGCAAAGCTCACCCTCGACTCCTCCGACTGGGGCGATGTCATCCGCCTCAGCGGCACGAAATACAGTGCAGGCCCGGATCTAAAATCACGCTTCGGCGAAGCCAGTGCACCCGCCGCTTTCGATGACGCCGGCCAGCAGGAAATGAATCCCCTCTCCTGGTGCGTCGTCCTCCGCGAAGCAGGTAAGAACAGCACCATCCCCAAACCCGCGAGCTACGACGCACGCTCCTTTGCTCAGCTCGATAAAACACCGCCATGGGTGGACAGCGACATGAGCACGGGCACCTACAGCCAGTCGGGCTGGAGTGTGTACACGCACCGACGCCTCGTGGATCGCTGGCACAACAACCTCGCCCCGGGCACGGAGGCAACATTTCTAAACTGGCCGGTGCAGGATTATCCGCTGTGCCATCTTCCACAGCGTGTAGTGGATGCGCTCGAAAAAACCGAAGCAGGCGCATCGAAGAAAAACATCGTCGATCTCTCGCCTGCGCAGCGGCAGCTCATCTTCGACGACGCGAAGCAGCACACGCTGGGCATGCTCTACCATCTGCAAACCGCAGTGCATGATCGTGTGGGCGATTTCCCCCAGACGTTCCGCAACATGAAACTCACCACCGAGTTCGGCACATCGGATCTGCTGCCCCCGAAGCCCTACGTGCGCGAAGGCCTGCGCCTCGAAGCCCTCTACATGCTGCGCGAGCAGGACATCCGCGCTGAAACACGCGAGCCCAAATGGGCCAAGGTGATGGTCCCCGATGGCCTCTTCGGTTTCCAGTTCAACATCGACTTCCATCCCACGCGCCGCCGCTTCCTCAGCGAAGATCGCAATGGACCATGGCTGTACGTGCAGACGCCTTCTCGCGGCTGGCACACCGACACCGACCGCGCGATGTTTCCGCTGCGCGGCCTTGTGCCGGTGCAGATGAACGGCCTGCTCGGCTGCTCCAAGAACATCGGCGTCAGCAGCGTGGTGCAAAGTGCGCTGCGCCTGCACGGCCAGATGATGCACGTCGGTCAGGCCAGCGCCACCCTGGCGTGGCTCTGCCTGCGCGATGGCATCCAGCCCCGTGCCGCAGCGGCTGCGCAAAAAAACTGGCGCGAGATTCAGCTGCGCCTCGTGCGCGGCACCGGCGGTCCCGGCATACTGCTCTGGCCCTGGCAGGATCTCCCCACCGACGCTTCTCATTTTGAGGCCGCCAACATGCTGGCGGCGCGCGGCATCTGGCCTGCGGAAGCGGGCAGCGTCTTCTTCAATGCGGAGCACCCCATGTCGCGCCGCGAGCTCGCCCGCGTGCTGGCCCGGGTCATCCGCGCCAGAGCAAATGCACCGGAGTGGAAAGTCGCTGCAGCGCCTCGCTTCAGCGATGTGGGCCAGGACGATGCGGATCGCGCGGCCATCGAATCCCTTTGCTCCTGGGGCATCGTGACGACGGACAAGACCTTCAATCCCGACAACAAGGCCGACTGGGCCACGCTCTATCGCTGGGCCACCGCTTTGAAGCTGCCCGTAAATCCAGGGCTCTTCAGCAAAGACGTTGCACAGCGTCCGCTCACACGCGCTGATGCAGCGGTCCAGCTCTGGCACGCGCTGCTCCAGCAGGGCGAATGGCTCAATGACGACGACGCATGGCTGCAGCCCGACAACGATCACGATGAGGACCAGCGCAAAGGTCTCGAGGATCCGCTGCCCTTTGACAGCAACAACAACGGCGTGCCGGATCGGCTGGAGCACCTGCCTTAAGCTTCACGCCTCTTTGCGCTGCGCCCACTTTTTGCCAGAGGCGAGAGCACGGAGTGTTTCGCCCAGGCGGCGCTGGAGGGTCTCCTCCTGCTTCGCGGTGCTGATCCACACCTTGTATTCACGCTGGCAGGAAATGCTCATGGCCTTGAATCCCGCAGCCGCAGCCGGGTGTTGCTTCAGCGCCTTCGCCAGCGCCGCAGGCATCGGCCATTCGGCGCGCTGCTTAGGTGTTGGTGGCTTGGCAGATTCATCGGCATCCAGCGCCACGGCAGCGTGCAGCAGTCGCTGAAAGGCCTTCGCATTCAGTTTCTCCAGCCGGGTGACGCGGATGGTCTGGATGCTGGTGTTGGCTTCACCGCCTTCAAACAAATTCGTGATCTCACGCAATTCCGTGCCGCGAAAGAAGGTGATGCCGAGGTGCTTCTTGCACGCACTGAGTCCGCAAATGTTTTTCCTGCCGCTGAAACACAGCACGTTCCATTTGATGGACTCCGTCAGATCCGGCTCCCAGCGCTGAATCCAGCCGCGCACCTGCCGCGCCATGGCCTGCGAAAACTCCGGCGCGAGATCGAGCCAGGTTTCGGGATCACGGGTGGAGGTGCGCGCACAGTCCATGCATGCAGAATTCAGCTCACCGGCTTGAGCACAACCTTGTTGACGTCGAGCACGGCGCTCTTGGCTTTCGACACCGGATCGATCACGAGGCGCATCTTGCCCGGTTTTTTGATCTCCACTTCACCCACCTGCTCTTCAGACCATTTTTGGAAGCCCCCGGTGTCCTTGACGCTGAATTTCAGCTCCTGCTCACCCAGCTTCACGGCCACTTCGCTGCCCTCATTGCCGGTGCCGCAGCCGTGCACCACGGTCACCTTGTAGCGGCCCGGCTTGGTGACCTCAAAATCCCATTCCGCGAAGTCGTCCTCGCTCGTCCAGAAGCCGAGGCAGTTTTTCTCGGTTTTCGGTTCAAAGCGCATGTTTTCAGACCACGTGGTGGCGCTGCTGGCTTCCAGCACGATGCTGCCATCCGCAGCCTGCACGGGCGCGGGGCCTTCAGGCGCTGGCACAAAGGCCACTTCATGAATTTCAAATCCCGGCTCCGTCCCGGTGGCGGCAGCATAGAGGGAAAAGGGATACATCGTGGGCTTCTCCACATACACCGTCCCATAGACGGCCTGCTTGGGCTGGCTGGTGGCCGTGAGCGTCTTTTTCAGCGGCTGCTGGGCAAAGCGAAACTGGGTGCCCAGCGTGGCATTTCTGAGCGTGTAGGTCACGCGCACCTCGTAGCGGCCCCAGCGCTTGGCATTGAAGCTGGTGCAGTCATACTGATCCCAGTGCTGCTGGGAGGTGTGCTTGATGTCCTTGGGCTCGATGACGATCACACCGCGCGTCGGTTCATTCACGCGCAAAACGGGCTCGTCACTGCCAAAGCCGTTCAAATCCACGGGCGCAGCGGCAAACACCGGCTCCGCAGGTTTGACGGGAGCAGGGGCGGGGACAGGAGCCGGTGCGGCGGGCTTGGCTGCCACGGGTGCTGGCGCAGGCGGCGGCGTGGCGGCGGGCTGCTCTTGCTTGCCACAGGAATTGAGAGCGAGAAGCAGCGCAAGTGCGCCAGCGGCAGAGGAAAGAGTTTGGCGTGTCATGGTTGTCGGGGGGATCATAACGGCGACCCTATCCCTCAACTTAGATCATTTTGCCCTGCCTCGCCAACCTCAAAACAACCGGCCCGCAATAGAAACGCACGGGGACTTTCGTCCCCGTGCGTAACCAACTTAACTTCTGACTCAACCTGACTAAAACTCGAACTTAGAAGCGGATGCTCATGTCCATGGTGAAGCGGGTGTTGGCCAGGCCGTAGGGCTTCACAACCGCCATTTCATAGGCAAAACCGATATCGACATTCTTCTGAATGCGTGAGCGGAAACCAAGGCCCAGCATGCCCTGGGTGGCGCCGCTGGCATTGCCCGCGCCGAAGTTGATCACATCATAGCCGTTGCTGCGCAGGCCGGGGATGTTGGAGGCATTGTTGAGCGTGGTCCAGAAGTTCGCGGTGGCGAAGGGGATGAACCATTTGCTGACGTAGTAGTCCACCATCAGGCTGTAATGCGCCATGGTGTTCTGTTCATCGCGCAGCATCGGAATGAGTGCGCCGACATTGCCTGTGATGTGCAGATCGCCGTAACCCTTCGCAAAGGAGATGAAGGGATTGAACTGGCCTGAACCACGACCATTGAACACATCTTTGTCACCGGTCGGGAGCTGGAACGTGAAGCCCGGGGTGAGGATGAACTGATTCTGCACGTCATTGATCAGCGCGTACTTGAAGCCGGCGGCCAGATCCATCCAGCCGCTGCCCTTCACTCCGGTGCCATTGATGTTCAGATAACCGTCCTGCGTCGCGATGAAGGCAAGGCGGTCCGTGATCGCATAGCGGAACTGGACAGCTCCCACTCGTGCACTGCCACGACCCGTGACGAACTGGTTGTCGAAGTTGTGATAGATGAAGATCGGGCGGATTTCGGAGCGGATCACCGGATCTTCGAAGTACATCGGATTCGTGACCGGGGAGATGGTGTTCTCCTTCCAGTCAAACGGCTCGGGTGCGGGGTTCTTCGCAGCGACGGGCGTGCCCGCAGTGGCGGTTGAAAAAGACACGGTTGCTACGACGCTGAGGCTCAGCGCAAGCAACCACCGGTTTTGGGAGTGTGGTTTAGGGTCCATGCCGCATATAAAGCATGGATACGTTCGCTTTGATCCGCGTGGATTGGCATCCAGTAAGCAAGTTATGCGACGGGCATGAGAAGAGTATGAGACGCAATCTCTTCACGCTTCCAGCAGTCGCAAAACAACAGGCCTACAACGAACTCACGCCGCTGCCACCGCGTGAATCCTGCAGCCCTCAAATAGGGTCCCACATTGACCAGTTCATGGGCGGGCAGTCGTGTCACGCAGCGAAAAAACGCATACAGAATCCCCACGATCACGCGGCTGCACACACGCCGAAGGCCTGCGGGCGCAATTTGAAAATCCGCATGCAGCCAATGCGCATCTGCTGTGGCGGCACTGGCAATGGTTGGCACCAGATGTTGCAGTTGATCCGCACGAAAGCAGTCGAGAAAAAAGCACGTCACAATGAGATCAAACACCGCCGTGGGTGGCTGCCATGTTAAAGCATCTGCATGGATGAATTCCACCTGCGCACCTGCCAGTCCTGCACGCCGCAGCCGCGCACGTGCGAGATCGATCATCACCGCACTGGCTTCCACCACGGTCACGCGCGCATGAGGAAAGCGACGGCATAGCTCAACGAGAAAGCGGCCATTGCCCTCGCCATAGATCAGCACCTGCCGCGGCGCTGGAATGGTCCCCAGCAATGCCGTGCGGCAGCGCTGCACCTGACCCGCGGCACACAGCGCCTCCATCCAGCGGTAATGCGGTGCCAGCAGATCAAAACTCATGCCGCAGTCAAAGTGCTAACACCTCGATCCGCAACATCACCGATTCCCCGCTTTCACGATCCCCATTTCCGTTCTAATTCGGCATTCCAACATTCGTCATTCGTCATTTTTCCCCATGAAACTCACCTCCTGGAACGTCAACGGCATCCGTGCCTCCCTCGGCAAAGGCCTCCGCGAATACATGCTCGACGGCGATGCCGATGTCATCTGCCTGCAAGAAACCAAGGCGCAGCAGGACCAAGTGGATCTCGGCTGGTTCAGCGGCTACAACGCCGTCTGGAACAGTGCGGTGAAGAAAGGCTATTCCGGCACTCTCATCCTCAGCCGCGTGCCCTTCAAGACGAACACGCTGGGCTTCGGCATCGACGAGCACGACCGCGAAGGCCGTCTCATCACCGTCGAGTTCCCGGACTTCTTCCTCGTGAATGTGTACACGCCAAACTCGCAGGCTGAACTCGCACGCCTCAGCTATCGCCTTTCCTGGGACGATGCCTACCGTGCGCACCTGAAGAAGCTGGAGAAGACCAAGCCCGTCATCGCCTGCGGCGACCTCAACTGCGCGCATCAGGAAATCGATCTCGCCAATCCGAAATCCAACCGCATGAACCCCGGCTTCAGCGATGACGAGCGCGCCAGCTTCACCAAGCACCTCGACGCCGGCTTCCTCGACGTCTTCCGCCAGTTTGATCCCAACCCCGGCCGCTACACATGGTGGACCCAGCGCACGCCCGATGCACGGGCGAAAAACATCGGGTGGCGTCTCGACTACTGGCTCGCCTCGGAAAAACTGAAACCCGCACTGAAGTCATGCACCATCCGTGCGGATGTGATGGGCAGTGACCACTGTCCGGTGGAGCTGGTGGTGGGGTGAGATGGCTGACCTGCCGTGTTTTTGTCATCTTCACGCCCTAAGTTTGGAAAGCGACAATTAAATCATGGAAGTCACCCTCAACTACGCTGAAACTCACTTCTCCCAATTGCTACAGCAAGTGGCTCTGGGAGAGGAGGTAATGCTGCGTCAGGGAACCGTGGCCGTGGCGCGTATCGTCCCAGTCAAATCACCATCGCCGCTGACGCGTCCCCGTGTCGGCACACGCACCTCGGCCCCCGTTCGTTGGAATGGCGAATCTTTTTCGGCATTGGACGAAGCAGGCATGAAGGAACTCGGACTGCTGTGAATCGATGCTGCGGGGCGAGCGATTTCTGAAAAGAGCGCACAGAGACGCTCGACGGCGGTTGGAGGACCAACCGCCCTACCTTCACGCCATGAACACTCGCACGCCCGGCATGAGGTAGGGCTGGTTGTCCTCAGCCAGCCGCCGTCGAAGCCCACGACTTTCAAGTAAGAGACAGCCAGCTAAACAGAAATAAACTTCCTGATTCGCCACGGGACTTCTCCTTTAGCTCTTTTTCTTCAACCCCTCCCGTACCTTCCTCGGCAGCGCGTCCACCACGAGCTGATACGAATGCTTGACCAGCTCCCGCACCAGCGCTGGCGGAACACTCCCATCCAGCATCACGGTGTTCCAGTGCTTCTTGTTCATATGCCAGCCGGGTTTGATGCCCTTGTATTCGTCACGCAGCTCGATGGCGCGCTCGGGGTCGCACTTGAGATTGATGCGCGCGGGAAACTCATCCGGTGAGGTGACCGCAAACATCTTGCCGCCGACTTTGTAAACGAGCGCCTCAGGTCCAAACGGCTGCGTTTCTTCCGCGCCGGGAAGGCTCAGGCATTGTTCGATGACATCGGGCAGCTCCATGCAGCATGATAATCCGTCTGACAGCCGTGCAAATGATACAATGCCCCGCAAAAGCTGACCAGACCCGCACAACCCATGCAGCATGAGTGCTCCGCAGGCGCCGAATGCTGCTCTAATCGTTTGATGAATGGTGCATCACGGTTCTTTCTTGGCGGCACAGCCCATGCGTGCGCCCTCCCAGTCCAGCCGAAAAATAATGATCGTGGTTTTTGCCTCGGCACATCTGGTCTTTCTTCTGTTCGGTGCTCTGCCTACGCGCTGGAGAGACCGGATTCATGTGTCTTCAGTGTTCAACCTGTATGAGCGTGTCACCCGCTGCCACCAGCTCTGGACCATGTTTGAAACCATTCCCAACATGCACCGCACGGAAGCGCGGCTGATCGTCCAGGAGCAAGGACAAAAACCCAAAGAGGTGGGCATGGTGCTGCCGGGACTGCGGCGTTTTTCCCAGCACGACCAGGTGCGGCTGAACAACTGGATGGCCAATGTCGTCTTCAATCCCACACGAGGCGTGTTTCGTGAGTCCTACATGAAGAGTGCTGCGGAGGCGCTGCTCCGCACGGGGCGTTACAGCCCCCGGACCCTGGTGAGCCTGGAGGTGATCCCTGCCTACACCCGCAGCCTGCTGGGAGTACGCTCGCTCAAGGAGATCGCTGTCGAGCGCCCTTCCGTGCTGGGGCCCTTTGAGCTCGGCACGCTCGTTGCCAGTAAAACAACGGCTCCACCCACTCCATGATGACGGGCCCCCAAAGTCTTCAATCCCGTTTCACCGGTTTGTTTCTGACCCCGGTGGATTCCCGCTTGTATGCCTGCATACGAATCGCGTTCGCGTTCGTGTCGCTGCTGAATCTCATGCAGATCTGGCCGGATCGTGAGACTTTCTTCACGGATGTGGGGATGGCGGATCAGGAAGTCGTGCGGAAGTACACCGTCGGGGCTTATCTGTCTGTGTTTGACCTGTGCCGTGACGTGGGCGCCGTCAGCAACTACATGTTTTTCAGCGGCTGCGGCATGGTGATGCTGCTGCTGGGCGTGTGGCCCCGGGTGGCTGCCGGCATTGTGTATGTCTGGTATGTGTCCTATGCCATGCGTGATCCGCTGATCTTGGTGGGCTGGGATGAGGTCTTGCGCTGCACTTCTTTTCTGGTGCTGGTCTCCCCCATGCCTGCCTGCTGGTCGTTGCGCTCACGCAGAGCGCGCAAACGGGCTCCAACTGAGCTGCAGGTGCCATGCTATGGCCTGACTCTGATGAAGGTGCAGCTGGCGGCGATTTATCTGCAGGCCGTGCTGGCAAGGCTGGACAATGAATACTGGATGAGCGGAGACTTCATGAGTTTCTTCCTGCTCTCCCACAATGCACGGTGGCCCGGCCTCTGGGTGCTGAACTATGGTTTCCTGCTGAAAATCGTCACTTACCTGGTGCTGCTCATTGAGCTCGCGATTCCCATTCTGCTCATGGTTCCTCGCTGGCGCTGGTTTGGCTTCGGTGCAGGAATCCTCCTGCACGCGGGCATCAGCCTCATGTCATACAACCTGATGCTGTTCTTTCTCTCGATGATGACGCTCTACCTCAGCTATCTGCAGCCGGAGGACATGGACTGGCTTCAGCGCCGCCTGCCACGTCCCAAAGCGAGGTAGGGCTGGCTGTCTCCAGCCAGCCGCCGTCGGAGCCTATGACTTTCTTTCCAGAGTCAGCCTGCTAAACGGAAATGTGTTTTGCGATTTGCTATCAACAAGGCTCGCCAAGCCCCTGCGCCGTGGGCCAAAGGCCCGCAGGAGTCAGCCCAGGGCGCAAGCCCTGGGTGTTGGATGTGCGGCATTCTCGCTCAAAGCCGCGCTCTGAAGGAGCGCGGGAGTAGCTGCGAGATCATCTGCAACTTGCAGGCCACCCTGAAGGTATCCGCGCCTGTTCAGACCTGTTTTCAACAGATCACTGTCTTACACCAGCATCAGCGCCGGGTTTTCCAGCAGCTTGCGCATTTCAGCCAGGAAAGTCGCGGCAACGGCGCCATCCACGACACGATGGTCTCCGCTAAGGCCGACCCACATGCGCTGACCGACGACGATCTGGCCCTTGTCATTGACGACAGGTGCGGAACGGATGCTGCCGATGGCCACGATCGCGGCCTGCGGCGGATTGATGATCGCGGCAAACTGGTCGATGCCATAGGCACCCAGATTCGAGACGGTGATGGTGCCGCCGGCGAAGTCATCGGGGCTGAGCTTCTTGTTCTTGGCCTTGCCGGCCAGATCTTTGACGCCCTGGCTGATCTGGAGCAGCGTTTTCTTTTCCGCCTCCTTGATGACCGGAGTGACGAGGCCGTCATCAATGGCGATGGCGACGCTGAGACCGACGGACTTGAACTTCACGATGGCATCTCCATCCCACGCGGCGTTGATCGCAGGCTGGGCCTGGGCGGCGCGGATGACGGACTTGAGGATGAAATCGTTGACGGTGTACTTGTTGCCACCGGTCTTCTCGGCAGAAGCGTTCAGGTGGGCGCGGAATGCCATGAGCGGGCCGGCATCCACTTCCATCTGCAGGTAGAAGTGAGGGATCTGCGTCTTCGAAGCCAGGAGGCGCTCGGCGATGATGTTGCGCATGCTGCTGGTGGGCACGCGTTCGTCTTCAGGACCAATGACCGGGCGGATGGCCGGTGTGGCAGCCACGCGACCTGCGGAAGCGCCGCCCACAGGAGCGTTTTCCACGTCTTCACGCACGATGCGTCCGCCAGGGCCGGTGCCGACGAGTGAGTTGAGATCCACGCCGCGTTCCGCCGCGACTTTCTTGGCGAGAGGGGAGGCTTTGACACGCAGGGCAGCACCGCCAGCGACGGCGCGGCTCTTGTGCTGCGGGGCCAGAGGCAGACGCGGACCGGCAGCGGTCACCTTGGCGGCAGAAGCGGCTGTTTTTTTCTCAGCCGCGGGGGCCGGGGCAGCCGAGGCCTTCGCCTTGGCGATGAGGTCATCCAGATCGGCCGGAACGGCCTCACCGTCTTCCAGAATCACGGCCAGCGGGGCGCCCAGGGGGACTTTGCCGCCGGGGGTGGCGATGAACTTGTGCAGCACGCCTTCAAACGGGCTGGCATATTCCATGGTGGCCTTGTCGGTCTCGATGTCGGCGATGGCTTTCCCGACGGTGACTTTGTCCCCTTCCTTGACGGTCCATTTGGCGAGGGTCCCCTCGGTCATGGTGTCACTAAGCTTGGGCATTTCGATGAATTTAGGCATGGCGGGAAAAAGTTAAGGGCGGGGGATTTCGAGGTCTTTGCAGATTTTGTTCACAAGGAAGTCGTTGATCTCGCGATGGCGCGGGACGGAGGAGCTTTTGCGCGTGGCGCGATTGACGTATATCGAATGATTGCCGCCTTCACGCAAGAGTTCGCAGCCGTGGTCATGCAGATGTTGGAGGAGGTCACGAAGTTTCAAGCAGCAGCCAGGAGCATGGTTTCACGATAAACTTCGTCGCTGCCAATCTCCTCTTCGGCGAGCACGCGGTTGGCCTCCATGACCAGTTCAATGGCTTCGCGCAGGTTGGCGCGGGTTTCATCCAAGGTCGCGCCTTGGGTATTGGCTCCAGGCAGCTCCTCGACAAAGCCGACGTAGCCTTCGGGCACCTTTTTGAAGACCTGGGTGAATTTCATGGCGGTTCCAGCTTAGAAAATACTCAGCGCTTTGGCGACAACGACTTCCGCCGTCGGCAGCTGCAGGGCTTCGAGCGGCGGGCTGTAGATCGCGGGGGAATCGAGGCTGCACACGCGCTGCACGGGGGCGTCGAGTTCGTCAAAGATCCGCTCCTGAATCATGTAGGCGATCTGGGCGCCGATGCCGCAGTAAGGCTTGTTTTCTTCGACATAGACGGCGCGGTGTGTTTTCGCGACGGAAGCGAGGATGGTGTCTTCATCCAGCGGGCGGATGGTGCGCAGATCGACGACTTCGGCGCTGATGCCGTGCTCTTCTTCGAGGATCTTGGCGGCTTCCAGGCAGGTGATGACCGCCTTGCCATGGGCGATGAGGGAGATGTCGGTGCCTTCGCGCTTCACATCGGCAAGGCCGAGGGGGATGAAGAGTTCGCCGTTGGGCAGTTCATCGTTGGAGGGCACATCCCATTTTTCGCCGTAGAGCTTGGTGCTCTCCATGAACATGACGGGGTCATTGTCGCGGATGGCGGCTTTCATGAGGCCCTTGGCATCGTAGGCGTTGCTGGGGCAGACGCACTTCATGCCGGGGAAGCTGGCCATGATGTTTTCCGGGGTGTGGGAGTGGGTGGCGCCCACGCTGGTGCCACCGTTGGCAGGACCGCGGATGACGATGGGGACGTTGATCTTGCCACCGCTCATGTAGCGCACCATCGCACCGTTGTTGACGATCTGATCCCAGGCGACCGTATAAAAGCTCCAGAACATGAGCTCCATTACCGGACGCACGCCCAGCATGCTGGCACCGATGCCCATGCCGATGAAACCGGCCTCGCTGATGGGGGTGTCCACCAGACGCTTGTCGCCCCACTTGTCCCAGAGGCCTTCCGTCACCTTGTAAGCCCCGTTGTACTGGGCGACTTCTTCGCCCATGACCACGACCATGGGATCGCGAGCAATTTCTTCGTCAAGGGCTTCACGGATGGCTTCGCGGTAGGAAATTTGGCGGGGCATGGCAATTTTGAGGGAGCAGTAAGTCGGGGAAGGAGCGGGCGGTGTCAAGCGGGCGGCATCACCGAGGAAGGACAAACTGCCAGCCTTGATAAAAATCCCAAAGTACCAACCAAGCCCTCTAAAAGCTGAAAAAGTGCCGATTTGCAGGTGTTTTTATTAACAAATCTTAACTTTTTTTAGAAATGATGTTGACGATCACCCGAAAGTTTAGTTGAACGTAGGTTGTCTATTCTTCGCTTGTGCCACTTTCCTTCGGTCCAATATCCTATGCTGGCCGCAAACTTGCTCAAAAAACACGAGCGAAGTGTGAAATTGCTTTTATACTGACTACCCCCTGCGTCTCAGCTCGGGGCATGGACGTTGGTCCTTGTATCGTATTACCCAACTAGAACGCTCATATGGAACTCGACGGAGGCATTAAGATTTACCTGCGTGAGATCGGCAAGACAGACTTGCTGACTCCCGACCAGGAGGTCGAGCTTGCTGAACGCATCAAACGCGGCGACCCCGAAGCCCGTTCGCACATGATTCGTGCGAACCTGCGCCTCGTGGTGAAGATCGCCCAGGATTACGCCAACTACGGTCTGCCACTTCTCGACCTCATTTCTGAAGGCAACATCGGCCTCATGAAGGCCGTGGAACGCTTCGACCCGAACAAGGGTGGCAAACTTTCAACCTACGCCGCCTGGTGGATCAAACAGTCCATCAAGCGTGCCCTCGCCAACCAGTCCAAGACCATCCGCCTTCCTGTCCACATGGTGGACAAGATCAGCAAGATGCGCCGCGTGGCCATGGCGATGTCCGAGGAACTCGGCCGCGAACCCACGGACGACGAACTTTCCGAAGAAATCGGCATTGATCGCGCCAAGCTCAGCCAGCTCAAGGTCGCCTCCATGCGCCCTGCCTCGCTCGACGCCCCGATCAGCGACGACGACAGCACCGAGTTCGGCGAAATCGTCGGCGATGAAAACGCCCAGACCCCGTTCGACCTGCTCTCGCACAAGAACATGCACAGCCAGCTCGATGGCCTGCTGACTGTTCTCGACGAACGCGAACGCAAGATCATCGACGCCCGCTTCGGCCTTGCCGGCCAGAAGCCCCGCACGCTGGAAGAAGTCGGTCAGGAGTTCGGCGTCACGCGCGAGCGTATCCGTCAGCTGCAAAACATCGCGCTGCGCAAGCTCCGCCGTGCCCTGCAGAAGAAGGAAGACCCGATTCCCAAGGCTCTCCGCAACGCCGGTGGCAAAAAGAAGCGCAAAAAAGCCGCTGCTGCCGAAGCCGAGGACGATTAAGATCCATCATTCACAAAGCCGGGTGTCGCAAGACCCCCGGCTTTTTTGTGGACTATTTTGCCAGCGGCAGAAACTGCACCGCATCGGCAATCACCACCTTGTCCGCCTCCGTGCCCTCATTGGACACCCGCACCCATCCCGCACGCCCTTCTTCAAACCGAAACGTGCCCAGCGTGCGAAACAGCCGCCCATGCTCCGGCTCCTGCTGCTGATTTATAATCACCTTCGCCTCCCCATCCGCATGATGAATAGTCACCGGCGTCTTTGTCGAACGCCGCACATTGTAGCAATGCGCCAGCCGCACCTCATACCAGCCCGCCTTTGGAAGCTTGGGCGTGAAGGTCACCGATTTGCTTCCCTTTCCAGCTTTCATGTCATGCAAATAACCCAGCCCGACATACGGCGGCGTGTGCGTGGAGTACTGCCACTCACCCACCAGCTCCGCATCCATCTCATCCACCACAATTCCCGGCAGCATTGCCGAATCCGACACAACAAACTTCACCATGTCCGGCCGGTCCACCTCGCCCGGCGGATGAATGTTTGGAACAGCCTTGGGGTGTGGTTTGAGAACATCAGCCGCCATGACGACGCCGAAAAAAATTATCAGGGAAGCCAGGCGAAGAATCATGCGCGCTTGATGGGAAGCTTCAGTTCCTGAAATTTGTGGCGGATAAAATCCAGCGCCTCTGCAGGAACACCTTCACGTGGCAATGTGAGGTTATTTCCCTGAACCAGTGCAAGCAGGAAGCAGTCGTGATGTTCAATGAGTTCACGAAACACCGTCCACTTCAACTCGGTGCCCCCAAGATTGGACTGCGCCTGGAGCGTCTCCTCATTCAACCGGTAATGTACGGGAGCATCCCCCTGCATACGTTTCCAGGCAGCAATGCTTCGCCGCTGCCGGATCTCAATGGCGGGATACAACACCAGCAGAAAACCAATGGTCGTCATACCGAAAATCGAAGAAGCGCTCCATGTGCCCGGGCGATAATCCAACGCTACTGCCACAATAATCAACACCACGGCGAACAATAGGCGCGGCCAGTGTTGAAGCAGCCGACGTCTTGCGACACGTCGAAGAAGTTTTTCAGTGATATGAACGTCGAATTCGATGGGCATGATGTCGATGGCTTGAGCGTCTTTAATAATGCAGCGTCAAATTGAAACCTACTTCCCCGCCTTCTCATTCATCAAATACCCCAGCAGGTTGATGAACGCCACTTCATCCAGCGTCTGCCCAAACACCGGCGGCATGAGCGACATGGGCGTCGTCACATCCTTCGCAAGATCATTTTTGGACACGCGATGCTCCTGCCCCGCAGCATCGGCGAGGATCAAGACCTGGCCTGCTTCACCTTTGAGGAAGCCGCTCAGGGAGGAGCCATCTTTGAGCGTCAGTGTGTGCAGATGGAAATGCGCATCCACATTGCGGTTCGGATCAAGGATGTCTTCGCTCAACCGCTCCGCTCCGCGTGCGCCAATGCCATCAAGCTGCGGGCCAATCAAACCGCCGGCACCACGGATCTGATGACATACCGCGCAGTTGGTGGTGAACACCGTCTTCCCCGCCGCGACATCCGGCTTCGCTTTGGCAACCGCCGCCGCTCGCGTGGTGATCAAGGCATCCAGCTGCTTGCGCTGCTCTGGTGAAACGGGCAGCGGTGGTGGCGCGGGCCGTGGTGGCAAATAGGTCACCAGCTTTTCACGCAGCGCCGCCGGTGCCGTGTGCTGCAGAAGCATGGCGAGTGTTTTGAGCGCGCTGCGTGTGCTGTCTTCGTTGTGGAAATCATTCACGCTTACCACCGCTGGCTCAATGCGCGTGACGCCCAGCCACGCATAAGCCTTCCCATCATCACCATCCACGATCTCCAGGCGCACGGACTTCCCTGTGTGTTTGGCGAGATCCAGTTCCTCTCGCCGGCAATCATTGTGTCGCGGTGGAAACACACTCGCGAGCGTGGCACCGCTCTGCGCATCCACCACACGCACGAAGTTCTTGTCATGCGCCTCCGCAGTCGGTGGTCCGCGATGTCCGTCGACCCAAAGCACAAGCTTCTCCGGCGCGGCAAACGATTTGGATTTCAACACCCCTGTGCGCTTCTCTTCATCGCCACCACCTTTGATCATGCTCTGCAATACCTGCGCCTCTGAGCCATCCGCACACTTCCGTGTCTGCAAGGACCACTTGGCATCGCCCAGCGCAGTCCAGACAGGTGCAGGCTGCATGTCAGCTGATTCAAGGAGCTGCATGGCAAGTTCCTGCGCCCATTGCAGCAGCTCAGGATTAGTCGGCGCACCGCGCTCGCTGAGGCCGTTGTGAATGGCTTGAACCAGATCAAGCTGAGAAGCGGCAGGCTTGTCTCGATATGCTTGGTGGGTTTCTTGCATCGCAGATTGCAGCAGATCGGCGTCTCCATAACGCGCAAGATGTTGGAGGATCTGTGCCCGGCTCATAGACGCTTTCTTTTCCAGCGTTTCCATGCGCCACAGCCACGCACTGGCTTCGGCGTTCGGCACGGCCAGCACCACTTCAGCCGCGGCATACGCATCCGGTGGCAGCACTTTGAGATTTCCAGGGTGGCTCAGGATGCGACGGAGAGCGATTTTAGTCGTGAGCAGTTGCGTCTCGTCACCTTTCAAAGACCTGAGTTCATTAACAAGATCAAGAATCGCGGCTCGATCTTCGCTGAGACCGAGGCATTCAACCAGAGCCTTGCGATTTTCCACCGAAGCGCGGGACTCGATCAAACGGCCGTCGGAGGATTGAATGTACCCCTTTGCTCTTGTTATGGGTCCAACAGGTAATTTGGTGGAATAGATTGTGCCTACGCCGGCAGGAGGCGCATCAAACTTTTCATAGGTGTGGGCAAAATATCCAGGCACTCCAGGCTGATCAGCCAATGCGCTCAAGGTTTTGAAAACATGAGCTGAACTGAGAAAGTCCACAGACTCCGCCTGCTTGAACTGATTGTCACTCGCCTTCCCAAGCCGGGCACCGATCCACATTCCATGAGCCGTGCGTAAAGCAGTTCCTTGGTCCACTTGGCCCTTTTGCGGTTTCGCAGTCCCTGCGACGACCTCCTCATACGCGACCACGCCTCGCTGAAAGATCACTTCTCCAGCTAAGTATCGGCGACGGATATTTTCCGACTCCAATTGCTGCGCGAGTGTTTTGTCAATCATGGCTTCCAACTGGCAGTCGGTCAGTGATTTGGTGTGGTCATCCTTCACGACGCGCCAAATTCTTCCGCGTTCTTTGTCCCGGCCCGGATGATCCAGCGGGACTTCGTAGTGGCCGATGATCTTGTTGTAGAAGTCGGCGATGTAGAGGGCGTTGTCGGGGCCGAGTTGGAGATCGACGGGACGGAACCAAGGGTCGTCGCTGGTGATGAAGTCGGGCTGTTCGTTGGCTTTGGGCGTGGAGCCGGTGAAGGTGATGGTGTCGTGGTTCACGCGGGAGGTGACGCAGTTGCCCACCAGCGTGTGGTCGTCCCACTCGGGGCCCCAGACGCCGCCGTCGAGGTAAACAATGCCGCAGATGCCGGTGGAGCCGTGGCTGTGCTCACACATCACTGGGGCGAAGCCGAGGCCGTCATCGGGCTTGCCGAAGCTGGGATAGCACGCTCCACGGATGAGCTGATAGATGGGTGAGCTGTGGCAGTCGGCGCTGTAAAGATTGCCAAAGCGATCCCAGCACAAGCCGAAGGGGTTCACCTGGCCGCTGGTCCATTTTTCGATGCGCGAACCGTCGGGGCGAAAGCGGAAGACGTTGCCGCTGTGGAGATCGAGCGTGCTGCCATCTTTGGCTTTAAAGTGACTCGTGTTGTTGAAGCCATGTGTTGCATACACCCAGCCGTCCAGGCCGAGGCGGAAGCTGCTGCACATGCCGTGCGTGTCTTTTTCATATCCGAGGGGGCCGAAGAGAATCTCGCGATGGTCGGCTTTGTCATCGCCATCGGTGTCGGCGAAGTACCAGATGTTAGGAATACTCCAGGCGATGCAGCCGACTTTGTGCTCCGGCTTGTGCCAGGGGAGAATGCCGGTGGGGATGTTCAGGCCGTCGGCGAAGTCGGTGACCTTGTCGGCTTTGCCGTCGCCATCGGTGTCTGCGAGGATTTTGATCGCATCGCGGCTGTCTTTGACGCGCGTGCCCTTCTCGTCGGACCAGCGGCTTTTGTCAGCGGAATAGGGATACTCGACGGTAGAGGAAACCCACAGGCGGCCTCGCGCATCGAAGGCCATGTTGATGGGCTTGTTGATCATCAGCTCGCTGGCGAAGAGCTGCACCGTGAAGCCCGGCGGCACGTGCAGGCCCGCGCGCTCCTGATCAGGGGTCAGTGCGTCCGTCTCACGCACGAGGCGCATTTTGTCTTCGGCTGCATGAAGGCTGGCGGACAGGGTGCAGGCGATGAGGAGGCTGCGGAGGAATGACATTCAGCCATTACAGCGCAGACCGCTGTCTTCATTCAAGCCGCGTTTCGTGTTTCAATGGAACAGGCTCCATTGTCACAGGCCGTCTCCGTGATCTGCGCCCGCAGCGCGTCATCACTGCGCAGACGCAGCAGGTGGGAAAGGCCGATGCGGTTGCTGGAGATCCAATGCACCACGCGGCGGGCGATATGCTGCATGGCCGGGCTGGCAAGGCGCAGGGACCATTCGCGGTATTCGCGCAACGCCCACAGACACGTCACCCAGGCACCCGCGCCCTGCCAGAGAGAGCCGTCATCTCCCATGACGACGATTTCTTGATCTGCACGCAAGTTCGGGAGATCCGGGCAGAGGCGCAGGGCCTGCGGCGAATCGTAAGGCAGAAACTCCAGCCTCACATACGCGGCCTGTTCGAGCATCCAACGCCGGAAGCGCGAGCACAGGCCGCAGCGCGCATCGTAGAAGATGGTGAGGGTGTTCATGGCGTCTTCAATAAGGGATCGCGATCAAGTGACCTGATATAGGCCGCCACCATGCCGGTGATGCTAGGCCCAAGGACGTATGGCATGTCTTGCAGTGAAAATTTCATGCTTGTGACTTTTTCCAGCCAATCAGCTCCCTCAAAGGAGGGCCATAGAACTACGGTCAACAGAGCGCCTGTCACAAAGCCGCAGACCGATGCAACCCATGGGCGACGCAGCATGGAGTTGTCTGCGATCCAGAGATCAACTGGAAGGAAGATCACCAACCAAGCGCACATGATCACTATTCCGGTGCAAACTCCCATGAATATCGAGTAGCCGATGTAATCGCTGAAGGATTTATAACGATCCACCATCCACGAGAGATTGCAGATCCAGAAAAGAATGTTGCAAGCTACCCACCCGCAGAGCATCGACCGCAAGGAAGCAAGCAGCTTGTTCATAATGTGTCGAGAATGTCGTGAGCTTTGCTGACGCGATGCATGGGTGGCACGGGCGGGGGCAGGTTGGCCAGGGTGGCGCGGCGGCGCATGCGGGTGAAGACGTAGAGATTGAAGAAGTGCATGCCGCCGAGCATGAGCAGCACGACGCCCATCTTGCCGCTGAGCAGTTCGAAGACGCCGCGGGCACCGCTGATTTCCTCGGTGCTTTTCAGGTAGAGCGAGACAAAGCCAATGTTCACGAGGTAGAAGCCGACGACGAGCAGGTGATTGACGCTGTCGGCGAGGTCCGTGTTCCCGTTGAAGCAATCGACGAGGAAGATGCGGCCGTTTTTGTGGAGGGTGCGCGCCACCCAGACCGTCATGCTGACGGCAAGGATGAGGTAGAGGCTGTAGCTGATGACGGTTTCGTTCATAGGGGTGTGTGGTTTGTGTTTGGGTTGAGGGGAATGAGTTCAGGCCGTGCCGGCATGTCGGCGGGCAGCTTCACGTGGGTGATCAGACCGAAGAAATTCAGCACGCGCAGCGCCCACCAGCCGGGATCGTGCTGAGCCGTTGTGAGCCCCAGACGAGCAGAGTCAGGAAAAGCGTGATGGTTGTTGTGCCAGCACTCACCCATGGTGAGAATACCCAGGTGGGGGAGGTTGTAGCCCTGCACCGCATGGCCTTGCAGGTGCCAGTCACGCTGGCCGATGTTGTGCGCGCAGTAGCCAATGAGCCAGTGACCGAGCAACGAAACCACAATGCGCACCGAGATGCCCCACACCACCCAGCCGATGCCACCGAGAAGGTAGAACAACAAGGCATAGGGAAGCTGCTGCAGCATCCAGGTGCGCTCCAGCATCTGGTAGAAGCGATCCTCGCTTACCTCGCGCTCGATCTCAAATTGCGGCGGATGCTTCAAACGCAGCTTGCAGTGGAGCTGCCACAACGCATCCCGCCAGATAGGCCGCTGGTCGATGTAGAATGGGTGGCAGGCCGAATGCCGCTGCGCCCAGTCACGGATGTCATGCAGGTAAAGCATGCTGAAGGGACCACCCATGCCAACCACCGTGCCGAGATGCACCAGCGCATGCTCCAGCCAGCGAGGGCAGGCGAAGCTGCGGTGAATCAGCAGGCGATGAAGGCCAATGGTGTGCCCAAGGCATAGGGTGAGCACCGTGAACACGCCCGACAGAATCACGGCCCCCGGGCTGAGCGTGAGCCAACCGCCAATCAGGGCAATGACCAGATGCGTAGTAAACCAGAGCGACTTCACCGGACTCCACACGACTTCGCCCTCGAGGGGATTCGTCTCATCACAGCCCGGGCGCATGCGGCGGACTTCGAGTGGAGCGGTGTTCATGTTGACTTTATATTCTGAATTTTCAGTATTTTGTGAAATACATAGGCATGAAAAGATCAGCCGAGGAGGCGCATGGCCCACTGCAGGGCGGAGGCGTGCTTCATGGAGATCACGGTGTCGGCGACTTTGACGCCGAAGCTGAGGAATTCGTCGAGGTCCTGCATCTGCTGGTGGAAGTCCTTGCCGGGGCCGGTGGCTTCTTCCTTCGTGCGTGCGGCGCAGTCGCGCAGGAGGTGGATGGCGGGCTCGATCTCGCGGCGTTTGCGCTCCTTCGAGATGGTGATGAAGATCTTCCAGACGTCCTTCTCCGCCTCGAAGTACTCCTTGCGGTCGCCCTTCTTGGTGATGATGCGCACGAGGTTCCAGCCAACGAGATCTTTTAAATTGGTGTGTGCATTGCCGCGGCTGATCTCCAAGCGCTCCATGACATCGTCTGTGCACATGGGTTCCGGGGCCGTCATGAGCAGGGCGTGAATCTGGGCCATGGTGCGGGGGATGCCCCACTGCGTGCCGAGCGAACCCCACTGGACCACGAATTCCTCGCGTGCCTTTTCCCATTCTGGTAGTTCCTTGCTCACACTTTCATTAAAAACTGAAAATAATGAAAGGCAAGTGGCTTTCGAGATTTTTTCAGCCCTGGGGCGGGACGTGGCCCACGTAAAAGGGGCAGCACTTGGCAAGTGCCGCTCCTTGGTGATTACGGGCTCAGGCGCACTTTGACCCAAACGCCGTTTTCTTTGCGGTAGCGGATGCGGTCGTGCAGGCGGCTCACGCGGCCCTGCCAGAATTCGATTTCTTCTGCCTGCAGGGTGTAGCCACCCCAGTGCGGCGGGCAGGGGACCTGGCCTTCCGGATACTGCGCCTTCAGTTCGACATCGCGCTGCTCCAGCCATTCACGGCCTGAGATCACCACGCTCTGATCGGACACCCAGGCGCCGATTTGATGCCCGTAGGGACGGCTGGCGAAGTACTTCTCTGCATCGGCACGGTCGAGCTTGGAAATGTAACCGCGCAGGCACACCTGATGATGGCGGTCCGTCCACAAGAAGCAGGCGGCGGCGCGGGCATCGGCGGCGATTTCGTGGCCCTTCCGGCTTTCGTAGTTGGTGTAAAAATGAAAGCCGCGCTCGTCGATGCCTTTGAGCAGCACCGTGCGCACGGTCGGAGTGCCATCGAGGCCGTTGGTGGCGAGGCTCATCGCATTCGGCTCCGGCAGCTTGTGCGCGAGGGCGTCGTTGATCCATATCGTGAAGAGCGCCAGGGGGTCGGCCGGGGCGCTGTGTTCGTCGAGTTCGCCCTGGTCGTAACTCACGCGCAGGTCGGGCAGGTTCGGTTTGTCAGTTGGGTTCATTCAGGTTACAAGAAACGCGTGTCGTGCGGCCTGCGCTACGTCAGCTTTGGCCTTTTATACACTCTTTTGCTCCATGCCATCTTCTGTCACCGGCGTCATTCAAGATCTCGAACGCATCCTGCTCACTCCCGCGCAAATCAGCGAGCGGGTGGACGCGATGGCCGCGCGTTTGAATGCGGAACTCGCAGGCAAAGTCGTCACCGTGGTGGCGCTGATGGATGGCGGCCTTTTCTTTGTAGCTGATCTGCTGCGCAAACTCGAAATGCCCGTGCGGCTGTACACCCTGAGCGCCAGCAGCTATCAAGGCGGAACCGCCACCACCGGCGAGGTGAAGGTGAACTGGCCCGCGAACTTTGACATGCGCGATCAGGACGTGCTGCTGCTGGATGACATCCTCGACACCGGGCTCACGCTCAGCGCCATTTGCGAGCGCCTCCTCGCGCAACAGCCGGCCTCGCTGCGCACCTGCGTCCTGCTGAGCAAACGCCGCGAGCGCCTGCGTGAGGTGCCGCTGGATGACGCCGGCTTTGAGATCGACGATGAATTCGTCGTGGGCTACGGCATGGACTACCAGGGTCGCTTCCGCAATCTGCCCTGCATCGGCATCCTGAACCCCAATCCAGCATCATGAAGCTGCGAGTGCTCTTTTTCTCCGTCCTTCGTGACATCACCGGCACGGACGAAATCTCCCTCGAAGTGCCCGCCGGTGCCACGATGGGCGACTTGCTCGCTCAAATCGAAGACCGCTGGCCCAAGCTGAGCGACTGGCAGAACAGCCTGCTCCTGGCTCTGGACCAAACCTATGTGAAGCGCGATGAGCCGCTGCACGATGGCGGCGAGGTGGCGATCATGCCGCCGGTGCAGGGGGGGTAGAACTCACGCATGGCGCGTGGTCACGAGGTCTGCCTGCGCGGCCCAGAGGGCGATGTCCTCCTTCTTGATCGCAGCGGCCATGAGCGCGGGAAATTTGTCCGGCGTACAGGCAAAGCTGGGAACACCGAGCAGGCTCATCTTGGCAGCGAGCTGCTGGTCGTAGCAGGGAGCGCCTTCGTCGCTGAGCGCCAGCAGGGTGATGAACTGCACGCCGCTTTGCACCAGCTCATTGGTGCGCTGGAGGAGGTTCTTTTCCACCCCGCCTTCAATGAGGTCGGAGATGAGAACGAGGATGGTGTTGGTGGGATCGGTGATAAGGCTCTGGCAGTAGCCTACGGCTTTGTTGATGTCCGTGCCGCCGCCGAGCTGGGTGCCAAAGAGCAGTTCCACCGGATCATCAAGTTTCTCCGTCAGATCGACCACCGCCGTGTCAAAGACCACGAGCTGGGTCTTCACCGCAGGCAGGGAGGCCATCACGGCCCCGAAGATGCTCGAATAGACGACGCTGGCGGCCATCGAGCCGCTCTGATCGATGCAGAGAATGATGTTCCGCTGGGTCTTCTGCGCCTTGCGGCCATAGCCGATCAAAGTCTCCGGCACCACCGTCTGGTAGTCTTTCTGATAATGCCGCAAATTGGCGCGGATGGTCCGGTTCCAGTCGATCTCCGCCAGTCGTGGCCGACGATTGCGCACCGCACGGTTCAGCGCACCCGTCACCGCCGTGCGCATGGGCTCGGCGAGCTTGCGCATGAGTTCTTCCACCACCTTGCGCACGACCATGCGGGCGGTCTCCTTCGTCTTGGCGGGGATGACGCCGGAGAGTGAGATCAAACTCGCCACGAGGTGTACGTCCGGCTGCACGGCCTCCAGCATCTCCGGCTGCAGCAGCATTTCGCGCATGCCCAGACGGTCCAGCGCATCCTGCTGCATCACCTGCACCACGCTGGCGGGGAAGTATTTGCGGATGTCCCCCAGCCAGCGTGCGACGCGTGGAGCGGATTTCTCAGTGCCGCCACGCCGGGCACCTTTCATACCACTGGGGCCTTCAGGCTCATAGAGTGCGCCGAGAGCTTGATCGATTTCCAGATCCTCGCCGCTCAGTCCGCAGCAGGATTCATTGGCCTCGCCGCCGAGGGCAAGGCGCCAGCGGCGCTGTCGTTCGTTGTCTGTAGATGGCGTGCTCATGACTTCAGTCCAAGAATCTGTTCCAGCACAGCCAGCGGCTTCTGGGCGCGCGTTTCGTTCCACTCCTCCGCCATGACGGTCTTCACTGCCGGACCAGCCGCACCCGAGTGCTTCGCACGAGCACCGAGCTGGGTGCGCTCCGTGCCGGGAAACAGTGAGAACGTGCGCCGGACCAGCGGCAGGATGCGGGTGAAGCCTTCATCACTCAAGGAAGCAAGCCAGGCATCCAGGGTCTGCCACAACCGGTCATCGTGGAGCAACACCATGCCGCTCTGATGCAGGAATCCCTCCAGCCAAGCTGCAGCGGGCGCGGGATCGTTGCCAATGGAAAGCGCCTGGCTCATGCGTGTGGCCGTGGCATCGGCATCCTCGGTCTTTTCATCAAACAACAGGCGTGCAGCCAGCCCGCACACAAGTCCATGCGTCCCACCCAGTACCGCAAGACGCGTGAGCGCCGGCATCCAATCGGCGAGATGGCTTTCATTCCCGATGAGCTTGATGGCCTGATGCGTGGCGATGATGCGTTTGCGCATGGCAGCGGCTGCGTCGTCATCCAGCGAAGCACACGCCCCGCCGAGGCTGATGCAGGCGCGCGTGACGAGGCCATCGAGCACATGCCCGACCAGCGAGGCGTCGGTCTGGCGCACATTGCCATAACGGAAAATATTGGCCAGCGGTGGAATGGCTTCGAGGAGCTGTGAAGCATCGCCCGCGATGGCGGCCAGGTTTTCCAACGCGTGCGTCACAGGCTCCACCGCATGCGGGAGATGGGCGAGAAGCACACGATCAACCAGCGCCGAGAGCGCGGGCAGAGACTCCGCCTTCTGCGCCTGATCAATCGCCAGCGCCGTGGCCGCATCACTGATCGTATGTCCCCAACGGCAGGCTTCAATGATGGCCACGGCAAACTCGGGCTGCCATTGCACCTGCCACACTTCATGAAAGGTGCCCTTCGCACTCCGCCCGGTGCCACGCACCTCGCCCCATTGGATGCCGAGCAGCTTTAGCCTGTGGAGGAGGTGACTGCGGCTGAGGTCGTTCTCGTTGCGCAGATCCAGATCGAGTTCCTTCGCCAGGGCTTCCGGCTTCAGGCGCAGGCTGCGCTGCTGTTTTTCCAAATCCTGCTGTAGCGGCACGGTGGGCACATCCGGCGGGACGCGGCCCAATTTTTCGCCCACGATTAGCCTGGAACGGATGAGCTTCAGCGGTGCATCCTCGCCCATGCAGATGACGGTGCGGATGGACTCATTGATTTCATCCAACCCGGCGGCGGGGCGTTCGCGCATGGCGGCGAGCGCATCGCTGAGACGTGCGGCTTCAATGACGTGTGCAGAGGAGCAGTCGATGTCCTCCTCGCGCATCAGCCGCGCGACTTTGGAGATCCATGCGATGGAGCGCTGGGAGGCTTCAGCAGCCTGATTTTTCCAGAGAAATTCATACCATCCCGGCGACATCACCCCGGCACCGTAGCCACTGGCGGCAGCAAGGCGTCCGTACGTCCACGGCGCCCAAGTCGCGGCTACTTTGACCTTCGGCAGGCCTTTGAGCAGGTCGTTATCCGCTTTCGCGCTTGGCATGGTGGCGAGCGCGGGCACATGCCATGCGCCGCAAACCACGGCGATCTTTTGAAACCCATCCTTCTCTGCCTGACGGATGGTTTTGCGCATGTGCGCCTCACGCAGAATCTCGCGCTGCTGCGATGGTGGAGTGAGCTTGCGTGGGATCTCGGCACGGACGCTCGTCATCGCTTCCTGGATCGCGGCGAATAGACCCGTGCTGTCAGCATCACGACGCTCTTCGACCATCTGGTTCCACCACGTTTCGCCATCGCCATAGCCTGCTGCACGGCCCAGCCAGTCGAGCGGATCGCCCGAGATGTCTTCGGGTTCGGCTTCTGCGGCGGGTTCGGCTTCATCCGCCAGAGGGGCGGCCATCTCCGCATCTCGCAGCGCCAGATCGTGCGCCTGCGGCAGGTCCATGAAGCGCACCGGCACGCTGCGCGTGAGTCCAAAACGGATGGCCTGCCACTCCGGCGAAAACTCCGCGAAGGGATAAAACGACGCCTTCTTCGTATCGTCCGGGCAGTACAACAGCAGCGCCACCGGCGGCTCGATCTCCGCATGAATCGCCGACGCCAGCACGGCCTCCGCCTCAGGCGGCCCTTCAATCAAGATGCAATCCGGCGACAGCTCGTCCAGCGCGCGAACCAAGGAACGCGCGCAGCCAGGGCCGTGATGGCGGATGCCGAAGAGGTGGGTCATGGGTGTCAGTCGAATCAAATCACCTCCCGGCACGCCCGGTACAGATCCTTCCACTCGTCGCGTTCCTTCACCACGGTTTCGAGGTACTCCTTCCACACCACCAAGTCCTGCACGGGATCTTTGATGATAGCACCTACCAGACCGGCAGCGACATCGCCTGCACGCAGAGTGCCGTCTCCAAAGTGCGCGGCGAGCGCGATGCCGCTGTTGAGCACGCTGATGGCTTCGGCGGTGCTCATGGTGCCGGTGGGTTGCTTGAGCTTGGTTTTGCCATCGGCAGTCTGTCCGTCGCGCAGCTCACGGAAGACCTGGACGATGCGACGCACTTCCTTGAGTGCGGGTGGTTCGGCGGGAAGTTCGAGCGCTTTGCCCATCTCTCCCACGCGCTTGGTGACGATGGCGATTTCCTCCGCTTCGGTGGCGGGCACGGGAAGCACGACGGTGTTGAAGCGGCGCTTGAGCGCACTGCTGAGTTCGTTCACGCCTTTGTCGCGGTTGTTCGCGGTGGCGATGACGTTGAAGCCGCGGTTTGCCTGTGCCTCGCTGGAGAGTTCCGGAATGGGCAGCGTCTTCTCGGACAAAATGGTAATCAGCGTGTCCTGCACATCCGCCGGGATACGCGTGAGTTCCTCCACCCGCGCGATGCGGCCATCGCTCATCGCCTTCATCAGCGGACTCGGCACCAGCGCTTCTTTTGACGGGCCTTTGGAAAGCAGCAGGGCATAGTTCCAGCCGTAGCGCATCTGTTCCTCGCTCGTCCCGGCGGTGCCTTGGACCAGCCGCGTGGAGTCACCGGAGATGGCAGCGGCAAGGTGTTCGGACACCCAGCTTTTCGCCGTGCCGGGCACGCCGTAGAGCAGCAGCGCACGGTCGGTGGCCAGCGTGGCTACCGCGATCTCGATCACCCGTCGGTTGCCAATGTATTTGGCGCTGACCTCAAAGCCGTTGTCCAGCTTGCCGCCAAGCAGGTAGGTGGCCACCGCCCACGGCGACAGCTCCCAGTTCGTGGGCCGCTGCCGCGTATCGGTCTTTTTCAATTCGTCGAGCTCGTGAGCAAAGAGGTGTTCAGCGTGTTGGCGGAGCGTGTTGATCATGGATAAGCAGGGGTTCTGTTTCAAAGTTTCACGAGGCGAGCTGGCGGCGTTGATCGAGCACCAGGCCCACACGCGCCACGGCCTCGGCAAAGGGCTGGGCTTCCTCCTTGGTAAGATCCCAGCCTTGAGCGAAGTCGTTGAAGGCCGCTGAAGGCATGAGGCATGCGAGCTCTACGAGTGAGGCACGGAGCTGCCAGTCGTAGCGCGCCTCGCCGCTCTGGATGCGCTGCTTCAGGATCTTGATCACTTTCGCGGCCACCGCAGGCGACAGCATCGGCGCGCCCAGCGGCAGGCCTTTGATGAAGCGATCGATCACCGTGCTGAAGGCGACCACGTTGGAGTTGTTGTCGGTCAGCAGCTTGAGGAAATGCGGCTCCCGCATGGCTGGCGGCAGGGTTTCGAGCAGGTCAAAAAACGTGAGCGGACCGTTTGGCGGCAGGGTCGTGCTCAGGAAGGCCTCCGCCCACTCCACGCGCCGCTGCACCGCCTGCGCCTCGGCCCAGCCTTGCAGCAGCACGTCCTTCCAGTCTGACTTCTGCGCCCAGGCCAGGCATTCGCCAGGCGTCATGCCCGTCTGCGTTTCCCACCAGCGCAGCGGCACCTGACGGACGATTTGAAACAGCCACCAAGCGCGCTCGCCCATGCTCAGGCCCTTCGGCTTTGCTTCCTCGATCAAATCCGGCTTCCATGTGGCATCGTAGGCGGCAGGCGCTTCAAGGGTGATGACCATGCCGCGCAGCAGTTTCTTCTCGGACTTCAAACACAGCGCCGCACGCGCCGACATGCGCTGGGCGAAGCGCGAGTCCGGCAGCGTGGAAAGCAGCCGCGCCGCCACCTGCCGTGCCTCCTTGCTTTTGTCCGCGAACGTCGCTTCGAGCAAATCTTGATCATCGAGGGTGAGTCCTGTACCGAGGCATTCGATGAACGCGGTACGCTCCTTCGCCCCTTCTGTGCTCATGGCGGCGCGGCACAGCTCGCGCGCCTTCGCGGCATCGGTGGCACGCAGTGTCGTCAGATAGAGCCGCCGCTGATCGAGACTGCCGAGCTGCCACACCTCATCGCTCACGGTGTCCATGTTCACTGCACCTGCGGCGTAGGACCACGCCTCATTTTGCACGGCAAGCCAAGCTCCACGCGAGCCGAGCACCGCCAGCAGACTGGGGCGCAAGGCGATGCTGCGCCGTCCGCACTCCAGTGCTTTTGGCAGCAGACGATGAGGGAGGTGTTTGCCGGCGGAAGCAATGGCTTGAAACGCCTCGACCTGCAGCCGCTCGGGTCCATCGGCAAGAATGGCTGCCAGCAGGTCCATCCGCACATCCTGTGGCGAAGACTCTGACGGTGCAGGTGCAGAACCCACCTGCGCTGGCAGCAGGCCCGCGAGCTGACAGGTGCCCAGCACGCCTGCCGTTTGCAGCAGCGCTTTCTCCACCGCATCGCGCGGGATGCGTCCAAGCAGATCTCCGACCGGCCCCTCAGGAGCCGGCCATTCGGGCGGATGCCGTGCGGTACCAAGGAGCGCACTGGTGGCAAGTGAGGCGAGCGCGCTCATGCGACTGTGAGCACCTCCGTCCAGCAGGGAGTTTCTTCATTCGGGTGCCAGGCCGTCAGCGGCCGCCAGTGGACCCCATGCCATTCACCGAAAAGCGTCAGCGGATTTCCACCGCCAAGGGCGAGCAACTGCCAGCCATCATCATCACTGACACGCAGAGGTGCCTCGCGCCCATCAGCATCACGGGCCAGCCACTGCCGCCCGCGCAGCACAGGCGTGGCATGGTGCAGCAGCACCGGCAGGCGTTGAAACCACGGCTGTCGCGCCAGCGCAGAAGCGACAGAATCCAGCGCCCGATCCCAGGTCGTGACGACTTCCCCCGGTGCGCCAGAGGAGGCCTCCACCGGAGCATCCACCAGCAGCGCGCGCAGCGGCGATGCACTCGGGAAGAAACACAGCGTCGCCTTGAGTCGCGTGCCCGTTACAAACACCTGGTCAAAGCGTCGCCCACCATGCGAAAACTCCAGCAGCAAGGCATCTCGGTCCGTGGTCAGGCCACGCAGCCACACGCGGCGCTCCCACAGCTTGTCGTTCTCATCGTGGCTCACACCCAGCACCTTCCATGTGTCCCCCACACGATCATTGCCGGCCAGCACCTCGTCCTTGTCTGCCGTCCAGCCCGCACTGCTGCGCACATCATGCCGGAGTGGCTCAGGCAGCGAGTCCAGGCGCTGCAACGCATCGGTGAGCAGCTGCATCCGGCCCATCTGCAACAGCGCACGCTCCTGCCAGCCCTCGCCAGATGACACCGCACTTTCGAGCTGGCGCACCCACACGGCAAGACCTGTCGCCTGCGCATCCACCAAACGCGCCGCAGTGTCCCGCCAGTAGGTGGCAGGCTTCGCTGGCAGATCCGCGATCCCCTGCCGCACCAGATCCGCGAGCCAGCGTTCCAAATCACGCGCGCCACCCAGCATGCGGTCGAGCCGTTTCGCCTCCCGCTTCGCAACAGCCGCTTCATCAACGGGCTTCGCCTCGGCCTGCGCCGCTTTTTTCTCCGCCTGTTTTTCGCTGCGCTGCTGCCGCGCGGAGAGCCATTCATTCACCCAAGCCGGCTGCGTGTTCGCCGTGAAGGCGCTCTGCTTCTGCGCCAGCAGCAGGTACAACGCCAGCCCGTGCTTGCATGGAAACTTGCGGCTCGGGCAGCCGCATTTGAACGAAGGCCCGGTGACATCAATGATCACTTGGTACGGCTTGGAACCGCTCCCCTGGCACTCGCCCCAGATCGCCGCTTCATCATGTCCGAGCGTCGGCCACTTGGCCGGAGCCAGCAATCCCCTGGCCGCCTTGGCCGACGAATCGTCGGGGGAAAGGGCAAGGATTTGGTCAGCAGTCAGCATTCGACCCGATCCAAGCCAATGCCTGACGAAATGGCAAGAAAAGCCTTCGTCGCATTCAAAATAGTCGGCTCTTATGCCAGCAGATCCTTCACCACGTGTCCGTGGATGTCGGTGAGGCGGTAGTCGCGGCCTTGGAAGCGGTAGGTGAGGCGCTCGTGATCGAAGCCGAGGAGGTGCATCACAGTGGCTTGGAAGTCGTGCACGTGGACTTTGTTTTCAGCGACGCTGAAACCGAGCTCGTCGGTGCTGCCGTACTCGAAGCCGCCTTTCACGCCGCCGCCGGCCATGAAGAGTGAGAAGCAGTCGGGGTAGTGATCGCGGCCGAGCACTTTGCTGGCGGCGGTGCGGCCTTCGCGGAAAGGGGTACGGCCGAATTCACCGCCCCAGATGACGAGGGTGTCGTCCAGCAGGCCGCGCTGCTTGAGATCTTTGATAAGCGCGGCCACGGGCTTGTCGGTGGCGGCCATTTTGGCGGTGAGACCGGTGGTGATGCCGCTGCCTTCGCTGGTGCCATGGAAGTCCCAGCCCCAGTCGAAGAGATTCACAAAGCGTACGCCTTTTTCAATGAGCCGCCGGGCAAGCAGGCAGTTGTTGGCAAAGCTGGCCTCGCCGGGTTTTGCGCCGTAGGCTTCGATGACGTGCTGCGGCTCCTTCGAGATGTCCATGACATCGGGCACGCTGGTCTGCATGCGGAAGGCGAGTTCATACTGGGCCATGCGCGTGACGGTCTCGGGATGGCCGAATTCGGCGACCTGCTGCTGGTTGAGATCCTGCAGGGCATCGAGCGTCTTGCGACGCATGGCGCGGTTCATGCCGGCGGGATCGCTGACAAAGAGGACGGGGTCGCCTTTGCTGCGGCACTGCACGCCCTGATACACGCTGGGGATAAAGCCGCTGCCCCAGCAGCCCTGGCCGCCACTGGGCTGGGTGCCGCTGGAGATGAGCGCGACAAACCCCGGCAGGTCCTGATTCTCCGTACCAAGGCCATAGGTGGCCCATGAGCCCATGGAGGGCCGGCCCTGCCGTGCATGGCCGGTGAAGAGCAGCAGCTCCGCAGGCGCATGATTGAACTGATCCGTGTTCATGGAGCGGATCATGCACATCTCATCGGCGATGGTGTGGAAATTCGGGCAGGCATCGCTCATCCAGATGCCGCCTTTGCCATAGCGCGCAAAGGTGCGCGGTGTGCCCATGAGCTTGGGCACGCCAGTAGTGAAGGCGAAGCGCCGGCCTTTGAGGATCGAGTCAGGACAGTCCTGCCCACTGCGCTTCACGAGCTCCGGTTTGTAATCAAAGAGGTCGAGGTGCGGCGGCGCACCTGACATGTGCAGGTAGATCACGCGCTTGGCCTTCGGCGCATACTGCGACTTCTTGGGTGCGAGCGGATTGTCTGACGCCGTACTGGCTCCCGCCTTCTGCTGCATCGCATGCATGGCGATGGCCCCGAGGCTGAACTGCCCCGCGTTGCCGAGAAACTGACGGCGCGTCTTGAGCTGAAGGGTGTCGTGAGTGATGGGGTTCATGGGGAAATCAGTGTGGAATTAACGGCGCATCAAAAACTCATCCAGATTCATCACCACGTTAGCGATGGTCGTCCACGCGGCGAGTTCGGCAATGTCGGTGTCTTTGGGCGCGGGGCCGAGGGGATCGGTGGCCATCTTGGTGGCGTCCGCAGGATCGGCGCGATAAGTGGTGAGTGAGTCGTTGTAGAGCTGCGTCAAAGATGAAGTTTCATGCGCATTCGGGGCGCGTGAGAGGCAGAGTTTGAAGAGGAGGGCGAGGCGCCCGGGGGTTGCCTTGGCTTCGGCGACGAGGCGGCGGGCCATGGCTTGATTCGTTTCGATGAAGACGGGATCATTGAGTGTCACGAAGGCCTGCAGGGGTGTGTTGGTGCGGCTGCGGCGGATCATGCAGACTTCGCGGTTGCCGGCGTCGAAGGTGGTGAAGCTGGCGTAGGGGCTGTTGCGGCGGACTTCGGTGTAGAGGCTGCGGCGGTGCTTGTCCTCGCCGGGGCTGATCGTCCAGTCGTTGCTGCGGCCAAAGGCGGTGGTGAGGCCGAGATTGGGAGTCAGCGGGCGCACGGGCGGGCCGTACATTTTGGCGCTGAGCAGGCCGCTGACGGCGAGTGCTTGATCGCGGAGAAGTTCGCCAGTGGGGCGGAAGCGTGGACCGCGGGCGAGGAGACGGTTGTCGGGATCGCGCTCGTTGAGTTCCGGCGTGGTCTTGGTGCTTTGCTGATAGGCCTGGCTGGTGAGCAGCAGCTTGAGCATGTGCTTGATGTCCCAGCCGCTGTCCATGAGCTCGGCGGCGAGCCAGTCGAGCAATTCGGGATGCACGGGCAGATCTCCCTGACTGCCGAACTCCTCGCTGCTGCGCACGATGCCGGTGCCAAAGATGCTTTCCCACAGGCGGTTCACGGTGACGCGTGCGGTGAGCGGATTATCGCGACTGACGAGCCATTTGGCCATGGTGAGGCGATTGCGCGGGGCATTGGCGGGCAGGGGATTGAAGGTTGCGGGAGTGCCTTCGCTGACTTCATCACCCAGAGCCTGCCAGTTGCCACGGAGCTGGATTTTCGTGACGCGACGCTGCTTCGGATCGAGATCGCGCATGATGGGCACGGTGACGGGCTTGAGGGCGGCGAGTTCTTTGTTCGCGGCGGCGAGGCGGGTGCGCTCCGCGGCGGATGCTTTGGCAATATTCCGCACGAAGTACTCCACCACGGTCTGCTGCTGTGCGGGCGTGCGTTTGTCTTTGGCCTGAGCGAGAGCGGCGACGACATTTTGCGGCACTTTGGTGACCTGCTGCACGCGGGCATCTCCGGTGTAGCTGAGGCGGAAGCTGCCGAGGGTGTGCTGCTTGAACTCGCTGTTTTGTGCGAGGGTGATGCGGAGCTTGGAGCCGGAGGGAACGACCACCGGAGATGCTGCCAGAAGGGTGAGGGTGTGCGGCTTGTCGGCGGCACCTGAGACGGCCCAGCCCTGCTGCTTTTTATCTTTGGGTTTCAGCACGGAGGCAGCGGTGAAGCCGGTCTGCTCATAATCTGCCAGCGCGGTGGTGAAGCTGACGGCGACCGGGCCGCTGATGGCGAAGGCTTTGTCTTTCGCAGGCGCGGGAGTGTTTTCGCTCTTCCACACGGTCTGGCGTTTGTCATCGAGCAGCACGACGCGGAAGCCATCGAGACGGCTGCCGACGTTGCCATCGGTGCGGTTCCAGATGGTGACACGATCCACGGGTTTGGAGGCCTTCAGATCGACTTCCCACCAAGGATCGTTGTCGGTGCCGGCGGTGTGCGCGACGCTGCTTTTCGCGTAATCGCCTTCGGTGTTGCCATCGATGGCGCGCTTGGCGGCGGCATCGGTGTACATGCTGCTTTGTGTGGCGACACCTGCTGGCCCGATGTTTTCACTGCCGCTGTACACCTGGACTTCGGCCAGCTGGAGCATCTTTTTATCACCGGGCAGTTCGATGCGCACGTAACGCGCCTGCGGTGCTTGTTTGGAGTCTGGCGGCACGACTTCCGCTTTCACGTCGGTGATGACGAAGTTGCTGAAACCAGCGGCTGGCATCGTTTCGATGCGCAGGGCGCTGAGTTTGTCGCCAGTGGCGGGCAGCTCGATGGTGTAACTGTCTTTGTCGCTGTTTTTGGGGATCGAAACGGCACCGCCTGCGGCGATGGCGGCGGTTTGTTTGGATTGCGTGGTCACCTTGGCCGGCTGCGGGGTCTGCCAGCCGAGATCACGGGCAAAGCCCTGGTCCCAGGCATCGAGTCCGGCGAGCCATGCGGGGGCAGGGGAGGTGAACTTCTGCTCCAGAGTTTCGATCTCCTTTTTCAGATTCGTGCGCTGCTGAATCAACTCGGGTGTGTCGAAGCTGTGCAGGGGCACTTCGTCCTTCTTGTCGCTGTCGGCGCTTTGATTGAGGAAGGCGTAGAACTGGAAGTACTCGTTGATCGTGATGGGATCAAACTTGTGCGTGTGGCACTGGGCGCAGGCCATGGTGGTGCCCATCCAGACAGCGAAGGTGGTGTTTACGCGGTCGATGATGGCGGCGTTGCGGAACTCCTCGTCATCGGTGCCGCCTTCGTTCTGCGTCATCGTGTTGCGATGGAATGCGGTGGCGATGAGCTGATCGTCCGTGGGATTGGGCAGCAGATCGCCGGCGTTTTGCTCGATGGTGAACTGATCAAACGGCATGTTCGAATTCAGCGCGCGCACGACCCAGTCGCGGTAGGCCCAGATCTCACGTGGCTGGTCGCTGGGGTAGCCGGAGCTGTCCGCGTAGCGTGCGAGATCGAGCCACTGCCGTGCCCAATGCTCGCCGTAGGCAGGGAGGGAGAGGTAGTGATCGACGATCTTGTCGTAGGGCTGCTTGGACAATGAATCGAGCTCTGCGAGCGTGGGAGGCAGGCCGGTCAGATCGAGCGCGACGCGGCGGATCAGCGTGGCGGTATCGGCCTGGGGCGAATACTTGAGTCCTTCCTGAGTCAGGCGCTGCAGGAGGAAGGCGTCCACGGGCTGTTTGGAGCCTGCCGGAACGGCTGGTTTCACCACCTTCTCATAGCTCCAGTGCTTGCCCCAGGGCGCGCCTTGTTTGATCCATTCGGTCAGAAGGGCGATCTGCGCGGGAGAGATGGTCTTGTGCTGCTTTGGGGGCGGCATGACCTCATCAGGGTCCTTGGTGAGGATGCGCTCCAGAAGGGCGCTTTTTTCGGGATGTCCCGGCACCACAGCGGTGGTGCCGTCGTTGTTCTTTTTGGCGCTGGTTTCGTCGTCGAGGCGCAGGCCGGCTTCGCGCTTCTTTTCGTCAGGGCCGTGGCAGAAAAAGCAGTTCTCACTCAGGATGGGCCGGATCTCTTTGGAGAACTGGATGGGACGCGGTGCCGGCTCCGCGACGGCGGAGGCAACCAGAAAAAGGGTGATGAAGGGGCGAATCACCTCTCAGATACGCCGGAGAAATCACCAATCTTGACGCGGAGCGGCATTCTCCATGCCCGGAGCGGATGCGCGGTGGCGGCCCGCCCTCAGGGATGGCCCGGCTCATCCTCGGCGGCCACTGCGGGCCTTCCAGACGCTAAAACCCCGCCTTTACCTTCGGCTTCATCCCGCTACCATCCGCGCTCCCTTTTCCAGCCATGTCCGCCGTCCCCACCGCCGCCCAGATCCGCCAGAGCTTCCTCGACTTCTTCAAGGAGAAGCAGCACACCATCGTCCCCAGTGACAACGTGGGCTACACCAGCCGCGACGGCGCACGCATTTTCACCAATGCCGGCATGAACCAGTTTGTGCCCATTTTCCTCGGCGAGCGCAGCGCGGACGTGGACACCTGGCCGGGCGTCCTGCACAAAGGTCTCCCGACCCGTGCGGCGGACACGCAGAAGTGCATCCGCGCCGGCGGCAAGCACAACGACCTGGAAGACGTGGGTCTGGACACCTACCACCACACGCTTTTCGAAATGCTGGGCAACTGGTCCTTCGGCGACTACTTCAAAAAAGAAGCCATCTCCTGGGCCTGGGAGCTTGTCATCGAGCGCTGGAAGTTCCCGCCGACCCGCGTGTTTGCCACCATTTATCAGCCCGGCAAGGGCGACCCCGCTGAGCGCGACCAGGAAGCCTGGGACATCTGGGCGGAGAAGTTCCGCAGCATCGGCCTTGATCCCGACATCCACATCGTCAACGGCAACAAGAAGGACAACTTCTGGATGATGGGTGACACCGGCCCCTGCGGCCCCTGCACCGAGATCCACATCGACCTCACTCCCGGCGCTCCGAACCTCGACGAAGACCGCCAGCGCGCAGGTGCCAAGCTCGTGAACGGCAGCGACGCGAGCTGCATCGAGATCTGGAACAACGTCTTCATTCAGTACAACGCCAACCCGGATGGCAGCTTCGTCCCGCTCCCCGCGCAGCACGTGGACACCGGCATGGGCTTTGAGCGCGTGTGCTCGATCATCCAGGGCACGAAGAACTTCACCGACTTCGAGACCGCCAAGATCAGCAACTACGACACCGACGTCTTCAAGCCCATCTTTGATGAGCTCACCAAGCTCTCCGGCAAGACCTACGCCAGCACGCTGCCGAAGGCCAATGAGCAGGGCCATGTGGTGCCCGTGACCGAGCAGGAGAAGATCGACGTCGCCTTCCGCGTCATCGCCGACCACCTGCGCACCCTCAGCTTCGCGATTGCAGATGGAATTCAGCCTGGCAACAGCGACCGCAACTACACGCTCCGCCGCATCCTGCGCCGCGCCGTGAAGTATGGCCGCACGCTGGAGTTTAAGGAGCCGTTCTTCTTCAAGCTCGTCGATGTTCTCGCGGCGCAGATGGGTGATGTGTTCCCGGAACTGCGCACTAAGAAGGAGCAGATCAAGAACGTGCTGAAGCTGGAGGAAGAGAGCTTTAACCGGACTTTGGACAAGGGTATCGCTCTCTTCGAGAAGGCAGTCTCCTTTGCTAGTTCGTCGGATACAGATCCGTCAAAAGGCTCCGATGGTTTGAGCTTTAGTACTCACAAAGATGGCGAACTGATCGTCTCCCAAAGAAATGAGGACGGCAGCACTTCCAAGATGATCTCAGGTGTGCTCGCATTCCGCCTTTATGACCAAGAGGGCTTCCCGTTTGATCTCACCGAACTCATGGCTCGTGAACAAGGTCTGACCGTAGATCGGGCAACGTTTGATGAGCTCATGGAAGAGCAGAAGGAGCGCGCCCGCGAAGCTGGCAAGAAGAACAAGCAGGTCGTCTCCGTCTCTGAGATCGAAACCAAGGCGCCGACCAAGTTCATTGGTTACGACGCGCTCGAAGCCGACGTGCGCGTGCTCGAAGTCGTCGAGATGAAGGACAAGACGGCCGTGGTGCTGGATGTCTCCACCTGCTACGCGGAGATGGGCGGACAGATTGGTGATGCGGGTCAGTTGATTCTCGGTGCGAACACTTATCCGATCAGCGCCACGACCAAGGTCGGCAACACCTGGCTGCACTTCCTCGAAGGCGATGAAGCGCCTGCTGTCGATGCCACCGTGAAGCTCATTGTCGATGCCCCACGCCGTCATGCCATCGAGCGCCATCACACCGTCACGCACATCCTGCATTGGGCGCTGCATGAAGTGGTTAACAAGGATGCCACGCAGAAGGGCTCCTCTGTTACTCCTGACAAGCTCACCTTCGACTTCAACAGCGCTGCGCTCACCGCACAGCAGATCAGCGACATCGAGCGTCTGGTGAACGAGCGCATCGTCGCCAACGATCCTGTTTCCTGGACCGAAGTTCCCTACGTGGAAGCCAAGGCCAACAACGGCATCATGGCGCTCTTCGGTGAGAAGTACGGCGACCTCGTCCGCGTGGTGCAGATCGGTGGCCAGCGCAACAAGCTCGATGGCTGGAGCATGGAGCTCTGCGGTGGCACCCACACCCGCAGCACTGGCGAGATCGGCCTCTTCCGCCTCGTCAGCGAAAGCGCCGTAGCTTCCGGCGTGCGTCGTATCGAAGCCATCGCCGGCCTCGAAGCCTACAACGCCGCTCGCGCTGATGCCGAACTCCTCAAGCTCCTCGCCGGCAAAGTCAGCGCCCAAGGTGCCGCCGATCTGGAGAAGAAGCTCGATCAGATTCTCACGCAGCAGAAGGAACTCGAAAAGGCTCTCAAAGCCGCGCAGCAGCGCGAGGCTTCCGTGAAGGCCAAAGACCTCATCGCCACCGCTGCGAACAATACCATCATCACCAACCTCGGTGATGTGGATGCTGATTACGCTGTGGGCGTGGCTGAAGCCTTGAAGGGCACCTTCAACGGCATTGTCGTTCTCGCCGCAACGGGCGGTGGCAGCGTGGCGTTGATCGCCAGTGTCGCCAAAGAGCACCAGGGCAAAGTGCAGGCTGGGAAGATCATCCAGAGCATCGCGCCGATCGTCGGTGGCAAAGGCGGTGGAAAGCCCGACTTTGCACGCGGCGGCGGCAAGGACGTGGCCAAGGTGGATGCGGCGCTGGCGGAAGCGCGGAAGCTGATTGGGGCATAAACCTCACTTCGCTTCCCAGCATCGTATACCCACCGTGCGTATTGTAGTCCCGCCTTCAGGCGGTTCCGGGCGCGCGTCCGCATAACACCCGCTGTCCAGAACCGCTTAAAAGCGGGACTACAATACGGCCTTGCGTGGCTCGGACACTCGCGCTGAAGTCACGCCATGTACGCCTGGCGAAAATGGACGCAGGAGATGCGTGAAGAAGTGCTGAAACGCCGCAAGCTGCTCAATCGTCCTTGGCACGGCCCGCCGCACTTCAGTGGTCAGCAGACGAGCCAGTATCTCATCACGGGCACATGCTACGAGCATGCACCGATCATCGGAGCCTCGATAGAACGCATCGATGATTTCGTGAAGCAGTTGCAACATACGTTTGAGTCAACCAATGCCGTCATCCACGCATGGTGCGTCCTCCCCAATCACTTCCATGTGCTGGCGACCACCCCAGACCTCCCGCCCCTCATCACACACCTCGGCAAACTGCATGGCCGCATGTCCTTCGCCTGGAATGGCGAGGACAATGCACGTGGGCGTATCTGCTGGCATCGCACCACCGATCGCGCGATGCGCAGCGAATCCCACTTCTGGACGACCGTGAACTACATCCATCACAACGCCGTCAAACACGGCCATGCCTCCCAATGGACCGAATGGCCTTGGTCCAGCGCGCATGATTACCTGCGAAAGACTGGCCGGGATCAAGCAGCCTGCATCTGGCAGGCCTATCCGCTCCTCGAATACGGCTCCGGTTGGGATGATTGAATCTTCGTATTGTAGTCCCGGCTGTCCAGGCTGTGTGAAAACTATTTCACCGATTTGACCGGAGGCATGTTCATGCGCAACAAGATGGGCATGAGCCACCTTCGAGGAACTGATCGCGGCGAAGTGCAGATGCTGCCGCCATGCTTGGATGATTACGTCGCAGCGGAGGCCGCAGTGCGTTTCATTGATGCGTATGCCGAGTCGCTCGACTTCAAGGCGCTGGGCTTTGAGCGCTGCACCGCCAAGGCCACCGGACGTCCGCCCTATCACCCGGCCGACCTGCTCAAGCTCTACCTCTACGGCTACCTCAACCGCATCCGCTCCAGCCGCCGCCTGGAGGCCGAGGCCGCGCGCAACCTCGAAGTCATCTGGATGCTGCGCACTCTGCGACCCGACTTCAAGACTGTCGCCGACTTCCGCCGCGACAACCGCAAGGCGTTTAAAGGCGTGCTGCGCGAGTTCAATCTGCTGTGCCGCAAGCTCGAGCTCTTTGGCGCGGAGCTCGTGGCCATCGACGGCAGCAAGTTCAAGGCCAGCAACGGCAAGCGCCGCCACTTCAACGCCGAGCAGCTGCGCGAGGTGATCAAGCACATCGACCAGCGCATTGATGACTACCTGCGCGAGCTCGACACGCAGGATGCAGAGCAGGGGCCACCGGCGCCACCACCTGCTTCGCCGCCCACCGGCGGCGAGAAGAAGCCTGAGACCATGGCCGAAAAGATCGCCCGGCTGCGCACCAGCCGCCAGGAGCATGCCGCGCTGCTTGCAGAGATGCAGAAGAGCGTCCAGACCGAAGTCTCGCTCACCGACGCCGATGCACGCAAGATGTGCGACACGCAGCGCGGCGGGTTCTTCATCGGCTACAACGTGCAGGTCGCCGTGGATGCGAAGCATGACCTCATCGTCGCCGAAGAGGTGGTGCAGTGCGCCAGTGATCGAGGCCAGCTCGGTGCCATCGCCCAGGCCGCGAAGACTGAACTCAAGGTGCCGAGCCTGGAGGTGGTCGCCGACAAAGGCTACCACTCGGCCGATGAGCTCGAAGCCTGTGAAGCCGCAGGCATCATCACCTACGTGCCTGCGCAAGGCAGCACCAGCGGACGCAGCAGCAGGGACGGCAGGGCAGTGCATGGCAAGGAGCGCTTCACCTATGACGCTGTGGCTGACGAGTATCAATGTCCCGGAGACAAGCGTCTCAAGCTGCGGGGCAAATGCCGCCGCCACGGCAAGACCATCCTGCACTATGCCAATGCAGCGGCCTGCCGCACCTGCCCGATCAAAGCCCAGTGCACCGGCGGGGCCTACAGGAAGATCCACCGTCTGCCCAATGAAGCCGTGCTGGAGCGGGCAGCGGCGCGCATGGCCGGAAAATCAGCGATGAGCGCCCGCAGGCGCGAGGTGGTCGAGCATGTGTTTGGCACGCTCAAGCAATGGGGACACGGCGACTTTTTGACCCGCGGACTGGAGCGGGTGAAAGCTGAGTTCAGCCTCAGCGCGCTGGCCTACAACCTCAGGCGCGTGCTCAATCTCAAACCGATGAGCGAACTGCTCAGAGCGCTGCCCAAGGCGGCATGAAGAGCGTCAGCTTGCTGCCAATGCCCTGCGCCGGCCCTCTGATGAGTGCATTTTCATCCATCTGAGCACCCAGAAAAAACAGCGCAGCGTCGAAGCCGAAAATCACCTGCCTGAATGCCTGATTTCCTCAGGTATTCAGGCTGGCGCTTTCAAAAGGGTGTTTTCACACAGCCTGTTTAGCCGGTTCTGGATGGCGGGTGTCTTGGAACATTCGCCCGGAACCGGCTAAAGCCGGGACTACAATACTCAGAGAGCCGCTCACTTCCCACATGACATCCCGCCCCGAGCAGCGACCCTCCGCCCCTTTCTATCCCACCCCACATGCGCCGCCTCGATCAACTGCTCTCTGCCCTCGGTTACTGCTCACGCCGGGAGGCGATGGCGTTTGTCAAAGAGGGCCGGGTGAAGCTGGGCGGTGTGGTGGTGAAGCGTTCGGATCAGCGGGTGGATTCCGCGCTGATCACAGTGGATGACGAACCGCTGGAAGCACCGGATGGATTGCTGGCGATGCTGCACAAGCCAGTGGGCTACTCCTGCACGCACAGCGAGGAGGAAGGCCAGAACATCTATGAGCTGCTGCCTTCCCACTGGCCGGAGCGCAATCCGGCGGTGACGAGTGTGGGACGTCTCGACAAAGACACAAGCGGGCTGCTGCTCGTCACGGACATCGGCAGCCTTGTGCATCGCTACACTTCGCCGAAATCAGACATCGAGAAGACCTATCTCGTGGAAGTGGATCGCGAGCTCGATCCTTCGCTCATCGACATCTTTGCCAAAGGCGATCTGATGCTCCGCAGCGAAGAGAAGCCCTGCCTGCCTGCGAAATTGGAAATCGTGTCCAGCCAAAGCGCCCGTCTCACGATCACCGAAGGCCGCTACCATCAGGTGCGCCGCATGTTTGCCAGCCAGGGCTGGCATGTGGAAAACTTGCACCGGGAGCGCTTCGGGCCGTATGTGCTCGGTGATCTCGCGGAGGGTGAGTGGCAGATGCTTTCTCTGGACCAAGTGGTGCGCTGAGTTCGTACACGGCATCCTTTCAATGAGGCGCGCTTTTCCAGTGTTGAGCTTCGGCCCTGTGAACGCGCCAGCAGACAAAAAAACAGCGCCCAAGAAACCTTGAGCGCTGCGTGAGAGCTGCTGAGAATGGCGAAGTCGGATCAATGATGATGGCCACCCATATGGCCGCCGCCACCACCGAAGCTATGACCGCCACCTAAGCCGCCCAAAGAGCCGCTATGCATGGAGTGGCCGCCGAAAGGAGAGCCGCCTAAGTTGTGGCTGGCAAAGCTGTGATTGCCGAATGGGGAGCCGCCGAAGCTACGACCCAAGGGCGACAGGTTGGTGCGTCCCAGAAACGGAGAGCTGTAGTGGCCCCTGTTGTAGCCGACATTCCCGAAGTTGCCGAAGCTGCCAAAGGACCGGAAGGGGCTGGAGTAATAGTTGCGGTTGTAACTGCTATAAGCGTAGGGTCTGGAATAGCCGCCATAGTAACCGCCGAGGCCACCCAAGCCGAGCAGAGGACTTGCGTAGTAGTTATTGTTGTAATAGCTGCGGCCATAACCGCCGTAGCCACCGTACCCCCCGTAGCCATAGCCGGGATATCCGTATATGTCGCATGAGGAGAGTGATAGAGCAGCGAAGACTGCGCCGCACAGGAGGACAAGTTTCGTTTTCATGACACAGAGTTCGACGCCCCCCAGAGAGATGTATTCAGAAATATATTCGCATTCCTTGAAAACCAACCCCGACCGGATGTTGAACGCGGCCTGCAACCGTGGATGTTGACCGCTTTTCCCAAGCTATTTTCACATGTCCGCCGAATCCGTCACTCCTGCCATCCTGTTCACGCTCACGCCCGAAGCCGTCCGGGTGATGGGTTGTTTGATCGAAAAAGAAATCACGCTGCCGGACTACTATCCGATGACGCTGAACGCGCTCGTCACCGCCTGCAATCAGACCACGAACCGTGACCCCATCGTACGCTATGACGAGCGCACCGTGCTGCGGGCGCTGGAGTCGATGAAAACCCATGGCTATGTTTTTGAAGTCAACATCGTGGGCGGCCGCACCCTGAAGTACCGGCACAACTTGAAGGGCAAGCTGCAAGGCCTAGACCGCCCCCACATGGCGCTGCTGTGCATGCTGATGCTGCGCGGATCCCAAACGGCAGGCGAGCTGCGCCAGCGCACTGAGCGCTTGTTTGAATTCCCGGACATGCCCAGCGTGGAGAACGCACTGGCGGAGCTGATCGGCTACAACGAAGGCCCGCTGGTGCAGTGCATTCCCGCAGGCCCGGGACAGCGTGTGGCGCAGTTCATGCATCTGCTGTGTGGCGAGGTGGCAGGCGCAGCGGCTGCCACTCTCTCCGCTCATGCACCGGCAGCACCGGTGGTGGAAGACTCGTCTGATGCGGACTGGCGCGCGAAGATGGAGGCGGAGATCACCCTGCTGAAGGCGCAGGTGTCACGGCTGCAGACACTGATCGGTGCGGTGAAGTAAGCCTCACTCCAGCCGCATCAGGCTGCCGATGCGATAGGCACCGCCGAGCAGGCGCTTGTTGTCATTGGCTGCAGTGGCGGTGTCGAGATAGAGGATGTGCGGGAAGTCATTGAGCTCGATGACATGCGTGGTGTCCGTCACGCTCTTGAAGGCCTCATTGAGGTCATTGAGATCTTTGATGGCCTTGCCGTTCACCTTGTTGACCACCTGCCCGCCGAGCTTGTCATAGCCCTGGGCGCTGGGAGTGGGAAGCACGAGGCTGAGGAAGACGAGCTTTTTGCGCCCTTCCTCCTCATACTTGTCAGGATGGGAGGCGACGCGAGAGAGGCGCAGGATGGCACCACCGCGCTGTTCGTCTCCAAAGGCGTCCAGATACGGATGGGACAGCTCCTGAAACAGCAGCCCTCCCATGAGCACATAACGCGGGCCTTTGTCGAACAGGTAGGGCAGGACGAGAAAGTCATCCGGCTTGCGACGGGTGAGCTCTCCCTTGAGCGTGACTTCCTTGCCTTCGCGAATCACTTGGATCTCGACCTTCTCACCCACATAGGCACGACCACGCACCAGATGGCTGGAACTGAGGGCACCGAACTGCGGGTCCTTGTAGTCTCCGCGTGAATCAATGACGAACCCATTGATGGCCACCAGGATATCGCCCTTCTTCATGCCGGCCTTTTCAGCCGAGCCGCCCTTCATGACCATGCTGATGAGCACGCCCGGGGCATCGGCCTTGAGTCCGAGGAAATCGCGGAACTGCTCGTCCAGCGTGGTTTGCAATTCCATGCCGAGGCTTGGGAAGCCTTCATAGCTGCCGTCCGCCACGTCTTTGAGAAAGTGCTCGATGATCGGCGCCGGCAGAATGGTGGTGACCTGGTTCTTGGAGTCGTAGCTCAGCAGCAAACCGACGAGCTTGCCGCTTTTCACCACAGGAAGGGTGAAGCTGTTGGCCTCGCTGCGCACGATGTTGTTGGCCTCATAGACGAGGAAGCCGGAGCCTTCGACATTGTAGCGGCGGGTCATCACCTTGCTGATTCTCAGCTCACTTTTGATCAGCTCACCGACGCGGCCGGTCTGCAGAATGTCCACCTTGTCATCAATGCGTGTGCTGGTGTCCACCGCCATGGGCTTAAGGCCGGCAAAGAAGGCCTTCTGCTTGTCGGAGGGCGCTGATTCCAACAGGGCCAGATTGGCTTCATAATCCACCGCCACGACCTTGGCGGAAATCTTCTGGCCTTTCTCCGGCAGCTCGAGCTCGATGTAAGTGGCGTCCGCCACCATCTGGCCGGTGACGAGCACGCGGTTGCCGGCAAGCACGACCCCGAGTCCACGCCGGCTCGAAGGGGATTCCTTCTGCCAGGGCAGATGCAGGCTGTAGGGCTGGGAGGTGGCGTTCACCCTCACTAGCGAGTTGTTTTGCACGACCTGCTGCGGAGCAGAGCCCACCTCTGCTACTGCAGGGGCACGCTTCTTTTTGGGGGCTTCTGTCTCGGGTGTCTGAGCCGACAAAGTGGCGGCACCGAATGCGAGAAAAAGGAAAATCGGGGAGAGCTTCATGGATGCGTCGAGGCTGAGAGGTTCAAAGTCGGATCACGCGGCTATTCGTCGCCAAGATAGGAGTCTTCGAGGATGTTGTAGGTCTCCATGATGCGTTTGTGGGCGGCCTCGGCGAGCTCACGCTTGAGCACCAGCGGACGGTTTTTTTCCAGCAGCACGATCTCGATGAAGGGCTTGTCCTTCTTGGCCAGGGCCGTCTCCACATCCTTGAGTGTCTTGATTTTCACGCCGTTGATTTCATCCACGATGCTGTGCGCGTAAGGCGTGATCCAGGTATTCACTTCATCCGGCAGCACGTTTGTCAGCACGACGGGCTCAGGACGCTCCACGTAGAGCTTGTCGGTCAGGAAGTTGTCGAACACGTAGTTCACCGTGTCGTCGCGCATTTGATGGGCGTCCATCAGGTTGCGGTCCAGCGGCTGAAACACGAGGCCGGCATTGACGATGTAGCGTGGGCGCTGGTTGTACTGGGCGCCGAGGCGGACATAGGGATCAAAGCGTTTCAGAGTCACCGTGGACTCCAGTTTTTTTCCATCGCGCATGTACTTCAGCTTGATGGTGTCACCGGCGAACTTGCGCTCGACGATTTCATTCATGTCCATCAGCTCGCCTTCAAAGCGCACGAGGCCGTTGTTCATCACCGGGTTGTCATCAATGCTCAGAATGACGTCGCCGATTTTCAGCAGATCGCCCACGCTGCCCTGGGGCTCCACGTCTCCGACCATCACGCCGACCCCATCACTGCCGGTGCCGAGCGCCTTGGCCTGGGCTGGATTTTCAATGGGGAAATCGCTGGCGGCGAGATCCACATAGTGATCGTAGCGACCGTCTTCGATGTCCTTGAGGAAGCGCTTGATGACCGGCACCGGAATCATGTAGCCGACGTTCTGCGCCACGCGACCGCTGAAGCCCTGAAAGGCCACACCGACGACTTTGCCCGCCTGCATCACCGGACCGCCGGAGTTGCCGGGATTGATGGCGGCATCCACCTGAATGGCGAGATGGGAGTCTACGCTGGTATGGCTGTATGGGCGGAAGTCGATGCGTGAGACCACGCCACGTGTCACGGAGATGCGGTCACCGCCGATGGGATAGCCGATGGCGATCACCTCGGTGTTGAGCTGGGGAATGCCGCCGAAGTCGAGCGGCTTGAGCTTTTCAAAGTGGCTGCTGTCCTCGGCTTCGATCAAGGCGAGGTCACAATCATGCGCGATGTGAACGATCCTGGCTGGATGCGGCTCAGGGTCGTTGGTGGTGCGGATCAGAATGCGCGTGGCATTGCTGACGACGTGGGCATTGGTCAGAAACCGGTTTTTGCCAATGAGGAATCCGGTGCCGCTGCCGCCGCTGGGCTGGCCGGCGTTCCATGGCTCACGATAGTCGGGGACCAGCACTGAAACATCGATGTTGACGATGCCTTCCCATGCTCCCGAAGCTGTGTCGATGGCCGAGTTTGCTGCGGGAGGAGCCGGAACGGGTTGCGCGCAGAGGGCTGAAGGAAGCAGAACCAGGGCGAGAAAAGGCAGAAGCGGTCGGATGTTCATGCAGGTGACGTGAAGTCACAAACATACGCGGTCCGCCACTTCTAACACAAGTTTGCTGAAGAAATAATCGCCCTCGAAGCGGGCGCTTACTTCTTCGCGGCTTTTTTCTTCGCTTCGATGGCCTTCTGCTGTTCTGCCTGAATTTTTCTGAGCTTCACGATCTCTTCCCTTTGCTTGGCGATCTGGGCCTCGGCGCTGTTCGGATTGGCAGGGTCCGTGATCATTGGAAAATCGTCAGTACGGAACGGCGTCACTGGCAGGCCTTCGGCAGAAAAGACATTGCAGACCGGATTGTCAGCCCAGGCGTAGCGGACGGCCACGGGTTTGGCGATGCCCTCAGCGCTCACTTCGATCTGGTTGGTGCCTTTCTTCGAACCGCCGATGATGCTGGCTTTGGCCCAGACCCACTTTTTGTCCTCACCGCAGATCATGAAACCTTTGACCTCATCCGTATCGACCGTGCGCAGGCCCTGCGGAGCGTAGTCAAAAGTCAGCAGTGCTTTGCCGCCGTCAAACTTCGCATCTTTGATCTCAGGGCTGCGGTAGGGCAGCTTCTGGCCGTAATCGTTCACCAAGGCCCAACGGGCGAGGCGCTCGGCCACGTCGCGCTTGTTTTTGGGATGGATGTCGTTTGCTTCACCGAGGTCGGTGATGACGCACTGGCCGGTTTTGGGCAGCTTGCTCATCGTGCGGGTCTGGGCTTCGCGCAGCTCGGCCCAGTCGCTTTCCACCGGCTCGGTCTGGTAGGGCTTGAAGTCGGCCAGCTGCACCCAGTAGAAGGGGAAATCTCCCTGCTGCCATTCTTTGCGCCAATGCTCGATCATGAAGGGAAACAGCTCGCCGTATTCCTTCGCGCGGCTGGCATTGGACTCGCCCTGGTACCAGATCACGCCTTTGATGCCGTAGCCAATCGTCGGGTGCAGCACGCCTGCATAGAGATTGCCCGGGCGGTGCTGGCCGGTCATTGGATTCTGCGGCGGACGTGGAGCTGGGACGGTGTACATTTCGCCGGCCTTGACCGCTGCAGCGCGGGCCTTCACCCACGCATCTACCTTGGCTTTGTGATCGGCCTGCTGCTTGTCGAAGGCTTCCTTCGTGAAGGTGGACTCGGTCTGTTTCCAGCGGGCGATGATGGAGGCAAAGCGCGGGTCTTTTTCGAGCACGTCGCGTTTCACCCAGGCTTCGCAGGCGCTGCCGCCCCAGGCATTGTCAATGAGGCCGACGGGAACGCCGAGCATCTCATGCAGCACACGGCCGAAATGGTAGCCCACGGCGGTGAACTGGCCGGCATTGGCGGGACTGCATTCTTCCCACTGGCCTTTGAAGTCGTTCTGGATCTCCTGCGTGCCGACCTGCGGCACGGAGATGAGGCGGATCTGTGGGAGCTTTGCCTGCGCGATGTCGAGGTCCGCATCCCAGACACTGGAAAGATTGAACCCCATGTTGGACTGGCCGGAGCAGATCCACACCTCGCCCACGAGCACGTTTTTCAGCTCCTTGGTGCTGCTGCCCTTGATGGTGATCGTCGCTGGCTTCGCATTCGCCGGCACTGCATCCAGCTTCACGGTCCATTTGCCATCCGCGCCAGCCTTGGCGGTCTTGGTCTGGCCGGCAAAGGTCACGGTGACCTCGGTGCCGGGGGCGTCCCAGCCCCAGACGGGATTCGACTGCTTCTGCTGCAGCACCATGTTGTCGCCAATGATGGCGGGGAGTTTCAATTCCGCGCGGGCGGAGACGGCAAGGAGGGTGAGAAGGCAGAGGAGGCGCATGGGCTGGAAAAAAGCTGGGCGTTGGGAACGCTGCGTGCAGGCAAATCATTGCAGCCTGATGCAAGGAATGTGCTGCGGACAGTCGCAACCGTGTGCTAGCTTTTCGCGTGATTCGTTTCGCCCTTGCCGCCGCACTTCTGCTCTCCCTCGCCGCCTGCGGCAAATCGCGGCCGCACGCAGACCTTGTCTTTATCAACGGTGCCGAGCCGGAGAGCATTGATCCGCACGTCGTGACCGACCAAGTGGGCATGCGCATTGCCTCCGCTTTGTTCGAAGGTCTCTGCCGCATTGATGAGACGGGGAAACCGCAGCCCGGCATGGCCGAACGCTGGGAGATGACACCGGACCGCAAGACCTACACCTTTCATCTGCGCCCGAATACGACGTGGAGTGATGGTGCACTGCTCACCACGCAGGACTTTATTTATTCCTGGAAGCGCGTGCTGACGCCCGAGTTCGGCGCTGATTATGCCGGCCAGCTTTACGTCATCAAAAACGCGCGCGCTTACCACGAAGGCACGCTCAAGGACTTCACGCAGGTGGGGGTCACGGCGCTGGATGACCGCACGCTGCGCGTCGAGCTCGAAAACCCCACGCCTTATTTCATCGACCTCTGCGCCTTCACAGCGTTCTACCCCGTGCCGCAGCGCATCATTGAAAAGCACAGCACGGCGTGGATCAAACCGGGATCGTTGATCGGCAACGGCTCCTACACGCTGGAAGACTGGCTGCTGGACGACCGCATCGTGCTGCGCCGCAACGAGGGTTATTGGGACGCCGCCAATGTGCCGATGAAGAGCATCGAAATCCTGCCGATCTCTGAGCCTAACACGGCGATCAATTACTTCCTCACGGGGCAGGCGGATCTGATCATGGACAAGGGCATGGTGCCCACCTCCCTCACCGCCAAGCTCAAGCAGGAACCTTACTTCCACACGGGTCCCTTCCTCGGCAGCTACTTCACCCGCTTCAACGTCAACCGTGCGCCGTTTGACAATCCGAAGATCCGACTGGCTTTCTCGCTGGCCATTGATCGCAAGCGCGTAACCGAAAAGATCACCCAGCTGGGCGAGCGCAACGCCTTCAGCCTCACACCGCCCGGTGCCGGACAAAACTACCAGCCACCGCCCGGCCCCGAATTTGATCCTGAGCGCGCGCGCAAGCTTCTCGCAGAAGCGGGGTATCCCGGCGGCAAGGGCTTCCCACGCGTGGAGTACCTCTACTTTCCAAAGCCCGTCGAGCGCAATATCGCCGTGGAATTGCAGGCCATGTGGCAGGAGCACCTGGGTGTTAGCGTGGATCTGGCGAAGCAGGAATGGAAGATCTACCTCGCTTCGATGAAGGAGAAAAACTACCACCTCTGCCGCAGCAGCTGGGTGGGCGACTACAATGACCCCGGCACGTTTTTGGAGATGTTTCTTTCATCCAGCGGCAACAACCGCACCGGCTTCGCAAACGCTTCATACGACGCCCTCATCGCAGCAGCCGCTCGTGAAGCTGATTTGAACCAGCGCAACACGCTGTTTCAGCAGGCTGAAAAGCTACTCGTCACCGACGAAGCCGTCATCATCCCGATCTACCACTACGTCGGCGTCCAGTTCTTCCACGCCGACCGCCTTACAGGCGTGCAGGCGAATTTGATCGATGATCATCCTTTCCGTTGCATGCGGTGGAAAAAGTAGTCAGTCCGCTGTCCTCAAATCCCAGGCAAAAGCTCGCGCACGCTGATCTTGAGATCAGCAATCGTCGTGCAGGCCACTTCGGCATCACCCTTATAGGTTGTGTGCTGCGTGTAATCACCTTCCCAAGGATTCAAAAAAACGTGAAGCTCCAGCGAGTTCACATCCAGCACCCAGTATTCCGCGATCTCTGCTTTGGCATAGGTGTGGCGCTTGGCGTTCAGATCGAATTCCAGCGAGGTGTCCGACACCTCAATGATGAGCAGCACATCGTCGGGATCAGGATGCGAAAGTGCATAGGCATCCTTGCGCGGCTTGACCACCGCAATGTCCGGCTGCGGTTCGTTGTGCCGGTTGATGCGGATAGGATGCTGACAGCGCACGCGGCAGGAGCTTCCTACTTTGCGACGGATCACATCCTCTGCTTCATCGGTAAATCCAGCGTGCAGAGGTCCGGGTGGCATCATAAAGACAATCTCTCCTTCGATGAGTTCCATTCGCTGCGTGTCGGCCGGGTCACGCGTTTCATAAAGCCGGTACAACTCCTCGACCGTCGTGCGGTGGCGCATGAAGGCGGGCGGCTCAGGCAATGGAGACAAAACAGCCATGGGGGATTTTATGAGACGAATGTGCCGAATGCAAGCCTGCGAACGCCCCCCTACTTCGCCACCGCCGCCACGGCGATGCCGAGTTCCACGGTGGGTTCGGCGGCATCGTTCATCGGTGGTTCGGTGGGCGAGCCGTTGGCGGATTTGAGATCATTTCCCACGGACCAGATCAGACCGCGTGCGAGGCTGTATTGCAGCGGAGCGCCGGTGTAGGGATCGACAGGCACGTCGAGGAGGAAGTTGAAAGTGCGCAGTTGTTCGAGGTTGGCGGGCACTGATTTCTTCTCTGCAATGCAGCGACGCACCGCAAACAAGGTGACGATCAAATTTCCGCGTGTGCGCACCTTTCCAAATTCAGCGGGCAAGGGAGTGTAGGTCTTCATGCGCTGATGGTAGTAGGCGAGCCCGGCGGAATTGGGCTGGTAGGAAGCTCCAGAGGCGGCGACCTCTTTCAGCCGCACTTCGGTGGTATGCGCCAGAGGTGCCTGCACTTCCGTTTTCATCTGCCGGAATGCCGTGGCGAAATGCTGCAGGGTTTCATAGGGTTTGAAAAACAACCGGCCCGGGCGATGCAGCTGAACTCCGCCAGGCATGGTGTCGAGATTCTCGCCGCTCTTCGGGCCGAGGATGAGTTTTTTCTCATGCACGTAGAAGGCATTCATCGCGCCTTCCAGCACCTCTGCCGTGGGCTGGCAGACATTGAACTGTCGCTGAAACTGGCGCAGCGCGGCCTCTGGCAGCTTGGTCTGCCGCAGCAGATCGGCGAGCGTTTGTGCGGCGAGAGTCTGTGCCTCCAGCGCGCGTTGGTAGCAGGAGGGCCAGGCCCAGATTTGCTCCAGTCGCCAGCCGAGTTCCGCGAGATCGATGGCCGCTGTGAACGCCGCCTCTTCCTGCATGCGGCGGGAGAGATAGGCGGCCTCCGCCTGCTTGAGCACCAGCACCTGATGCCAGCGCGGATTCTCGCATGGGTCCGCAGCATGCCATGCGGCGTGCGTGGGATGCCAGTCGGCGTCCTCCAGCAGATCACGCAGATTTTCGAGAGTGGTGGCATTGGACTGCACGAAGCGCGAGAGCGTTGGTGTGTCCCACAGCCATGGTGGTTTGCCTGCGAGCCGTTTGTCTTCAAACGGGATCAGCGCATTCAAAAACTTGCGCAGCTTGTCGGGTGTTTGGATTGTAGCCGCCTGATCGACCGGCCGGTTCAAGAGAAGGTCCGTATCCAGGCCCGGAGCCTGATCGTCCACATAGAGCCAGGCGATGAAGACCAAGGCCAGCAAGCCCATGCTCAGGATGGCCAGCGTGGACCATGAGGCCTCGCGCTCAACTGACGGCGTGGGCCGGGGTTTCGTCACCAGCCGGGAAGGGGGTGCCTGACGCGGCGCGACGGGCACTTTTTCCACCTCCACTGGAGGCGGCGTTTCCACCGGTGGCTTGGGCACGGCCTTGGGCTCTTGCGGCGCAGGCTTCTTTTTCTCCTCGATGTAGCGTTTCTTTTTCCCGGGCGGCGCATCCAGCCACTCCAGATCCAGCTCCCAAGGGGACGCCCATGCGCCACCCGCTTCTCCGCGGTGCGCTGGCTTGTCTTCGGGCGTTTCTGGCGGCGTGTGGGGCCGGATCATGTGCCGCAGTATGAATGCAGTCACGCCCCACGGCAACGGGTGTCATCGCCTCACTGACGGGCTCTCAGCGCCACGCCATGAAGCGACAGGCCCCGCAGGGATGATTGCTGACACAGGTCTGCCAGGTGGAATCCAGTGCGAGTGCATCCCGCAGCTCGTCACCACGAAATCCTGCACGGATGCTCGCCTGCATGTCATGGCGCTGCACATGATTGAGCTCCGCCAGCTCACAAAACAACCTGCCGGAGAGACTGTGAATCCAGTAACGGGCTGGTTCAGCTGCGATGATCAATCGTGTCACAGGAGACAGACGCGAACCCAGCAGGCGCAGTTGTTCCGTGGTGAAGTGATGCAGAAACAAATTCGCGATCACGATTTCTGTGTCGGGCAGCGCCTGCGCCAGAACATCGCCACGCGTCCAGTGCGCCTCTGCGGGCCAGAGCTCCGGCCTGGGTGCCAGATCAAAAGCATGCAGCGCCGCCGCGTTGCAACAGCCTGCTTCCATGAGCCGCAATGAAAGCGCTCCATCCCCCGCACCCAGCTCCGTGATGCGCCAGCCGTCCTCACGATGACGGCGCACCATGCGCTCAATCCAGCGATGATTGCCCATGATGCCGTTGACCTGCAGCATTTCCTCACGCGCGCGAATGGCGTCGGGGTCCTTCGGCGGCAGCGTGTCGAGCAGTTCGGGCTGGAAGACACGCTCTTTCATGGCTTCAGCGCAGGAGTTAAGGCTGCGAGAAAATCAGCGCCACATTCGAGCCGCCGAAGCCGCTGGAGTTGCTCATCGCGACACGCGGCGCCTGCTTGATCGGACTGGTGAGGATGTCCACGCCTTCACAGGCGGGATCCAGCTGCTGAATCTTGGCGGAGATTGGCATGAAGCCTTCCTTCAAGGCCAGACAGCAAATGCCCGCCTCCAGGGCTCCTGCCAGGCAGAGGCCGTGGCCAGTGAGCGCCTTGGTGCTGCTGACCTTCGGTCTGGCATCACCGGTGAAGACGGTTTTCAGCGCGCTCAGCTCGGCGATGTCACCCGCATTGGTGGCAGTGCCGTGCGCGTTGACGTAATCGATCGCCGCAGCCTCCAAATTGGCGTCTTGCAAGGCATTGGTCATGGCACGCGCCAGTCCGCTGCCGCTTGGGTCCGGTGCCACCACATCGTAGCCATCCGAGCCCTGGCCCCAGCCCGCGACCTCGGCGTAAATCGTGGCACCGCGTGCGGCGGCATGTTCAGCCTCTTCGAGCACGAGCGTCACACCGCCACCGGTGGTGATGAAGCCATCGCGGCCTGCATCAAACGGACGCGGCGCCAAGGCAGGATCGCTTTGAGAGCTCAGGGCCCGCAGTGAAGCAAACGGCAAAACGGTGTGCAGCAGCTGGGCGTCCTCGGCACCCACGACGAACATGGTTTTCTGCCGGCCCATCCGGATCATGTCACAGGCGTGTCCGAGGGCGTGCGAGGAGGAGGCGCATGCGCTGTTGAATGCCAGGGTCGCGCCTTTGATGGCAAACAGGGCCGTTAAATTGAGATGCAGCGAATTCGGCATGCCCGTGATGACCACGGGCGCAGAGGTGCGAGCAGGGCCGCGTTTGATCACCGAATCCATCGCCAGATAGGTCATCCAAGGTGATCCTGCCGAAGCGCAGTACAAGCCGGTCTGCGGAGCTGAAACTTGTTCCGGATCGAGTCTGGCATCAGCGATGGCCTCCTGCATGGAAGCATAGGCGAAGACGGCATTGGGAACCATGGTGCGTAGCTGTGCACGGCTCAGTTTCACCTGTTCGGGAAAGGTCCAGTCGAGCGGATCAGAGGTTGGGAACTCGAAGCCCTTCACTGTGCCTGCGAGCTTCACGCGGTCATTCACGGCGGCGAGTTCTGGAACAAACTCAATGCCAGACCGGGCTTCGCGCAGGCTTTCCGTCACCGCCGCACGGTTGTTGCCGATGCTGGAGATGAACCCCAGGCCGGTGACGACCACCCGCTTCATGAGGCACTCGCGCCGAATTTGGCCCGGAGGAATTTCTTCAGATCACCCAGCGTGATGATGCCGCTCAGTTCTTCCGTGGCGATCGTCAGGCCGAGCACTTCTTCCGCCGTCATCACCACTTCGATCATGCCAAACGAATCCATGCCGATGTCATCGATCAGCTTCATGTCGTCTGTGACCGAAGCCACACCATCTGGCCGCGGATTCGCCGCATCACGTGCCAGCACGCCGAGAATGATGGCGTCCAGCTCGTCGAGGTTCTTGCTCTCTTCAAAACGAAGTGCGGCGGCGACCGTCTCCTCACTGCAACGTTTGAGGGATTTGGTGATTTCCTGTTTTCGTTCGTCGCTCACGGGCATGGCTGTGTTTAGTCAATTATGGTGATGGATCAACGCTTTTCAGCACGCAAGGCACCTAGGCAGCCAGCGCCATCCCTTACATTCTGGGGCTAATATAGGGTGTACAGGGTATGAGTGGCACCCTCTTTCGTTTTTCGTCCCGCCAAAACTCCAGCCACACGGGCTGCGCCCAAAGGACCGGAGCTCAAATCCGCCGCGGCTGCAAACTGGTCAAAGGAACCCGCGCGAGGGTATTGAACGGGATCGTGAGCATCGCATAAAAGGATCCCATGTGTCTGGCGACAGGTTTCTGGCAGAGCAGGAACTTCAAAAGGACATCACGCAGCATCGAGAGCGCTTTGCCGCGCCAGGTGCCCAGCCACATGCCCCACTCGGCGCGGGTGATGGCTGTTTTGGCCGCCTTGCGGCGGAAGCGGTTGTAGGCTGGCAGCAGTTGCAGCGGATCGGCCTGGCAAAGAATGGCGGCGAGAAACTCTGCGTCTGCAAAGCCGGTGTTCATGCCCTGGCCACCGATGGGGCTCATGACGTGCGCGGCGTCACCACAGAGGATGATGCGCCCCTCGTAGTAGCGGTCACAGTTGAATTTACGCGGCGTGAAGGCGCTTTCACTGAGCTGATCGGTGGCTGGGACATCGAGGCCGGTGCGCCTTTTGATCAGCTCGCTGACAAACCCCAGTGGTGGATGATCCTGATGCGTTTCAGTCTGCACAATCCAGCGCCGCTGGCCACCGGGCAGTGGAAAAGACTCCACCGCACCCGTCTCGGTGAAAAACAAGTGCGCCTCATCACCAAAACCACTGCGGTCGGTAAAATCGCCCATGGCAAAATGGCAGTCATAGACATGACCCGGTGCCCGCATGCCGATGAACTCACGGACGCGACTGCGGCTGCCATCACACGCGATCACGAAGCGTGCCGTGATCATACCATCACCGGTTTGCACGGAACAGTGCTCCTCAAACTGCCTCACGTCGCTGACTTCACAGCCGGGCTGGAAGTGCTCCTGCCCCAGATGCTTCTGCAGGATCGCAATGGTGGTGGCCTGCGGAAGTGACAGAATGAAGCGGTGCGCATCCGGAATCTCCCGAAACGAAACACAACCAAGCTGACCACGCTGGCCATGCACAAGGCAGTCGCGCACCTGCACGCCCTTGGCGACGAACTCGGCGGCGAGACCCAGCTTGTCCAGGATCTGCAGTGAGGGTGGCGTGATGCCGATGGCCGCCGAGTACGCCATGGGCTCGGCACGCCGCTCCAGTACGCGGAGACGCACCCCCTGCTGCTTCAGCAGACAGGCCAGCAACAAGCCCACAGGCCCGCCACCCACGATGATCACATCGTAGTCTGGCGCGCTTTTCGCACTGTTGGTGACTGGTTTCATGCCACGACTTCTGCCAGCGCGGCAGGCTGGGCTTTCTGGGCTGCCGAGATGGCGGCTCCGCAGCGTTCCAGCACCGCCGTTTCCACCGTGAGCCCCGGACCAAAGGCAATGGCGCAGGTCATGGCGCGCTCAGTCTCCGCTTCTTCGAGGAAACCTTTGAGTACAAACAGCACCGTCGGGCTGCTCATGTTACCGTAGTCGCGCAGCACGCTGCGGGACATTTCCAGAGCCGTGGCGGGCAGGGCGAGCTGCTCTTCGATTTGGTCGAGAATCGCGCGGCCACCTGGATGCACCGCCCATTCGTCGATGTCCGCCGGTGTGAGCCCGCGCTTGTCGAGGATGCCGCCGACCATCGCACGGATGTTGCTGCCGATAAGTTCGGGCACATAGGCCGAAAGCACCATGTTGAAACCGTGGTCGCCAATGTCCCAGGCCATGTGCGCTTCGCTGGAAGGCACCAGCGCCGACTGAAAGCCATGCACCCGGTAATAGGGCCGGTCATGCGCCGGTTCGCGTGCGCTGACGATGGCCGCAGCAGCGCCGTCCGCAAACAGCGCATTGGCCACGATGCTCTCCGGTTTGTCACTGACCTGCAGATGCAGGGAGCAGAGTTCAAGACACATCACCAGCACCACGGCCTGCGGATTGGCCTCACAAAATTGAGCTGCCATACGCAGCGCTGGAAAGGCGGCGTAGCAGCCCATGAACCCGACGGTGTAGCGCTCGACGTTTTCATTGAGCCCCACGTCACGGATGATGTGGTAGTCCGGCCCCGGATTGGCAAAGCCGGTGCAGGAGGCAAAGACCACATGCGTGATGTCGCTCTTCACAAACTGCGGACACTCGGCCAGGGTCTTGTGTGCGAGCTTTACCGCGAGTTCGCGCGAAGCCTTGGCATAAAGCGTGTTGCGCTGGCCGGTGGTGGGAGAGTTGATGGAACCATCCGGCAATGTGTAAAACAGCGCGCCGTCATCCTTCATGAAGTCATCGCTGGCGCTGTAGCGCGTCTCGATGCCCGTGCGGTCATAGATCATGTCCACCAGACGTTTGGCCCGCGGCTCGGACACCCAGCTCTTCATGCGCTCACGCGTGAACTCGTTGCTGTATATGAAGTCCGGCGTCTCGGTGGAGATGTGATGAATGAAAGCGGGCATGAATCAGGAAGGATTACGTTTCAGGGAGACGAAGAAGTGCACCTTGATCGTATCGCCCGCACGGATGAAGAACAGCATAGAGAGCACCTTGATGTCGCTCTTTTTAAGTGAGACATCGAAATTCAGATCAAAGCAGGCCTTGTCGCAGTTGCCGGTGTCCGCCAGCGCGGAGCGAAGGAGGCAAGCCGGCAGCTCATGGTGGTGCCATCATAACCCAGCGAGGGGACTTGGAACGTTAATTCCGTCCTGAAACATATTTCCACCGGTCGATTCAGCACGGCAACGGCTTCGTGAATGACATTCCGGGCCATGCTGCTAACGATTTGCCATGCCCTCCACCCGCCGCTGGAAATCCCCCGCTCTACGCCTCTGGCGCGTGGCGTTGTTGGCGCTGGCGGTCGTGGCCATCCGGCGCTCACACCCGTCTTCATCGGTGGCGCTGACGGTGGACCGCGTGCGGGATTTTTTTCCTGCTGCAGCGACTTTGACGCCCCAGAACGGCATGCAGGCGGTGAAGGATGCCTCGGGCATCACGCTTGGCCATGTCATGCAGACTTCGCCGGAAGCGGATGACATCATCGGCTACTCGGGGCCGACGAACACGCTCATCGCGCTGGACTCACGTGGCAAAGTCCTGGGGCTGCGCATCCTGAGCAGCGGAGATACGACGGATCATCTGGCCGAGGTGGTGCGTGAAAGGTCGTTCTTCAAGCAGTTCACGGGCAAGAAGGCTGCGGAGCTTTCGAGCCTGCTGCCGCAGGCCGTTTCCGGGGCGACGCTGACGAGCAGCGCGATTGCTGAAGGAGTGTTGCGCCGCCTGGGCAAAAGCGCGACGACTTCGCTGCGGTTTCCTGACGCGATCACGCTGGATGAGGTCAAAAAGCTCGAACCTCGGGCGGTGAAACTGCGTGAATCCAAACAGCATCCCGGTTCACAGGAAGTGCTGGATGAGAAAGGTGCGGTGATCGCGCTGGCGGTGCGCACGGCGCCGGCTTCCGATGGAACAGTCGGCTACAAAGGGCCGAGCGACACCTTCATGCTGATGGATGCTGGCGGCACGACGCTGCGCGGCATCGCCCTGCGGCGCAGCTATGACACGGAGCAGTATGTGGGCTACGTCACGGGCGATCCGGCGTTTTTGAAAACGTTTGATGGCATGACGACGGAGAAGATCGCGCACATCGACTTCAATGCCGTCGGCGTGGAAGGCGTATCCGGCGCTACGCAGACGAGCTACGGCATCGCCGAAGGGGTGCGGGTGCGTGCTGAGTCCCTGCTGCATGAGCAGGAGGCCCGCAGCGGCTGGTGGCAGCAGATTCGCTGGCGCTGGCAGGACAGCGGCCATGTGGCGATCCTGCTGGCGGCTTTGGTGATGGCCTTCACTCCGCTGCGGGGCCGGGCGTGGTGCCGGCATTTGCATCACGTACTGCTGGTGATCTATGGCGGCTTTGTTGCGGGTGAGATGCTGTCCCAAGGACTCCTCGTAGGATGGGCGACACACGGCACCCCCTGGAAAAACGCCCATGGGCTGGTGCTGCTGGCTGCCGTGGCGCTGCTGGGGCCGGTGTTCACCAGCAAGCAGATCTACTGCCACCACATCTGCCCGCACGGCGCGCTGCAGCAGCTCCTCGTCCGCCGGCTGCCGTGGCAGTGGTCGCCTTCGAAAACAACCGACAAGCTGCTGTCCAAACTGCCCTTCGTGCTGCTGGCGCTGGTGTTGTTCAGCGTGGCCTTTGGCCTGCCAGTCAATCTGAACGCCCTGGAGCCCTTTGATGCGTATCTGTTTCGCGTGGCGGGCTGGGCGAGCATTGGGATCGCCATCGGCGGTCTGCTGGTGTCGCTCTTCACCCCGCTGGCGTACTGCCGCTACGGGTGCCCTACGGGGGCGTTGTTCAAGCTGCTGCGCTTCACGGGTGATGGAGATCGCTTCGGCGCACGCGATTGGATAGCCGCGCTGTGTGTGACGTTCGTTCTTCTCTTGGCTCCGGGCTGAAACCGGACTACCAACCCCACAGACATGTCCCTCATTCCTCAATTAGAGTCCAAATTCGGCCGCTTCGCCATTCCAGGCCTGGTGCAGGTCATCGCCGCGTTTCAACTGCTGGTGCTCTTCATGGTCATGGTGATGTCGCCGGAGGGTGCGGCGGCGTATTTGCAGTTTCTTGAGCTGAATCCGATCCGGGTGATGCACGGCGAGGTCTGGCGGCTGGTCACCCATGTGTTCATCCCCGGCAATTTTTCGCTCATCTGGGCGCTGATCGGCGCGATGTTCATGATGTGGATTGGCCGCGGTTTGGAATCGGCCTGGGGAGCGTTCCGGGTCAATCTCTACATCATCGGCTGGATGATTGCCGTGACCGTGGGGGCGCTGCTGTTTCACTGGCCTGCGTCAGGAATGTTTCTCTTTCAGACCCTGCTGTTCGCCTTTGCGTCCCTGTATCCGAATGAGGAAATCTACATCTACTTCATTCTGCCGATCAAAATGAAATGGGTGGCGGCTTTGACTGCGGGGATGACGGCCTTTCTGGTGGTGCGTGAGCCCGCGCTGCTGTTTCCGGTGCTGGTGGGACACCTGAACTTTTTCATCGCGTTCGGCCCTGGATTCCTCAGCGAACGGGCGCGCATGGCCCAGGTGGCCTCACGCCGTGGCAAGTTTGAATCTGCCCAGCTCCCGCAGGGCACCTTTTTCCACCAATGCTCGGTCTGCAAAAAGACGGAGCTGGATGATGCGCAGCTGGAATTCCGCGTGCTGGACTCCGGCGATGAAATCTGCAGCGTGTGCCGCGCGAAACAGACCGGAGGATAAACGCCATGGAGGACAAGCTCGCCGCCGAGTTTCTGGAGTTCATGGAGGTGGAGCGCCGCTCCTCGGAGCGCACGCTGGCAAACTACGAGCTGGCCCTGCGGCAGTTCCGTGAATGGCGCACGCCGTTCAAAGGCTGGAGCGAACTCACCGCCGATGACTTCCGCGCGTTCTTGTTTGATCTGATGAAGCGCGAACGCGGGCGGGCGACGATCCGGCTGCAGTTCGCGGCGCTGCGCAGTTTCTTCAAATGGCTGACGCGGCGGCGCGGCTGGAAAGCCAATCCGCTGCTGGAGGTGCAGCTGCCCAAGCGTGAAAAGAAGCTGCCGGTGGTGCTCACAGTGACGCAGGTGGAGGCCATGCTGGCGCTGCCGCTGAGCCTGGAAAAATCCAAGCGCGATGCGGTGTGGGCGCCGGAGCGTGACACGGCGATCCTGGAGCTGTTTTACAGCACCGGCATGCGTCTGAGCGAACTGGTGGGGCTGAACGTGGCGGACATTGACACCTACACCGAAACCGTGCGCGTGTTTGGCAAGGGGAAGAAGGAGCGGCTCTGCCCGGTGGGCTCCAAAGCCCTGGAGGCCGTGCAGCGCTACCGCGCAAAGGCGGGTGTGCATGATGGAGCGTTGTTTCTCAGCAAGCTGCGCACGCGCATCACGGCACAGTCCGTGGACGATGTGATCATGAAATACTGGCGTGCCTCCGGCCTGCCGGTGCACCTCACGCCGCACAAGCTGCGCCACAGCTTTGCCACGCATCTGCTGAACAACGGCGCCGATCTGCGCAGCGTGCAGGAGCTGCTGGGACATGCGAGCCTTTCGACCACGCAGATCTACACGCATGTCTCCACGCAGCGCATGAAGGAAGTCTATGAAGCCGCGCACCCGCGGGCGTGAGTTGAGAGATTGAAAACAGCCAGAAGTCGGTTTAGCATGTCAGCACTCTCATGACCTCTTTGCTTGAAGTCGAATTCCCGGTCACCTTGACATTGCACGCTAAGAGCCGTGCAGACGTGGAACAACGCAGCCGCTTCCTGCTGGCGCTGAAGTACTTCGAACTTGGAGAAGTCAGTTCAGGACAGGCGGCAAAAATGTGCGGCATGGGCCGGGTGGCCTTCCTTGCCGAATGCAGCCGCTGTGGAGTTCCGGTAAGCGAACTGGACGGTGATGATCTCGAACGGGAATTCGCCGATGGCTGATTTCTTTGCTCATCCCATTGTCTGCAACACCGGCCCTCTCATTGCGCTGAGCCGTACCAACCTCGGGCATTTGCTGACAAAGCTGTTTCCGCGCGTGATGACCACGCAGGCAGTGGTGGCCGAACTAACGGCCAAAGATGCTGGAGATGCCGACGAGGTTCGGCAAACTCTCGCTCACGTCGAAATCGTGGAGACATCAACACCCGACCCTCTGCTCGTTACCGAGCTGGATGCCGGTGAGGCATCCGTCATTCAGGCGGCGCGGGATCATGGCATCACCGGTGTCTTGATTGACGAACGCCGGGCGCGACGTATCGCAGCAGAGGCCTATCATCTGGAAGTGCGGGGCACCTGCGCAGTGTTCCTGCGTGCGAAGCGTGAAGGATTGCTCCCAAGCATCAGACCCGTGCTGGAGAACCTTGTCGCCAAAGGCTACTTCCTTGGCCCTCAACTCATGACGGAATGCCTGCGCCTGGCAGGAGAATAGCGTAATGGGGCGTCATCTTTCTGCCTGCCGCCGTTCTCCGCGCCTGATGTGAAGGCACTCAGAAAACGGCAGCATGCTGCAGTGATCACTTCTTCGATACCCAGGTCGCGACCGGCGTGGGCGTATGCGCTGGCGCTTCATCGAGGGCAAAGGTGATGCAGAGGCTTTGCGGACCTTTGGCACCCTCGACCGAAGCCTTGAGCACGTGGACGTTGGCCTTTACCAAGTCACGGGACTGTTCGCTGGCGGGTTCTGGTGGTACGCCTGCACTGAAGGTGGCCGAGGCGGGTGAGACAATCGTAGCGACGAGGGTTTTGCCACCGAGGGTGAGCTTGGCCGTGGTGCCGGAGGGGTTGATCTCCGCCATGGTGTGCATGCTCCAGGTGATGTTGCCGGTGTTTTTCATGATGAGGTCATCCTGCACCACAATGTAGGGCTTCTCCCCGCGCACGACCATGATGCCCCGATGGACGTCCTTCGCGGGTTTGGAATAGGCCTTGGTCATGTCCACCACGGCGAGGCCGCGTTCCGGTGTGGAGGCACCGAGCAGCACCGCTGCTTTGGCATCGAGTTCCTGCTGATTGCCGTCGATGACGAGGGTGTTCTGACCCAGCGTGTTTTCGAGGTAAAGGGCAAAACGCTTGGTACGATCCGCGCCGGGTTTGACTTCAAAGCCGGGGGCTTTGTCCATTTCAGCACCGAGTTCGATGCCCCAGCGCTGACCGCCGGCTTCCAGCACAAAGCTGCCGATGTCGAGCTGCGCCGTGGTGTCTTCATTTTCGCCGCCTTTGACGGCGACGAAGTAATCCGTCTTTTCCCAGCCGGAGCGTGAGGTGGCCACAAAGCCGCCGGGCTGAGCGTAGTCCATCGTGTCCGCCGTGCCGTCTCCGGCGGCGTGCGGGTTGTAGTAGATGAAGTTGCCGACCTGGCCAAAATAGGCGGCGGTCACAGGCTGCTTGCCAGCGGCAGCGACGGCACGGAGGCCGGGATTTCCCGCGATGCCACTCAGCCAGGTGGCGACCCACGGACGGGTGGAGGCAGCGCTGGTGGCATCTCCAAAATTGAAAGACTGACCGCTGGGGCCCATCATGTGCATGCGGGCGGTGTTGAACTGCGGAATGCCTTCCAGCAGGCTGATGTTAAGATCGCGTCCAGAAGCGGCCTTGAGGGACTCAGAGAGCATGGCCACGTAATCCATCACTGTTTCACCGGCCTGCAGGCCTTCGGGCCAGACACCTGCTGGAGCAAAACGGACGATGCCTTTGCCAAAGACCTTGGCAGCCGCATCCGCCGCTTTTTTGGCGATGGAAGGGTCCTCATCCACAAGGCAGATGGCGGAGAGCAGGAGGGCGGAGGCGGCGGCCATCTGCTTGCTGTCTGGAAGGAGTTTGCCAACATCGGGTTTCGCCTGAGGCTTTCCTTGGGCCTTCGGTGGGGCGGCCTTGGATTTTGTTCCCGTCTGGCCGCCGGAGGTGCCTTTGGCGCTCTCGGGGATCTCTTCGCCCTCAAGATGTGCGATGAGGGCCCCGATGCCTTTCTCTGCGAGGAAGGTACGGACGACAGCCGCCTGCTCGGCGTTCAATCCGGCGCGGAACCAGTCATAGCCCAGGGAGGTGGCCACCACGAGGTCGGTCAAATTGTCCATGAGATCAGGATGCCAGTCGCGGAAGGTCACTTTGTCTGTCAGGGCGATGAGTTCCTTGGTGCCTTTGTCCTGCCATTTCAGATCGCCGTCGCAGAAGTGCAGCGCCCCCAGCAGGCCCATGCGATAAACAGCTTTTGGTCCTTCACCCCCGGTCTCGCCGTTGATGCGTGTGAGCTCCGGATCCAGCAGAAGATCCTCCCCGGAGGCTTTCATGGCCTCCATGATTTTTGCCAGCACAGGATCCGCTGCGATCTGACCTTTCAGCGCCGCCCAGCCAGCGGCGTTGTGAATCAGGCGCGGCCGCACTTTGGCGACGCCACTGAGGTAATCGTTGGCCGAGGGGGCTTTGAATTTGGCCGCTGGTACCACCGCGATGGCAGGCCTCGGGGGCGCAGGTTTTTTCACGACGGCAGCGGTTTTGGCACCTCCCTTGGGCGCGGCAGCGGGGGGCGTGGCAGGGGGTGTACCCGCTGGAGTCGCAGGCATCGCCACTGCGGGTGCGGCAGCAGGGGCGGCCTGCATGGCGGCATAGCGTCCCTTGGCGTATTCAAAGTCAGCCGGGCTCAGATTGGCAATGGCCACATCAAACTCGCGCCCGTCCTTCGTCTTGATCTTCAGCGTCTTGGCAACGGCATCGACCGAAATCAGGGTCGCCTCCACCGTTTTGCCGGAGGTGTTCGTCCAGGTGTGGAATTCTTCTGCGAGCTGCGCACTGGCGCTGGCGGCGAACAGGCAGACGGAAGCAAGAGAGAGGAAACGCGAAGCGGTTTTCATGACGGAAGGGTTGAGAGTGACGCTAAAGCAGCGGGTAGGAGCACCTAGGTCAAGCATAAACGCAGCCTGGAGGCCCGAGTTTGGAGGAAAGACGCGTATCCCAGCAACTAATTTTTAGTCACCAACGCGAGACGAAAGCGCCCGTCATACTGGCCGCCGGCATGCAACCGGCAGCAGCGCAGGCAGGCGGTGGGGCGGCGGAACTTGCGCACACGCTGCACGGTGGTCTGGCAGGCGGGGCAGGCGTAAGTCAGCTTGCGTTCGACTTCATTGCGCGGCAGCGGCAGACGGTGGTGGGCTTTTTCACCGGCGATGCCGAGATCCGCACAGGCCTGACGCCATTCGCGGCCATGCGGCTCGATGCGTTTGCGGCCGCTGCGATGGTAGGCGATCAAATGCGCCAGCTCATGCTTCAGGGTGCGCTCCACCTGGCCTTCAAACTCACGCAGCCGCGGGTTCAGCTCAATGGCCCAGCCCGGATAGCGCGCATAGCCTGCCGTGCTGCGCAGGCGCGCATTCCATGCCACGGTGACGAGTTTGGCTCCGCCCGGCAGATCCAGTGCCAGCAGCATGGCCCGCGTCTGCTCCTCCAGTTCCGCATCGCGGCCATCCGGGATGGGTTCCTCCGCTGAAGCCTCCGCCGGTTCTGGCGGGGGCGTGAGGTCACGCACCTTGCGAAACGGCACCCAGTGCGGCAGGGCGGAAAAATCAAAATTCAGCTGGGAGAGATCGAGCATGCTCACTTCTTCTTTTTGACCTGCACCTTGTGTTCCTGCTCACCCAGAGCGTAGAGCATGTCGGGGGCCACAGATTCGAGGATGAATACGTTTGCGCCGATGGTGCTGCGCGCACCGATGATCGTGTCGCCGCCGACAATCGTCGCATTGGCATACACGGTGACGTGGTCTTCCAGCGTGGGGTGGCGCTTCTTGCCCCGCAGAGCCTGCCCGGCGGCGAGGGAGCGCGCCACAAGGCCGACGCCTTGATACAGCTTCACGTGATTTCCCAGCGTGGCGGTCTCACCGATGACCACGCCAGTGCCGTGGTCGATGAAGAAATGCGAGCCGATCTCCGCGCCGGGGTGAATGTCGATGCCGGTGCGGCTGTGCGCCCACTCCGTCATCATGCGCGGGATCACCGGCACGTTCTTCAGGTAAAGCACATGGGCCGTGCGCTGAATCGCGATGGCTTCGAGTCCGGGATAGGCGAGGATGATTTCCTCAAACCCACGCGCTGCGGGATCTCCGGCGTAGGCGGCCTCCACATCCATTTTCAGCAGGGCACGCACTTCGGCCAGCCTCATCAAGAAACTGCACACCACGTCAGCGGCTTCGGCATCACGATTTTCATGGCTGCCATTGAGGCGCAGGCTGCGGCGCACCTCCACATTCAGGCGCTCACGGATGCTGGCGACGAGTTCGTTCGTCATCAGCTCCAGTTCCTGAGAGGACACGGCCTCGTCGGAAAAGAAGCCGGGAAAGAGCAGATGAAGAAGATCCTCGCAGAGCGTGGCAATGGCACGTTTGGACGGCAGATTGCCGCAATCGACATGGTTGATCCCGCCCACCTCGTGATACGAGGTCATCAGGCTGGAAACGATTTCATTTTGGCGGCAATCCATGTGTGCATTCAGCGATACCGTGCTGTGATCTGGATTCAAGCGCGGGGGTGAGATGATTGCTGTGAATAACTCAGGGTTTGCAGCTTCGTCTGGCAATTGCAACCCTGTGTCTCAAATTGTTTCCTCCTCATGATGACTTCAAACGTACGCTTGGAAAACCTTTGGAGACGTCTGAGTTTGTCGGGCAAGGCCTCCGTCTGGCATGCGCGGCTGCTGGAATGCTATTCGGAGCCGCAGCGTGCGTACCATACGCTGCAACATCTTGAGGAGTGCCTCCGATGCTTTGATGAAGCCAAGGTGTCGGGTTTGATCGCGAAGCCGGACCTCATCGAGATGGCCTTGTGGTTTCATGATGCGGTGTATGACCCTCAGGGCAGCGAGAACGAAGAACTTAGCGCAAAGATGGCGCTGGAGGCGCTCGGCAATCATGAAATGGCGCGCGAGGTGGCGCGGCTCATTTTGCTGACGAAGTCACATCAGCCGGGAGAAGGAGAGGATGATGCCTGGATCATCGACATTGATCTGGCCATCTTCGCACAGCCCTTGGAGCGTGTGCTGGAGTATGAGCGGCAGATTCGTGCGGAGTATGCGTGGGTGCCGCAGGCGGTGTATGCAGAGAAGCGTGCGGAGATTCTGACTGGCTTTTTGAAGCGTGAGAAGATCTACCTCACCGCATGGGCACGCGAGCGATATGAATCGCAGGCGCGGGCGAATCTACGAGAGCTGGAACGGGTGGTGGAATCGTTCACTGATTGACGCTGCGAGCGCCCCAAGGATAGGGGCGCGCTGCACCGCCGGAGAAGTACTGATTCAACTGAGCTTTGGTGCGCCGCAGCAGATCCAGCTCGATGTAACGTGGCTTTTCGGCCACCTCCACCTCAAGGGTCACATGGATGGAAGTGCCGTAGTTGAAGATCGGAAAGCTGCCAGCCTCGGTTTCTGTCTCCTTCTGCGGAGCGGCGGTGAGCACTTCATTTTGGAAATCCAGTGACCCGCTGGGGACCGTCATGCGTTTGAACTTTTCCTGATGAGGCACAGAATCGAAGTTCCACAGAACAATCGAGAGCTTGCCGGAAACGAGGGAATCGCGTGGCCCGAGTGCTCCGAACGCCTGCGCTGTGCCATGCGCGACTGGGATGACTTTTTTGTCGTGATCCACGAGGATGACGAGCCCGAGCTTGTCCTTCAGAAGCCAGTCGCCATTGTCGTAGTACTTGGAGTACGTGGTCTTGCTGGCTTCGCCAGTGGTGCCGTCATAGTAGCCGACGGTCATGGTTCCCGCATTGCAGCCGTTCAGCAGCATGAGGAGTGCGGATATGAAAAGCCGCAATCCGGGAAACGTTTCGTTGGCACAGCTTTTCAGAAGCTACCGGAAAGAAATACCGGGGCGTATTGAAGATTCAAGCCGGTCTTGTGCACCTACCGCAGACGCTTGCGCCAGTAGCCAGGCCGACGGCTGTGATGAGCCACGGCATAGATCGTGATCTTCTCTTCCTCTGCATCATGATGGTAGTAGAGATGATAAGGAAAACGCTTCAGGCGGAAGATCCGCACGCCATTGCCCACAAGCTGAAACAGGGCGGGATCGTGTGCGATGGTTTCCAGGGCTGCTTCCATGGCCTGCACAAAGTCTTCGCCAAGACCAAACCTTGTCTTGGAGTAAATCGCCGCATCGCGATACTCCTCGAGTGCCTCCAATTCGAAATGCAGCGTCATGCTTTCGCAGAGAGAGCCTCGCGGACCATCTGATGCGCCGCATCTGCCTCCACCAGCCGCGAAAGACCGCGCTCCACATTGCTCATTCGCGTGCGCACGATCTTCATCTGCTCCGAGATCGCCTCAGTCGAAGGAGATGCGCTTTCCATCAACTGCTCCGCGAGATCGATGCGCATGTCTGCAGACAGCTGCAATGCCTCTTGCAAGAGATAAGATACGCTGGTGGCCATGCATTAAGGATACGAACAAGCCTGGTTCGTGACAAGCTTGAATTCGTGCGTCATAGAGAGCGGCGCATGCTTCCATCTCTCAACCAGCTCAAACTCCCCGATCCGTGGCAGCACCAGGCGGTGAATTTGCTGCGTTCGGGCTGTGACGTGGTCGTCAGCGCGCCGACCGGGGCGGGGAAGACCTACATTTTTGAGCTGCTGCATCAGGGACGGCATTTGCAGGGTCCGGCGATCTACACGGTGCCGACGCGGGCGCTGGCGAATGACAAGTACGCCGAGTGGAAAGAGGCGAAGTGGAATGTGGGCATCGCCACGGGGGACATCGCGGAGAATGTGGATGCGCCTGTCGTCGTGGCCACGCTGGAGACGCAGATCGAGCGGCTCGTGCGGGGCGAAGGTCCGGCGCTGCTGGTGATTGATGAATACCAGATGATCTCGGACCACTCGCGGGGTGCGAACTACGAGGCAGCCATCGCGCTGGCACCGCAGGACACGCGGCTGCTGCTGCTGAGCGGCTCAGTGGCAAACCCTGAGGATGTGGCGGCGTGGCTGGTGAGTCTGGGCCGCAAGGCGGAAGTGGTGATGACGCGTGAACGGCCCGTGCCACTGGAAGAGGTGCCGATGGAGACGCTGCCGCAGCGGCAGAAGCAGTTTCAGAACTACTGGCCGCGCTTTGCGGCGGCGGTGATGATGGCCGATCTTGCGCCGCTGCTGATCTTTGCTCCGCGACGCAAGGAGGCGGAGTCGATTGCGCGCAGGCTGGCCGCTGATCTGCCGATGGGTGATCCGCTGGAGCTCACGGCGGAACAGCGTGCGGTATGTGGAAAAGATCTGGCCACGCTGCTGGAAAAACGCGTGGCTTTTCACCACAGCGGACTCTCGTATGGCGCACGGGCGGGTGTGATCGAACCGCTGGCGAAAGCGGGGCAGCTCCGCGTTATCGCAGCGACGATGGGACTCGCGGCAGGCATCAATTTCTCCGTGCGCAGCGTGCATGTGGCGGGCACGACGTTTCACGATGGCAAGAGCGAGCACAAACTCGCGCCGGATGAACTGCTGCAGATGTATGGCCGCGCCGGAAGACGCGGCCTGGATGACAAGGGCCATGTGATCACCAGCCGTGACAGCCCTTCCATCTTTGATGCGCGGCCTGCGCGGCTGCACCGCAGCACCCTGCTGGCATGGCCGATTTTTTTGCGCGTGATGAAGCACGCCGCGCTGAGGGAGGAGAATCCTTTCGAGGCCGCCACACGCTTTGCGGGCAGGTTGTTTGCCAAAGTACCGCCGCTGCTGGGGCTGGAGGAACTGGAGCCGAACGTGGTGCATCCGCAGCATGAGAATGCGAAGGCGCTCTTTGGACTGGAAGCCACGGAAAAGCAGATCCTGAACTCCTACGGTGAGTGGGAGCGCAAGCATCGCCATGCACTGCAACGCGTGCCCCTGAGCCGTGTGCATGCGGTGCTGAGTGTTCCGGCTTTCGCCGCGAAGTTTGCTCACGGCATCGGCCGCGTGGGAAAAATCCGCCGCGAGAAGGAAGTGACCTACGGCGTCGAAATCAGCCTAGGCACGCCGGTGGGAGATGACGTGAAGCCGACGAAGTCGATTCGCCGTTTGCTCAAGCTGCCGCGCAACGCAGAAACGATACCGCTGGAGGAAATCACCGTGCTGCATGCGGGTGACCTCGCGAAGGCCATCCTCGACCATGGCGAAGACGTCATCCCAGATGTGGCCCCTGAATTCATCGGCACAGTCACGAAGGAGAACCTGGTCTTTGCGTGCTTCGATCTCGCGCCCATCGAGGTGATGGCCTATGAGGATGGTCATGGCAGGCTGCTCTTTGCACCGCAGGAACGCAGCATCGTGGTGCAAAACGCGACTGGGGTTCACATGGCCGAAACGGCCACGACTGATCGCGAACCGCGTGGCGGATCACCGATTCATGCATGGCGCACACTGGGTCTGATCGATGCCGATGGTGTGCCGACGCGGCGTGGAGAAATCTTCAGCTTCTTCCAGCACGGTGAAGGACTGGCGATTGTGGCGGCGCTGGAGGATGAAAGCTATCCTGCGGATGATCTGGTGCATCACCTGGCGAATCTGCGCAGCGGCTCCAAATTTGATCTACCGCTGAACTGCGGTTCCGAACGACTCGCGGCGGTGTGTCGTGGCACGTATGGATTTGTGAATCATCACGGCTATCTCGAGAATGGTCTGCCGGATGACTACGGCGAAGGCGCGGCGGAATTGCTCGATGCGCTGCTGCATCCGGAGCAGCCGGGAGCGCAGGACTTGAAGGCGGGCATTGCGGAAGGGGACATCTCACGTGCGTATGTGGAATGGCTGAGTTTGCTGAGGCACATCACGCATGCGCCGGATCATCCATGGAGGAGGTGGAAGGAACTGAAGGAGGCTGCAAAGCAGACGCTCAAGCACCACACCAAGACCCTGCGCCATTTCTTCCACCTCGACCTGCCGCCACTGACGAACAAGCAGAGGCATGGCAAGACGCGGCATTATTTGATGGTGAAGTAGTGCGGGCAATCCTGCCCGCATTTGAGCGCGTCCTTCGCGGGCAGGATTGCCCGCACTACTTATGCTTGTGATGATTTGAAGAATCACCGATGCACCCCACACTGCGCCTATGAATCTGGATCATCCACGCATCGCCATCATCGGCTCCGGTGCCGTCGGCTGCTACTATGGCGGGCGGCTGGCGCAGCATGGAAATGAGGTGCATTTTCTCATGCGCTCGGATTATGAGCAGGTGAAGCAGCACGGGCTCAAGATCAGCAGTCCTCTCGGCGACTTCGATCTGCCGCAAGTGCACTGCCACCGCAGCACAGCGGAGATCGGGGAGTGCGATCTGGTGATCATCGCGATGAAGGCCACGGCGAATGAGGCGTTGCTCTCTTTGCTGCCGCCGCTGCTGCACAAAAAGACGATGATCCTCACGCTGCAAAACGGACTGGGCAGCGATGACTTCCTAGCGCGGCACTTTGGCTCTGCGCATGTGCTGGGCGGGCTGTGCTTTGTGTGCATCAACCGGATTGCGCCGGGTGTGATCCATCACATCGCGCAGGGGCAGATTGCACTGGGCGAGCACAGTGGTGCGCCGCAGGTGCGCACGAAGGCACTGGCGGCAGAGTTCCGGCGTTGTGATATTGAGTGCAAGGTGGAGCCCAGTTTGCTCACGGCGCGGTGGAAGAAGCTGGTGTGGAATATTCCCTTCAACGGTCTTTCGATTGCTGCGGGTGGGAAGGACACGGCGGCGATTTTGGCGGATCCGGTGTTGGAGCAGCGAGTGCGGGATTTGATGCGTGAGATCATCCAAACGGCAGGGCGGCTGGGACATGCGATTCCGCTGTCGCTGATTGATGACATGATCGAGCGGACGCGCACGATGTCTGCGTACAAGCCGAGCAGCCTCATTGATTTTCTGGCAGGCAGCGAGGTGGAGCTGGAGGCGATCTGGGGCGAGCCGGTGCGCCAGGCGAAAGCAGCGGGGATTGAGATGCCGGAGGTGGAGCGGCTGTATGAGGAGTTGAAGGAGAGGATTGCCGCCAGATAGTGGTCCACAATATGTCCCTCATCGCCCTTCAAAACGCCCGTCCTGAAACTGCCATCGTGCTGGGTTCCGGTCTCGGAGCCGTGGCGGATGCATTTGGAATCGAGAGTGAAGTCGCGTATGGCGAGGTGCCGGGATTGAGTGCTTCCACGGTGCCGGGGCATGCGGGGCGGTTTGTTTTGGCGCAGCATCACGGCAAGCCCATCCTGCTGGCGCAGGGGCGGCGGCATTTGTATGAGGGGCTCACGGCGCATGAGGTCACGGCGGGCATCCGCTTCATGCACGGGATCGGCGTGAAGCGTGTCGTGCTCACGAATGCGGCGGGGGCAATCCATGAGAATTTTCATGTGGGCGGGTTGATGCTCATCACCGATCACATCAATCTCCAAGGCACCACGCCGTTGCTTGGTGGGCCGAACTTCCATGACATGAGCGAGGTCTATTCGCGGGCGTGGTGTGAAAAATTCCACGCGGCGAGTTTGGAGATCGGCCTGAAGCTGCATGCGGGCGTGTATGCGGGGCTGCTCGGCCCGCAGTATGAAACGCCGGCGGAGATTCGCATGCTGCGCACGCTGGGTGCGGATGCTGTGGGCATGTCCACGGTGGCGGAAGCGATTCAAGCCCGTGCGCTGGGGATGGAGGTCGCGGGGATTTCGATGCTCACCAACTGGGCGGCCGGATTGAGAGCGCAGACGCTGCACCACGCGGAAGTGGTGGAGGTGGGCAAGACGGCGGGGATGTATCTGGCACGGCTGCTGAAGGCGGCGGTGTGATAAGCTTTACGATAAACAGAATAGCTTCATTAATTCCATCTATGAATTCACCGAGTTATTGCCGAATCTTTGCCTCACTTGCTTTGCTGCTTGTTTCAACCTTAGTAGTTGCACAGACAGACGTATCGAGAGCAAAAGATAAGCTGGATGCGTTGCTCAAGGAATTTCCGGGAATGTTCCGTGATGCATTGTATGAATATGCCACAATACGGCTCAGGGATGAAACGCTGATGGAGTCCAGAAAAGAGTTTGAGGCGAACAACAAAATTACCGAACTGAAGCTGGATCAAATATCTGATGATTCACCACAAGTTTCATTCAGATTAGGCAACTCAACCACCCCAGAAACTTATTGGGAATTCACCCTGAATGTCAAAGACCAGAAGTGGGTGTTTTCACGCGCCATTGCTTCCACTGATGGCTTCCAATTGACGCTTTTAGATAGCGACTCCGGGCCATTTTTACGCAAGGCTTTCGCAAAGTTGCAGTCGAATGAAATAGCGAAATAGATTTCTAGCAGCACCCGCTCGCCTTCTCCATCTCACAGGCATGCTCCTCAGTGCAGCAGGGCATCAGCGGGCGGCCTTCGGTGGCTTCCGGGGCTTCCATTTCGGGATTGGGGGCCTGGGGTGCGAGGCCGAGGTCGCGGAGGAGTTTCATGTCCTCGTTGGCGCGCGGGTTGGCGGCGGTGAGGAGCTTGTCGCCGTAGAAGATGGAATTGGCTCCGGCGAAGTAGGCGAGGGCCTGGGCTTCGCGGCTCAGATTCGTGCGGCCGGCGCTGAGGCGCACCTTGGCCTTCGGCACGGCGATGCGGGTGACGGCGATCATGCGGATGAAGGCGAAGGAATCAACGACTTCATTGTCGCCCATCGGTGTGCCTTTGATGGGCATGAGGGCGTTGATCGGGATGCTCTCGGGCTGGGGATTGAAATTGGAAATGACTTCCAACATTTTGAGGCGGTCTTCGATGGTCTCGCCGAGGCCGAGGATGCCGCCGCAGCAGACTGACATGCCGGCATCCTGCGCGTGACGGATGGTGCGCAGGCGGTCGTCGAAGGTGTGGGTGCTGACGATGTTCGGGTAATGCTCCGGGGAGGTGTCCACGTTGTGGTTGTAGGCGGTGACGCCGGCTTCCTTGAGATCGGTGGCCTCATCTGCGCCGAGCTCCCCGAGGGTGACGCAGACTTCCATGCCTAGCTTGGAAACGTCGCGCACGATGTCGAGCACCTGATCGAATTTCTGGGTGCCTTTGCGCACGCCTTTCCAAGCGGCGCCCATGCAGAAGCGGGTGGAGCCGCTGGCACGGGCGGCGAGGGCGCGCTCCATGACCTGCTCCTTGGGCATGAGATTTTCCTTCTGCAGGCCGGTGCTGTAGCGGGCGCTCTGGGCGCAGTAGCCGCAGTCTTCGCTGCAACCGCCGGTCTTGATGCTGAGCAGGGTGCAGAGCTGCACTTCGTTGCCGGTCCAATGCTCGTCATGCACGGCGCGGGCCTGCTTGAGGAGGTCGAAAAAGGGCTGGTGATAGATGCGGTGAAGTTCGGCGAAAGTCATGGCGGATGGTGGCAGCCCCGATAGTGGGCGAAAATGGGCCGGATGCACGGGGAAAGTACGGCTCTGCATCGGCTTAGATTTGGCCGGAATTGAATCAACCACGGAATACACTGAATACACGGAATCCAGAGTCTGGTTCAGTTTCTGTGTATTCAGTGTATTCCGTGGTCAACTCTCAGGCTGCTGGTGAATGGATTGGCGTGCAAGACAGGCCCCTCCGGTGCCGATTTGCTCTCACTCACATGAACCGCCGCACTTTTTTCCACCAAACGTCCGCGCTCGCGGCGGTGTCCGCTCTTCCGAAAATCTATGCCGCTGATGAAGCGGGCAAGAAGGTCAAAGTGGCGGTGGTGGCGCTGGGGCGTGGCATGCAGCACGTGCAGGCCTTGCTCAAAATCCCGGGCGTGGAGATCGCCTATCTGGCCGAAGTGGACCCGAAGCGTCTCGAACTGGGCCTCAAGGTGGTCAATGACACGCAGAAGGTCTCCTGCGTGGGTGTGAAGGATTTCCGCACCATCCTGGACGACAAGACGCTGGATGCGGTCTTCATCGCCACACCGAATTTCTGGCACACCCCGGCCGCGCTGCTGTGCATGCAGGCGGGCAAGCATGTCTATGTGGAGAAACCCGGCAGCCAGAACGCGCATGAGGCGGAGATGATTGTGGCGGCTTCGAAGAAGTATGACCGTCTGGTGCAGATGGGGAATCAGCGCCGGACGTGGATGAAGGAGGCGATCGAGGCGCTGCATGGTGGTGCCATCGGTCCCGTGCGCTTTGGCCGTGGATTTTACTACAACACGCGCAAGTCCGTGGCGACGAACGAGAAGCCGGCGTCACCGGACATCGATTACAACCTCTGGCAGGGCCCTGTGCCGGATGATGCGAAGCATGATTTCAAATCGCTCGCGCACTACGACTGGCACTGGTTCTGGCACTGGGGCAATGGCGAGCTGGGCAACAACGGCATCCACACGCTGGACATCCTGCGCTGGGGCCTCAAGGGCGAGTATCCGCTGCGCACCACCTACAACGGTGGGCGCTACTTCTACGATGATGCGCAGGAAACGCCCGACACGGGAACGGCGGTGTATGATTTCGGCCACGCCGGCTGCGAGTGGGTGCAGAGCAGCTCCCACGCACGTGCGGCGGAGAAGCCGCTGGCGGAAGTCATGTTCTATGGCGACAACGGCACCATGGCCATCGCTCGTGACTCCTGGATCAACTACGACCTGAAGGGCGTGGAGATGAGCAAGGGTAAAGGCGCAGGCGGCGGTGACCCCGCGCACATGGGCAATTTCATCGAGGCCATCCGTGGCAATGCGAAGCTGAACAGCCCCATCGAAGAAGGCCAGAAAAGCACGATGATGTGCCACCTGGGCAACATGGCGTACCGCACGAATACGGTGGTGAAGTGTGATCCGAAGACGGGGAAGGTGCTGGATAACGCGGAGGCGCTGAAGCTCTGGGGCCGCGACGGTGGCTACCGCAAGGGGTGGGAGCCGAAGATCTGAGGTACGACAGACACTCTTGTCTGTCGGCCAGCGCTCTCAACGAGCCCCACCCTTCTCAAATGACGGACAAGCATGTCCATCCTTAGAGAACCCAACCTTGGAAGCACGCATCATGAAAAAGGTGGCGTGTGGGGTGGGATTTGCGTGAGTTCGGGTGATGCGTGAGCGCTGATCGACAGACAGGAGTGTCTGTCGTACTACCGAAAAACCACGTCCACGCCCATGGCGCTTTCCTTGGCAAAGCCGGGAATCCAGTGCGGCTTCCGCAGGGCGATGACGCGGTAGATCATGGAGAGGACGTGCAGGATGAGCAGGCGGTCGATGAGGCGGTAGCCGCGGCGGCGGCGCATGAGGAGCTCGATGGCCCAGCCGAGGTAGCGGCGGTGGAGCCAGAAGGGCTTGAAGTCGGTCTTGATGCGATAGCGGGCGCGCAGGCCGCGCTTGGCGTAAGTGGCTTTGTAGGCGCGCTTGGCTTCGCGGAGACGAGTCTCCATTTCGGGGGTGAACTCGGTGAAGTAGTACTCACGCGCCAGCGCCAGAAGGCGGAAGGTGTCGCGCATGTACTCGAGATCGGCCACGGGCACACCGGCGCGGGGGGCGAGAGCGATCATCTGCTCCAGCCGGCCCATGCAACGCGCGGCGCTGCGCAGGGCGGCCTCCGGCTCCTGCACAAAGTAGAGCAGCAGCTTTTTGACGCTGTGATTGATGAAGATGTTGCCCCAATACACCTGGAGCAGCGGCGGGATGCGCACGCGGCGGAAGAAGAGTTTTTGCTGCGCGAATTCTTCTACGTAGAGCAGCTCACGGATCACCTCGTCCGAGTAGCGCAGAAGTTCGATGAGGGCTTCGGCATCGCCGAGGGAGCGCTCTTTGGCAAAGGCGCGCACGGCGTCTTCCACGGGCATGCCGTCCTTGATGAGGCGGATGGTGACGAAGGTGTTGAGGTCGATCCAGATGGCTTCGGGATCGATCAATGCAATGCGGCGGAAGGGGACCCAGCCGCCGGTCTGGCACCAGACCATGCAGCCGATGACGTTCTTCGCGTGCTTGAGCTCGTGCGCGTAGCGTTCGTATTCCCAGCCGGTGAAGCTGGGGTACTCACCGCAGCCTTCGTACTCGCGCCGAGTTTGCAGCTCGACGATCTTGGCCACGTCGGTGCGGAAGAAGTTGGAGTTCAGCGGCAGGTAGCGGAAGAAATCGGACTCGCCGTATTTCATGGAGATGACGAGCGCCGGGCTGGTGAGGCCTTCAAACACGCGGGTGAAAGTGCCGCGGTGCCACATCAGATCACCAATGCGATAGGCGCCCACCGTCCAGGTACGGAAGATGAGGCGGCGTGCGTGCTTCTCGCACACGGGCAGCAGATCGAGCAGGAGCTGGCGCGCCTGCGCGGGCTTTTGGATGACGAGCTCACTGCGGAATTCATCGTGCACGCCTTTGCCATCGGCTTCGCCAATGCGCAGGATGATGCCTGCCACCTGCGGGAAGCTGGTGAAGAAACCATCGAGCAATTCGGCGAGGTAGTCGTTCACCTCGCGCTTGGCATCCGTCATGCGCCTCCGCAGTTCCGGCGTGTAGGTCATCACATCCATCGTCAGATGAATCTGCAGGCCGCGTGAGGTGAAGATCTCGAAGCAGCGGGCGAATTCCTCGCGGTAGAGGGCGATGCGTGCGCGCAGCTCCGGCTCCAGCCAGACGTGATCGGCGAGATGGGTTACGTCATCGAGGGAGACGGCATTGAAGCCCCAAGACGAGGCTTGATCGGCGAAGCGCGTGACGTCCTCCCGTACCTGCGCCCACCAGGCATCCGCAGCGGCATCGCGAGCCTTTGGCAGGTGGTGCCAGGGGATCTTGGACCAGTTGATCGTACGCACGTCATGCCCGCGAAAGAAGGGGCCGATGGCGTCGATGAGGTGGAGTGGTTGCAAGCGCCGCGAATGAAGCACGCAGGGACGGGATGCAAGTGACGATGTGGTGCGGGGAGGGGAGGATGTGGTCCGGTACTGAACGAGCTGGCAGCCGGGATCACGATCGACTCATCCCCCTTGGCCTTTGCGGTGGCCTGGGAGAACTCACGAGCAGGAGGCTCAGCACCAGGCCGATGAGGCCGCCGCCGACGGCAGTTACGACAACGGGCAGCCGCCATTCTTCGACGATTACGAAGGCAGGGGTGGCGCGTTCCTGGATGACGACGAAATCCGCATCCTCGATGGAGGTCTGGAGCTCGCCCGCCTGTTCGAATTTTTTGTCGTAGGCCTGTTTGACTGCATCAAATTTTTCGGTGAGCACGCGAAGCTCGGAGGCGGCGGCTTCCTGGCGCTGGAGCTGGGTTTCCATGCCCTTGATTTCGAGTTCGATGGCGGATAGCCGGGTTTGCATCAGGGTGCGTGCGGCATCGTTTTCGGGCATGGTTCCTATTTTGAAGCGGCGCTCGTCACGCTCGTTTCGCAGTGTGGTGAGGCGGGCCAGGAGGCGCACATGCTCCAGATTGGCGCTGACCGAGCCCGCGCTGGCACGTGCTTTCTCCAGAGAGGCTTCAGCCTCCTTCATCTCCTTCTGCAGGGCAGTCGCTTCGTTGAGCACCTTCTGATGCGCCCCGCCCAGCGTTTTCTCACGAACGTCCCGCCGGAAGGCGATGAACTCATCCAGCAAGGCATCGAGAAAGATCCGAGTGGATTTGGGCTCCGGCCCGGTCGCGAAAAGGTTAATGGTGCCGCTGCCTTTGGTCTGGGTGGCACGGATGGCGATCTCACCCTTGTGGATATCGGGGCTCAGTGCGCTCAGACGTTCCCAAGCGCGGCGGCTCATTTCAGCGCTTTCCAGAGTGTCAGATGTGGTGCCTTCACTCAGCCCTAACTTCCTCTCCTCCAGCTCGCGGTTGATGAACTGAACGTTTGCCACAAGCTTTGCCTCCGAACGAAACGCCTCAGGTCTGCCAAGAATGCGGTATTCTTGAAATTTGGCACCGATGAGTGCGCCGATATAAGCGCAGCCCAGAATGATGCCGAGGCGAAGCAAAAAGCGGAAGACAATCATGGTGAAAATTAATGCTGCCCGATTTCGGCAGAGCGGATGCCAGGCGGCAAGTTAGAAGGTGGCACGGAAGAGCGCACGATGATCAAACTCAGCACCAGACCAACGAAGGCACCCAACAGACCGCCACCACCGGCGCCCGCTGCGATGGGCCAGCGCCAGTCTTCGACGTACTCGGTGGCGGGAGTGGCACGTTCCTGGATGGCAATCTGTGTGGGATCTATCCCGAGGAAAGTACCCGTGAACAACTCCAGCTGCTCGAACTGTTTTTGATGAGGCCCCTGCTCCAGCGCCTGTATTTCAGTGGTCCTCACCAACTCTGCAGCATCGGACAAATAGGAATGCACTCTGGCTTCAAGTTCCCGAACGTTTTGGTCGAGGTGGGTGGTATGATCTGGTGCTGCCTTCCCGCTATCTTCCGACCCGGGCTGCCCTGGCAGGTCTTTGAGTGGGAGCCGGAGAGTTTCCAGATAGGGAGCCACCACTTTCTGGTCCGCCCCATGTCTGGCGGCTTCCATCCTGGAGAAGAACTTTTCCAGGATGACCGCAGGCGGCTCCATTTCATGCGAACGCGCAGTTTTTTGAAGGAAGGCGTGGAGGGCTTTGTTTGCCGCCACCTCTACCACGCTCATTCTCCAGGCAATGAACTCATCCATCAAGGCATCTAGAAAAATTCTTGTTCCGCGTGGCTCCGAACCCGTGGCAAGAACATTGAGAATTCCGCTTGCCCTGGTTCGGGTGGCCTGAATTTTGATCTGCGATTTTGTCAGCTCGGGATTTGAAACCGACAATCGCTTCCAAGCCCGTCGTTTAAGTTCTTCCGATTCCAGGCTTTCCACCATGTTCGTGTAAAACTCCGCAGGCAAAGCCAGCCATTCATACGCGCCCCCATATGTGGTACTGCCTCTGACCAGCTTTGCCAGCGACCGGAATTCCTGAGGTCTGTCGGTGAGGCGGAGTGCCTGGCGGCAAACTCCCAGGCTCGCGCCAAATAAAGCGAGGCAAAGAATGATTCGGGAGGAACTCATGGTTAAATCAATGGAGGCCCGTTCTGCCAGAATGGCGACCCTGCGGCCAGATAAATCCAGAACCTATGACGGAGAAAGATCGTTTCTAGGTTTGTTCAAAAAATACCTCGGTCGTTTAAACAAAAAAGCCCAAGCCTTGCGGCTTGGGCTAAATCGGAAACCGCACTTGGAGAGCGCGGACCAGTTCACGGTGGGTGGTTACTTCGCCTCGGGCTTGATCTTGCCCTTCTCTTCGAGCTTGTGCTTGAACTTCTCGGTCTTGGGATCAACGACGGCGCGGACGTAGCCTTGGTCGGGATGGAGGGCTTTGAAGTTCTGGTGGTAGTCTTCGGCGGGGTAGAATTTTTTCAGCGGGGCGATCTCGGTGGCGATGGGATCTTTCCACTTCTTCTGCACTTCGATCTTGGAGGCTTCGGCGATCTTGTGCTGCTCTTCACTGGTGTAGTAGATGGCGGAGCGGTACTGGGTGCCGTAGTCGTTGCCCTGGAAGGCGGTGCCTTTGGGCAGGAACTTGCCGTGATGCACCCCGTCTTCCTTGGTCACGCTGGTGGGGTCATGCGCGTCCCAGAAGAGATCGATGATTTCCTTGTAGCTGATGACGGCGGGATCGAACTCGACCTTGATGACTTCGGCGTGGCCGGTGTCGCCGGTGCAGACGTCTTCGTACGTGGGGTTTTCGGTTTTGCCGCCGGCGTAGCCGCTGACGACATTCTTGACGCCTTTGACGAGGAGGTACTGCGCCTCGACGCACCAGAAGCAGCCGCCACCGATGATGGCGGTTTCAGTTTTGGCGGCGTCAGCAGCAGAGGAGGTCGGGGCAAGGGAGGCCATGAGAAAGAGAGTGAGGAGGGTGAGCGCGATTTTCATGGGTTAGATACGAACGAGTTGGATCGGAGAGTCAATCATCCGTCCTGTGAGAGACGAAACTTTCGGGGGAATTCCTGAAAACTGAAGATGGGCGGCCGCAAGGAGACGCAAAAAAGGACAAAAAATGAGTCAGATTCGGAAGGTTTGGTTCTTTGATCTTTTTTGCGTTTCCTGGCGGCCATCTCTACTCTGCTCCCATGGATGAACTCTCAACTCTCTGCGCCCGGGTGGGCGAAACCAAGCTGCGCGAGATGGTGACGGCGTTTTACCGGCGGGTGCGGGTGGATGATGTGATCGGCACGATGTATCCGCCGGATGACTGGGAGAATGCGGAGAAGCGGCTGGCGGATTTCATTGTGTATCGTTTCGGCGGGCCGCAGACCTATATCGAGGAGCGCGGGCATCCGCGTCTGCGCGGCCGGCACATGCCGTTTTCCATCGGTGAGGCAGAGCGGGACCGCTGGATGAAACTGATGGGTGAGGCGATGACCGAAGTGGCGGTGCCGGACCCCGAGGCGCCCATCATCAGCACGTTCTTTGCGCAAGTGGCGGACATGATGCGGAATCGTCCGGGCTGAATCGCTGCTTGTCAGGCGGGGCTGCCACCGGATGATGAACTCATGAGCCGATTTCTTCGCATTGCACTGGCGCTGGGCGCGGCGCTTCCTGCCTGCGTGATGGAGCTGACGCGGCTGAAGAACGACCCCGTGGATTTTGTGCGCCGTGTGAAGCCGATCCTGGAGAAGAGCTGCCTGGAGTGCCACCAGCATCGGTATGAGTTTGCCGGACTGAACCTGGAAACCAAGGAGCGGGCGATGAAGGGCGGGCGCAGCGGGCCGGTGATCGTGCCGGGAGCGCCGCATCAAAGCCGGCTCTACAAGGTCCTGCTGCTGGGCCATGACAACCCCGTGGCCATGCCGCCCACCCCTGAACGGCTGGAGCGCGATTACGAGCAGACCATTCACGACTGGATCCAGCAAGGCGCCAAATGGCCGGAGGGCGTGCGCCTGACGCCACCGCAGGACTGGAAAAAATCACGTTCATAACATCCCATGGAAAAAAACCCTGTTCTCATTCTCGCCCCGTTGCCGGACTTCCTCATGCAGCCGCTGCTGGCGGCGCATGTGTGTCATGATTACTTCCATGCGGAGGACAAGGCGGCGCTGCTGGCCGATGTGGGGGCGGAAATCCGCGGCATCGTGATGGCCGGGGGCAGTGTGTCGCCGGTGCCATTGCTGGAGCAGCTGCCGAATCTTGAGATCATCAGCGTGTTTGGCGTGGGGTATGATGGCGTGCCGGTGGACTGGTGCAAAGCGCATGCCATCCGGGTGACGAACACGCCGGACGTGCTGACGGAAGACGTGGCGGACACGGCGAGCGCGCTGGTTTTGATGACGAGCCGGAAGCTGATCGCGGCGAACCGTTTCCTGCATGCGGGCGCGTGGACCAAGGGGGCCTTCCCTCTGGCGCATGCGCTGCACGGCAAGCTGGCGGGCATCGTGGGTCTGGGGCGCATTGGCAAGGCGATCGCGCACCGGCTGGAAGCGCATGGGATGCGCATCGCCTATCATGGCCGCACAAAACAAGAAGTGAGCTGGGAGTATGTGGACTCGCTGGTCGCGCTCGCGCAAAAGGTGGACTTTTTGGTGGTGGCCTGTCCTGGCGGTGCGGCAACGAAGCACCTGATCAACGCGGAGGTGCTGGCCGCACTGGGCACGAAGGGCACGCTGATCAACATCGCGCGGGGTTCGGTGGTGGATGAGGCGGCGCTGATCACGGCGCTGCAAAACGGCACGATTCGTGGCGCGGGGCTGGATGTGTTTGAAAATGAACCGCAGGTGCCGGAGGCGCTGATGCAGTGCGAGAACGCGGTGCTGCTGCCACACCTCGGCAGCGGAACGCATGAGACGCGTGCGGAGATGGCCCGGCTGGTGGTGGAGAATCTGGCGGCGCACTTCAGCGGCGCGGCGCTGCTGACGCCCGTGTGCTGAGGGGTTCTTCGTAGGATTGCCTGATCGTTTTGGCAGATTGCCTGCTTGCCCTTCAAGCTTGAGCCACTATTAAACTTCATGGGTAAAATCATTCTCGGAGCAGTTCTCACCGCCATGGCCGTCTTCGGCTGGGAGGCGGTGTCGTGGACAGCCCTCGGCTGGCATCAAAACGGATTCCGCGCCTTTCGTGATGAATCCAAGGTTGCCGAAGTGATCAAGGCCAACGTGACCTCCGGCCATGGTATCTACTTGCTGCCAGCCATGGGTGAGGCGCCGAAAATCGCCACTGCGGAAGAGAAAAAAGCCTTCGTAGCAGAGCAGCAGAAAGCGATGAAGAACGGCCCCTACGTGTATGCCATTGTTCGTCCGGGCAAAGCTGATGTCAGCATGGGGATGAACCTGACTTTGAGCTTCATCCGCTGCCTGGTCTGCTCCCTGTTGATTGCGGCGCTGCTCTCCCAGACGGCGTTGTTTTATCCGGCGCGCATTGCCTTCGTGGCGGCGGCAGGATTGTTCGCCGGCCTGACCGCCGACCTGCCGATGTGGATCTGGTTTGAAAATCCGGGCCGCGATGCGGCGGTGAACATCGCCGATCACTTGATCGCCTGGGTCATCGGTGGTGCTGTGCTGGGCATCTTTGTGGGCAAGGACCCGGTGGCGGATCGGTGAGGCAGGTGCTGAAAAG